>NZ_KI911557.1:1137585-1748318 GCF_000515215.1 Methylomonas sp. 11b
GCCGGCGTGCAATTGTTGTCGGGGTCGATCACCGGCACTGGCACGTTAACGTCGAACAGCACGTTTGATATGCAAGCCGGCACGGTCAGCGCTGTGTTAGGCGGCAGCGTCGGATTGAACAAAACCACTGCCGGCACCGTGACGCTAAGCGGCACCAACACGTACACCGGCAACACGCAAGTCAGCGCCGGCACGTTGGCTTTGGGCAACAGCAACGTGATTGCCGACGCCTCCAGTCTGGTGGTCAACGGGGGTACCTTCGACTTGGGCGCAAACAGCGACACCGTCGCCGGCGTGCAATTGTTGTCGGGGTCGATCACCGGCACGGGCACGTTAACGTCGAACAGCACGTTTGATATGCAAGCCGGCACGGTCAGCGCTGTGTTAGGCGGCAGTGTGGGCTTGAACAAAACCACTGCCGGCACCGTGACGCTCAGCGGCACCAACACGTACACCGGCAACACGCAAGTCGGCGCCGGCACGTTGGCTTTGGGCGCCAGCGATGTGCTCGCCAATACCTCCAGCTTGATCGTCAACGGCGGTAGTTTCGATTTGGGTGCCAACAGCGACACCGTCGCCGGCGTGCAATTGTTGTCGGGGTCGATCACCGGCACTGGCACGTTAACCTCGAACAGCACGTTTGATATGCAAGCCGGCACGGTCAGCGCTGTGTTAGGCGGCAGTGTCGGATTGAACAAAACCACCGCCGGCACCGTAACGCTGAGCGGCGCCAATACCTACACCGGCAGCACTCAGGTCAGCGCCGGCACCCTGACCCTCGGCGCCAGCAATGTGATCGCCAACGCCTCCAGCTTGATCGTCAACGGCGGTAGTTTCGATTTGGGTAACAATAACGATACTGTGGCAGGTGTGCAATTACTGTCCGGCTCGATTATGGGCGCCGGCACTTTAACGTCGAACAGCGCTTTTGATCTTCAAGCCGGCACGGTCAACGCCAATCTGGCCGGCAACGTCGGCTTGAATAAAACCACGTCGGGTACGGTGATCTTAAACGGTACTAACAGTTACACCGGCAACACATTTGTAGATGCCGGCGTATTGAATTTTACCGGCAGCGATACCCACTCCGGCAATTTCACCGGTAACGGTACCTTGCAATTCGGCGCGGGCAACCACCAATTCAATGCGGGCACCAATCTCGGCACGGCTAATATCACCTTTAGCGGCGGAACCAATCTAGTCAACGCCGGCGTTGCACTTACCGCCACCGATGCGGTGTTCAGCGGCGGGACAACTACTATCGCCGGCGATTATTCGGTAAGCAATTCCACCACGGTATCCGGAGGCACCGTCAATTTTTCGTCCGCGGCAACCAAGCTACTTAACCTGGGCAGCACCTTTACTATAAACAACGGCACCGTCAATTTGCAGCACACCAGCACGGAGGTCAGCCGTTACGTGCAGACTGGCGGCATATTGTCGGGCCCGGGCGAATTAAGAGTGCAATCGGCCGTGCTTTCCGGTGGTGGGATGCTTGGCCCCGGCAGTTTGATTATCAGCGGCTCGGGAGGCTCTGCCAGCGATTTATTGCTGAACGGCAATTTCATCCTCAACAATCAATCGACCGTCATCAATTCTGGCAATGTGCGGGTGACCAGCAACGCAACTTTTACCGGCTCAGGCACTTACCGGCAAACCGCCGGCACTACCCGGGTGGACGGCGTTTGGAGCCAGGCTTTGACCGAGATTCAAGCGGGAAGCTTCGGCGGCAACGGCAGCATCAGCGGTCCCCTCATCAACGATGGCACGGTCGGCATCGCCGGTTCGCATCTGACTTTGAACGGCCCGGTATCCGGCAGCGGTTCTTACGCCGGCATTGTGGACATAAACAATAGCTTCTCGCCGGGACCAGGTGCCAATGGTCAGGGTATAGCGGCCATCGATGCCACATCGGCCGATTTGATATTTCGCGAGTCCAGCAGCTTGAATTTGGAATTGGGCGGGGTAAACGGGCAATTGGTGACCGATTCGATTACCGCGCGCAGCATCGATATTCAGGGCGCAAAGCTTAATTTACAACGCTTGCTCAGCCAGCCTAATTTCTCGCCGCAACAGGCGTTTTCGCAGTCTGTGCTGTTGCAAACCACCAGCGGCAGTATCACCGGAAATTTTAACCAGAGCATTACTTGCCCGGAAGGCTCCAGCGATATGTTTATATTTTCCAAACAGGAAAAGCAGTTTTTGCTGACCATGGTGCCCAGATTGCCCAATCTGGTTCCCGCCGACGTGCAATCCCTGGCAAGAGCCTTACAACAAATAGACTGCAGCGCCTCGACCCCGACTAATCTGCAGAATCTATTGAACGGCTTGAAACCCTTTTTAGCAAACGGTACCGCCGATGCCAGCAAAGTAGATCAATTCATCAGCGCGTTGCGGCAAATCAGCCCTGGCCAAATCGCGGCGGAACAAACCGTGTCCAACCAAATAGCCAAACTGCAATCCGGCAACGTCACTCAGCGGCTGGTCTCTCTAAGAGCCGGAAGCGTCGGCGCCGGATCTCCTTCCAGTTTCAATGCGTCCGCCAAGCTCAACACACCAGTAAGCAGTTCAATGGCTATCGGCAGCGCTCCAGGCAATATCAGCGGGCCCAGCTCAACAAACAGTGTCAGCGCGCCGAATGCATCAAGCAACATAAACACGCCCAGTACGCCCAGTTCTAACGGCATCAGCATTCAGGCTTCAACGCCGGAAAAAGATGGTCAATCCTCATCCAATGCACCCTCCTCGGTCAGTATTTCCTTGAACACGGGTAACGACGCCGACGGCACCGATCTTATCTCCGGCTTCAGCAATTTTGGCTTATTCATTAACGGCCAGTTCGAATGGGCGGATAGAACCGCGACGGTAGTTCAACGCGGTTATGCGTCCACGATGTCCGCCGTCACTGCCGGCGCCGACTATCGCTTGAGCAAACGGCTACTCATGGGGTTGTCTGCCGGCTACGGCAGCAGCACCGCACTGATTTCCCAACAAGGCGGCAGCCAAAGCATAGATGGATACACCGTATCAGCCTTCGGCTCGCTAAACCTGACCGATAACTGGTATGTTGATCTGGTCAACAACCTGACTTATAACCAATACGATTCCAAACGCGTCACGCTGTATAACGATGCCAACGGCACAGCGGTCAATGAAACGGCATCCAGCCAAACCGATGGCTGGCAAAATCGCACCAGCCTCAGCAGCGGTTACGACATAGCCGTAAAAGAATGGACGTTTGGCCTTAGAGGCCGCACGGAATACGGTTACAATTTTGTCAACGGCCGCAAGGAACAAGGTGCCGGTTTAGGCATGAATATGATCGTCGGCGACTTGGACAACGAGTCGTTGAGCAGCAGTATCGGCGCCATGGTCACGCATGCGCTGAGCACGCCGATGGGGGTTCTGGTTTCGCAAGTGAATGTCGAATGGGAGCATCAGTGGTTCAATAAAAACTCCCTCATTACCACCCGCTTCGTCGATTCGCCTAACAATGCCTTTACCACCAACAGTTTTAGTGTCGATAAGGATTACATTAATCTGCGCGCCGGTTTATCGGCCCAACTGCCGTTTGGCGGCTCGGCGTTCATTCAATACGACACCACCTTCGGCCAGGAATACGTATCCCGCCACGCCTTTAATGTCGGGATACGCATGGAGTTTTGAGATACGCCCGCAACTACTTTATAGTGGCGACCATGTTTTGCCGGCGGAATTAAGCCAAGCCGAATCTGCGTGATTATTAACTCGGCCCTTAAAAGCCGTTCACCTCTATGCCCTTGAGGGTACTAAGCTTGTCGAAGGGCACACCCGCCTGGGCTTCGACCAGCTCAGCCCGAACGGAATACCAGTGATAAATAGGGCCGGGTTGATAACATGAAATGTGATAGACGTATACACGCTACGCGACAGTAACCGAGTGTCTATGTCTTGGCATTACAAAAACATTGCCAACTACCGAACCGCAAACCCAGCCAAAAAGCAAACTAAGCAAATACATGCCTTTATTCTCCTACAAAGCCGTCAACAGTCAGGGTGTCGCCGAAGACGGTGTGCGTAATGCCGCAGACGAGCAGGCCTTGCTGCTGGAATTGCAAAACCAGGGCTTAATTCCCATCCGCATTGAGTTGGCGAAGGATAAGACCTTTCTGGGGTTCAAATTAAAGTCTGCCGGGGTCAAGCTTTCCCAGAAAGAAATCGGCATGCTAACTGGAGAGCTGGCGACTTTGCTGGAATCGGGTTTGCCGCTGGACCGCTCGTTGACGATTCTGATGCAGTTGACCGAAGAAAACCCGAAATTGAATAAACTGGTCGGCGAGGTTCTGGAAAAGGTCAAGGCCGGCAAGGCGCTGGCCGACGCGCTGGAGAGCCAGAGCGGGGTGTTTTCCAAGTTTTATCTGAACATGATCCGCGCCGGCGAAATGGGCGGCAATCTTGGCGGTGTGTTAATGCGTTTATCCGAGTATATGGAGCGCTCGCAAGAACTGAAAGATACGGTCAGCACCGCGCTGATTTATCCGGCGATTTTGTTGGTGATGTCCCTGGCATCCTTGTTCGTGATGCTGACCTTCGTGGTACCGCAATTTAAGGAAATGTTCGACAGCGCTGGCCAGGCCTTGCCGGTGCCAACTCAGATCGTCATCGGCCTGGCCGAGTTTCTGCAAAGTTATTGGTGGGTGCTGCTGATTGTTATTCTTGGCAGCGTGCAAACTATAAAATCGCAGTTGGCCGATCCGGCCGGCAAAAAAGCCTGGGACGGCCGGCTTTTGAAATTTCCGCTGTTCGGCGAGATCATCCTGACCATGGAAATAGCAAATTTCAGCCGCACCTTCGGCACTTTATTAGGCAATGGCGTGTCGATTTTAAAATCACTGGGCATAGTCCGGGAAACCGTCGGTAACATGGTGTTGGCGGATCTATTAGAAAATGCCGAAGCACAGCTCAAACAAGGCCGGACGATGTCGGACGCGTTGGCCCAGCAAAACCTGTTTCCCAAACTGGCGGTGCAAATGATTAAAATGGGCGAGGAAACGGGCAAGTTGGAGGAAATGCTGATGCGGGTAGCCACCATTTACGACAAGCAGCTAAAGACCACAATCCAGCGGATGCTGGCGCTGCTGGAACCGGCTTTGATTATTTCGTTAGGCTTGATGATAGGCGGCATCATCGTTTCCATTTTATTGGCTATTTTGAGCGTTAACGATTTGGCTGTTTAGGCCTACGGACGAATAAGCTCGCCCGTACCATCCATTTAATAGAAGGAGTTTTGCAAATGAAATACACGTTACGCCGCCACGGCGGTTTTACCTTGCTGGAACTGTTGGTGGTGTTGGGCATTATCGCCATGCTGGCCGGGATTGTCGGACCGCAGGTGATGAAACATATGGGCGCCTCCAAAACCAAAGCCGCCAGAGTACAAATCGAGGATCTGGCGGCGTCGCTGGACATGTACAAACTCGACGAAGGCCGTTATCCCACAGCGCAGCAAGGTTTGGCGGCGTTAGTGGAAAGACCCGCCGACGCCAAGCGTTGGAACGGCCCTTACTTGCGCAAGGACAAAATCCCGCAAGACCCTTGGAATCAGGATTATCACTACGTCTTCCCCGGCCAGCACGGTAAGTTCGATTTGTTCAGCTATGGTGCCGATGAAAAAGAAGGCGGCGAAGGCGAAGATCAGGACATCAACAGCTGGGAATAAATGACCGCCCTGCCCGCCCGCCAACACATGCAAGGCTTTACGCTGATCGAATTGATCATCGTACTGCTGATTAGCGTGCTGGCTTTCGCGGTGGTCGGCAGCAATATCGGCTCCGGCAACCGCAGTACCAAGTTGCAAGCCGTCGCCAGGGATATGGCCTCGGCCCTGCGTTACGCCCACGGCCAAGCCCTGATGACGCAAAAGCCGGTCAGCGTCGCAATCGATTTGCAAGACAATAGCTACAGCATCAGCAACCGCGATAAAACTTACCCGTTTGCCGAAGACATCGACGTGTCTCTGGTAGTTGCGGAGGAAGAGTTTAGCGACGGCGAACAAGGCCATATTCGGTTCTTTGGCGACGGCTCGTCCACCGGCGGCAGAATCACGCTGGAATGGGGTAATCAATTGCGCCGCATCGACGTGAACTGGATTACCGGCGAAGTCAGTATTTCCGATGCGGCGGCATAAAGGCTTTTCCCTGCTGGAAATTCTGGTCGCCTTTTCCATTATGGCGATTGCGCTGACCGTGCTGCTGCGCATCTTCGGCACCGGCGTAAACAATGCGGTTATTTCCGAGGAATACACTATCGCGGTGCAAATCGCCGAATCGCTGATGGCCCGCACTGGCGTGGAAACCGAGCTGACAGCCGGCGAAAGTCAGGGTACGGAAGGCGACAAATACGACTGGCAAATTACTGTCAGTCCAGCGACGCCAGCGCAATCCCGTGCCAGTCTGAGAGATATGGATACCGATCAGCAAAAGCCGGCGCCGGAGCTGATGTCGGTGCGGGTAGTGGTTGCCTGGGGCGAGGCAGAACAACCACGTTCCGTGGAATTGCATACCTTAAAGCTACAACAACCAGGTCCGGGCTAGTGCTGAACCGCTCATCCGTAAAAGGATTTACGCTGATCGAAATGCTGATAGCCATTAGCCTGCTGGGCATCATGGTGGTCTTGCTGTTCGCCAGTTTGCGGATAGCGGCGGAAAGCTGGAACAGCGGCGAAGCCAAAATCAGCGAAGTGAATAAAAAAGCCGTGGTTTACCAATTCTTCAAACGACATTTGAGTAATACCAAACCCTTCCCAGTCATCCAGGAAAACCAACAACAAAACGATCAACAACTGGGATCGCAAGAACTGCCAAAACTGGCTTTCGAAGGCTTGCCGCAAAGCATCAGCTTTGTCTCTGCGTTGCCGGCCGCCTCGGCACGCAAGGGCTTGCAAGTGTTTCATGTCGGCCTGGACCCACAGCAGCCGTCGACCCTTAAGGTAGCTTTAACCCCTTACCGGCAAACCGAATCGATACCTACCGATGCCGAACCGGTCGTATTGTTGGAAAATTTACGGCATTTCAAAATCAGCTACTTTGGCGCATCGGCTGACAGCATTGACGGTAATGGCGCTTGGCTAGACGAATGGCAAGGACAAGCCACCGGCCAGTTACCCAAACTGGTAAAAATCAGCATCTCGCTAAATGACGACAGTTTTTGGCCGGACATGATATTTGCGTTAAAAATCAACGGCCAGCCGAATGCGGAAGCGTTGCTCGGCGAACAAAACCAACAGCCCGGCATTGCGAATGAATAGCATGCTTCGTGCACAGGCAGCCCATCGGCAAAGCGGCCTGGCGCTAGTGATCGTCATTTGGATTTTGACGCTGCTGAGCCTGATGGCCGGCAGTTTTGCATTGAGTATGCGCAGGGAAAGCAGCGTCGCGGGCGCATTGAAAAACAATGCCCAAGCACAAGCACGTGCAGAAACCGGTTTAAGTATTGCCCAATTCATGCTGCAACAGGCCGATCCCGACCAGCGTTGGCACGCGGATGGCAGCATCTATCGGATACCGGGCAACGATAGCGAAATTCGTATCAGAATTCTCGCCGAATCCGGCAAAGTCGATATCAACGCCGCCGAGGAACCCTTATTAAAGGCCTTGATTAGTTCGGTAAGCGACGACGAAAAACTCCAGCAGAATTTATTGGACGCCCTGCTGGATTGGCGGGATGCCGACGATGAACCGCGTCCGCACGGCGCCGAAAAAAAACAGTATCGGCAGGCCGGACTGGCTTATCAGCCCAGCAATCAACCTTTTCAATCCCCGGAGGAGTTGCAATTGGTGCTGGGCTTTAACGCTGATATTTTCGAGAAACTTCAACCGTGGATCACTATCTACTCCGGACAAGCGGAATTAAACTTGCGGCTGGCACCTCCGGAGTTACTGCAAATGGTTGGTGATAGCCTCAAGGAACAGAATATCCATGATGTATACTTGGACAAGCGTTTGGCTGAATCGGCTGCGGCGGACGATAACACGGCCGAGCAAACCGATCCGGCATTGGCGGATGAAGAGCAAACGTATACTATTATGGTGCAAACCCTGCTGGAAGATCAGGCGACGGCCGCTATCGAAGCAGTGGTAAGAATCCAGAACCAAGACCCCAGCCAAGCGCCCTACCAAATCCTGGATTGGAAACAAGGTCAGCAAATATTGGCCTTATTCGACTCGGCCAAGGAATCCCAGCTAATTACCGTTCAAGATGAATTTACAAACCAGCATTGATTTCGATCTGAAACGTTTCTTCCAGTGGTGGGGGCGAGAATTGGCGTTTTTGGTACCGAATCGTCTCAGATCCTTGCTGACAGACCGCAGTGGCGCACTTGTATTCAGCACCGCCGACGCTGATTTTCAAATCAATTTTTACCTCGAGGCCCAACAGCAAACCCCAATGGCGTGGCTGCTGGACATCAACATTGCGGACAGTTATCAAACCTTGAAGGCCCAACATCCGGACTTTGAAAAAGCCGAATCGATCTTACGCCTGGACCATACACAGGCACTAAAAAAGGTCGTCTATTTACCCGCTGCCGCGCAAGAAAATCTGCAACAAGTCGTCGGCTTTGAATTAGACCGCTATACACCGTTCAAGGCCGAGCAAGTCTATTTTGCCGCCATCCCGCTCGGCAAAACCGAGCATGGTCAAATTGAAGTATTACTGGTATTTACGCCTAAAACCGTACTGGACGAGCAACTGGGCAAACTACAAGCTTTGGGGATACAGCCGGTGCGGGTGGATTTTTGCCACGCCAGCACCGTCAGCCCTGCCGATGCGCCTGACTACAATTTACTCCCGGAACGCTACCGGCCGCGCGGCAACGCCTTGGCTCAAGCCACTCACTGGCTGCTGAACAGCTTACTGTTATTATTGTTTCTGGCTGTATTGATCTGGCCGGTGTGGCAGGAAGGCCAAGCCGTCGATGTATTGAAAAATCATATTAAAACGCTGGAAAAAGAAACTCGCGTGATAGAAGAACAACAGCATGAAATCGATGCCCTACGCCAGCAAACCCAACGTTTGATAGACATTAAAACCCAGTCTCCCGCTCTGGTTGCGGTATTGAATGAACTCAGCACCTTATTAAAAGATGACAGCTGGTTGACGCATTTTCAATTTGCAGACAAACGCCTGCAAATCCAGGGTCAATCGCCGGCCGCGTCTTCCTTGATCGGTTTGTTGGAAAGTTCCGCATATTTCAGCAATGTCAGTTTCGTATCGCCGTTGACCCAGGACAAAGCCACCGGGCGAGAGCGCTTTCAAATCAGTATGGATGTTAGCCCGCCACCCGTCGCGCCTGCTCAGGATGCCGAGGCGACAACCACCAGCGATCCCGACCCTGCTGAATCTGAGGCAAACGGAGAGTCCAAGCAATGAATGACGCGCGTTATCAACGCTGGCTGGCGCTATCACTATTGGGATTGGTGTTATTTAGCGTAATATTTCTGGTTTTGCTGCCTTTATTCAGCAGTTGGCTGGATTATCGCGAGCAAAAAAACGACCTGCTGTTTCGTTTGCAACGTCAGCAAGCTATTGTTGCCCGCCGCGACAGCGTTGCCCAAAACCTGGAATCATTGAATCAGCAATACCAGCAGCAAGGGTATCTGAGCGACAGCGACACCGAAGCGCTGGCCTCGGCCGAGTTGCAAAACATCGTCAAAACCGCGGTAACGGAAGCCGGCGGCCAACTGACCAGCACGCAAGGTTTGCCGGGCAAGGCCGAAGAGGATTTTGTCCGCGTCGCCGTGAAAGTGCGGATGAGCGGCAGCATCGAAGCATTGCGCGCGGTGTTGCATAGTCTGGATACCAATATGCCCTTGTTACTGGTCGATCAATTGGACATTTCCCCGGTACGCGGCGCGCGTAACCGCACTACCAACAAAATGGACCCCAGTTCTCAGTTGAATGTCAGTTTTGAAGTCATCAGCTTTATGCGAGCCAAGACCTCATGAACCAAAAGCTGATCAGATTGCAATTACTGGGTTGCGGCGCGCTGAGCCTGCTGTTGGCAGCGGAATGGACTTATAGTCGATTTACGTTAAAGCAATTGCAAACACTGCTGGAGCCGCGCCCGCAAACCGAATCCCCGGCCGAGCAACTGCCCAATATCGCCGATAATAGCGGCTCTGCGGAAACTTACAGCGATATAGTCGATAGACCTTTGTTTGTCGAAGGCCGAAAGCCTGTCGCCGAAACCAATCCGACCGATAATTTGCAAACTCAAGATTCAGGGCAAATCGACGACTGGGAGTTAATCGGCGTTTACGATAAAAATAACAAGCCGACCGCCTTGTTTAGAAAGCGCAACGAAGCCAAAAAGTTTTTAAAAATAACCGAAGAACAAAGCATATCCGGTTGGCTGCTGAAGCAAATACAAGCCGACCATGTGCTGCTTCAGCAAGGTGGCCAGGAAAAATCGGTCGTATTGAGAAAACCGCGTGCGCAAGTCAAGCCTCCCGTACCGGGTAAGCCAGCCGTACCGCCCAGACCGCCGCACCCCAACGCCGTTGCCAAACCTATAGAACCAGTACCCAATGAAAATCCCGAGAACATCAATGACAACTAAAAAAATCAACATTTCTCCAATGTTGGCGTTGGCGCTTTCCATGACCGGCTGTGAATTTATCGGCCCGCAATTGCATGAAAAACTGGCTATTGCCGATAGCAAACCGGCTCAAGAAGACACCTTGTTGATTCCGGAACTGGCTAACGACGCCAATAAAAACGCCGAAAATAGAATCACCAAAGTCGAAATGTACCCTAGCGGCGAAGCGAGCATCGTCCCCCAAGCCAGCCACCACGGCGGCGGCAAAACCAGCGGTAAGGGCGAATACAGTTTGAATTTCGATGACGCCGATCTGGGCGAAGTGGCTAAAGTAATACTCAGCGACATTCTGGGCCGGAATTACACCATCAGTCCGCAAGTGGTCGGTAAAGTTACCTTGCAAACCTCCAAACCGTTAAGCAAGGACGAGCTGATCCCAACCCTGGATATGCTGCTGAGCTTGAATAATGCCGCCCTGACCGAACAAGGCGGCATGTATTTAATTAAACCGTCCAACGAAGCCTTGTACAGCAGCTCAATCAGCTCTCTGTCCGGCGCCAAGATGCCCAATGGTTATCAGGTACGGGTAATTCCGGTAAAAAATGTCGCAGCCTCGGAACTGGCGGACATATTGAAACCGTTATTGCCGGAAAAATCCTTGCTGCATGTCGATCCGAACCGAAATCTGATTTTGGTCGCAGGCTCCGGCGCGGAAATTTCTAGGGCACTGGATGTGGTCAATACCTTTGATGTCGATATTTTAAAAGGCCGCTCCTTTGCTTTGTTTACCCCGGCTAACGTCAGCGCCGGCAAAATCATTGAAGAGCTGGAACAAATCTTCAACACTAAAAAGTCCAAAGACGACGAAGCCAGCTTTTTCCGGTTTATAGAGATAGAAAGGCTTAACGCGGTATTAGCCGTCACCCATCAAGCCGGTTATCTGAAGGACATTGAAAACTGGGTATTTCGGCTGGATCGGATCAACACGGCGGCAGCCGGCGGCGTGAATGTCTACCGGGCGCAACATGTCAGCGCTACGGATTTGGCCGAGACCTTAAGCAATATTTTCGGTAGCGGCGGTTCCGGTAAATCCAGCAAGGCTTCCATCGCTTCCGGCCGTAAATCATTATCGGCCACCAATAAAAAGTCCGACAGCTCATCGAGTAGTAGTACGGGCGGCGCTAATCGGCAGCAGGATTCGATGAGCGATAGAACGCTTGGCGACCGAACCAAAGACAAAAACAGCAGCGGTAGCGGCGCACTCGGCGGCAGCTTAAGCAGCAGTTCGGGCGGCAGCAATAACAACGACATGCCCAATGTAAAAATCATCGCCGATGAAGGCAATAACGCCCTGATTATTGTCGCGACAGCTCAAGAATACGCGGTGATCGACCGCGTGCTAAAACAATTGGATGTACTGCCACTACAAGTAATGATCGATGCGACGATTGTGGAAGTGACGTTAAACGATGACTTGAAATACGGTCTGCAATGGTATTTCAGCCACAATAATGGCGGCACCAACCAGATAAACGGCGGCTCCGTACAAGGTTTAAACTTGGTTGATTTGACAAAAGATGCGGCAAAAGCGCTTTCAACTGGCGGTTTTTCCTATGCGTTTTCCAGCGGTTCCAAGGATATTCAAGCCGTGTTGAACGCCAGTGCCAAAAACAATAACGTAAATGTCATCTCTTCACCGTCCTTGATGGTATTGAACAACCAGGAAGCCACGATCAAAGTCGGTGATTCAGTGCCAATTCGCTCCTCGGTTTCCACCCCCGTTACATCTAGCGGCGTTAACAACAACCCTATCCAAACTAGTTCCATTCAAATGGTGGATACCGGTGTGAATTTATCGGTTAGACCCAGGGTTAATGCCGGTGGACTGGTTCTGATGGACATATTGCAAAGCGTTAATCAGGCGATCAAAACCACGACCAGCGAAACCATCGACTCGCCCACCATTCAAAAAAGAGAGATAGAAAGCAGTGTTGCGGTACAAAGCGGCGAAACCATCGTCCTGGGCGGTTTGATTAAGGAAAACAACGATTATTTGCGTGACGGCGTGCCGCTGCTGCACGAGATACCATTAATCGGGCCGCTTTTCGGCGGTACGACGCGTAACAAGGACAAAACCGAATTAGTAGTACTGCTCACCCCACGCGTGATGAAAAGCCGCCAAGATGCTCGGGATATTACCGACGAATTTAAGCGAAAACTATCGGGCATCTATTATCAAAAGCCTATCGAAATCAATGTTGACGTGGAAGCGGTGCAATAGGCCCAAGCCTTTAGCTCTTATCTGCCAAAAACCGGACGGTAAAACATGAATCCAATCTCGCCGGACAGGCTGATTTCGTTTTGGTCGATTGCCCAATTGGAAGCCAGCGTGGTCATTCTGATGAATATCGTCGGCGCTCTGTTTTTGGGCATGGTAGTGGGCTACGAACGCTCCTATCACGGCCGGGCCGCCGGCATGCGCACCTATGGACTGGTGTGCATGGCTTCCGCGGCGGTAACGGTTATCGTCGGTTACCCGCAGTTCTGGTTTGGCGGCTTATTGCCGCTCACCACTACCGCCGACCCTACTCGGGTTATTCAGGGCATCGTGACGGGTATCGGTTTCTTGGGTGCCGGCGTGATCATGAAGGAAGGTCTGAACATCAGCGGATTGACGACTGCCGCCTCGATCTGGGCGTCTTCGGCTATCGGTATTTTATGCGGCGCCGGGTTTTATTTTGCGGCCATTGTATTGGCTTTAATTGCGTCGGCGACGATGATATGGGGTGGGCGCATCGAGGCAGCCTTGCCTTCCCGGCATGCAGTGTCTGTCATTTTGCGTTTTCAAACCGGTTATCGCCCCAATCAGACCGAGATCAATGATTTGGCGAATGTCTTGGGGTATAGATTGGCCGAAGGCTCGATTACCGTTATCAGCAACAATAAACACGAAGAGTGGCATCTGGTTTTTATTGCAACCGGTAATCATAAAATATCGATTCCTGCGATTGCTGAAAGCCTGGAACGCTGCGATTTTCTCAGCGGTTATCAAGTCGCCTTTGCCCGAAACTGAGCTTCAGGAAACAGGGAATCGATAAGATACCCTGCCTCCTCGCCGATTTTCTTAGTTGAATTGCCGGGTTATTCCAATACGTTTTTCACACACTGTCTGGCGAAAGTATTAATCGACAGCGTATCGCTTAAGTATTGGTTGAATAAACCGTTGATATCGACTGGGTTGAGATACACATAAACGCCGCAGCCCGTTAGCGCGATAAATTGCTGACTCAGCGTTTCAACGAACAAAGTGCGTGTGTTGCTGAGTTGTGTGATTTCGTTGCTTGAGGTTTTCATGACATCCACCTAATTTGCTGGTTAAACCCAACTATTAAGCAGCATGATCCAAGCCAACTCATTCACCGATTACGCTTGAATATTCCGAACACGAACGGGAAACCGTCCAAGAACCTCCAAAATCCCGCTGTCCCAGCGACGAAAAAAAGCCAGACTTTTCTTTTCCTGGGTTAACGCTTTAATGGGAACAACTTTTGCCAGATAGCAGTGTGTTGGAAACTGTGTGCTGACATGGCAATTTTGTCGCAAAAACTGCCAGAGTTGTCACAGAACTGGCATTTTCAGGTCGTTTGGCAGCTATTATTCGGCTGGCAGACAGGCTTCCACCAATCTCACCCAATAAGTCGCTCCCAAGGGCAAAATATCATCGTTAAAATCGTAACTGGTGTTATGCAGGGTACAAGGACCGGCGCCATGGCCAATACTACGATGATCGCCGGAGCCGTTGCCGATGAAGCAGTAGCTACCGGGTAACTTTTGCAGCATAAACGCAAAATCTTCTGCGCCCATCGTGGCTTTTTGCTCCAAAACATGCCGGTCGCCAACAATAGAGGTCATTACGCTACGGGACGTTTCGACTGCCTCACGGTGATTAACAGTCGGCGGATAGCTACGCTTAAATTCAAAATCACATTCCATCCCGTGTGCCAAACAAATATGCTTTGCTACTTCCCGCATACGGGTTTCAATCAAATCCAGTAGTTGATTGGAGAATGTGCGCACCGTACCGGCCAATTCGCAGGCATCGGCGATGATGTTGGTCGCCTCGCCCGCATGCACCATGGTTACTGAAATCAAACCGTTATCCAAGGGATTGGCACTTCGAGTCAGGATGGTTTGAAACGCCATAATCATTTGCGCCGCCACCGGCACCGGGTCCAATCCCAAGTGCGGCAATGCCGCGTGACAGCCCTTGCCGCGGATGACGATGCGAAAGGTATTCAAGGATGCCATCACCGGTCCGGGACTGACGGCAAATTGTCCGGCCGGCAATTCAGGCCAATTATGCATGCCGTAAACCGCCTGCATCGGAAACAATTCGAACAGGCCGTCCTTGATCATCTCATCGGCGCCGCCACCGCCCTCTTCCGCAGGTTGGAATATCAGATAGACAGTCCCGTCAAAATCACGCTGGGTTGCCAAATATTGCGCCGCAGCCAACAGCATAGCGGTATGGCCGTCATGCCCGCAGCCGTGCATTTTGCCTGGGTGCCGCGAGGCATGCGCAAAGCTGTTTTGTTCATGCATCGGCAAGGCGTCCATATCGGCACGCAAGCCGATAGCCTTGTCGGAACTCCCTGCTTTGATGATCCCGACTACACCGGTTTTACCCAAGCCGCGATGAATAGGAATCCCCCATTCAATCAACTTTGCCGCGACCAGCTCGGCGGTACGCACTTCCTCGAAGCACAACTCCGGGTGGGCGTGTATATCGCGGCGCAATTCGCGGATACCGGCAATATTGGCTGCAATTTCCGGTATCAGAACAGCTGGCAACGATTCAGCATGGAGTGTATTCATTGGGAAGTAAAAACCGGTCTAAGCCGCATCGGTTTTGCGCAGCTTTTCCACGAGCGTAGTTCTGCGCATGTTCAGCAGTTTGGCGGCATGGGCGACAACGCCATTACATTCCTCCAACGCTTGACGGATCAATTCGTTCTCAAGATCGGTCAGGTACTCCTTAAGATCGATACCTTGCTCCGGTAAATGTACTGCCGTGACAGCGCCAGGGGTCGGCATCGCCAGCGCTTCCCGCTCGGCCGGCCGCACGATGTGAATGTCTTGCTCGGGCATTGATATCTGCACGCCTTCCGGCACTTCATAAGCCTGAAATTTTTCCGGTAAATCGCCGACATCGACACTAGCATCCGGGCTAATGATAGCCAAACGCTCGATCAAATTTGACAGCTCTCGGACGTTACCGGGCCAACTATGCTGCATCAAGGTGGCAATTGCGCGGGGCAATAAACTGACGGTTCCCCTATTGGCGGCTTCCATGCGGGCAACCAAATCGTTGATTAAATAAGGTATATCTTCCGCTCTTTCCCGCAAGGCAGGCACTTCGATCGGAAACACATTCAGACGGTAAAATAAATCCTCGCGAAAGCGCTTTTCGGCGATTTCTTGTTCCAGGTGGCGATGCGTCGCGGCAATAATCCGCACATCGCAATGGATGGTTTTATTACTACCGACGCGCTCGAAGGTGCGTTCCTGCAATACTCTTAACAACTTAACCTGCATCGGCATCGGCATATCACCGATTTCATCCAAAAACAGCGTACCGCCTTCCGCCATTTCGAAACGACCTTGCCGCGAAGTCAACGCGCCGGTAAATGCGCCCTTCTCGTGACCGAACAATTCGCTTTCCAGGAGTTCACCGGGAATAGCGCCGCAATTGACCGGCACGAATGGCCTGTCTCGCCGCGCAGAGGCACGATGTAGCGCTTGCGCCACGACTTCCTTACCTGTGCCGGATTCGCCGAGAATAAGCACCGTGGCGTCGGATTTGGCGACTTGATCGATTTGAGCGCGGGTTTTTTGAATGGCCTTACTTTTACCTGCCAAGCCTTTATCCGGTAGAGACTTCTTAGTGGATTGAACGGGCTGCGGCAAGCTATCCAACAATTGAATCAACTGCGGGTAAACAGTCGGCCACTCCAAGATTTTGCTGACCATTTGTTGAATGGCACTAACCACTTGCGGCCCACCCGCGTCCACCAGCAAAACCACCGGCATATCGCCGACACTTTCGGTGACCGTTTTGATCAAGTTGGCTTGCTTGTCTCCGCCGCAGCCGACAAATACCGCATCGAAATCACCGTGCTCTCTGAGCACCGCTTCGAAATCGCTACTGGCAACCGTCTCCACCCGATATTCCAAAAACTGGAGTATCCCTTCCACTTGCTGACTGCGGTGGGTGTTGTCATCAATGAGCAAAATTTCTGGCAAAGCCATGCGTATATTCTCTGCAAACTACGTTGTTTTAAGGCGGAAGGGTGTTGCTGATTTTAAGTTAAGCATCGAATCCGATTATTGTCAAAATGACCCCATTTCAAGCTATTGCATAGTTTAGTTCATGTTGTTTACATCGATTGACTAATCAGCCCTGCAATTTTGCAGCTTGACAAATTTTCCACAACATAGAAACTAGCTTAATGTTTAACAGCCAAGAGCCCTGTTGCCTTGAACGACATATCCTTGAGTGTACTGCTCGGTATACTGGCAGCCCTACTTATCATTTCAGCTTTTTTTTCCGGATCTGAAACCGCCTTGATGACTCTGAATCGTTATCGGTTGCAGCATTTGGTGAAGAAAAATCATAAGGGCGCTATTAAAGCCCATCAACTCCTGAAAAGGCCGGAACGTTTGCTAGGCCTTATTCTGCTGGGCAACAACTTTGTCAATATCCTGGCATCGTCATTAACAACCTTAATAGCCATCCGTGTTAGCGGAGACAACGCTATAGCCCCGGCTATCGGCCTGCTGACTTTCGGCATGCTGGTATTTTCAGAAGTAACCCCAAAAACCTTGGGAGCACTCAAACCTGAGTTACTGGCGTTACTGTCCTCCTGGATTTACATTCCATTATTAAAGATTTTTTATCCATTAGTATGGATGATTAACTCTATATCCAGCCTGTTATTGTGGCCGTTCGGTATTAAAAGCACGAGTAATGCGTCTATCGAATCGCTTAATAAAGACGAGTTAAAAAGCATCGTGTCGGACGCCAATCATTTGCCGACGCGCTATCAAAATATGCTGCTGAGTATTTTAGATCTGGAATCCGCCAGCGTTACCGACATCATGACCCATCGCAATGAAATTGTCGGTATCGATCTGGAAGAATCGGTAGAAGAGATTATCAAGCAGCTACAAAATAGCCCGCATACTCGCCTACCGGTATACAAAAAAAATATAGACCGAGTGATAGGTTTTCTACATTTACGTACGATTTTGGCGCAAATTAGTGACCCTGATTTTGATAAACACAATATCACTAATAGCCTGTCCAAGCCTTTCTTCATTCCGGCGAGCACTTCGATTCATAAACAGATGCAAATCTTTAAGGCCGAGAAATTACGTATTGGCCTGGTGGTAGATGAATACGGAGACGTGCAGGGATTAGTGACGCTCGACGACTTATTGCAAGAGATCGTCGGTGAATTGGTTTCGGAAGAACCCGATATAAAAATGCAAAAAGACGGCAGCTATCTGGTGGATGCCGGCGTAACCATCCGCGAACTGAATCGGATCACCCACTGGGATTTGCCGACCGAAGGCCCAAAAACCTTGAATGGCTTGGTAATCGAATATATGGAAACTATTCCGGAACCGGGTACCAGTGTGAAGTTGCATGGACATATCATTGAAATAATTAAGCGTGATGAAAACGCTATCAAGTTGATTAAATTCAATCCCAAACGCTGACCAAAATTTATTTTAGGCAAAAAAAAGGCAGTTATTTTTAATAACCGCCTTAGAAGCAATAGGAAGAAATATAACGCAACTTTTAACTATCAAACCGAACGAAAAAGCTAGGTTAATGATAGTGGCGAAAATTTCAAATTCAAATGTGGCATATTGTCGCAGGCTGCATTTGAGCTTTAAATGGGCCAGAAGTATGCCAATCGCTCATCTCAACCAACCCTTCCTTTTAAAGAAAATAAACGGCAACAATACCGAGACAGTCATCAATCCGAGTGCAAAAGGATAGCCAAGTATCCACTGCAATTCCGGCATATTCTCAAAGTTCATACCGTAAATACTGGCAATCAAGGTGGGCGGCAACATTGCCACCGAAGCCACCGAGAAAATTTTAATCACTTTATTTTGATTAATATTGATAAAACCGACCGTTGCATCCATCAGGAAGTTGATCTTGTCGAACAAAAACGCTGTATGGCTATTAAGTGATTCTATATCGCGCAAAATTTGCTGCGCATCTTCCAACTGCGTGGTATTCAGCAGTTTGCGGCGAATCAAAAACGACACGGCGCGCTGAGTATCCAGCATATTCCGGCGGATTCGACCATTTAAATCCTCCTCTTCGGCAATATCGGTCAAAATATCCGCGGCTTCTTCGTCGCTAATATCCTGGCTTAATACTTTTTTGCTGACAATTTCCAACTGTTCGTAAATATTCTCCAGCGCATCCGCGGAATACTCGGCTTCGGCACCGTATAAATCCAGCAACATATCCTTGCAATCCGAGACAAAGCCCGGCTGCGTGCGTGCGCGTAAACGCTGTAAACGAAATACGGGCAATTCTTCACTACGTACCGAAAACAGCATATCTCCGCGCAATATGAAGGCGACCGGTACACTGCGCGACTTGCCTTCACGATCCAGTAAAAAATCCGAATGTATATGAATTTCGTGCTGATCCTCGACGTAGAACCGGGCGCTGGCTTCCAAATCGGTCAAATCCAGGGGGTCCGGCAACTCCAGGCCATAATGTTGCCCGATAAGCAGCCGCTGCGCCTTGCTTGGCGCCAACAAATCGATCCAGATCGGCTTGATGGCATACAAATCGTGGCGGCAGGTGATAGCGACCTTAGCGAGGCGACCTTCGACCAACTCGAATGCGCTCATTTGTCCCACGCCACAATGCGGTTCTCGGTCGCCGACCAATTCCTCGCGCAAGGTATCGGACAATTCCCAAAGCACATCGTCCTGTCTGGCTTCCTCGACCTGCTGCCAGACCAAGTTCGCATCCTCTAGGTCCAGAGCGTGCAGAATTTGACCTATTTCGATAGCAGTCAGCCGGGCCAACAGACTACGCAGTTCCACCATGTGCTGCTTTTGTACCAAAGCAGTGATCAGCTTACGGCGCGGCATAGGCTGATTGTTCAGCATGCCTTCGACAAGCTTATGTTTTTTCAACAAATCGTTGATTGTTTGTAGCGACAAGAGCAACTCCGGAATAAAGCAAGCACCAAATTTTTTATTCGGCGGGTATAAAACGGCTAACTTTAAACCAAAACGCTGACAAAAAATCCTTCGCCGCTCTTCGTTGAACGGCGAACTTCAGTAAATTTAGACAAAAACACTTAATTTTGGTGACACATCGAACGATAGAATCATGCAAATCATCTGTTCACAATGGCCGAGTAATGCCGTTTGGCAGATGCTTTACACGAGATGCAGTCGTCAAAAAGCGCATCTTGGCGCCGCGATAAGCAGACAATTCCGAGTTAAATACGGCCGTATTGATCTTCGTAACGGACGATATCGTCTTCGCCGAGATAGCTGCCGGATTGGACTTCCACCATTTCCAACGGAATCACTCCCGGGTTCTCCAGGCTGTGAATAACGCCCAAAGGGATATAAATCGATTCGTTCTCGGTGACTAAAATTTTCTCACCGTTTTTATCCACCCAGGCAGTACCTTTGACGACCACCCAATGCTCTGCGCGGTGATGATGCTTTTGTACCGATAGTTTCGCACCAGGCTTCACGACTATACGCTTGGTTTGATGGCGCTCACCGGCATCGACTAAATCGTAATGCCCCCATGGTCTGTAAACCTTCCGATGCACGCTGGCTTCACTGCGTTTCAATTTTTTCAGTTGATCGACTACTTCCTTGACGTCTTGCACTCTATCCTTCGCGGCAATCATGACCGCATCGTCAGTTTCGACCACCACCAAATTATCCACACCGATCACCGCTACCAATTTGTTGGCCGAGTGAATATAGGAATTGCACGTATCTACCGTCAACACATCGCCTTTGATGGCATTGCCGGCCGCGTCTTTATCGGTTACATCCCAAAGTGCGGACCAGGAACCGACATCGTTCCATTCCGCATCCAACGGGATCACCACCGCCTTATCGGTTTTTTCCATCACGGCGTAGTCGATGGAATCGGATGGGCACGTCGAAAAAATCTGCTTATCCAAACGCACAAAATCCAAATCGGGTTTTGCCGCCCGCAAGGCTTCCCTGCAAACCTCCAGCATTTCCGGATTGTATTTTTCTAACTCACGCAAAAAACAACCGGCTTTAAAAGCAAACATACCGCTGTTCCAGAAATATTCGCCAGTTTCCAGATAGCGCTGCGCGGTTTGCAAATCGGGCTTTTCAACAAATGCGGCAACTTTATAAGCTTCACCATAGCGGGTATCGCCGCGCTTGATGTAGCCATAGCCGGTTTCCGGCTCGGTCGCGACGATTCCAAACGTCACCAAAAGATCCTGTTTCGCCAACAGTTCGGCTTGAACCACCGCGCGATGAAAAGCGGCGCGATTACCGACCACATGGTCAGCCGGCAAAATCAACAATACATCGTCTTCGGAGCGTGCACTCAATGCAGCCATCGCTACGGCCGGTGCGGTATTTTTCCCGACAGGCTCCAAAATAATAGCAGCAGGTTTGATTCCGATTTCCCGCATTTGCTCTGCGAGCATAAACCGATGATCTTCATTACAAACCGCAATTGGCGCTTGTAAGCCGGCAACGCCATCAAGCCTTAAAATGGTTTCCTGAAGCATGGTGTTGCCGGACACCAAGGGTAAAAATTGCTTAGGATACTGACCACGAGACAAAGGCCATAGCCGAGTTCCTGAACCACCTGATAATACTACCGGGATCATAATGTCGTTTTCCTTACGGGCTGAATGAAAATGGGTTGGGCTAGTCTAACATTTAGATGACTGTTGGGGTCAAGCCTTGGATTAGGCCATTTAAGCCGAAAATTTGCCCCTTCGTTTTCATTGAATTGTCACAATAAACTCGGCGCAGCCTTTTAACGACAACAGGCTACCGCGAGCTGTTTCAATTTTTGCCGGGCCAAATCGTAATCGCCATCCGGGGTTTCGGTATACAACACGACAAGCAACTCAGCGGATGCGTCACCTGACAATCGTTTCAGCAATTGCCACCATTTAGCCAGATAGGCATTGGCAGTACTTTTGTCGCCAACCCGGTACCAACGCTCAACCAACAAACTCCGATGCGTACTGTTTAGCACCGCTTCTTCAATATCGCCGTTTTTATCGGCTGCCCACTGCATCGCAATGACGTCGTCATGCAGCATCCGCCATACCGGATGTTTTTGCGGGACCAGATAATTTTGCGAATTGACCAGTTCACCGCCTTGGGTTTCATCGCCAAAATTGGCAAAATACATACCGACTATCGTTTGACCATCGCTCAAATAAACCTTGGCATCCGCCACCACGCCCTTAAAACTAGGCTCCCATCCCCAATCTGGCGCTGCAACCGGCTGCCAATCAGGCAAAGTCGGCCGGCTAAAGCGCTCGGGTACATCAATGTGAGCGGCCTGTAGTGCGGATAAGCCTTGTGACATAAAGGGCCAAATGAAAACGCATAAAGCGGTTATCGTTAAGGCCGGCCAATAATGTTTGTAAACCGTTGCAGAATCAGCAAGATTGGAGTCAAACGCCAAATCTGGGGTTGATGCGGCGGCCGCCCCTGCATCCTTATCGTGCCAAAAAGAGCCAAAATAAAACAATCCAAACATGACAATCCCAAAAAACACCCAGCCGTAAACGATGTGATCCACTCCCGCAGCCAGTTTCATGTCACTGAAATGGCCAATCATCACAATCAAATAGGCGCGCAGACCGTTAGCTAAAATCGGGACCAAGAAGGAGAGCGTAATGAAGATGGTCCGCTTCTTGTAACTGCTGTAATTTAGATACGCATATACCGAACCAAGTGTTAGCGATGAAATCAAATAACGTAAACCACTGCATCCCTCTACCACCGACCAATTACCCGAGGTTAGCGTAAAAAACAAGCCTTCCCGGTAGACACTCATTCCCGTTAGCCTTATCAGCGTAACAACAAAGGTGGCAGTGTATTCCATTAAAGGCGGAATAAACGCTTCCCCGAATGGCACCATCAAAAATAAAAATACTATCGGAAATAACATTTGCGAGATGACATGACTACCAAGCGTGGCCCAAAAACCACCGACCAAAACACCAACCACTGCCCATTGCTGAATCACCGCAACATGCACCAAATCGGCAATTAACCAGCCAAATCCGCTGACGACGATAAACAACAAACCTAATCTACTGAAAGCCGGCCGTAAATCTCGATAGTGCTCCCGGCACGACCAAATCAACCAAAGACTAACCGGAGCCACTAAAAAACCGTGCGTGAATGTGTCGGATCGAGACCAAATAGCGACAATTGCTGCCCAAGTCTCAAAAAAAGCCGCTACTGAAACCAGTGTAACCAACACGATGCCCAGCAGCGGTTTACGCCAGTGATCAGGCAGTCCTAAAGCTTTTAACATTCTATTTCCTCTGCTATTTAGAGTTTTGTTATGGTTACTCAACTACGAACGCCCGCGTCGTCTGTATGCTACAGAGCCTAGACTCATTCCAAAGTTTAGCGAATTGCTATTTATCGCTGCTATCATAAGCCAGCTGATATATCGACCACATTTAAAGTTTGTACTGTAGTTTTCAGCTAGTTCGCGAATCTCTGCTACGATGAAAGTTCGGTGCGGTAGTAGACCGAATATTCAGGCTTTTTAATTATTAAACAAAATCTATGGCAGTTCTGTTTTTTTTAGGTTTCTGGCTGGCCTGCCTTACGGCCTTATGGCTGTGGAAAAAAACCCTATTTATCGCTACCTGGCGTGAGCCCTATTTTGCCGATACGCCGGTTTTAATCGAAAGCGACGACTGGGGTCCAGGTGGCGACTTCCACGCAGCACGTTTAACACAGCTTCTCTCCATGCTGGCTCAACACAAAGACTCTGTGAACCGCTCTGCGATACTTACCGCCGATATGGTCTTGGCGGTTCCGGATTTAGCAAAGATCGAATCCACGGGCCAGTACCACAGACGCATGCTGGACAAAGACTTCCCGGCCATTTTTGAAGCCCTACAACAAGGCATACAGCAAGACACTTTAGTGCCGCAACTACATGGAATGGAACATCTAAACGGCAAGGCTTTCGCCGAATTATGCCGGCAGCAAGACCCCCGCCTCGCAACCGCCCGTGCAAGCAAGGATTGGTGGGACTGGGAAAAACTGGATTCGCCGCTACAAGGCCATTATGTAGATGGAAGCAATTTACCGACCAAAGCCATTAACGCTAAGGATGCCAATTCACTGGTCGCCAATGCCATGCAATGTTTTACCAGCATGTTCGGCTATCCCAGCCTCAGCACGGTCGCCCCGTGCTATTTATGGAACGATGAGATTGAACAAAGTTGGCAACAGCAAAATATCATCGCCATTCAAACTGCCGGCTACCGCTGTACCGGGCGCGATGAAACCGGACATTATTTTCAGGATCCTCCGCTGATTCGGGTCGGCAATACCAATCGTTTGGCACAACTGTACCTGGTTCGTAACGTAATGTACGAACCAGTTGACGGCAAAAACACACCGGCTAGCGCATTTGCCGAAGCTGAAATTGCTTATCGCCAAGCCCTGCCTGTGAGTATTTCCACGCATCGCTACAATTACACGCGATCAGAGGACGAATGCCAACAGGCTATAGGTGGATTAGACCATCTTTTAGGGCAAATCAGGGCGAATTTGCCTAACGTTCGCTTCTTGGCGTCCCCAGAACTTGGCGAATTCTTGCAAAATAAAACCGACAATATCGTTAATCGTTTCAATCAGCGTCAATGGCCAACAATTAGGTTAGCGGCTACTTACCGTAAAACCGGTGCATTTCTATACCGTCTATACTATAGACATAGAAAATTAGCGCTGATCGGTTATTGCACCGGATTAATTGTACCGGCGTGGTTGATTTGCAAAACCAGTTCATAATAATTCTAAAGTATCGAAAATTTTTGATTAGCCCAAAATGAAAATCAGCGCCGTCATTCCAGCGTATAACAGCGCGAAATTCATTCGTGCCGCCATCAACAGCATTCAGGCGCAAACCAGCAAAGTTGACGAAATCATCGTGGTGGATGATGGCTCAACGGACAACACCGAACAAGTCGTTGAGGAGTTTGCCAATGCCGTCATTTATCACAAACAAGCCAATCAAGGCCCGTCCGCCGCGCGCAATAAAGGCATAGAATTGGCTAGCGGTGACTGGATTGCATTCCTGGATGCCGATGATCAATGGACAGTGGACAAAACCACCAAGCAAATCCAAGCACTGCAACGTAATCCGGAACTCCACCTGATTGCCGGCGATATGACGGAAATCGACAACGACGACCAACTGCTAACCCAATCGGTGTTAGCCAAACATCAAATGCTGGAAAATTTCCAACATCTGGCCGGAAAGCCAGTTCCCAACGCCCTTGCCGCTCTAATGAAGAAAAACTTTATACCGACGGGTACCGTTTTGGTGAAGCGCCAAACCTTGCTTGAAGCAGGCATGTTCAATACCGAGATTCGCTATGGCGAGGACTTGGAATTGTGGGCAAAAATTGCCACGTTTCACCCAGTAACCTGCCTTCCCGACATTTTGATGTTGCGCCGTCAGCACGGCGACAATGCCACCCAAGCCAGCGAACGTATGTTAGTCGACTTGACCAAGGTCACGGAGTCTATTCGGAACTTTGCCTCACCCCAGCTAATTGCCCAAGGCGTTTCGCCAAATAGTTTAGTGGCGGAAGCGCAATGGACGCTTGGCTACTGGTATTTTAGCGGCGGCAATAATGCCAAAGCCAGAGAGGCATTTAAAAGAGGCCTTTCCCAAAATTTGACACTTAACAATCTACTCTATCTGATCGTCAGCATCTTGCCAGCCAGCTTAATTAATGCGTTACGTGTCACTAAACAAAAATTCGCAAAATCCTGAGTATATGAGAATATTCCCTAACGCTTTCTACGCTGATGTTGCCAAATTCTGATTCCATGCCGACCAATAACCTCCCAAAAAGAATTATCTATGTCGAGAACGGAATTGGTTATGGTGGCGCCATTATCTGTTTGAGGCATTTAGTCAGAAATCTTGATCGGGGCCGCTTTCTACCTCTTGTAATTACAGGACGCAACGGTCCGCAATATCAGGAGATTGCCGATGAAGCCTTATGGAAACACATCCCGGACCGTCATATAGACATCGTGGCGTGGCGTACAAAAGCCGAATCGGCACAATGGTTAAACAAAGTCCCACTACTTAGGTTTTGCGTTAATCAGCTAATAGCCAGAAGCGACGACTTATTTAATTTTTTACCGTTTTTTCTCCACTTGCTTTGGACTGCATGGCGGTTCAAAGCCGACCTAATACATGCCAACAACGAGCCACTTTGTAACAGAGCAGCACTATTGGTATCCAAGATTTTGCGCATCCCCAGTATTTGCCACGTCCGTGGTAACCCTGACGGACCGCATTCGGCGCGTTGGGCTTATTCCCTACCCGATCATTTTGTGTCCGTCTCCCATTGGGTTGCCGACAGCATGCGTGAAAAATTAGCCGTGCCTGACGAGAAAATTAGCGTGGTCTATGATGGCATCGCTTTGGATAAGCTGAACAACCAAGCAAGCGGCTCGTTATTTAGGCAACGATTCGATTTACCGGAAAATGTGTTTATCGTAGGTTTAGTAGGTTTACTTATTCCTTGGAAAGGGCAGCAACTATTTATTGATGCGGCTAAAATACTGCAAGACAAAATACCCCGTTTAAAAATGCTGATTGTAGGTGGAACGCCAGACGATTGCATCCCTTACGAACAAGAGCTTAGAGAACGTGTGAGACGGGAATCATTGTCGGATACCGTCAACTTTATCGGCCACGTCAGTGACATGATAGAAGCCTATAAAGCTCTGGATATTGTGGTCTCAGCATCCACTAGCCCCGAACCGTTGGGCACGGTCGTCATCGAAGCGATGGCGTTAGGCCGGCC
Organism: Methylomonas sp. 11b; assembly: GCF_000515215.1. NCBI lineage: Bacteria > Pseudomonadati > Pseudomonadota > Gammaproteobacteria > Methylococcales > Methylococcaceae > Methylomonas > Methylomonas sp. 11b. Next base: position 1,164,325 of record NZ_KI911557.1, read on the forward strand.
TTTAATCGTACCAAACCATGGCGGTGGCGCTGAAATGGTTGAAGACAATCAAACCGGACTGCTGTTTAACAGCGGTGACGCGGAGAGTTTGGCAGCCTCTATCCTTAAGTTTTACCGATCCAGCGAGTTGATGAATCTGTTAGCCAGTAATGCCCGGACCAAAGCATTAGCAACTTTCGACGTCCGGCAGCACACAGAAGCGATACAAACCATCTATCAAAAGTATTTATAAAACAGCATTCAAGCAAATTCATGCGCGAGAAAAAAATCAGATTACTTACATTGCTATTTATTGCCTGTATCCGGAATGCGGCAGCCGACTACCCGAAAACCGACGCCGATTATGCATTCCTGCCACCGTACTGCAAGGCGCGCGCATCCGATCAAAAATCGCCTGACTACCAAAGCTGGAACCGAAAGCTCGGAGACGACTTTATTCATATCCACCACTATTGCGCAGGCTTACACACCATGAATTTAGCGTTCAGAACCCATGACGAAGCTGAAAAACAGTCTAAATACCGCATGGCAGTAGGAGATCTTCTATACGTACCGGATCACGCCTCGCCTACTTTTAAGTTAATGCCAAAAATATTTTACGATGTCGGTCAAGCCTACCAATTCATGGGAGAAATCGATGAAGCAATTGCGGCCAACTTAAAGAGTATTTCGCTTGATAAAAACAACTCTTTTCCTTACGCCGCCTTGAGTAGTTTGTATCAAAGAAAAAATATGAAAGCAGAAGCTAAAAGCATTTTAGAAAAAGGTTTGGAACACAACCCCAACTCAAAAATCTTGCTTAAACGCATGAAGAATTTCAAATAATCCCCATCTCTAATTAAAAGCTTAACCGCTACCGATTGGATTATTCAGTTAAAATAAATACCCATGTTACGAATCGCGAAAAATTTATACACCTACAGAGAGCTGATAGCCGCACTCACCTGGAAAAACATCGTTATCCGCTATAAACAAGCATACCTCGGAATTTTATGGGCTGTATTAAAGCCTATTATGCTAATGCTGGTCTTTACGTTGGTTAAAGGTTTTGTGGGCATAGAAACCGGTGGGTTACCTTATCCGCTTATTACGTTTGCGGCACTAATACCTTGGGTATTTTTTCAGGAATCGGTTTCTGAAGGAGTCAATAGCGTCACTTCTAATGCCAATTTGATCAAGAAAATATATTTCCCGCGCGAAGTTTTTCCGTTAACCGCGATGGTTACCAAACTGGTGGAATTAGTTATCAGTTTTGCGATTTTGGCTGTCATGATGATTTATTATCATGTGATGCCCACTTTGCATGCGGCCTGGATACCTGTTTTCGTGCTGTACACCATGATAGTCGCCTTAACAATCAGCTTCTTTGGCGCAGCGATGAATGTATACTACCGCGATATAGCTCAAGCAATACCAATAGCATTATCTTTATTGATGTATGGTTCCCCAGTCATATATCCGTTGAGCTTGGTGCAAAAGAAATTAGTTATAGAACAAGCAGCGGGCGCGTGGTCCAATGATCTGTATTTTTTATACACACTTAATCCTTTAGTGGGCATTATAGATGGATTTCAAAGTGTTTTAATTAGGGCAACCGAGCCCGATTTAAATGTAATTTATCCCGGATTAATTTTGATTTTGGTAATACTGCCGTTCAGCTATTGGTTCTTTAAGCGCGCGGAAAGTTGGTTCGCCGATGTCATATAATATTCGGCAAAAACTTCAAAATTACATTATTAATTAACATATATGGCCATCATAGAAGTCAACCACCTTACCAAAGAATATCAACTCGGTCATCTCATCAGTTTGAAGGAAACAGCTTTAAACGCCTTAAGAAGAATCACCTTCCAACCGGTTAAAGAACGTGAGCTTTTTAAAGCACTTGACGACATCAATTTTCATATCGACGAAGGAGAAGTCGTTGGCATTATCGGCCATAACGGCGCAGGTAAAAGCACCCTACTCAAACACTTGGCCAATATCAGTAACCCAACCAAAGGCGAAGTCATTGTGCGCGGCAGCGTGGCTCCTCTGATCGAAGTGGGTGCAGGCGTGAATCCGGAACTGACGGGACGGGAAAATATTTATCTTAACGGCGCGATCCTAGGCATTCCAAAAAAAATCATCCAAAAGAAATTGGATGAAATCATTGATTTCTCGGAATTGGAACAGTTTATAGATACACCGGTAAAGCGTTATAGCTCCGGGATGACGGTAAAGCTGGGGTTTTCGATAGCCACTACGATGGATGCAGATATATTAATCGTAGATGAGGTGCTAGCGGTTGGTGACTTAGCCTTTCAACGGAAGTGTTTTGATCGAATGGAAGACTTAATAAAACGTCAGAAAAAAACAGTTTTATTAGTCTCACACAACATCCGTCAAATCCAACGACTGTGTAATAGAGTATTGATGCTGGACCACGGCAGAATTGATAAAGAAGGAAACCCTCAAGAAGTTTGCGACTACTTTTATCAAAAAAATGATGAAAAAATAAAAGAAAACATTGATACAAATAAAAAACAAATAGAGAGCAGCGGGGAGGTTTTATTATCTGAAATTTGTTTCGTGGATGCCAACAATTCAATAACTGATTCATTAATATATAATGAGGCACATACCGTACTGTTCACAATTAACGTATTACATGATCTTTATGATGTCACTTTTGGCTTTGGTTTCCATACAACAGACTTTATTTATTTAACCACCCACAACAGCGAAGAACAGTTAAATATTCCTTACCTAAAAATGGGTCAGCACATTATCCGATGTAAAATTAAAAATGTGCCTCTACTTCCAGGAGTGTACTCGATCCGCTTCGGTATAACGTCAGGAGAAGGTGTTAGAACCGTGTTTTATGGCGAGAACCTTAAGCATTTTCAAATAGAAGGCATAGTACCCATAACCATTAAAGATGGATTTATTGCACTTGATGCAGCATGGGAACTTTAAAAATCCACTATCACATAAGACCTTTATAATGAAAAAAAAGCTTTCTTGTCGCATATGCAACTCAACTGAAAATCATGAGGTTTTTATCGGACGAGAAATGATGTTCGGGACTCGAGAAGAATTTGAATATTTCCAATGCGCAGATTGCAAATGCTTGCAAATAACTACCATTCCCGACAATTTAGGTCTATTCTACCCTGAAGAATATTATTCTTTTTTTACTTCACCCAAAAATCAGAAATCCAGATTAATTAGACTCCTCATAAAACAAAGATTTAGAAATGCAATATTTGACAAGGGTTATAAAGTCAATAAAATATTATCGAAATTTGTGAGCATGCCAGACTTACGCATAGACGAAGTATTACCAATTTCTGTAATATTACGTACTTCAGGCATTTCAAACTTTAACGCTAGATTCTTAGATGTAGGCTGTGGCAGTTGGTCTATATGGCTCGAAATGCTATACACTGCGGGCTTTAAAAATCTTTACGGTGTAGATCCTTTTATAAAAAAATGTATAAACCTCAATGGAATAACCATATTAAATACCGAACTTAAAGATATTCAAGGTTATTTTGATTTGATTACGATGCATCATTCGCTTGAACACATACCCAATCAGCGAGAGACGTTAGAACATGCCGCGAATTTACTTACTCCGAATGGCGTAATTCTAATTAGAATACCTACAGTATCATCTTTTGCTTGGCAACACTATAAGACCAACTGGGTCGAGATGGATCCTCCTCGTCATTTATACCTTCATTCAAAAAAAAGTGTTGAATTGTTAGGCGCACAAGCAGGATTACAGCTATATGAAACCATATCCGATAGTCTTGACTTTGAACTTTATGGTAGCGAGCAATACTGTCGAGATATACCTCTGACAGATAAAAAATCATATTGGTCAAACCGTAATAGTACGATTTTCACTTCAAAGGAGCTATTAGATTTCAAGGATATGGCTAGAAACATAAACGCCAATAACACAGCAGGTAGAATGTGTTTTTTCTTTAAGAAGCGCTAAAAAGCATGCCAAAAATAAGTGTTTGTATCCCTACATTCAATGGGGAACGTTATTTAAAAGAAACTTTATCTAGCGTACTAGCCCAAACTTATAAGGACTTTGAAGTGATCGTTGTCGATGATCACTCTAATGATAGTACTTGCAACATTGTAAACAAATTTGTAGCTATCGACTCCCGCGTATTTTTGTATGTTAACGAAAAAAACCAGGGACTGGTAGGAAACTGGAATAGATGTGTCGATATTGCCAAAGGAGAATGGATAAAATTTGTATTCCAAGATGATTTACTTCATCCAGATTGTATCGGAAAAATGATGGCGCATGCCAACAAGTCAAATCAATTCATAGTTTGTCAAAGAGACGTAATATATAATGATTACGATAAAAATAGCTCTAACCTTGCACAGACTATAAATGAACTGCCTTATCTTAAATCCATATTCCCAAACGGCGGATATATAAATCCAGAGACAATCAGGAAGACATCATTGGAATATCCGGATAAAAACTACTTTGGTGAACCAACGGCAACGCTACTCCATCGAGATTTATTTTCAAAATATGGAAAATTTAATCCATTGCTTGCACAATTATGTGATTACGAGTACTGGATACGTGTTGCTAGTAACGAGGGTTTGTTTATTGTTCCCCAGATATTGGCTAGTTTCCGCGTACATAATGACAGCACAACGTCAAAGAACAATGATAACAAATTATTTATCATGGAGTACCTAGATAGATTAGCCGTACGTTACGAAATTTTATTTAATCAACACTTTTCTGGACTTAGGCACCAAGCCAAAAAGTCCAAACCTCAAATTAATTTAAGGAAAGAATTTTACAATCTTATGATCGAAGCGGAATGGTTTGCCAAAGAATTCTCTAACTCTAAAATGGACTTATCATACCCCCTATTAAAAGAGCTTGAGTTTTTCATTTATCAACATCCAAACTTATATAAAACTTTGTTTTTCTGGCGTCGGAAGACATATAAATGGTTGGAAAAGAACGTGTTGTGGCGACTTAGATAAGCTCTTTAAAATATAAATATTTTTTCAAAAATACCTCAAGACATTATAATCTCGTATGAAAACTCAAAGTCCATTAGCGAGTGTTATTTTACCCGTATACAACGGAAAAAAATTCATACGTGACGCAGTTCACTCCATATTAACGCAGAGTCATATTAATTTAGAATTACTAATCGTAGATGACGGTTCTACCGATGAAAGTACTAGTATAATTAAAGAGCTTTCAGAAAAAGACAACAGAATTCGTTTTTTTCAGCAAAAAAACAGCGGAGTCGCTGGAGCGCGCAACCTAGCCTTGCGGGAGGCAAAAGGCGAATACATCGGATTTATTGACCAAGATGATATATGGCTAACCGATAAGCTTGAATCCCAAATCACTTATTTTAAGCAAAACCCTGAAGCTGTTTTCCTCCACGGCAATATTGAATATATTGACGACCAGCTTACCCCGCTTGATAAAAGTCTCTATCCCTGGGAAACCAATGCATCTGGTCATTGTTTTGAACGCTTGTTCGTTTGGAATGCTATTGCTATTCAGACTGTTTGTTTTAAACGAAAATGCATGGAAACGGTTGGTTTTTTACGAGAGGAAGTGCCAGGTGTTGACGATTACGACTACTGGCTTAGGTTTTCGCGCTTTTTTCCTATAGATTATCTTGATAAAACTTTCGCTCTTTATCGTTTTCATGGTGAAAATGAAAGCCATAAGTGGCACTTGCAAGATATAAAACGGGCAAAGGTTTTGGAAGGTATTTTGCAGGATTTTCCAGACATTTATCTAGAAATTGGAAAAACTAGAGTCAACAATCAACTTTCGGCGCTTTATCGAGAAATAGCTATTGAATTTATCAGAAAAAACAACAACAAGGAAGCCCGCACCTATTCGTTTAAAGCTTTTGTTAAAGCCCCCTTCAAATTTGAGAATATTTTTACTCTTTTAATGAGCCTCATACCAAATCAGGTTTTATCGTCTTTACGTTGGTATATTTCCAAAATCAATCCGCCACCAAAATGATTATCAAGCATCAAGTGCAAAAGGTTTTGTTTATTCAGCATGGTGCTACCGTGATGGGGGGCGTCGAGCGCTTGTTATTGCAGATAACGGACTCCTATCGAACAAAAGGCATACAATCAATCGTTGTATTGCCGGAGCAAGGAGAATTAGTTACCCGGTTAAATGCCATAGGCATAGAAACTAGAATTGTGCCGGCCGTTCTATTTCCGGGTGAATACGAACTTGGCATTAATCAATACCTTTCAGGGATCATTGAAAGATCGCAACAAATTTTGCAGATTATCAAGGACGAAGATATTGACATAGTTCACACCCATACAGTCTATCCGTTTGACGGCGCGCTTGCAGCCCATAAAGCCAATATTCCTCATATATGGCACGTACATAGTAATTTTGATATAGACACAACCCCAACGCTATTAAAAGCTTTCCCTCTATCGAACGAGAATGTAATATCTCTTTATGCCAATCTATGCGATACATTGGTCGGAGTGAGCAGTCGTACCTTAAAATTTTTTGAAAAAAGCAAGGACCTCCCTGCTAGAGTCATTTTGAACGCTCTTAATGTCCATGACTTTGATTGTAAAGCTGCAGAAAACCCAGACTCAGATTTGCGCGATATATTAAATATTTCGGAAAATTCCCGCTTGGTTGGTTTTGTTGGCAGAATATGCGAGCAAAAAGATCCTTTAACATTTTTATACGCAGCCAGAATAATTTCTGAAAAATTCCCGCACGTCCATTTTGTAATGATCGGACCTCCTGACGATCATGCATTAACAACCAAATTAAAGGAGACGATTTCAAGTGCCCCCTGTGCCAATCATTTTCATATACTTGGTGAACGGGAAGATATTCCTGCGTTACTGCCACAATTGGACGTAATACTCATCACGTCTATTTTTGAAGGATTGGCGGGTATTTGTCTTGAAGCATTGGCTGCACGTTGCCCCACAGTTTCCACACGATGTGGTGGCTCGGAAGATGTCATTACTGATGGCTTCAATGGGTTTCTAGTAGATATTGGTGATTATCGAGGAATTGCACAGAAAGCAATTGCTATTTTAGAAAATGAAGAGCTATCTAACAATCTAAAAGCTGCTGGTAGAAAGCGAGTTGAAGAAGACTTTTCTTGGGATAGATTTATCGACCAATTTATCGAACTGTACTCTGAATTACAAGAAAGACATCATGACATAGTTAAAACCAACCCAGCTTTGGAATTATGTTTCCATCTTATTGCCAGAAATGCCTCATTAGCACTAAAACTTGATAACCATAATAATAGGATTTCAGAACTTGAAGGATTCTTTAATAGATTGCAAGTTACGACCATCTACCGAGCTATAAAATATATTTATAAAATTCTTGGTGGAAATACTCGATCATAATGGCAAAGGTAGTTGGTGATAACGCTAATATGGCACAATCTTTAGCTCCCTCACCTGTTATCAGCGCGATTATGGCTGTTTACAATACCGAACGGTATTTAACCGAGGCTATTCAAAGCATTCTGTCGCAATCTTTTACGGATTTTGAATTGGTAATTGTCGATGATGGCAGCACCGACGGCAGCCCGGAGATTTTGAGAAATCTCGCCCAACAAGATTCTCGCATCAAACTCATCACTCAAGTCAATGCCGGCATAGGCGCTGCAACACAAAGAGGAATTGTCGAAAGCCAGGGCGAATATATCGCCATTATGGACTCGGACGATATTTCCCTCCCTGATCGACTAAAGCTACAGAAACAGTTCCTCGATCAGCATCCGGACATCGACGCGGTCGGTAGCCAATGGCGAATGTTGCACGCCGACGGTCGAGATATCGGCATCGATACGCACCCGACTGACTCGGAGAGAATTTCGGTGTTGATGTACGCTTTTTTTTCGCTGCATCATCCAACCACGATGATTAGACGACACGCATTGGAAAAAGTGGGCGGATACTCCGTAGACCGCAGTTGCCTGGTGCCTGACTACGACTTATTTATGCGCATGCAATTGGCGGGATGCCGGTTCGCCAATCTGCCGGAAATTTTGTTCATCTGGCGCTTAAATCCGGCCAGCACCACGCACCACAAAGCATGCGCCCAAGCCGCCTCGGTTGCCGATGTTCGAGATACAGGGTTTAAACAACTGCTATTGAACGATCCTCAGCGGGCTGAGACCATAGCAAAATCGATTGTTCAGTCTTTTCCAACCGGCACATGGCAAGACGAGAGAATCAGACAACTACTGCCCGAGCGCGAACCGTCTTTGTTGTATCGCACCTGGCTAAATCTCCCCGACGACACCCAAGAAGATCGTTTAAACAAGGCGTTGGTCTTGTGGTTGAAAAAGCCGGATCAATGTTGTGAATCCTTGCGCGAACAATTGATCGCCAACAATAAGCCTTGGCTGGCGACATTGGTGGACGCATATCGGGGTTACAAGAGGGTAGATCCTGCCCTGTATTGCGATAAACTTGCCATCCGCCCCGACGATCAGATTGCAGTAAGTCTATTTGTCACTTATAGCAGCGCAAACGAAGATTTTAATCAGCGTCTGCACCAAGCGCTCACATTGAAAGCTAAAGCCAAGTTTCCGATTGAAATTATTGTTGTTTCAATCACCCCCGATTGCAGCCTAAAACCTTTTGCTCAGTTACTTTCGATGCATGAATGCATTTTCGATGACGGCGGACTTGCTTGGCATACGGCAATACACACGGCTAGTGGTGCGTATTTCGCGTATCTGGAAGATAACTTTAGATTCAATTTGGATGTACTACTGGAAACTCTGGATAGCCAAATCCAGCATAAAACCCGTATTTCATTTATGGCGGATACCCGGTATTTTACCGACGCATTGGATGAAAATGACCAGCCGGCCCTGGACAATCGATTTCGCCCGGTGTGGACGCGTAGCACTCTGCTGGGAAAAGATCGCGTACGCCTAAGTAATTTCATTCATCACCGCGGCTTGCTAAATAATTTCAATGGCAATTTAAATGAAATTGGATTAGCGGCCGGCAGACTACTGGGTAGATATTTAGCCATTAAAAACGAATTTAATATTATCGATGGAGCTGTTAATTATTTCATCCCCGCAATAGCTTTAAATAGCAACCCATTACCTTTATTTCAACAAACTATTGGCGATTGGTACCTGGATTATGGCATGACAAACTTTCCTGACCTTGTATTCCATGACAATTTGTCAAAGTCTAAAATTGAGCATTATGCTCAAACCCTTTCAACAGCTTGGCTCAACAAAAATTTACATGTATACCCAGGCAATGCATCAACGCTGGAAAGCTTCTACCTCAACCGCGTCAATTTAGCGATCAGAATACCATTATTTAGATACTTACTCGCACACAACAAGAAAACTTATTTACTCACCTTTTGGCGGAACAAGGCTTATCTAAATGCAGCGCTGGCTTTATTTTATTGTGTGTATCAGGCCATAGTCATTCGTTTTTTTTCTCCGCACAAAAAATGAAAACTCTACATATTTTCCATAATAGTGATTTAAAAAACGGGGTTGATAAAACCACCTGTACATTGATGGTTGCATTGAAAAAACTGGGCGTCGAACCTATCGCGGTGGTGCCCAAAGTTGGTAATGTCACTGAATATTTGCAGTCTCAAGCGATTCGTTACTGGCTGGTCCCATATTCCTGCTGCGTAAGCCGAACAGAGCGTGCGCAATTTAAGTTTTACGGAGATTCTTTCTCCCAGTTGGAAAGTTTAATTACGTTGATACGCCAGGAAAATCCCGACATTATTCATATTAACACTGGTCATTTACTACATGCCGGTATTGCCGCCGCGCGTCAAAGAATTCCTGCCATTTGGCATATTCATGCTCCATTTGCGGAAGACTTGTCCCGTTATGAATCCAGCGTTGGCGTCGGCGGCTATATTCACCTATTAAAACAATTGAGCAGCCGCATCATCGGCGTATCCGCGGACGTTGGTAAATCGCTATCGGAACATTTGCCGCCAGACAGAATAAATACCCTCTACAACGGCATCGACATTGAAGAATTGCGTAGTTCTGCCAAGGCATCTTCAACCGATATTCGCGCGGAATTGGGACTTTCCGCAGATGCAAAATTGGTAATCGGCGTGGGTCGCATCTCCGCGCAAAAGGATTTTGCGGCCTTTGCCAGAGTAGCCGCCAAGATCGTTCCGCTTAAATCCGAGTGCTATTTCGTTATCGCCGGCCCAAAACAGGAGACGGAGGCTGTCCGCTTGTTGGAAGACGAATTAGAACGTGGCCAATTAAACAACAAGTTATTTATACTCGGACCGCGAGATGACATTGCCGCCCTGCTGGCACAAAGCTCTATATTTCTCTCCACGGCAATTTTTGAAGGCCAGGGCATTGCCGCGCTGGAGGCAATGGCTTTGGGTACGCCACCCGTAGCGATGGCGTGTTCCGGACTGCGCGAATGCATCGTTAACGGACACGACGGCATTTTGGTAGAACCGGGGGATGAAAGTTCCGCCGCCACAGCCATTTTGCACCTGCTGGACGACCCGAAATTCTCTCGAAAACTCACCGCCAACGCCTGCATCTCTGTGGCTGACAAATTTTCCAGCCACGAATACGCCAAGCAATTTCTGAGCATCGCCAACGCTGCGTTGGCATACGGCCCAGCGGCGATTTCTGATCAAGAACTTGATCTGCTATCGGGATTATTGGGACAAATCAATAATGCCCATCTGCGTTTGCTAGGCTTTGAACAGCAAACCTTAAATCAACGCATAAAAGGCATTCTCTGGGAATGGCGCCAACAGCTAAAGGCAATATTCCAATAAAAGCTCGAATTGCCACAATTTCATTTAAAATGAATTTCGCACAATCAACTGCCTGATTCAGGCGAATCCAGCATGCGACAAACTACTGATATATCTCAAGCTAAACCACTCATTTCCGTGATTATGCCTTGCTATAACTCGGCACATATCATTGAAAAAACCATCGCCAATCTGTATCAACAAACTTTCGACAATTTTGAATTGGTAGTGGTTGACGACGGCTCCTTGGATAACTCGCTAGAGGTTTTGCAGAAAATAACAGAGCTATATAAAAATATAAAAATTATTTCCCAACAGAATAAAGGCCCCGGTCCTGCCCGCAATAGAGGATTAGGAGCCGCATCAGGAGAATTCATCGCCTTTCTGGACTCCGACGACAGTTGGCACCCTGAGTTTCTGGCAAAGCTTCATCATAAACTTAAAGAGAATCCGAATTGCGTGCTGGCATACTGCGGCTGGCAAAATATTGGGCTCAATGCCGAACAATGCCAACCTTATATTCCGCCTGATTATGAAGAAAATGATAAGTTTGCCGTTTTGTTGCACAGTTGCCCTTGGCCAATTCACGCCGCGTTGACGCGCAAATTTGCCATCGATCAAGTTGGAGGTTTTAACGAACACTGGCTAACCGCGGAAGATTTCGATATGTGGATTAGGATTGCAATGTTCGCCAATATTGTCCGCGTTCCTGAAGTACTGGCTTATTATCATCATCAACAAGGCGAACAAATTTCCAGCAACAGACTTAGGGCAATACTAAATCATTGGGGCGTACAAAAAGGCTTACTGCACGACTTTCCAGAAATATCGCAAACCCTGGGTAAAGCTAAAACCGATCTTTTGACAAAAGGCCAGTTATTGCAAAGAGCTTATGAGTTTTATTGGAAAAACGATTTACCTAGCGCGCATCATTTATTTAGAAAAGCCTTGGGGATGGGGTATTTTGGTACGAACGACTTAAAATATATTCTACCCAGCTTACTGCCTCTAACGCTTTACCGGGCTCTAATAAAAAAAATACGGAGTTAAGATCCCATTAGCCAGCGTTGATAACTTTCAAGCCGACAAAGATTAATCTTGAGCCCAACATCCTTATTTCGCTTCCCATTCCAGGCTATGGGTACCCAATGCGAGATCCAATTGATTTCCGCTGAGCATAAACAGGCCAAGCGTATTGCCGATATCGTAATAGCCGACGTGCAACGCTTAGAGGGCTTGTATTCCCGCTATAAACCCGACAGTCTGCTATCAAGGATTAATAAGGCGGCAGCCAAAGGCGGTCACATTACAGTCGATGCCGAAACTGCTGGATTACTGAATTATGCCGCAACCTGTTATCAACAAAGCGACGGCCTGTTCGACATCACTTCCGGAATTTTACGGCAGGCTTGGCGTTTCGAGTCCGGCCAGTTGCCGGATGAACAACTGATTAAAACACTATTGAAAAAAGTCGGATGGCACAAGCTACGCTGGCAGGCACCGCTATTGGAGTTTCCGCTGGCCGGCATGGAGCTGGATTTTGGCGGTATCGTCAAAGAATATGCCGTAGACAGGGCTGCGGTAATTGCGCAGAATGCCGGCGCTCGCCACGGCCTTATCAACCTGGGCGGCGACATCAAACTGATAGGCCCAAGACCGGATGGCGCGGCCTGGCAAGTGGGCATCCATCACCCCCGCCAAAGGCAGGCATTAGCAAGTACTTTGGCACTACATAACGGCGCAGTCGCCAGCAGTGGGGACTATGAGCGTTGCATTATCGTCAACGGCCAGCGCTACGGACACATTCTTAATCCCAAAACAGGCTGGCCGGTTCGGCATTTGGCATCTGTCAGCGTCGTCGGCGAATTCTGCGTAGTGGCCGGCAGCGCGTCAACCATCGCCATGCTCAAGGAAGAACAAGGCCCAAGCTGGCTGGAACAGTTGGAATTGCCGTACTTGTGGATAGACGTACACGGCAATTCCGGAGGCTCGTTAGCCAATCGCATCTAGACAGCAACACGCCGAATTTTTTCCCGTTACCGATGTGGCGCAAACTGAATGCGCCAAAAAATACGGCATATCCCCTGCCATTGCGGCATAAGCCGCAAAACCGGTACTTAGGCATTACTCATACCCTCGACAGGCCCCGCCGAATGTGGATTGATTATTGGCACATCTATTGCTTTATCTAAAAAATAAAGCACTATTTTGTTGCCTGCCCCATCCAAGCAATTTGCGGGGTATCAACTACAGCCCCCAACCCATTCAAGATTTTAAGAACGCGCTAAAAATGCCCTTTCTTTGGATGAGGGATAGAGTGCTTTTACCAGTCGTTAACAAGCTGCCACGGATGGCGGCGCCTTATGAATCGGCAAACCGGGAGACCTAGCGACGCAATTACAAGAAAAAATCAGAAATAAAAATAGCGCGGTAGTTGTTAGCTATACCGCGAGATGGAGAACCCGATAAGCCCAGCCGCGCTGAATCGCTGCTGAGCTCCAGCACTTGGATAATTAGAGTAAATGTTTGATGGCTTGTCGTTCTTCTTTTAACTCTACTTCGTTTTGACGTAATCTTGCCAAGCTGAACTCGTTAAGATCCAAACCCTTTACGATGCCGATTTGTCCATCCACCACCGTTACCGGGAAGGAATAAACCAATCCTTCCTCAACGCCATAGCTACCGTCGGATGCCACCGCCATACTCACCCAGTCTCCCGGATCGGTACCGAAGGCCCAGACCCGCATATGCTCAATCGCCGCATGCGCCGCAGACGCCGCGCTGGACTGGCCGCGTACCTTGATAATTTCAGTACCTCGGTACTGAACAGTGGGGATAAATTCATCAACAAACCAGGATTGCTCAACCAAAGACAACACATCCATGCCCTTGACTTTGGCATGATGTAAATCAGGATATTGAGTGCAGGAATGGTTACCCCAAACCGCCACATTTTTTACGTCCCTGCTCAGCACCCCGCATTTCTCGGCCACCTGGCTTATCGCGCGTTTATGATCGAGCATGGTCATCGCCGTAAAACACTCCGGCGCTAAATCCGGTGCATTGTTGATGGCAATCAGCGCATTGGTATTAGCCGGATTGCCGGTCACTAACACCTTGACATTCCGGCTGGCTACCTCATTCAGCGCCCGGCCTTGGGTGATAAAAATCTGCGCGTTATCCAATAACAAATCGCTACGCAACATCCCTGGTCCGCGCGGTTTTGCACCCACCAAAAATGCATAATCGACGTTATCGAACGCCACTTTCGGATCGTCGGTAATGATGATTTTGTTGATCAACGGAAACGCACAGTCATTCAATTCCATCACCACGCCTTGTAACTGCTTCATAGCCGGTGGAATTTCCAACAGACGCAGCACGATAGGCTGATCAAGTCCCAGCAGTTCCCCGGACGCCAAATGAAATAACAAGGAATAACTAATCTGACCAGCTGCACCTGTTACAGCAATATCAACGGGCGTTTTCATCTGCGTTCCTCTTTAATGATTGGATTCTTCCACACCCGACCCAACGGCAGGCTTTTCCAATATGACATAAAGTTTTTGAGCAAACAATCACTAATTCCAGCTTGCCAAAACCGGTTTGGATTCTGCGGCGAGGTAAATATTATTCTGTATAATGCCGTCGGCTAACCTTCTCCCACCAGGCCACCATTTTTATATCAGGTAGCTTAATGAAAAAATTGTTATTCCAGTTCGACACCGATACCCATCCCTCGGCTTTCGATACCGTAGTCGCTTACGACGGCGGCGCGGACCATGTCATTGGTTACGGCAACATTACCCCCGATAACGTCGGTGGCCTGGTTGACGGCACGATCTTTACTCGCGCACCCAAGGACAAAAAAAATACTGCGATTTTTATCGGCGGCAGCAATATCGAGGCTGGCCAGCGCTTACTGATAGCGGTGCAGAAGCATTTTTTTCCCGGCTTCCAAGTCTCAGTGATGCTGGACAGTAACGGCAGCAATACCACAGCCGCCGCCGCCGTTGCCAAACTGGGCAGCAGCGCTAGCCTGGCCGGCAAAAAAGCCGTGGTTCTGGCCGGCACCGGCCCGGTCGGGCAACGCGCGGCCGCGATGATGGCACTGGAAGGCGCGCAAGTCAGTATCACGTCCCGACACATATTTAACGCGGAAAAAGCCTGCTTCGCGATGAAGGAGCGTTTCGGCGTAGATCTAACACCGGTAGAAGCAGCCGATTACGACAGTCGCGCCGCCGCTATCCAAGACGCCAACATCGTGTTAGCTACCGGTGCTGCCGGCGTCCAATTATTAAAGCCGGAACATTGGCAAAACAATCCGCATCTGCAATTGATGGCAGACGCCAACGCCACGCCGCCGGTCGGAATCGGCGGTACGGATGTACTGGATCGCGGCGAACAGCGGCACGGCAAAATCGTCTGGGGCGCCATCGGCTTCGGCGCGTTAAAACTGGCCTTGCACCGCGCCTGTATCACCAAACTATTTGAAAGCAACAAGCAGGTGTTCGACGCGGAAATTATCTTCGCACTCGCTAAAGCCATGGCTTAAGGTCCTGCCGGATCGATATGCCCACCAGAGAGCCAAGTTTACGCGAACACGCAACCGCCATTTTTCAAGCGGGTGTGGCGGCGGCCAACCCCTATATTGCCGTCAAACACTTTCTGAACGCCGATAGCGAACTATTACATATCGGCTCGCCACAAACCGGCTACCGCAGCGGCGACTGGCGATGCATTCATCTAATATCATTCGGCAAAGCCGCTTGCGCAATGGCGGATGCGGCGCAAGCGATTATTCCCGAGTCTTGGCTTGCCGCTAAAGGCATTGTCGTGACTAATTACGACAACATTGATGTCGTAGAAAATTGCCAGGTATTCGGTGCCGGCCATCCGCTGCCGGACGCTGCCGGTTTGCACGCCGCAAAGACCATCGCTAATCGTTTAAGCAGTGCGCAATCCGGGGAACTGGTGTTAGTGCTGATTTCCGGCGGCGGCTCGGCATTGCTGCCCTACCCGGTCGCCGGCATCAATCTGGCGGATAAAATCGCCACCACCCGTTTATTGCTGGCCTGTGGCGCAACCATCAACCAAATCAATTGCGTCCGTAAACATTTATCCCAGCTCAAAGGCGGCGGCCTTGCCCGACTTGCCGCACCCGCCGATTTGCATGCACTGATTCTATCCGACGTATTGGATAACGATTTAAGCGCCATTGCCAGTGGCCCCAGCGTGCCAGATGATACGACTTTCGGAGATGCCGTCGCGGTACTCAAATCCTTCGGCATTTGGCAGCAAATACCGCTTAGCGTCCAAAAGCATTTAGACGAAGGCGTGCAAGGCTTACAAATCGAAACCCCGAAAAGCGGTGACCCGCTCTTCCAACATAGCAGCCACACCTTGGTGGGCAGCAATTCCACCAGCGTAGATGCCGCAGCGAATGCCGCAGCCGACTTAGGTTACCAAACCCAAATTTACAGCAAGCAGCTATGCGGCGAAGCGCGTTTGGTTGCCGAGCAACTGGTGCAGCACGCACTTTCCATTTCGGCGGACATAGCTCAACCTACCGCCCTTGTCGCCGGCGGCGAAACCACCGTTACCTTGAAAGGAACCGGCAAAGGTGGTCGCAATCAGGAAATGGCTCTCGCCTTTGCGCTAGCCGCGGAAAAATATGGTCTGAATAACGCGTGGACGTTTTTAAGCGGCGGCACTGACGGGCGCGACGGCCCCACCGATGCCGCCGGCGGCATCGTGGATAACGACAGTTTGCAGCGCATACGTGACGCGGCTCTCGACCCAGACGCCATGCTGAACGATAATAACGCCTATCCGGCCCTCAAAGCCGCTAACGATTTACTGCTGAGCGGCGCGACCGGCACCAATGTCGCCGATTTGCAAATTCTGCTGCTGCATCCCAACGCATAACCCGAACTTACTTTAGGAGACCCCATGTTTAGCGAATCGATGACCATCAAAGGCTTTGATGACGAACTATTTCAAGCGATGGAACAAGAACGCCAACGCCAGGAAGACCATATCGAACTGATCGCCTCGGAAAACTATGCCAGCCCCCGGGTTCTGGAAGCGCAGGGCACCGTACTGACCAATAAATACGCGGAAGGTTATCCGGAAAAACGCTATTACGGCGGTTGCGAATATGTTGACATCGTCGAGCAATTAGCGATCGATCGCGCCAAAGAACTGTTCGGTGCCGATTTTGCCAATGTGCAGCCGCATTCCGGTTCACAAGCCAATATGGCGGTGTTCATGTCGCTAATCCAACCCGGCGACACCATCCTGGGCTTGAGCCTCGCCGACGGAGGCCATTTAACCCACGGTGCGAAACCCAACTTTTCCGGCAAAATCTACAACGCCATCCAGTACGGCTTGAACAAAGACACCGGCGAAATCGATTACGAGCAAGTCGAAGCACTGGCTTTGGAGCACAAACCCAAACTCATCATCGCAGGGTTCTCGGCGTATTCGCGCATTTGGGACTGGCAACGCTTCCGCGACATCGCCGATAAGGTAGGCGCTTATCTGGTGGTGGACATGGCCCATGTCGCCGGCTTGGTTGCCGCTGGTTTGTACCCCAACCCCCTGCCAATTGCCGACGTGGTCACCAGCACCACCCACAAATCCCTGCGCGGCCCTCGCGGCGGCTTGATTTTGTGCAAAAGCAATCCAGACCTGGAAAAAAAGATCAACTCCAACATTTTTCCCGGCATTCAAGGTGGACCGCTGATGCACGTCATCGCCGCCAAGGCCGTAGCGTTTAAAGAAGCCCTGACTCCGGAATTTAAAACCTACCAACAACAAGTGGTGAAAAACGCCCGAGCCATGGCCGAAGTGTTTGTCAAACGCGGCTTTGACGTGGTCTCCGGCGGCACCGACAACCATTTGATGCTGGTGTCATTAATCCCCAAAGGCATCACCGGCAAGGCCGCCGACGCCGCCTTGGGCCGAGCGCACATCACCGTCAACAAAAACGCCGTTCCCAACGACCCGCAATCGCCTTTCGTCACCAGTGGCATCCGCGTTGGCACCCCTGCCCCCACCTCGCGCGGCTTCAAGGAAGACGAAGTTCGCCAAGTGGCGGAATGGATGTGCGATGTGATGGATAATCTGGAGGATGAGAGTGTGATTGATGCGGTTAGGGAGAAAGTGCATTTGTTGTGTGCTAGGTTTCCGGTTTATTCGGCTGGGTAAGATTATGTGTCGCTATCGCGACAGGTGTTTTTAAGTCGGGTCTCGGCCCGACAGCAGAGATACTTTCGCTACGAAAACCATCCTTGGTTTTCGCCCTGCGGGCCAGCCTGCCGGCTGTTCAAATTCGTTCCGTACGAATTTGTGCTTGTCCAAAGAAAAGTATCCAAAAGAAAAGACACCCGAATGCCGCTTGTTTCCTGCGCTCCGAAGCTTTTGAACGGGGTCGCCGAAAGGGGCTCCCTGCCCCTTCGGCAACGCGATGCATCCCTGCATCGCCCCTAGCGGGCTGCTCACTCGGTACATCCATGTACCTCGCCCTTCGGGTGCTGCGCATGCAAATCGGCTATCCTGCCGATTTGTCCGTCCAAAAGCTCCGGTGCTCGGCGCCGCATAGGGGAATCAACACCGTCCCGACTGTGAAAGATTTTGGGGGATTGTTCAGAATTTTGATGTAGCTCCGAATAGTGAAGCGTATTCGGAGGAACGAGAGATTTAGTTTGAACATACGCCCGATTACGCTGTGCTAATCGGTATCTACAAGCTCTCAAGCTGCAACGTTGTTTATGGAGGAATTATGAAAAAGGCCTTGGTTTTTACATTAACTGCACTTGTTACAGCTTGTTCCGCAACCGATATGCGCCCTCGCCTGGAACAATCGATTGTAGATGTTCCGAAAACTCAGTTTTCCACCGCAAAAACTGTGGAAGAGATTAGGAGTTTGCGCCCACAGGCAACTGTCCCATTAAAAATCGCCGTAGTACCAGCAAACCGCCGTAGATCGGAAATTTCAAAAGAGGAGCAAGAGGCTATAAAGTCGTGGGGCGAAAAATTTAAGACTTTAGGCTTTGTTAAAAGCTTTGAAATCGTCCCTCATTCCTTAATATCAAATTGCGGCTATCAAAGCGAAGGCGGATGCTTCTCCAACGAATCTCGCCTAGCCGGCGCAAGAATGGGAGCCGATGCCGTCTTGTTTATTAACGATAATACGGATACTGATTCATACGTAAACCCATTAAGCGTATTGAATATATCCATCGTCGGAATGTGGCTGGCTCCGGGACATCACCGAGACTCGTATTCCATATACGAGGCGTCCCTTTTGGACATCAACAATGGCTATTTATACGGATTTGCGCAAGATAGTGGCGAGTACAAAGCAATTCGCCCATATATGTACGCGAACCGGAACACCGGGCAGAACGAAGCTCGGTTAGAAGCGTTAAACAAAGTTTTTCAAAAACTTTATGCGGCAGCCGAAGAGCAGATGAACAAAGATACAAATTTGAACAGATAGTTCTCAGTGACCCGTCAGGTAAGAAGCGAAGCCTATGGCTCAATCAGCAACGCCGTAAGTTGAAATTGGTAGGGCGTCAAATAGGCGTAGCCGTATTGCGCCGTATGTTGGCCTTTAATCATTCGGCGCATTACGCTATCGCTTATACGCCCTACCAAGCTTCGTAAATAATAAGCCGCGGATTTGGCGGGGGGGGGGGAGCTCCCGTATGCCGCGCCGAGCACCGGAGCTTTTATCGAGATCAGCCCGAAGGGGCACCGCATGGATGCGGTGCGTCGGCAGAGGGGCTGGGAAGCCCCTTCTGCCGACCCTCGATAAAAGCTCCGGAGCGCAGGATCAAAGCGGCATCCGGGTGGCGTTTCTTTTGGTGACTTTTCTTTGGCCAAACAAAGAAAAGTTACTCGGCTGTCGGGCCGAGACCCGACATTCAAAAAACCTTCGCGTTAGCGACACATAACCCCGACGACCTGCATTATCAAGAATGATGCACCCGCTCCGGCACAATCACCCCATCCTCCATATACAACACCCGATCCATCCTTGCCGCCAAATCCGGATCATGCGTCACCACCAAAAAGCTCACCTGCAATTCCTGGTTTAACTCCAGCATCAGCTGATAAATCTGCTCGGCAGTTTTGCTGTCCAAATTACCGGTCGGCTCGTCGGCCAAAACACACTTGGGCTGATTGATCAAAGCCCGAGCCACGGCTGCACGCTGCCGTTCACCGCCGGACAATTCGCCGGGCTTATGCAGCATGCGGTGTCCCAGGCCGACGCGTTTGAGCAATTCGGCGGCTTGTTGCTGGGCTTGCTTGATCGATTGATTGCCGATCAACAGCGGCATGGCGACGTTTTCCAGAATGGTAAATTCGCCCAGCAGATGATGAAATTGGTAGATAAAACCCAGTGAGCGATTGCGTAGTTGGCTGAGTTTGCCGGCGCTAATCTTATGCAAATCGGCGCCATCCAGCATCACCGAGCCGGAGCTGGGTTTTTCCAGACCGCCTAACAGATGCAGCAAGGTGCTTTTCCCGGAACCGGACGCGCCCATAATGGCGACGCGTTGACCGGCTTGAATCGCCAGATCGACGCCCCGCAACACTTCGACGTTAAGGTCACCCTGCGCGTAACGCTTGGTTAACTGCTGGCATTGCAAGACGATGGCATTATTCATAACGCAACACCTCGGCCGGATTGATACGCGCCGCCTGCCAAGCTGGATACAGTGTCGCCAGCAAGGACAGTAAAAACGCCACACAGGCTATCCAGTACACATCGGTCCAAATCAGTTTTGACGGCACTTCGCTGATGTAATACACATCGGCTGCCATAAACTGCACGCCAAAGGCTTTTTCGATGGCCGGCACGATGGTTTCCACATTCAAAGCCAGCAACACGCCGCCAACCGTACCAAGTAAGGTGCCTATGCTGCCGATGATGCAGCCCAGAACAATAAAAATGCCCATGACCGAACCGTTGGATAAACCCTGAGTTTTCAGAATGGCGATGTCACCGCGCTTGTCGGTGACCACCATTACCAGCGTGGAAACGATGTTAAACGCCGCCACCGCGACGATCAGCAACAAGATGATGAACATCGCCCGCTTTTCGGTTTGCACGGCGCGGAAAAAATTACTGTGAGCCTTGGTCCAGTCGCTAACCCGAAACTCATCACCCAGCGTGTCAGCCAAGCCTTGCGTGATGCGCGGGGCGTTGAATAAATCATCAAGCTTCAAACGCAAACCGGATACGGCTTGCTCCAAGCGGAACAATTTGCCGGCATCATCGAGATGCATCAGCGCCATGTTGCGGTCGTATTCGTACATGCCAACTTTGAACACGCCCACCACGGTGAAGCGTTTCATGCGCGGCATGATACCAGCAGGCGTGGAGTTAATTTGCGGGGTGATGATGGTGACTTTATCGCCCATCATGACGCCCAAGTAACTGGCCAACTCGGCACCCAAGACAATGCCGAATTCGCCCGGGACCAAATCGTTCAAACTACCGAACATCATTTTGTTGGCGACTTCCGATACTTTGGCTTCGTATTCGGGCAGCACGCCTTGCAGCAACGTGCCGCTGACTTGGCGGTCGGCATTGACCATGACTTGACCGTGAATAAACGGTGCCGCGCCCTCTACATGCGGCATGCTGCGCGTACGCTGCTCCAAGGCTTGCCAATCGTCGAGCTGACCGTAGCGGCCCGTAATGGTGCTGTGGGCGGTCATACCGAGAATGCGTTCGCGCAATTCCGCTTCGAAACCGTTCATCACCGACAGCACGGTAATCAAGGCGGTTACACCCAGGGCGATACCAAGCACGGAGGTTAAGGTGATGAACGAGATAAATTGAGTGCGTTTTTTGGCGCGGGTATAGCGTAACCCGATATACAGGATGAGAGGTTTAAACATGCTCAGGCTTTTGGGGGTTTACAAGCGGCGCAGTAGCCGTAAAGATATAGACTGTGATCGGTAAGCGTGTAACCCAGTCTCAGGGCAATTTCCGATTGGCGCTTTTCTATGACGTCATCGGTAAATTCGTCGACTTTTCCACACTTCATGCAGACTACATGATCGTGGTGACCGCCGCTATTCAGTTCGAATATCGAGTTGCCGCCCTCAAAATGGTGACGATTTACCAAGCCAGCAGCTTCAAACTGAGTCAGCACACGATAGACGGTCGCCAAGCCGATTTCTTCGCCTTCAGCTAGCAAGATTTTGTACACCTTTTCGGCCGACAAATGTCTGTCATCCTGCTGTTTTTCCAGAATCTCCAGAATTTTGATTCTGGGCAAGGTCACCTTTAAGCCCGCATTACGCAAATCCTGAGTTTCCACAAGCCCGCCTCCTTTAAACCGATAATCCGCAACATTGTATCGTTTTTTGCGCCGAGCCGCTGACAGAATTATGGGATAATGGCCCATCGTTTGTCGTCAGACTCCATTCACTCCTCATGAAAAAATCGACTTTTTTGCTAGCGGCCGTCACCAGTTTATCGATTAGCGCTTGCAGTACCATCCTCACCAACTTACCCGGCGTGTACACGCTGGATATTGAGCAAGGCAATATCATCGATCAAAGCATGATCAATCAGCTCCGGCCGAATATGACTAAACGCCAGGTGCTCTACATTATGGGTTCGCCAATGCTATCCGATGCCTTCCACGAAAAACGCTGGGACTATTTATATTCCGAACAACCGGGCGGCGAAGACCGGGTACAAAAACGGGTGTCCTTATTTTTCAATGGCGACAATTTGATGGGTGTGCAAGGCGATTTCAGGCCCAGTTCGATGCCGGTCGTCAAAGAATCCACGGAAACCAGTGTCGATGTACCAAAACGCGATCTGGAACGCTCGATGTGGGAAAAAATCAGCGGCTTGTTCGGCAGCGACGAACCCGATACCTTTGCTCGTAGAAACAATCAAAACGCTACCGAGCCCAAAGAAGCCGCCAGTTCCGCAGAGAAAGGCAAAGAATTGGTGGAAGAAGACCCCGACAAAAAATAGGTGATCCGTTGGAAACGCTTTACAGCAATAGTGCGCCGGCTATCGCGATAAAATTGTCGGCTGCCTGAATCAAGGCCGGTGCGGTTAAACTATGAATCCCGTAAACATCGCTGGCAGTGCCAAAATCGTTGCGCACCTTTTGCAACAGCAACTCGAAATCGCCGTCGCCGGACAATAGAATAATGCGATCCGCCCGCGCAGCATAATCCATTACATCCAACGTGATCCCCACATCCCAATCACCCTTGCTGGTGCCGTCGCGGCGCTGGATATAGGGCTTTAGTTTGACGGTAAAACCGATGTTTTTCAGGATTTGCTGAAAACCCTGCTGCTTGCTGTCGCCGCGATCAGTGGCATAAGCAATGGCAGCGACAACCTGTTTACCCGCGGTTGCCTGCTGCCAAAACGCGCTGTAATTGAAATGTTTCTGGTAGCGTTGCCGGGTGGTGTAGTAAATATTCTGGACGTCGACAAAAATCGCTACTTTTTCCATCCAGCGCTTACTTCAAAAAAGAACAACAGTAATCGCTGGCAATACTCACCTTCATCGTGAATGCCGCGTTGCCAGGTACATTGAAAGACTCGCCGCCTTTCACGGTTTGCCAGGCATCGTTACCAGGCAGCAACACTTGCAACTCCCCGGCCAGAATTTCCATCAACTCGGGCTCAGCCGTGTTGAAGGTATATTCGCCGGGCTGCATGAATCCCAAGGTTTTTGAAGAACCGTCGGCAAAACGTATCGTGCGGCTGTTTACTTTGCCGTCGAAATAGACATTGGCCTGTTTGACGATGGTGACGTTATTGAATTCTGACATGATGCACATCTGTTACTAGTAAAAAAGGAGCGCAATCATAGCAGATCGGCTTGTTTGCGAATAACAAAAAGCCGGGGCGCGCTGGGCTTGTCGTGACTGCTAAGCACAACTTCCGAACTGAAACACGCCCCATCCAACTGCCGGCACCATGCCGCCAACTGCTTGGCTTCCAGATCGCCGCCGGCGTGACCGGGATAGGCTAATACCGTGATCACGGCACGCGGCGCCAACAAATCGCACGCGGCATCCAAGGCGGCCAGCGTGGACTCTAATTGAGTAATCACGGTTTTGTCGGCACCGGGCAAATAACCCAGATTGAACATCACCGCCCTGACCCGGCCATGCCATTGCTCGGGAACATGGGACAGCATATCGGCATGGCTGGCGAGACGCAGTGTCACCCGGCGCTGCAAATCATGCTGAAGTAAACGCTGAAAACTGTTGATCAGCGCTTGCGGCTGAATATCGAAGCCAAACACATGCCCGCCGATTCCAACGCTCCGCGCCAAAAACGCCGTATCGTGACCGTTGCCCAGCGTCGCATCCAGCGCAATGTCGTCCGGCTCAAGGTATGAGCCGACGATATCGTGAGCAATTTCAAGCAGGGAAATGCGATTTATCATAGCGGCGTATATTACAGGCTGGCGGCAAGCCGGCGTTCTGTTGCAGGTAATCGGCAAACCGTGCGGCATACCAGGGGATAGCCAAACTGCCCTTGGCGCCAAAACCATTGAAAATATGCAGTTGCGAATGTCGAGGATGAGTGCCGATAAATGGTTGTTTATCCTGCGTGGCCGGCCGGATTCCGGCCCGATGCTGATAAACATCAAGGGATCGCTGTTGAGGACAAACCGCACGCAAGCTCGCCAATAATGCGGTTTTCGCTGCTTGGGTCGGCAAATTATCTAGCTGATTGGTATCGAAAGTGGCGCCGGTCTTAAAGCGCCCGGCCCCCAATGGAATCAGCCAATGCCCGTAATTCAAAATCTGTTGCTGAATATCTTGCCTGCTCTCACAACCGAGTATTTCGCCTTTTGCCAATTGGAAAGGCAAATACTTGAACCATGGATTGCTAACCGACTGATAGCCTTCGCAGAACACGATGTGCCGCGGATAGATACCCTGCCACCGCAAAGTCGGTTCAAGGTGAATATCGCTGTAATGCAGGCTATTGCGCCGATAACAGTTTTTGTTCGAAAAAAAATCGCGCAGCTGACTCAACAATGCTTCAGTCCGTAAATAGCCGGTTTGCCGCTGTTGCAACACCCCGTTCGGCGCGTCGATTCGTTCGGGAGCGTGTGCCAATCCCGTCAAATAGTCGCGATAATCCGGCTGACGTAACCGGCGCTCGGCGATTTCAAGCTCTTTAGCGCTGCGCAGAATTTTCAGCATCGGCATTTGCAGATAAAAGGATTGGCCAAACTGCGTACCGAGTTGCCGATAAGCATGCAGCGCGGCCGGTAGCAATGTTTCGACATCCACCTGCTTGACCAAGCGCTGGCCGGTAACCGGGTTGATTAAACCGGCTGCGACTTGCGAGGCGCTTTCGGCTCCGTCATCCACCACCACTATGCGCGATTGCCGTTGCAATAATTCCCAGGCCAGTAAACTACCTGCCAAACCCTGACCGACCAGCAACACATCGATTTGCACAGCCATTATTTGGCTTGCAAGGCCTCGCCTTTAAACACAATGCCGCCCCAACCATCGCGCATGAAGTGCCTGATATTTTGATGATCGTTGCCGGCCGGATTCCCCAACACGTCTTGGCGATAATAATCGCCGAATAGCGCCAGAGTTTGTTCGACAGTCAGTTGTTGCAATTTGGCGAATGCAAAAATCTTGCAAGAGCCCTCGTTACAGCCCGGGTCGTTGACCAAAGGTTGTTGCAAACCGTTACTGAATTCAGTAGGTTGGTATTGATAATGCTCGGCGATAACCGCTATGGTTTCCTGAAATTGGACCGCTTGCCCAGACTTAACACGTTGTAGAAATTCGTTCACCATCATCGCCTTACTCCGAAAGCTTTATTAATATTTGGTTAAATTACAGTCTAATTCGAACAAAACACAGCCATTCCCGGTTATAATCGCATGAAATGTCTAGGTGTTTCTCACCGACGACTGCGTTTGGGATCGTCTTATTATTGTTATATTCCGTTATTAAAATCCGGCCCTACTTTGGCGTTTGGTTCGGAACGTACGGATTGCAACCTCAATAACATCATAAAGGAATACATTTTGAAACAGATAATTACTCTTTTCTCGTTTTGTCTGCTTTGCTCCACCACTGCCTTAGCGGAACCGGAAACCCAGATCCCACCCGCGCCGCCCATAGATCCTCTAAACGCTACCACCAGCCCGGCACCGACGGTGACTATCGAACAGACCAACTATGCGGCTTATCAGCTGTCTCCAGGCGACGCATTGGAAATCACGGTCTGGAAAGAAGAAGGCTTGCAACAATTGCAAATCCTGATTTCCCCGGACGGCACGATTATTTTCCCCTTGATCGGTACCGTCGGCGCCGCCGGCAAAACCATTACCGAACTGAAAGATAATTTGACCAGCAGGCTGGCCGACTACATATCCGACCCATCGATTTCGGTTAAATTACTCAACAACCAGGGCAACTCCATCTTCGTGATAGGTAAAGTCAATAAACCGGGACAAGTATTTTCCGGCAGACGCCTGGACGTTCTGCAAGCACTAAGTCTGGCAGGCGGCCTGACCGTGTTTGCCAAGGAAGGTTCGATCAGCATTATTCGCCGCACCGGCGATCAAGTTAAAGTGTTTCCTTTCGACTATAGCGATGTGATTGATGGCGAAGATCTGGAACAAAACATCCTGCTGGAACCGGGAGACACGGTCACCGTACCCTAAACGGAACTAGATAGAAGCACTATCTATGAAGATAAAAACGGATTTTTTGCTACCCGCGTTGGTTCTGTTCAGCACAGACGGCTATGCGCTGGATTTGTTGTTCAAACCTGAATTTAATTTTAGGGAGCGGTATGACAATAATGTACGCATGCAGATCAATCCAACACATAGCAATCTGATCAGCACCATATCCCCTGGCGTAATGTTCGGGTATCTTGCCGACGACAACGAATTGAATACTCGCTTCAGATGGAATGAGTTGATTTACAGCAGCGATTCGGCACTGGATTTTTCCGAAAAACTCGTCAACCTCAGCCACAAATATCAAGGCGAACGCTTCAAAACCGATCTGGCTGCTAGCTACGCGGAAGAATCCTCGATCAATAACCAACTCGACCCTACAGTAATCGACCCAACACAGATCAACGAAGCACGTGGCGTACAACTTCTCGTGCCACGAAACACCAAATCAGTCTCTCCGACTGTCACTTACAATCTGAGCGAAAAAAACTCCTTACAATTGGGTTATAGCTACCAGGATGTGGCATATGACAGAGCGCAAAACCTGATAAATAACCTCAATTACTCGGATTATAGTTTCCAACAATACTCGGCAACGGCCAGCCATGCCTATACCGAACGCTTGTCATTTAACCTGACAGGTGCGTATTCGGTGTATGAATCGGCAAACGAGAGCCCAGGAACCGGT
This sequence comes from Methylomonas sp. 11b, assembly GCF_000515215.1. Classification (NCBI taxonomy): domain Bacteria; kingdom Pseudomonadati; phylum Pseudomonadota; class Gammaproteobacteria; order Methylococcales; family Methylococcaceae; genus Methylomonas; species Methylomonas sp. 11b. The sequence goes on from NZ_KI911557.1 coordinate 1,191,569, forward strand.
CTTTTCAATCCTTTTCCTTTTCCTGTACCATTGCGATTTTATCAAACCGCGCCAATAACAACAGGCTTCAGCCAAAAATCGACTACGTTCACTTACCAAGCGGGTGTGCAATATCTATTTGACGAGCAGACCCAATTAGCATTTTCAGCAGGGATTCGCGACACAACAACTGACAGCTCGCAATTCACCAGTTCGTCAAACCCTGCGCCGGAGCTTAATAGTCGGTCTTCCTTATCCAAAAACACCTTGGGCAATGTGTTTTCGGCAAGCTTGGCTCGTAAAAGCGACTGGGGTGACTTTAGCTTAAGTGCCGGACAACAGCTCAACCCGGCCAGCACCGGACAGCAGCAAACCTCAACCACATTTTCAGCTCGAGGTCGTTACAATCTCACCGAACGCTTGTCTACCGGTATCAACGCCAATTACTTGTTATCTGAATCGATATCCACTTTTAGTAACGATACCACCAGAACGAATAACCGCACTTTCATTACCCTATCACCGAATGTTCAATGGCGCTGGACGCCGGAAATCAATTTGGATCTGTCTTATAGCTATCGCCAGCAAGTAATCGAGTCGAACAATCAGACCATAACCGGCGATAGCGTACAACTGCAATTCTCTTATCAACCTCAAATCAATCGTCAGGTGAAATAGCGTGGAAAATCAAGCCATCGACATCAAGGACTACCTAAAAATCATCAAACGACGCAGAAAGTTTTTGATTATTCCGTTTCTAATCATCGCGCTAATCAGCATCGTTTTGGCAGTGCTGTTACCGGCTGTGTACCGCTCTACTTCCACCATTTTGATCGAAGCGCAAGAAATCCCTGCCGAACTGGTGCATTCCACCGTCACCACCTTCGCGGACCAACGGATTCAGATGATCAGCCAAAGGATCATGACCCGACCGAATTTGACCGAAATCATCAAGAAATACGATCTCTACGCCGAGGAACGGCAAAAAAAACCGGAAGAAGTGATTCTGGAAAAAATGCGTAAAAGTATAAAAGTGGAAACCATCAGTGCCGACGTTGCCAATAATAAAAGCGGCCCGGCCCAACAAGCCACCATCGCCTTCACACTGACATTCGACGACAAATCGCCACCGCTTGCGCAAAAAGTAGCCAACGAATTAACTTCCTTATTCCTTAAGGAAAACATCAAATCGCGCACCGAATCCGCCGAAAATGCGGCATTGTTTTTGAGCGAGGAATCCAAACGCCTTAAAGCCAAAATTCAGGAAATTCAACAAAACCTGGCTACGTTCAAGGAAAAAAACCTGAATCAACTGCCGCAAATCAGCGCCATGAACCAGCAAGAACTGACCTCCTTGAGTAACCAGTTATTGCAATTGGATAGCCAAGAGCGAACACTGCAAGATAGGCGTTATTACCTTGAAGGCGAACTGGCGCAAATCGATCCCAACACCATGGCCACCAACGCCGTGGGCAATCGGGTGTTCGACATGAAAGACCGTTTGAAGGAACTGCAATCGCAATATCCATCCGTATTATCTAACCACTCCGCCAGCCATCCTGATGTGATTAAAATCAAACGGGAAATCGACTCATTACAGAAAGAAATCGGCTCCAATACCGATCTAAACGCGATGAATGGCGAACTAACCGACAGAAAAGCCGAATTGGCCTTGTTGTTGAAACAGTATTCGGACAAACATCCGGACGTCGTGAAACTGCAAAAACAAATCAGCGCCTTGCAACAAAGCCTGAGCACAGCGAAACAAAGCGACTACAGTAACGCCAACATTCAACCGGATAATCCCGCCTATATCACCTTGAAATCTCAGCTGGCTTCGGTGAATACGGAGATAGAGTCTTTGAATTTCACTCGTGGCCGTGTGCAGAGCAAAATGGAAGAGTTGCGCTCAAGCCTACGCCAATCGCCATTGGTTGAAAAAGAATACATGGATTTGATTCAGGATCTGGACAATACCAATCTGCGCTACCGGGAAGTAAGCGCCCGTGAAATGGAGGCGCAAATCTCGCAACAATTGGAGATGGAAAGAAAAGGCGAGCGCTTCACCTTAATCGACCCTCCGCAAGAGCCGTTGCAACCGGTTAGCCCTAATCGAATTGCAATTATGGTATTGGGTATGGTGTTGGCTTTGGCCAGCGGTTTTGGCGCAGTCGCGTTGACCGAAATGCTGGATTCGACCATCAATAGCCCAAAAGCAGTCGCCGCGATTCTGGGCGTGGAACCTTTGGCTTCGATACCTTATTTTGAAAGCCAAAAAGAACATCAAGCTTATAAAAACGAAAGACGGCTGTTGTTGATAGGCATGGCAATAGCCGGCATTCTGGCTGTCGTTGCTTTTCATTTTATCGTCATGCCGCTAGATGTATTTTGGTACAAATTACTACGTGTCGTGGGCAATTAATCAGTTAAGGGAAAATTTATGAACCCCATTGAAAACCTCGTGGAAAAAAACAATCCAGCGGCCGCTTCATTAGCCAATCAACCGGGCGACAAAGTCAGTATCGCTTATACCCAAACCCGGGTACACAGTCCGGATCAAAACTTACTGAAGCAAAACCGGATTATTTCCGCGGCGCAGCCCGGCAAATGGCTGGAATCCTACCGAATGCTGCGCACCCGCTGCCTGCAACAAATGGACGCAATGGAATGGAAGACGATGGCTATCACCAGCCCCAGCGACGGCACCGGCAATAGCTTAACGGCCGCGAATTTAGCCATCAGCATGGCGATGGAACTTGACCGCACCGCCCTGCTGGTCGATGCCAACTTCCAGAATCCCAGCATAAACCAATTATTCGGCATTCAACCGGGCGCGGGTCTAAGCGACTATTTGTTGAACGACACTGAACTAAGCTCGATGCTGATTAACCCCGGCATTGAACGTCTGGTAGTGCTGCCGGCCGGCAAACCCTTGTTTAACTCGACGGAAATGCTGCGCTCGCCGAAGATGGTACGACTGGTTAACGAACTGAAAAGCCGTTACCCCTCGCGTATCATTATTTTCGATATGCCGCCGATTTTATCGCACGACGATACGCTGGGTTTCTCGCCATATGTGGATTGCGTGTTATTGGTGATCGACGAAGGTCATACCAAGACCGAGCAGTTGAAGCACGCAGCCTCTTTGTTAAAAGACACCAACGTACTGGGGACAGTATTCAATAAAGCCACCGATAATAAAATCGGCTATACCGGGGTTTAGACCGGTTTGACGTGGCTACTTGCGGTAGCCACGTCACTGCATTTCCTATCAGAGTTTACTCAAAACATCCTTCGCTTCATTCAAGCCGTCGAATTCCACTTTTTTATCGACCGCTTTTTGCAAATACTCGCGGGCTTTAACCGGATCGTTTTGCTTGAAGTAGACCATACCCAAATGATAATTGCTGATCGGTGATTGCGGATCGCGTTCGATCACTTTCAACATGATCTCTTTAGCCTTGTCGTAATTGCCTTGTTTATAGGCAACCCAAGCCGCCGTATCCATCATGTTAGGGTTATTGGTCTGCAACAAAGGTTCGGCCAATTTGGCGGCACGTTCCAAACTATCCGGACTGGACGAAAAATCCGACAAGTAACTGGCCAGATTATTAACCGCAACCACCGAATCCGGATGCAGTTTGTAAGACTCTTCGTATAGCGCCAGAACCTGCTCATGTTGACCATCGCGATGATACAAACGCGCCAAATCATCGACCAACTCCAATGCGCCCTTAGTCTTCTCAATACCCTTTTTATAAATATCGATGGCTTCGGCCTTATTTTTTTGCGCCAGTTCGATCAGGGCCAAATTCCGATAAGGGCTATACCAATCCGGTTTAATACTTAAAGCCTTTGTGTAAGCTGTTTTTGCGTCCGCGAATTTTTGCTCGTTCAGATAAGCGCCGCCCATCAGGTTATAGGCAATAAAATGATCCGGCTGCTGTTTGATGACTTGCTGCAATTTGCCGATAGCCTTATCCGACTGCTTCAATACCAAATAGCTTTTTACCATCTCGGTCAAAGGCTCAATCGCATCAGGCTTACGCGCCAGGGCCTGTTGAAACGCTTCTGTGCTGGCTTCCAACTTACCTTCCGCCTGATAGCCCAAGCCGGACATGTAAAAGCCGGTGGCATCCTTATCCGATAGCTGTTGCACCTGCTTAGCAATGTCCTGTGCCTTATCCCAATGCTTTTGCGACAACTCCATTTTAAACATCGCCTCCAAGCCTTTCAGACTTTTCGGATTGGCTTTCATCAGTGCTTCAAGCTGCTGTTTTGCTTGATCCTGGTGCCCGGCTTTCATATGCAAGCCAACCAAATCCAGCCGGGCGGTCTCATCGCCCGGTGCGACGGCAACCACTTTTTCCATGTTTTCTCTGGCCAGTTCTTCCTCGTTATTGCGCAGATGGGCCGCGGCCAGCATTTTCAATACGCCGATATTATTGGGTTGATCAACCAATACCGAGCGAAAATCGGAAATTGCATCGGGAATTTTGTTTTCACCCAAGGCAAACTGACCACGTAGCGTCAAAGCCTCAGCATCGCGCGGATTGCTATCCAACACTTCTTTGATCAAGGCTTTAGCCTCGTCGCCACGCTTGGTCATGGCATACAAGGCAGCCAATTTATTCCGCGCGGTGATGCCGCTCGGTCCCAACTTATCCTGTTCGACGACTTCTTTCATAGTCGCTTCGGCCTTATCGATTTCCTTTTTGGAAAGCTGGATATTGGCCAGTTTGAATTTCAACTCATACGCTTGCGGCTTTTGCTCTATCATCGGCAACAGCTCGGCAATCGCCACTTCCGGACTGCGTTTTTCCAACAGGAAATCGACTAAATACGTCTTGGCGGTATCGTTGTCCGGCAATTTGCTGACCGCGTCGCGCAGAGTAGCTTCGGCTTTATCGACTTGTTTGGTACCGACTTGGAACAAAGCTAACGTACGGTAATGCTGTAATTGCTGCGGCTCCAGTTTGACAATTTCCACCAACATTGCCTCTGAATCGGCAATCTGATTGTTTTTAGCGTACAAGCCGGCCAGCATGCTGCGCAATGCAACATTATCGGGCTTCTTTTCAATAGTTTGCTTCAATAAAACAATCGCTTCATCGACTTTATCCAAACGCGCCTTAATAGACGCCATCATCAACGTCGCCGGCACATCGTCCGGACTGTTTTTCAAGGCGCGCTCCACCGTCATAATCGCGCCGTCGCTGTTATTTTTGGCTGCTTGTACGCCGGCGAACAACACCAACGCCTCGACATTATCCGGTTCCTTCGCCAACGCTTCGCCAACCATTTTTTCTGCATCGTCTACCGCACGATTCAACAATAACAACTGGCCGACCCGCACCCGCGCCATCACGTGATTTTCGTTGCCGGCAACGACGGTACTATATTCCTTAAAGGCATTTTCGATTTTGCCTTGCTTGCTCAGGGCTTCCGCGATTTGAAAGTGAGTTTCCCAGTCCTTAGGATCGATTTGCAGCACGTTTTTATAGGCAAGCAACGCTTTTTCATAATCGCCCGCTTGATATAGCTGTTTGCCTTCTTCCATGTATTTCGCTTTCCGTTCATCGGCGCCGTTACAGGCCACCAAGCCGGTCGATAACACAACAATGCCTAGATTTTTTAAAAAATTTTGTTTCGTTGCCATTAGTCTCTCGATAATTCGTGCGTTTGATTATGTAGCCGCCATGATGGAGCGCCGCTTTTTGGGATTTTAACTTATTTACGCGACCAAGCCTTAAGGCTTTCGGTAAATCGGCGAGGGTCGAGGTGCGGCATGTTGCCGCACCTGAGTACAGAAACTATTGGACGCCAGCCGGCGCTGTGCCGATATCTGCAGCGGATTGTTTTTGATATTTACCGGCGTTCAACTTGTCCTCATATTCCTGAACAATGGTTTCCATTTCGACACTATTGAATTGCAGCAAGGCTTCATTCTGCAACACACTAGCCAGTGCGCCTTTGTTTTCGTAGCGTTCCAGCAATTCCTTGGCAGCCTCGTAAAGTTTCACATTATGAGTATCGCAAACACCCAATTGCTGTTCAGTTGCTTGCTGCTTGGCATTTATTGCGGCTAATTGCGCCTGTAAATCCGCTTTAGCCTGACTCACTTCCTTATGCTTTTCAATCACGTCGGAGAGTCTGGCATTGGTTTTCTCTAAACGCTCTCGCACCTCGCCGTTGGAGTTTCGCTGCGCGGACAACTCGCTGCTGATTTGCTCCTTGGCTGCAACCGCCGCCGAATGGGCTTTTTTCAACTGCTCAAGCTCTTGTAAATCCTCGGCTAACTTGGCCGATTCGGCCTTTGCCGCATCCCGCTCGGCCGTCAGGCTTTTGACCATGGCTTGCAGCTTTAACACGGCGCCGTCGTTCTTGGCGGCCTCACGCGGCGCGGCCTGACCGGCAGACCAGCCGCTACTGACAAGCAGAAATAAAACGGCAACTATCGGAAATGTGTTCATTGGCAACCTACCTAGAATTGCGTATTGACATCGATCTGCAACACATCGATACCGAGAGGGGGTCCAGTGATGATATCGGCACTCAACCAGCGACCGGTCAGCCAGACGTTTTTCATCAAGCCATAGTTACCGCCGATGAACCAGCCTTTGCTGTTGGTACCGCCGAGGTGGAGGTCGGAATCGGTGAAAGCGTCCAATACCGCATCGCGCTCCACGTACTTGTAGGCGGCAAACACATTCCAATGCCCGGCCACCTCGGCTCGCGGCCAACCGAAATCCGCCCTAAACTGCCAGGCGTTGGTTTTACCCTCGACCACGGTACCGTTCAGCATCCGGCTGACCGCAGCTTTATTAAAGCCGACGTTTTTGGCGTAATCACCGCTTAAGCGCAAGCGATAGGGAGCGAACATGGCCATTTCGTAGGAAATATTGGCATTGACAATGTTGTAATCGGACGCCAAGCCGACCATACCCGGATTGGAAGCCAACGCCCCGGTGCCTTCTCGGCAGATCGACGCTAAGGTATTGCCGCCCTGCATGAATTCAGGCCGTGAAGCGGTATTGCCACGCGTATTGAGATCGCAAGTACCTAAAACGCTAGTATTTTGCTTGGCTTCGACGTTGACATAATCGAAATAAGCCAGCGCCGCCTTTAAATTGTCTTGATTGATAAAGCCCCAATCGACCCCGACCTGACCGCCGAACAACCATTTATCGCTGCTCAGTGCCGACTCTTGCAGCGGAAACGCACCCGCCGTGGCAAACACGGAATGGGTTTGATCGTCGTTGGCCATCAAGCTGTCCGAACCGCCCAAACGGTGGCGCACAGTGCCGGCAAAACCCTCGAAAGATAAATCCGTATCCCACACCAATTCGCTACCGCCGGTAAATTCGCCGCCGCCGGTATACCAGGGATTCTTGATACGACCGCCCGACAAGGTCAGCCATTTGAATTTGTTATCGTCGAACGCATCGTATTGCAGATAAGCCCTATCCACGGTGAAATCGTATTTTTGCCCGGTAAATCCCAGAGACTGGTTGGTGGATACCGGATCGCGTTGATTACCCGTGGCCAAACGCACACCGGCCTTCAATCCATCAGTGACAATGGCATCAATACCCAAGCGCAAGCGTTCGCGGAAATGTTGTCTGTCAGTAGTGGTATTCAAGAATTGATCCACACCCGCCGCGCTCAGACCGCCTCTTTCGTTAACCGCCTGCCAATCGATATAAGAATTGGCGATATTTTCGTCGGCCATGTATTCATGCTGCGAGCGCAGACGAATATCACCGGATAATTTGAAGCGTTTGATCCAGTCAGGTAGCGCATTCGGCATACCCCATTGCTCGTTCTTGGCCTTTTGCATCACATCGCCGACCACTTCTTCGCGCAGCTCACTGCGCACCTGCTGACGAATCTCGTCTTTGACGAAGTCAGGCACATAAGCCACGCGCACTTCATCGGCCGGCACCGCTTCCTTGGCACCGGAGGCCTTGGCTTCAGCCACCTGCTGGCCCGCTTCGACTTCGGCTTGCTTGATCATCTCGTTAGCAGCCTTGTCGGTAATCACGCCTTGTTTGACCAGTTGTTTGATCAAATTAGTGGTGGTATTGCGCAGTTTCAGCAACTCTTCCTTTTCTCCGGCCTGCACGGTGCCGATCAGCCCTGATAGTGCCAGGGCCATCAGCTGTTTTTTCTTCGCCATTGTTTTACCTGTGGATACTTAAATACGTGATGAAATTTTTAACTTAATCGGCTGCTGCATGCCCGGCGGCGGTGCCTCCGCGACTCGGTCGAATTTGTTTAACAAGCGGCTGAGCAATTCGTCTATGTCCGCATCGTTGCTGCCCTTGGCCAATTCCACCCGTTCTACAGAGCCGTCGGCTTTCAGCCAGACCTTGACGATGGCGGTATAACCTTTACGGCGCAATTCTTCGTGGCTGCTGAGAATGTTCAGAATGCCGTTCTTGACCAAACCGCCGTACCAGGCAAACGGGTTGCCGGCTCCACCGCCGAACAGCCCGGTGCCGCCCTTACGGGCTGCCAGACCAAAACCGTCCGAACCGGCCGTGCCCTCGGCATCCAGGCCAAGGTCGCGCGGCGGTGCTTGTTCCGGTTCGGGTTCCGGCTCAGGCTCGGGTTCCGGATCGGGTTCCTTGATTTTTTCCTTGATTTCCGGCTCGGGCGGCTTTTCTACTTTCGGCGGTGGCGGCGGTGGGGGTGGAGGTTTAAATAAGGTAACCGCCTGAATTTTTTTCTCGTTTTTCGTCGGCTTTTTGTCGACGAACTCCATAATGATCTTAACGACGTAAAAAATCGCGATAGCGGCGATTACGGCAGCGATAAGCATCGGTATATAAACCCGCCAATGTTTCTTGTTTGACATGTCGCAAGGCTTTATTTGGTCAGATTTTGGGTAACCAGACCAACCTGGGTAATTTCCAGTTTGCCGAGCAAAGCCAGAATATCGACGACGCTTTGGTACTGGACAGTGGCATCGCCCTTAACCACCACCGGCAATTCCGGATTGGCGGCCTTGTATTGCATCAACGTCGATTCCAGTTGCTCCATCGTCACCGGAAAGGTATCCAGAAACAAAGTACCGTCCGCCGTCACCGTGATGGCTTTGGTTTGCGGCTTGGCCAAACTGGGCGTATTACTGGCCTTGGGCAGATTGACCTGCACGCCTTGCACGGCCGCCGTGGTCATCAGAATGAACACCACCAGCAACACATAAGCCAAATCCAGCATCGGCGTGACGTTGATTTCGTCGTACGCTGCGTTTTCTTCTTGAACTTTCATTGAGTATTCTCGTGATCCACAGATCGGGTTTCGGAAGTTGGGTTCGCTCGATAGAGCGCAATCCGGCACATCGAAGCCAACATGCCGGCTTAAGACTAGCGCCTAATCCGACTTACATTTCTTTTCAACTCAGCTATGCTGCTCGGCGAGTTTGGCGACGAATTCATCGACGAACACATGCATGTCGGCGGTCACCGCCTTGATGATGCTGCCCAGATAGTTGTAGGCAAACAAAGCCGGAATCGCCACGCCCAAACCGGCTACGGTAGCCGCCAAGGCCGCTGCGATACCCGGTGCGATAGCGTTGACATTCACTTCGCCGCTGGCCGCAATCGCCGCGAAGGTAATCATTACCCCGACCACGGTCCCCAGCAATCCCAGGAACGGTCCGCCGGAAATCGCGATGGTCAGCAGTACCATTTGCGAATTAAGTTTTTGCAGTTCCCGGACCAACACGCCATCCATGGAGGCCTTTACCGCATTCAATGCCTGGGCGGACAAGCCTTGTTCGGCCGCTTCGGCACCCACGCTTTTAGCCAGACGTTTATTCATTTCCTGCACGCCGACATGGTAGATGCGATAAATGGAAGAGCCGGCAAAAGCCGCATGATTGCCGGTCAAGGACAGCAACAACGGCGATTCGTCATAATCTTCCTGGCCGTCTTCGTCCTGGTGATCCAGATTGCTAATATTTTTGGCGCCTAATTGGCTGAAGGCTTCTTCGAATTTTTTGTTTTCACTACGCGTGCGATTCAAGACAATCGCCTTGCTGACAATCACCAAGGTACTGACGACAAACATCACCCCCAGAATACCGATGATGACCCAGCCGTCCACGGTGACGTTATCCAGCGTCGACATCAAATAGGATTCGCCACCCTCTTCGCTGTCGGGCGTGCTGTCTTCGCCGTAGTTCAACAATGCCGACGACTGGCCTTGCATGAGCGCCGCGAATTGTAGGTAATTCTGATCCCTCGCCACTTTGGCAATACCGAACTCGTCAATGGCGCCGACTAAGCCGCGTGAACCGTCCACCGCCGCGCCGATACTCATATCGCCCAACAGCGACGGCACACTCGCCGGCAAGATACCGACCGGCTTACCGTCCACGTATAGCGTGAAACCGTCCTTGTTACCGGCGACCGACAAATACTGCCAAGTGGCCAAATTCAGATCGGCGGAGCTGACCAACTGCTTACGATTAACTTCCAAAACCGGGGTTTGACCTCTAACAGATAAAATCAGCCCATCGCGCGCAAATATCACCCCGTCGGTTTGGGCCTGATCGATTTTCACCCATGCCGAAACTGTCCAGCCAAATTCGACAGCCATCTGAATGGCGGGCGTTGCCGCAATGCGTATCGATTGACTGCCGTTAAAACCGCCAGCTTCGCCAATGGCCCCACCTTCCACGACCGTTTGCGTAGCGGTAGCCGGTTGATTGGCGTACGCCGTAGCGTCTTTCACCGGACCGGCCTCGAAGTGATAGGCCACCGCTTGCGCCACATCGAAAATACCCGGCGCATCCTGGCCATCCACGGCTTTGGGATTACCGTAATACATCCAGAACATCGGCTCGTCGGTCGTCGCAATATCCTTGGGCAGTTTCACCCAAATCAAAGCCATCTCATTGAGCGGGTCGATTTTCTCGATATAAAACTTCAACGGGGTTTTATCGTCGCCGGCCATGAAGCGCAAATCTTTGCCGTTTTCGCCCAAATCGGCGAAGAAGCTAAAATTGCCGGTATGCAAACGCACCAGCACCAAGCCTTCCGCTACCGGCGTCACGCCGCCCTGCTGCAATTGCTGGGCGTCTATGGTTATTTTCTTTCTATATCCCCAGTCGTCGTTCCACCAAGCTTGGGCCAGTCCGGGCATCGCCAACAGGGCCGCTACTAATAACACAATCCGTTTCATGATCACTCTCAAATCAAAACATAAACTGGATTATCCCAACGTTTTTTTACATGATTATGACGAGCGGTAAAGTATCGAAAAAACTGGAAAAAATATTATTAAGCCGGACCTTAAATACTGTTCGCCTAAATGTCTTTGCGGGTACTTAGCCTGTCGAAGGGCACACCACTCTGGGCTTTGACGAGCTCAGCTCGAACGAAATACCGGTGATATAGGGCCGGGGGGGCCGCGAAAGGCGGCAAACCCATTGCCCGCCGCGAACACAGCGGGCAATTCGGCCATTTTCAGCCTGAATGGCAAGACAGCAGGCTATTCACCAAAACCCAAAATATCCACGCTCAAGATGCCCAAGGTGTTGGTCGCTGCCTTAGCCAGTTTTTCGGCAGCTTCCTTGCCGACGCTGCCGGTACTATCCAGCGATTTGCCGACCGCAGCCGCCACGTTGCTGACGCCGGTCAACCCGGCCGCGACACTGCCGGTCGCAGCGACTGGCACACCCACGGCAGAGCCACCAATATCAATATTATCCGCACCGACAATGGCGGTTCCTATTAGAGTGACATTATTGCCTCTGATACCCGCCTCACCGGCGTCGATGATGCCGCGCGGTGCAAACAACAACACATCCCCTGCTCCCACCGTTCTGATACCGCCACCTTGCAACACCGGCGATACTTCCAGTACCGGCATACCCGCCGCATCGTAACTGACTTTAAGCGGCGGAGCCGCCAATGCGGTTTGCGCGCTACGACCGGCATCGACATCGCCCTCAGTGGAACCGCCGGTAATATTGCCGTTACCCAAAGTCACCACGCGCTGAATGTTCACATCGATATCGTTGCGGGCCAGCAGATTGGCCTCGCCCTGCTTTTTGACGATCACGCCCAACTCGTCATCTTCCTTTGCCAAACCAATATCGGCGGTCGCCAAACCCACGGTAATGCCGCCATTGGGAGTAAACAGATTGGCATCGCCGCCGTCCTTGGTTTGTATCGAACTCAAGAACAGCGAAATATTGCCCAGCTTGGGCCTAACCAGTTCGCGGGCGTCGTCTTTCTCGCGGTCGCTTGCACTGGCAAAGGTTTTACCCTGCCGTGCCAACTCCGCTTCGATTTTTTGCTGTAACACGGCATTCAGATTGTTCAAGATATTGCTGGCACTGGTATCGGCGTTGATTACAATGCCGTTCGCAGCGTCAATGCGGTAATCGCTATTACCCGCCAATAAGGTGGTACCGGGGAACAGCGACTCGATGGTAGCCAGCAGTTTTAGTTCGGCCAGATCCTGAGCCTGTTTGGTAGTGGCTTTGGCCAGCGTGCTTGCATTGGCTTTTACCTCCTGCAAAAACACGCTTTGCACAACGCTTAACAGCTTGCTGTCCAGCCGCGCCCTATCCACCGTCGACAGACCGTTTAATGCCAGTTTGGCCGAATCGACGCTTAACGAAGAGTCGCCGGTGATGCTGCGCATTTCCTGCACGAACAAATTCAGGTAGCGCTGATTTTCCAGGACGTATTTACCCGAGTTGAGCATAAACCCTTCGGCAAAACCATTGCTGTTCAGCGCACCGCCAGCCAAACCGGCAATCACGGTAATGTTGGCACCGTCATCCGCCAGCGCGGCGTTTGATTGATCGCCCGAAGATGTAATGCCGATGGACGATCCCAAATTCACATCCCGGCCCGCCAGCGCGGTTAATTGTCCGGGACCGGCCACGTCTATACCTTGATCGGCTTCGATGATATTGCCGGTATCGGGGTGAATATTAATCGTGTAACGAATATCCCGGCCGGCATTAAAGATACTGACAGCGTCGGCGTTGTTATGTTGAATATTGAACGTGGCGCGGACAATATCCTGACCAGCGCTAACCTCGGCGGGCTTGGCTAATACGAATACGATGTCATCATCGATACGGCCAATGTTGCCGCTGCCGGTGCTAATCAACACCGGATTCGGGTCATTGGCGTGCAGCGGCGTGCTGGCATGTATCGCGGTGGGCGATTGCGGTTGCTGAATATCCAGAACCTTCAGCACATTGTCCAAGTCGGTTAAGGAAGACCCGACGAAGGGCAATGCGGCGCTAGGTAATGCCGCTGGTTCCGCATCGCTCAAAATAATCCGCGGATTACCCTTACCGGTTAAATTCTCAGCCGCAAATAACTCCAAGTCACCCTGCGCCGATGGGTACAAGGTGAAGCTCTTGTCCACGGCAATATTGCCGTTCAGTGCGTAGGCATGCAGGCCGGCGGGATAAACCAAAAAGCCTTCGGAAATATTGGTATTGGTGGCCTTCTTCAAACTGGCGATGTCGTTTTCCAGGCCAAGGTCGCCAGAAAGCGTGGTCAATGTCACCTTGCTGTCAGTACTGTAGCGGAAAAACCGATTCGACGAGCCATTGATCAAATCGACCGAATCCGGCAAGGTCACGAACATCGGATCGACAATCGCTTCCAGGGCCATGGACTTGCCGGCGACTACATTAAACTGCGCATCGCCCAAAGCCAGTATCGGATTCAGCCCATTGTTGGTGCCGGCTTTCAGCGATCCGTGCGCATAAATATCCGCCGCCCCGCCATCCACATAAAACACGCCGCCGGCGATATCCCCACCCGCCTGCAATTGCAGATTACCACCGCCGTTCACTTCGACCACATTGGTCTTAAACGTGATAACAGTGGCATCCGCCACCGGCGTATCCCGTTCACCTACCTGTTTACCGGTGGTAGGGATCATCACCGACAAGTCTTCGACATTTCCGCCCGCGCTGATGCGGACATTACCGCCGCCGAAGGCGGTTACGCTTTGCTGATGCTGACGAGAAAAGCCACTTGAATCGCTAATACCCAAGGCCACGCCCCAGGCTGTCGGACGTTCCGAATCAAATTCCGTACTGTGTTGATTGCTGTTGGACCAATCGCCGGTACGTACCAACGCATCGCTGAGCAACTGCGCACTAGGTTTGGCATCGATATCGCGCCCAACCTGAATGCTGATATCGCCGCCATCCACGGGATATTCGGCATAGAACAGCGCGGCTAAATCCGGCCCGCCACTACCCCAGCGTTTGGCGTCGTCGGCATCCGCGCGGCCCGCCGTGTAGATTGAAGAGCTTGCATTACCGTAGACCAAGTCGCGAGCCGCGCGAATATCAATATCGCCGGTGCCGGTCCGCACGCTGACATCATTGGCTAAACTGACGTCGCCGCTGCCGGCGCTGGTCAACAGACTGGCAGAGGCCAGCACTGTCATCGCATTGGCGGAACCCAAATCGGCGCCGCCGATCAGCTGGTAACTCCATGAAGCACCGGTTTGCAAATAATCGCTGACGTTGATAGCTCCAAAACTTGCGGAATTCAAAACGCCGGTGGAAAAGCCGTCGCTCAAATTGGCATTGATTAACAAATTGCCTTTCGCTCTAAGCGTTAACACCCCAACCAGATCGTTATTCGCGCCATAACGCCAGGCTTCTCCGCTATCGAGTTTTCCCAAATCCCAGGTCTCGGCGATGGTCAAATTGCCGCTGCTGCGAACTTCTACGCCGGGGATAATGGTAAAGCCGGCGCCGAAGCGGCTGTTAGCGACATTGGCCGCCGCCAAATCGCTCATATAGGCCAGATTATCGTTATGCATCGCCTGTTGCTCGGCGGAAGCGATACGGCTATTGTTATAAATACGCGCGCCTTCAACGGTGACGTCGGTATCGCCAACGATAGTACCGGCGGCGATGGCTTTGACGTTAATGTCCGCCAGACCGTCGCCGTCGGTATCGTCGCGGTCGGCACGTAAATACACCTCGCCCGCCGCACCGGCTCCAGCCGCTGCGACGTTGATGCGCGCGCCGGGCTGGATCTCAATGCCGGCGCCATCTGCTGCGGACCCATCGAGAGACGACAAACTGACCTTGCCGCCGTTGCCATTCGCCGCTTGCGCGTTCGCCAGAATCAGCGCCGAGCTATTCAGCGTCAGCAGATCTTCGGCTGCCAGCGTTACCGAACCGCCATTCGCCCCGGACGCATCCAGGGTGCCATCGACGCTGATATTGCCGGTATCGGCGAATAGATTGATGGCATTTGCATTCACGGTTTGCCCGGCGTCAACCACGATATCGCCGCTACGCGTTCTCAGTTCGACAGCACCGCTAAACCCAGCGGCGGTAAACACCGTATTCAAAGCACTAAAGCCGCCGGCGCTCAAACTACCGGTATCGATGGCGACTCGGCCACCGTTTGCCTTGCCAACGCCATGAGCATCGATAAAACCGTTGAATTGCACCTGGCCGGCGCCGGCTTGCGCGGACAGTAAACCGGCAAGCATCTCGGCGTTACTGGCGTTTAACAGCAGCTTGCTGCCCGCTTCAGCGCTAATATTGCCATGCTGAGAACTCAGACCGATTTTGCCACCGGACAGATTCACCGGCTTGCTCAGACCGGCATAAGCCACCGCGCCGGACACATCGATCAATGCATTACCGCCCAAAGTCACATTACCCTGCAAGGCATTCAAGGCCACATTACCCGTTTGATACAACAAGGCCGTGTTCAAACCAATGCTATCGGCTTCCAACAATAATTGCGCGGCTATGCCTTGGGTACCGGCAGTTAGCGTCTGGCTACCGCCCGTGAGAGACAAGCCATGACCGCTGGCATTGATGATGGTTTTAGCGCCATTCTCGGCACTGACAAACGGCGTATTCACGCTCAAGTCAGTCAATGCGGTTAAGGTGCTGTCACCCTTGCCCAACATACGCTCGCCGGCATTAACATTGACTGCGGCAAATCCCGACAGCTGGAATTTACCTTGGTCCAACAGCAGCTGTTGCACATTGACATTCAATACCCCGCTGCCGTCGCCCGCCAAAACACTGCCCGTAGACTTGCTATTGGCAATACTCAGGGTTTTCGCATTCAAAGACAGGGTTTTCCCGACATTGGCTTTACCGGCCAGACCCAAGGCATCAATGCGTAAATCGCCGAATTGAAAAGGCTGACCAAGGGCATCGGTTTGCAATAACTCGCCGTACAAATTGACCATACCCCGGCTGCTCAACACCAACTCGTTAACAGTCAAGTGTGCGAGCTGAGTATTATCCAGCGACAGGCCAGTCGATACGCCGGCGGTCTCGCCGAGGTTGATAGTTTCCGCGCCGAGATACAAGGAACCGCCGGCCAGATTTAATTCGCCGGCCATTTTGGTCCGCCGTGTCGAGTCCAGCGCCACCGAACCCGCGCCGGCCGAAATGACCGCGCTGGCACTTATGTTTAGATCGCCTTTCAAGCCCTTGGCGCCGGTTCGGTTGATCGTTGCCTGTTTGCCCGCCGATGCGCGCAGCAATGCGCCGTCGCCGTTCACCTCAAGCGCCGTATCGCTATCGGTATCCGCAACCGCGCCGCTGGCTTCGATTTTGGCCCCCTGTTCAAGCGTGACGGTTTCGCTGGCGGCCAGCAAGGCCTCCGGTGCTTTCAAGGTCGTGTTTTGGGCTACCGTCACCGACTTGGCGATGACATCCAGCTTGGTGTGGCCGGTCGCGGCGTCAAAGCTTCTAACCGCCCCCAGCAACAAGCTATCCACTCTAAACTTATCCAGGTCGCTAACCAACAATTCAACATCGTCGGTTGCGGCGGTTGTGCCCAAGGCCAATTTATCCGCCACGATGTCTACCAAGCCGCCACGTCCGCCCTCGACCACATCGGCCACCACGGTGGGTAGCTCCAGACGGGTTTTGGCGTTTAGCACCAATTGCCCGGCATCTTGCGGCAGACGCGGAATCGCCAGTTCTTTATTTACCGCTCTATCCGCGAAAAATTGGTTGGCCGAGCTGATGTTGTATTCGCTACGCGTTTTAGCAATGCTGCCGGCTTCGACCACATACTCGGACCAATACTGATCGCGGATGTCTGTTCCGGCAACGCTCCGGTAGCCGGTAACGACAGCAGCGCCATCGATCCGGGTTCTACTGGTGCCGGGAATTGCATTGGCGCTGCCGGCGACCGGCGACACCAAAAATGCATCCGGCAATAAGGCGTAACGAGCCGGCAGTAAGGCATAGTAGCCGGCGGCAAGGCCGCTACCGGCACCGACGTAAATGCTATCGCCAGTCTTCAAACCTGATTCGGGAAACGATTTGGGGTCGAACGGCGAATAACCGGATATACCCGGCACTACCGCAAAACGTTGATCAGAAGCCAGCACATCCAGCGAACCGCCGTCGCCTGGAATGAACTCAAACCCCAATAAATCGCCGCCGCCGGATAAATCCACCAAAGCACCGTCTTCCCGAAGGATTTGCGCGGCTTTAACGGTTATTTTCTTCTCGGGGCTTTCAAACACCCGCTTTTTATCCGTTTCAGCCGGTTTCAGATCGGGGTTGACCACGTTAAGATTGTTGCCGGTGCCGGCCAAGGGCAGCAGCCATTCCAGGCCGCCCTGGGTGACGCCCAGCGGGATGATTTGCCCCTTGGCCGAAACCGACGTCATGCTGTCGGCGCCGAAGGTCACCGATTTTGTCGCCTCCAAAACGATCTCGCCCAAGGGCGCGGTCAGCACGCCGTTTTGGACGATATTCGGCCCCTGCACGGTCAAACTGCCCAAGGCGGACAGCACCGGCGCGGCCTTACCGCTTTTGTTGAAAGTCACCGTGCCATTCGGATCGCCGGTGACCGCCAAGGTAAACTCGGTCAAGGAGGTGGGATAAACCTGCGCCGCAGTTAAATTAAGCTTGGAAAAGGTTTTAAATTCGCCGACAAAATCCAGTTCCTTACTGTCGATCCGTATCCCTTTCAGGCGAATATCGTCGTCGGCGGCAAGATCAACCGTATTAAAACCGGTCGTTACCGAGCCACCGACCAAATCGATCAAATCGGCATTAACCGCCAATCGGCCATCGCCGTTGCTGGTTTTTACTATCGGTGCGCGATAGCTATCCGACCCCAAAGTCGCGGTGGTAGCGCTGATTTGCACATTACCGGTATCTGCGGCGGTGTTCCGCTCCCAACCGAAATTGACCGCATCCAAAGCAATAGCGTTATTCAGTTGCAGATCGACATCGCCTGTAAAACGAATCTCACCCTTCTCTCCGGATACAGCCAGATCCACAGAGCTAAAACCGCCCTCGCTAATCTGCTCAGCGGCCAGATAGCCAATGCCGGTCAGCCGATCACCGGGCGAATCTTTCTTGGGTAATGAATCGCCCGGTTTAGAAAAAGCAGCGGAAAACGGTACATTCCGTTCCTGGGAGATTTTTAAAATGCGCGGGGCGCGCGGAAAGATGGAGTTTTCTGCATCCGGATCGGCACGATTATCTACGTTAAGAAACACCGACAATTTACCGCCGGAGGTGCCGGGCGCAGCGCCGCCGGCGGCTTGCATATCGCCGTCCAGAAACGCGCCTTCGGCGGCGGTAATATTGATACTGCCGGCATGCGAACCTACTAGGGTAGCAGCAAAACTCGCACCTATCGCCGCGGGACTATTAACCGGTAAATCCAGGATGTCTTGGCTACCGGATACATCGATCAAAGAGCCGGCCTGGGAGGCAAAAAAGCCGCGTTGCGCATTGACGACCACCTTGCCGCCGTCAAAAACCTGACCGATACGCCGGCCCAAGCCGTCCACGGTAATTTGACTGCCGCCGGACACATCGATGCGGGCAGTGCTGCCCAGCCAGATGCCTTGATTCTGCTGGTACTGCGGATCGACCTCACTTTGATCGGGAATAATATCCAGAGCCACGGTACCGCCATGCGCGACGATCCGGCCATCCAGCACCAGGGACGAATCGGACTCCAGCGTAACGCTGCTTAAATCGTCGGCGTTAATCGTTGCGGTAGCAGCCACCAGCAAATTGCTGTTGGCATTAATCCCGGCGGCATGATCGGCTCGCAAGGTCAATTTGCTGGGTGCGCGCAGTTCCGGCAACAACGTCGTCAAATCCGAGAATGCTTCGATACCGTCGGCGTTGGCCTGTTCCAGATAGGTGTTGTTTAGTACTCTGTTCTGTTGGCGCAGCTCAATATTGGCGCCGTCTTCCACCGTCAATCCGTTCAGATTTGCGCCGATATCGAACTCGGCAAAGCCGCCTTCACCGAAAAACGCAGTGGCAATTTGCAAAGGCTGCACGCCGCCATCGCCTCTGCTCGGGGTTTCTTCCCGACGAATGGCTACCGCGTTGGCTTTTACGGTAAAGCCGCCGCCTTGTTGCATGGCATAGGCGTGCATAACGCCTTCCATCAGCACGTTAGCGCCGGCGTTGTCTATGGCAGGTTCGGCGACCAACACAATGCCGCCCTCTTGCAAGGTATCGCCCTTGCCTGTGGTTCTTTGCGCCTTACCGGCTTCCAGCGTACGGTCTTCGTGCAACCAGGCGCCGGCGCTGATGTCGATCAAACTGCCGGCCCGCAAATTCACGCCGCCTCCGTTACCCTTGGCCTTGGCAATAAAAGTACCGCCGTCTATGGCCACCGTCTTGCCGTCAAGATTTTCCGGCTGGGCGAAATCGTTAATCCATTCCCCGCGCAAATCGATTGTCGCCCCGGAAGCCAGGTTAATCTCGCCTTGCAATCCCGCCGCGTTGGTTTCGGCGGTTTCCAGCTTTACCGTGGCCCCGGCACCGACGATATTGCCGCGCACGTCAACCGCGCCGCCTTGTAACGTCAGATTGCCGCCGGCGACCAAGCGCAGGGTCGCATTGTCGGCGACGCTGATGTTACCGTTGGTTTTAAACACCGCAGTATGCACGCCGCCGTCGATGAGCTTGTTGGCATCCACGGCCAAAGCCATGGCCAAGCCGTCATTTCCGACCGGGAACACGTCGTCGATATCCAAATCAATGCTGTTTTGCACGCCAGCGGAGAAAATCAATGCCTGCGCATTACTCTGGGTAAACGCGGTATCTACCGTCAGACGGCTGCCCTTGGCTTGCTCGGCCAGCGTCCGCTGCCGCCTGCCGTTGGTGGTTTTACCCAGCAGTTCGCCGTCTAAAATCGCGTTGTTAGCTCTGACCATTAAGCTGCCCGCGTCCTGACCTTCGACATAACCCGGCTCGAAACGCGCCAGCGTGAATGGACCGTCGATTTTCCAGACTTTGGTGATGCCCCATTTTTGATATTTTTTCACCACCTCGCCGTAAATCGCCTCGTAAGGCACCAAAGGATCGGCTTCGCTAATATCGACCAAGCGGCCATTGGCTAGCAGCTTACTGGTGGTAATAAAGCCATCCAGATAGGTAATCTCGCCACCGGAAAAGTCCAGAACCGCGCCTTTTTCCAGGATGACATCGCCTTCGGAGTTAAGCGCGATCTCGCCGCCGTTAACCATACGTTCGGCAACCGTGCGGCCAATCCCTGCCACGGTGGGCGCAATATCAGTTAGCGGCGTACCTTCTCGGATGTCCACCAGGACGGTCTTACCTTTTAATATGCCAGTCTTTTGCAACGGCGCGTCTTTCAATTCAAAGTTGCGCAGCTCCACTTCCAAGACATTGCTTTCCATGGTGCGGATGACTTTATCTGTTCCGGACACATCGATTTTCGCGCCGGCATCGATCAGGATCCGGCTATCGTTTTTTAGGCTGTTGTCGGCAACCGGATTTAACGGCGATTTAGTCGCGGTAATTGATACCTTCCCCGAAGGCGCGTTAATTTCCGACCCAGCCTGTAAATGCACCTTATCAGCCATAATCTCGACCCGAGATTGCGGCTGCACCTGACCGGGTACAGCGGTTTTCTCCACCAACACCTTGACGGTTTCGCCGGACTCCAGGGTTTGGGTTTCCTCGATGTATTCCACCTCGGGCAGAATCTCGGTGGTACTTCCCGCGCCCAAAGTCACTTGTGCGGAACGGCCCAAACCATCGCCTTTATCCGCGGTGCGGGTGGTGGCTTTCGCGGTGATAACAGTCTCGCCGCCTTCGGTTTTGGTAGTAAAACCTTCCCGCGCCAACAGGCGGATCGTGCCGTTGACGTTGGTGGAGGTGGTTGCGGATACCTTGCCGCTTTGCTTGACGGCAAAGCCCATCAAGGTGACGTTACCGCGATTGGCGGCGATGTTACCCAAGTTTTCCACTCTACCGCCGGTCTCGACTTCCACTAGCAAGCCGCGCACGTCGTTATTAGTCCTATCATCAGCTGTTGGCGCTTCCTGCAAATACACTTTGTCGGTCGCCGCCGCCATGATTACCTGACCGCCGGGCGATTCCACATCGCCTTTGTTCATGATGCTCGGGGCAATCACCAGGATGCGGCCGCCCTCGCTGGACTTGATACGCGCCCCGCTTTCCACTTTGATCTCGATGGGGACTTTCTGACCGTCGGCATCCAGCTTGAAACTACCGTCACCGTTTTTTTGATAAAAATCGCCGGAGCCTTGAAAAGCGGCGCGACCATCCTTGGAGACAGTACCTATGGTTTCCTTATCAAAGGTTTTTTCGAAACTGACATCCATCGTCGAAGCCACCAGCCCACGGGCATTGACCACGGAATCCCTACCGAACACGAAACCGTTTTTATTGACCAGATATATCTGGCCGTTGGCGGTTACCGAGCCCAAAATCTGGCTGGGATTTTTGCTGGGATCGACGATTTTGTTTAGGGCGATGGCGCTGGCGCTGGGCTGTTTGAACTCGACGGAACTGTCGGCGCTGACATTAAACTTATCCCAATTCAGAATAACCCGGTCGGTTTCCTGATTAATGGTCATATTATTACCGACTACGGAACGGTTGGCGCCGCCCATGCTGGCCCAGACCGCGCTGGGCACCGGTAATTCGGCGCAGACCGGCGAGACAAAAGCGATCAGCATACTGCCGGCGACTGCCGACTTTACGCAAGCCGCAATGGGATTTAATCTGAAAAATACCGCGTCGTCATGCTGGTGCTGTTGTCTATTAGTCATAATATCGCCTGTGCCAATCGAAGAAACAACCGCATAAAAAATCGGTTGGCAACCCGGCTGTCTTGACTGACAAGACCCGCGGCTTTCCGCCCCCGCTTCGCAACGGGTTTAGCAATATTTAAATAAAACGGTAAGTTGCCTCGTTTTCACCCCCCCTCACCCTGCCCTCTCCCGCTGGAGAGGGATTGTTGTGCTTCGCGGTGAATAAATACAAATAACTTTTAACTGCCTAAATAACCATTTAATTCGGAGTAAATACTAATTTAAAACAGCCTCATAATAACTGTACAAAAGTAGTATCAAGGCAATATAAAATATTACATATTTATTACAGAAAATAGATTTGTAACAAATATGTAATATTCATAATAAATAATTAGTAAGGCAGAAATAATAATATTACTTAGTGGTCGCCCCTGAAAAATGAGGGGCGTTGAAAATCACAAACCGGATTTGCAGCGCAGTCTGCGGCTCCCGCATACGCGGAAATGACGCGTTTTTCGAGTTCCTCTTAAGTAACAAAAGACCGGAGCGAATAACCCAAAGACACCAGTTAATTCGCTCCCGTCTTCCGCAACCATTCAGCCGCCGCACCCTAAAATTGTGTTGCAATCCTAAAGTCCACCCTGTTCTCGCCGCGCCTGACAGTGCCTTGGTCCAGCAACGGAATGCCGAAATCAAACTCGCCTTGCACATGCTTGAACATATCGAAACGTAAACCCACCCCGGTGCTGGCCAGTGCCATTTCGTTGGCGTTACCCGGTAAGGCGTCGACAATCCAGCCTTTGCCGGCATCGACAAACACCAGTGCCCGCATTTTGTCGAACTCGTCCCATGCGTCCGGCACCAGCCGTGGGCTATACCATTCCAGCGAGGCGGTCACGCCGTCATCGGATAGCGCATTAGTTTCCAAATAGCCGCGCACGGTTTGAAAACCGCCCATCGAAAATTGCTCGTTACTGATCAGCGGCGAATCGGTGATCTGTCCGGACATGCGCGCCGCCACTTCCATACCCCACGGCAAGTTATGCCGATAGTCCATACCACCACTCAGATAGATAAAATTGGATCTGGCTAAAAAGCGCTTGTCGGCAAACTGCTGCTCATCGCTGCCCAAGCCGCGTATCGCAAAGTTGACCCCGACATTGAAAGACAACAAAGACTCGGCATCGCGCAAATTACCGCTGTACTGGGCCATGAACGGCAAATAACTGATAGGGGTTTTTAAGGTATCCGAACCTAATAAATTCAAATCTTCCTTAAAGTCTTTGTAATCTACGCCCAGCGTCGCCGTGTGCGTGTAATTGTTTAGCGTCTTCAGCGGCGACACAAAACGCGCGCCGTAAATATCACCGGTACCGATCACCGATAAGGCGCCGGCACTGGCAATTTGCGACGTAGAAGACGAACTGACAGCGTATAAAGCTAGGCGCTTGTCGTCGTCGATGATAGGCAGCACATAACTACCAACCAACACTTCCACTTCGTCCGGATTTTCCGGGGAGGTTTGATACATGAACGACGCGCTATGAAATTTTTGCCAAAGATTGTCATAACGCAATGACACCAAAGTCCGTAACCGACTGGTGTTCTGCGTATTGCGGGAATTGACTTCCACTTTGCCGTGCAAGGGCAATTCGTCTTTAACTTTGAGATCCACTTCCAGCGTACCCGGCGTTTCACCGGCCCGCAGCACCGGTACTACGCTCCTGTCCTCGCTCTCGCCGGCCAATGCGGTCAGCTGCTCCTGCATTTTCGGTAAATTGGGCACATTACCTTCCGCCAGCTCGGGTACTTTGGCTTTGATAGCGCCCAGCGAGAAGTAACGGGAATCGGTGACTCGCAAACGCGATACCTTGCCTTCCGTCACCTGTAAATACACCACGCCGCCCACCACGTTTTGCTCGGGAATATCCACAGAGACAGTTTGATAACCTTTGCTGCGATACAGCTCTTCCAGTGCGCTACGCGCTTCTTCCACGGTATCGATGGTTTTTTTCGGGCCTAAAAACCGGTAGACGCAGCGTTCTACCAATTTCCGGTCCAATAAAGTGCTGCCTTTCAGGCGCAGCTCCAGTAAATCGAATTGATTGCCGGCTTCTTCCGCGCAAACCAGCGCACTAGCCGTCAATAACACAGCCGCCAAACCGAAACGGACCGAGCCTAAAAACAAATGTTGTTTCATTTCACCCATCGCAAAAAAAGACAGCCTCCGCAAGCGAAGGCTGTTTGTATTCAATGCGCATCCTTGCGCGAACCTCTAGCTATTACACTAAAGGTTTGTTACACGCTGATTACATCGGTTTGCTGGTGTTGGTAGAGTTTTTGATAACCGGCACTTGGCAGTTGCTCAAAGAACCCGCTACCGCGTGCGAGTAAGGCATAACAGGTGAATTGACATTGAACGTGTCGGTAAAGTTGTTGCCGTTACCGATAGCCAAATAACCTGATTGACCGAATGGGTGAACGAAACTAATGTTCAACTCGGTAGCCAAAATGGTTGGTGCGGCCGCGTCGGCAGCGATTTTAGCGATAACAGTGGATTTATCGGCGCTGATAGCTTTACGCCATTGGAAGGTTTGCTCAACCCAATCCATGTATTTGCCTCTGAAAGCTTGTTCCAGAGTTGGTGCTACACCGTCCACTTTGATAAAGCGGTAATGCTTGGCATGCGTGGCGTTGTTTTCCAAACTTTGGTGACCGATGGCCCAGCCTCTGTTACCGGCAGTGTTAACCGCAGTGTTGAACACGTCAGGGTTGGTAGTGGTGATTTGTTTAGAAGCAGTTTCACCATCGGCAAAGTCTTCCAAGCACAATTCCATATCACCCGAACCGCTAACTTCATGTTTCACGGGGCCCGCCAATGGAGAACCAGGCCAATCAGGTGACAAACCGGCAGAACTGCAAGGGTTGTTCAGGAATTTGACGTATTGTTGCGCGCCGGTACCGGAACCGTCGATACGTTTGCAAAAATGCACTTTGGTATCGTTAGGGGTAACGTTTCTGACAGTGCCGTCGGAATCGGTGTAAGTCAAACCGGCAGTCAAGCTGGTTAAGGCAGTGCCGTTTACTTTAAACTCGGACCATCTTTTGATTTGACCGGAGATCAATTCAGCCACTTGTTGTTTGCTCAAGCTCGGCATACAGGCTTCGGTGTAATCGCCAGGTGCGCAGCTGCCGCCAAAACCGGCCAGCAGGTTTTGCGCTCTTTGCAAAGCCACATACAAGTTATCGGAAACCGGCACACCAAATACCAAGGCCGCTGCTGGCACCACGTTAAGTGCGGCATCTGCTTTAACTGGATCAACTTCGCTAGCGTTTGAAGGTTTGTTAGGACCGACGAACAATTTTGGCTCGACATCGGAAATACCGGCATCGGACAGCACGTTGGTCAGGTTAGCGCCGCTGGCGTTGCAAAACCAAGTGTTGGTCGCGCCTTGTTGGGTGCAGTTACCGTTGTCAATACGCATAGCAGCAATCGCCACGCCGTCGATCAGCGGGTTAACACCTTGCGCAGAACCGCCGGCAGAACGTTTGTGGAACAATACTTTAGCCGTGGTTGCGGCAGCACCGTTGACGGTCAGGCCGGGTACGTTAGTAGAGTTCAGTGTGCAGAAATAAGCACTATGGTTTTTACCTTCGGAACCCGCTGTACCGTTGTCTTTAAATACATCCAAAGTACCGGCGTCGCACAAATTAACAAACAATGCCGCCAGGGCTTTGTCTTGCGCGCTAGCGCCGGACATAAAGATTTCGATATCCGGCGTGACGCTTGGCGCATGTGCGGATGCACCTTGCGAGAAACCTGCCAGAGAAGCCACTGCGATAGCAGCAGACAATAATTGCTTTTTCATTGTATATCTCTCAATTGATTGAATTTAAAGTTTGAGCCGACCCGTTCATGAAGGGGGAACCAGCAAAGCAGAATCCGGCCGGCTCAAGACGTTTGCGGGATTAAACCGCCAATGATTTACGACGAGTGGCGCGCAGTACGCCCATCAAGCCGGCGCCGAACATCCAAACTGCGGCAGGCAGTGGCACAGCAGCGGGTGCAGCGGTATAGGTCAAAGAACCCACGTTACCGCTAAATGAAAAATTCCATGTACCTGGGAAAGTTTCCAATTCTCCAGTATCGAAATCGTCGGCATTGACTTTTTCATGAACGAACGCCAAAGCATTGCCTAACTGACCTTGGGCGGCAAATGGCAAAGCAGTTTGGAAATCGTTACCGTAAACAGCTGTATAACCTTGTTGGCCAACAGTTCTGAAGGTGCTCAGATTGTTAGAATTGGCATCTTGAGTTTGAACAGAACCAACCATAACGTTCCATTTACTCATAGTATTACCAATGTCGCCTGCATTGCTATCGATGACGGCAGGAGAAGGAACTACTGACGTTGTGTAGAAACCAAATTTAGGCAGGTCAGTCAGGTCAGCCAGGATCCCATGACCACCAGAAACTCCCCAAGCAACGTCGTTGCCGGCAGTGTAAGCAGCAGCGAATGATTGAAAGTTGTTGTCGCTCAGTGAGAAAGACAATGATTGGCTAGGGTTAGCCAGAAATTGCTCAACAGTGATACCCAAATCCAGTGTAAATGAAGTTTTCGCTGTGTAGTCAACCAGGTTGAACAAAAACTCGCTACCGTCTGCTGTTGCATCACCGATAGCTTGGATACGCGCTTCCGCGGCGCCTGAAGCGGCCGCCGCCAATACTGCAACTGCCAACAATTTTTTAGACAATTTCATTTTTAAAACCTCATGTTTAAATTTCGATTAATGACATAAGGTGACAGCCCAGCCGTCTTGACCTGCAAGACCTGTGACTTTCCGTCCCCGCTTCACAACGAGTTTGGCTTTTACACGCTTTAGATCGTACTCGACGCTATCTAACATCCTGACAGCGCCGCTTTTGTTGCCCCCGCTACCATTTCCCCCTTAGCCTCCTCCCTATCCTCTTCCTTAGCCGCTCCTTGTCCGTGCCGTCCGTGTTCCCTAGTTGCTCCTGAATCCTTGCTGAACTGCCGATCCTCGACCCTTCAACTTGACGCGGATTATTCCAGAGCAATAGCGGCTTTTCGGTTACAGCATTGTTAAATTCACGTGACATGTAATACATCTGTATTACAAAGCCGACCGCTAACACGAAAATTCAGCGGATGATCGGGCGCGGGCGGTAGCTATGAAATTTAAGATTCTTTTTGCGGGCATTGCCTCACTGCCATTGAGCGAAGGAAGAATCCCCTTCTCCCTCCAGGAGAAGGTTGGGATGAGGGGAGATAGAACCATCCGCTCTTAACTTAATAGCAGTGGGACGTGGTCCAGGCATGAATTGTCGTGAGCTGTGGACGGCAAGGCGCATCCTGACTATTGAGCTACTTCAGCTAAACCCAAGAAGTCCGTGATGCCCGCGGGGTTACCCACAGGGCACAAGAGCGGGCATCCAGTGCCATGGAAGGCAAGTTTGAAGCTATCAATGAATTCTGGACTGGGCATTCACGGGAAACTGGACGCCTTGGGACCGCGCAGCAAATCGGCTGCGGCAACTGGGCTCCCGCCTGCGCGGGAGCGACGATACCTGAGCAGACTAAACAACACCCAGTAAGACCTTGGCATTGACGATACCATCAGCATCGGCCGGTTTTTCAACATCGATTTGCAGTACCTGCAAACGGTGTTTGGTTTCCAAAATTGCCAACCAGGACATCAGTTGGTCGAAAGCCAGATGTTCCAGCCAGACGCTGACTTTGTCCTCGCCTTCCGGCGACAGGTGTTTGATCGCCGGTTTTATCTCCAGCTGCTGGCTGCTGAAATCGACTACCGCCAGCGGCGATTGATTAGCGCCATCCAATGCCGGTGCATCAACCGTAGCCTGTTGCCGCAAAGCCGCAGCTTCGTTACCGACTTGTTGTAAGTAGGTATAGATTTGCTGTTGCGCCTGGATTTTTAGGGTCAGCAAGCGGCTTTGTTCAGCAATTGGTTGGTAAAACAGCAGGTATGCGCCATACATCAGCACGACCAGTACACCACCCAGCGCCAGCACTCGCTCTCTGGGCGTTAATTCGGCAAAACGCTTCGCCATGTCATTTTTCGCGAATCTCAAGTTGCGCCTCCACGCCGTTTGCGCCGCTGTCGGCGGATTGAATTTTGACTTGCACCGTGCTTTGCAACTGCTGTTTGAATTGCTCCAGTTGGCCGATGTCGTCGGCAAGCAGATGTAACTGCAAACCGCCGTTCAGGAAATTGAGCTTTTTCAAGTGTACGGCCGGCGCGTCTTTCAACACCAATCCGGAACGGTAGATCAAGCGCATGAAGCCGCTACCGGCAAAAGCCTGTTGTTTTCTGAGCTGCGCCAGCTGTTGCTCGGCCTGAGCTTTGACATTGACGATGCGTTTCACATCGGGAAAAGTTTGTTTGAACAGCTCTTGGCTTTTCGCTTCCAACTCGCTTAGTTCGGCTTGTTGTTGCCAATAGGTATGTAGTAAAGCGTAGCTCTGCACCGCCAGTGCCACGCACAGAATTATTGCCGCCGGTAGCCACTGTTGCCAGAGGCCTTTTGGACGATGACTGACGGCATAAGCACCGCTCAACAAATTCAGCTCGGCTGGCAATGACTCGACGGCGCTCGCCATGAATTGCAAAGGCTTGGCTATGACTGTTTCCAAACCGTTATTTGCCAAACCATCCGGCAGCTGGGTGTCTTCGCTGTGTTTGCATATCAGTAAAGTCTGGCAATCGACACCTTCGGCACAGGCTTTTTCCAGCAGTTGCGGCAGAAATTGCGCATCCACGCCGCCGCCCAAATAGGCAGCGCTGCGCAAAATTGCGTTGCTTTCTTCGAGCAACAAAGTCGTTTGTCCAGGCTGATACGGCAGGCATAAGGTTTCCGGATACGCAGCTGCCAGAGCTAAACCGGCTTCGCGAAACGGAGTAAGCCGCGCCGCTAATGTGTCGTGCGTAATCGCCGCCGCGGCGAGTTTATCCCGGTCCTGCTTTAACCAAACCAGATGATAATTTTCCACGTCCTCGGCCAGTAGGTCTTCCAACGCAAACGGCAAGGCTTTTTTCAGTTGCGCAGTGGTTTTAACTGCCAGCTCGATTTCCAGCAATAGCACCGAAGCGGCCGGCAATAACAGTAGTACAGACTTACCCTGCGCAGCCGCTGCCAACTCCATCATCGAGCCGGATGTCGGCCGACTATCAGGCTCGGCAAGATTCAACCATTCCAGTTTATCGGCAGATTCGGCACCTAATCTGACCAGCAGTTTTTCAGCCATGCGCCAAGCCCTGGCGCTGGCGCTTCACCACTTGCGCGCCACCACTATCGCGCTGCAATTGCGACTCAAACTGCAAATGGGTTTTGCCCATATCGATTTGCCCTTGTAATAAAAAGTTTTGCGAACTGACACCCAAGCCATATTTACCGATGCCGGTGTCGGCAACCGTTTCATCCTTTAAAAATTCGGCGACTTTTGCGAAAGGCTTGCCTCGGGCTCTGAACATGGATTCCGCCTGATCGGCGCTGATGCCGTCCGCCAAGCAACGCAACACGGTGGCACTGGCGGTATTGACATTCAGCGGCGCGTAACCCTCCACCGCGTAGACATAAGGCAGCAATTTCAGATAGGTCTCGCGCGTCATGCCTTGTACCAACAGCAACTCGCTGACATCGGCAAATTGCCGGTTAGCGGCGCGATAAGCCGGCTTTTTGCGAGTGTAGGTTTCGTCTTCCGCGCCGTGCGGATAGCTGACATCCATATCCGCATCAACCCAATCGGCAATCGCCTGCACCAGCTCGGTTTTCAGTTTTAGAATGGCCAGCAAGCGTTCCAGGCGCTTGATATCGTCCTTGGAAATTTTGCCCTCCACCAATACGTTGTTCAGATTAATCCGGCCCTGCAAATCCTCAATCTGCGCTTGCATCGTGCCGCCGACGACGTTTGTCCTTGCCAACGGTATGGACCAATCTCCAGCCAAACCATCTACTTTACCGGCCGTGGCGTCGGCAGCCAGCCGGCCGATGGCCCAACTTTCCAAGCCGTACACGTATTCCCAGGCTTGCGCGCTACGCAGCTGATTTTCGGTGCGGCGAATATCCAACTGCCGCGCGCTGGACATCGACACCACGGCAACGGTAGCGA
Organism: Methylomonas sp. 11b; assembly: GCF_000515215.1. Lineage (NCBI taxonomy): Bacteria > Pseudomonadati > Pseudomonadota > Gammaproteobacteria > Methylococcales > Methylococcaceae > Methylomonas > Methylomonas sp. 11b. The sequence goes on from NZ_KI911557.1 coordinate 1,221,769, forward strand.
TAGCCAGTATCAACATGACGGTGATCAACGCGATCCCGGATTGCGCCTGATGTAGCGACCTCATTCCCGCACCATAAACAGCCGCTGAATGTCACCCAAGCCGGCCAAGTTAAAATTCGCTTCCACCGCTTTGGGTAAGCCAGTGCCGCCAGCCGGCCAATGCGTAGTCCAGTCGCTGCCGTAAAACCGCAAATCAAGCGCCGCGACGTTCAACAGCTTTTTCCGGCGAAATTGCGTCTGCTGAGTACGATCCAGCACTGTCCAAACCTGCCGATACAAGCAGCCGTTTTCCAGACGATAACTGATACGTTGCAATTGGCTGTGCATCGCCAACGCCGACCATTCCGACACGCTACGCGTCAAGGTCAGCAAGTCTTCGCCATTACCGCCGGAAAACGCCGGCTGTTCGCTGCCGAATTCGTCCCGCACCGAGCGCGGCAAGGCTTGAGCCAGATCTTCGTTCAGCAAATACAGGGTTTGCTGCAGCGCGGCGATGCTGTCCGAGCGCTTTTCGGTGCCGGCTCTGGCATCCAGCACCGCACTCAAGCCGGCGTAGGCCATCGCCGCCATGATCGCGAACACGGCCATCGCGATCAGGATTTCCAGCAAGGTGAAGCCGCGACTGGCGCTATTATTCATGGCCGCTCGGAACATAACTAAGCAATCCGGCATAAGGCGACTTGTCGCCTTCCAAAAACACTTCTATCCGATAATCCCAGACCCTGCCGCCGATACTCGGCGTTACACCGCGCTTGGCCTGCCAATACCAACGCCGACCGGCCATCGTGTCCCAGCCATCCTGGTTTTCCGGTTTTTCGGTAGCCAGGCGCAATTGCACCGTATGGTTCGCGGCTATCGTCGCGGCTATCGTTTTGTTTTCCAGATACCAAAGATTCTTGGTGTTGTCGGCGGTAATTTTGATCAAACCGGCCATCAGGATGGCTAACAAAGCCAAAGCAATCAGCACTTCCAACAGCGTGAAGCCGCCGTTACCGGAATATTTCATGGCTTGATGGCGACGCTGGAAACCGCTAAGCCCTCGTCCGCCATATTGCTCAGCCAAAACCGGAGATCGCTTTTTGCTAAATCCAACGCAATTTGGAACGCATCCGCGGCCCCGTCCGGCGTAAATACAATCTGCGGCTCGGGATGCACCTTGCTGCCAAAGTGCTTAGTCAGGTACACAGGCTTTTCGTCCAGGGTCAACGCCAAAGTCATACCGGCTGGCAAATCCCGCTGTCTGAAGACCGCATCAGTATTCTCCGGCCGCCACTTGCCTTGGGTCGGCGACAGAAACCTATACCCTTGACCGACCAACTCCAGACCTATGCTTTCGCCGCGTATCATCGCTTCCTGCTCAGCCAGCTCCAGCAATTTTGCCAGCCGCTGAATTTCCAATTGTTGCTGCTTGCTGTGATCGGCATTGCCCATCGCCAGCATCGCCATGCTGCTCATCAAGCCGATCAGGACCATCGCAATCAATAGCTCGATCAGCGTAAAGCCGCGAATCTGCAAGCCCTCAAGCTGACTTATTTTTGCGCCCAATTGGTGATATCCGCGCCGGCTTCGCTGCCACCTTCCACGCCGTCGGCCCCGAAGGAATACAAATCAAATTCGCCGTGCGCGCCGGGCTGCATGTAAAAATACGGTTTGCCCCAGGCGTCGGCCGGAAGTTGATCCAGATAACCGCCCTGCTTCCAATGCGCGCCTTGCGGCAGATTGGTCGGCTTGTGTACCAGGGCTTCCAGGCCCTGGTCGGTGGTCGGATAGCTGAAGTTATCCAGGCGATACAGATCCAGCGCGGCGCTGATGGCTCTGATGTCTTGCAAGGTGCGAGTGGCGCGGGCTTCATCCGGTCTGCCCATGATTTTCGGCACGACGATAGACGCCAAAATGCCCAAAATTACTACCACGATCATCACTTCGATCAGGGTAAAGCCTTGCTGTTTTTTATTGCTCATAGCGGTTTAAAGTCTTATTGGTTTAAGCACGCCCCGGTATGCGGGACAACAGGGAGAAGATTAGAAAGCCAACGTGACAGGCGTATGACAAAACACCTATCTAATCAGCTGGTTCATTTCAAAAATCGGTAAGAGAATGGCTAACACGATGGTCAGCACCACCAGGCCCATGAACAAAATCAGAGCCGGCTCGAATAAACCCATGGTCAACTCGGTGAGCGCCTGAATATCGCGCTCCTGATCGTCGGCGGCACTTTCCAGCATGCGCGGCAATTGCCCGCTGGCTTCGCCGCTGGCGACCAAATGTATCGTCACCGGCGGGAAGAAACCGCTGGCTTCTAGCGCCTTGTTCAAACTCTGCCCTTCGCGGACGCGGATCGCAGTGTGCGCGACTGCTTGCTGCATCGCGTTGTTAGACAACACCTGGCTGGAGATTTTTAAGGCTTCCAGCAGCTCGACACCGCTATTGGTCAAAATCGCCAACGTGCGGGTAAAGCGGGCAGTGTTTAAGCCCTTGGAAAAGCGGGCGGTAATAGGCATGGTCAATAGCCAACGGTGAAACAGCATGCGCGGCCGCTCCCGGCGCAAAATCAGCTTCGCCGCGACAGTTAAGCCCACCGCGATGACCAGCAACAGCAAGCCATTGCTCTGCAAAAAATCGCTGCAACTAATTAAGGCCCGGGTAATAGCCGGCAACTCGTGGCCCATTTTGTCGAACACGCCAGTGATTTCCGGCACCACATACGCCAACAGGCCGATGACCACCAATACGGACACCGACGACAACAACACCGGATAAATCATGGCCATTTGTAACTTGCGATGCAGTTGGCCTTTGTCGCTTAGATAATCGGCCAGTTTTTCCAGCACCTGATCCAGCTTGCCCGAGGATTCGCCGGCTTCGATAGTGGCGCGGTACAGGGGCGGAAAAGTACTGGGAAATGCCTGACATGCCACGGCCAGACTTTGCCCTTCCAGAACTCGGCTTCTGATCGCCAGCAATATCCTTCTGGCCCTCGCCGACTCCAGTTGCCTGGCGATAATGCCCAAGGCTTCATCAATCGCCAAGCCGGACTTCAACAGAGCCGCCAACTGCCGAGTGATGTGCGCCAGTGCGCGCATGCCGATGTTTTGCGCCAATAAGGGCGACTGACCGCTGCGTTCTTTTTTATGAACTTCCTGAATGTCCAGCAGGGTTAAATCATTGGCCTTCAATTGTTGGCGCGCGGTTTTGATCGTGTCGCTCTCAAGTGTGCCTTTAACCGACTTGCCCTTGCCGTTCAGCGCTTGATATTCGAAGACCGCCATACCAGATTAATCCTTTAAGGTGATACGGATGGCTTCGTCGATGCTGGTATCGCCGTTCAGCACTTTTTCCAGCGCACTTTGCTGGATGCTGCGCGAGGAAAGTCGGGCATGCCGTTCCAGTTCCAGATCGCCGGCGCCATCATGGATCAGCTGTTGCATCGTGCTATCCAGCATGATCATTTCAAAAATACCAGCCCGGCCCTTGTAACCGTGGTTATGGCACTGCGGGCAGCCTTGGGCTTGATAAACAGTAACAGGCTCGCCGGTTTCGCTGCGATACCCCAGCTTGGCTAAATCCTGTTCCGGCACCTGTTCCGGTTTTTTACAATGCGGACACAGTTTGCGCAGCAACCGCTGGGCTATCACGCCGACCAAACTGGAGGCCAACAAGAAAGGCTCTATGCCCATGTCGCGCAGCCGGGTTATAGCGCCGACGGCGGTATTGGTATGCAAGGTCGATAGCACCAAGTGGCCGGTCAAGCTGGCCTGCACGCCAATCTCGGCGGTTTCCCGGTCGCGAATCTCGCCGACCATGACGATGTCCGGATCCTGCCGCAAAATCGCCCGCAAGCCCTTGGCAAAAGTCATGTCCACCTTGGTGTTCACCTGGGTTTGGCCGACGCCGTCCAGGTAATATTCGATAGGGTCTTCGACGGTAAGAATATTGCGGCTGCGTTGATTCAATTGGTTAACCACCGCGTACAAACTGGTGGTTTTCCCGGAACCGGTAGGCCCGGTCACCAGAATGATGCCGTGGGGCCTAGCAATCATCTGCTGAATGCTGTTCAGCTCGTAATCCGACATGCCGACTTGCTTCAGGCTTAATTGGTTGGCCTGCTTGTCCAGCAAGCGCAGCACCACCCGTTCGCCGTGGCCGGAAGGCAAAGTCGAGACTCGCACATCCACAGTGCGGCCGCCGATATTCAAGGAGATACGACCATCCTGCGGCAAGCGCTTTTCGGCGATGTCCAGCTTGGCCATGACTTTAAGCCGGGAAATCACCATGGGCGCGAACTCGCGCTGCGGCTCGATAATTTCCCGCAAGGTGCCGTCCACCCGAAACCGCACTACCATGCGTTTTTCGTAGGATTCGATGTGAATGTCCGAGGCGTTTTCCTTGATGGCTTCGGTGAGCAGCGCGTTGATCAAACGAATGATCGGCGCTTCGTCTTCGCTTTCGAGTAAGTCTTCCGGCTTGGGCAAGTGCTGGGCCATCTCGGACAAATCCAGATTGTCCTGCATATCGTCGACCATCTGCTGAGCATGGCCGGTTTTGTGTTCGTACACCGCTTGCAGCAAGCGCTCGAACTCTTCCGCGCCGACCGCTTCGAAACTGGCCGGTCTAGCCACGAAGCGCCGGGTTTCCAGCAAAGCCGTTACCGGAGCTTTAGGTTGATAGACGATACGCGCCTGCTGTGCGGAACACTCCGCAACGATCACGCCGTGGCGTTTGGCAAAACCGTAAGACGGCAGCCTGTTATCGGTCGGCGCTGGCGCTGTCGGTTCAGCGGTTGCCATTGCCGCCAGCCTCGCCGCGATTGTCTTCTACAGCCGAATTGTCGTCCGATAAGTTGTCCAGCAAGGGCTGTTTCTGCTCCGGCATCAACAGCACGCCGTCCTGGTTAAACTCTTGTTGCTTGTCGCGGATGTAATTGTATTTGTCGTGGGTTAAGCCGCTGGATTTACCCGCATCCCTGATGATTTGCGGGCGCAAAAACACCATCAGATTCTTTTTGGTGATAGTCGTCGAATTGGTTTGGAACAAGTAGCCCAGATAAGGAATATCCCCCAACAGCGGCACCTTATCCACCGTTTCGGTGATGTCGTCTTGGATCAAGCCGCCCAATACCAACACCTTGCCGTCATCGACCAATACGCTGGTTTCGATTTTGCGTTTATTGGTCTGCAAATCCGCACCGGTAGTGCCTTGCACAACGCTAGAAACCTCTTGCGCGACTTTTAATTTGACCGCATTGCCTTCGCTGATCTGCGGCAAAACTTTGAGTTTAATACCTATGTCTTCGCGTTGGATGGTTTGAAATGGGGTACTCAGGCTGCCGCCGACGGAAGGTGTGTATTGACCGGTGGTTAAGGGGATGTTGCGGCCGACGATCATGTTGGCTTCTTCGTTGTCCATCGTCACCAGCGACGGCGTGGATAACACGTTGACGTCGGTATCGTTGGCAAACGCGGTCAACAAGGCTTTTAACTCGCTGCCTGCCAAATAACCGATACTCAAGCCCTTACCGACGGAGGAAATAAATTGCGATAGATCGAGCGAGTTGCCCTCCCCTTTTCTGCTGGCCGCAAATACGCTGCCGTCTTCCTTGGTTTGCCATTCGACGCCAATATTCTGCGATTTGTCGTAGCTGACTTCGGCAATAATCGCTTCGATATGCACCTGCGCGCGGCGCACATCCAATTGTCTGACCACCGATTTCAAGGTCGCCATCAAATCGTGCGGCGCGGTGATAATCAACGCGTTAGCAGCTTCATCCGCGCGAATATCGAAGTCTTTACTGGTAGTGGCTTTGGTTTTTGGTTGATCGGCTTTTTCATCCTTCAAAGACCCCACCCCGGTCAGCGTTTCGACCAATTCCTTGGCCACAGCATAACGCATATAAATCACTTCGGTATTGCCGGATTTTTCCATCGGCGTATCCAGATTGGCGATCAAGGCGCGCATCTGCAAACGCATCTCCTGCTCCCCGCCGAGAATAATTGAATTCGAGCGTTCGTCGGCCACCATTGGCGGTGCGACCGGCGTGGTTTTTCCGGCGTTGCTGCCGGTGATTAATGTGTTTAATGGTTGAATCAAATCCGCGGCATTGGCGTGTCGCAAATTGATGATTTCAATGTTTTGCAAATCGCTTTTATCGATTTGCTTGATCATCGCCGCCAAGCGTTTAACGTTGGCTGCGGTATCGGACAGGATCACGGTGTTACTTTCCGGCACCGCGCCGATAAACGCGTATTGCGGCATCAACGGCAAAAGGGTCTGTACCAGTTGCGTGGCATCGACATGATGCACCTGCAACACCCTGGTCAGTTGCTCGTCGCCGTTCTGCGGATTGCCGCGCAACTCGCTTTCCTCACCGTCCTGCTTGGCGGTGACATTCGGAATAATCTTGACGACGTTGCCGTTCGGAATCGCCGAGTAACCGTGCACCTTTAATATGGACAGGAATACATCGTAAACCTGTGCCGACTTCATCGGCGTGGAAGTCACCACCGAGATATTGCCGGTGATGCGCGGATCGATAATAAAATTTTTACCGGTGACATCGGCAACCGTTTCGATCAGTGCACGAATATCGACATCTTTTAGATTCAGCGAAAATTCGTCTTTTTCCGCCAGCAGCATCGGGCAGAAAATGGCCAGCAGGAAGCCGAGCAACAAGCGTGTTTTCATTTGCAGTTTACAAGGGAGGGGATTATTCGGTGGCGGTTGGTTCGTGGATGCTATCTTTTATCAACAGCAAGGATTCCTGGCGTTCGCCACGCTTTAGCAAGACCCGGTCTGCTTCAACAGCCTGCAACACCGCGCCGCCGGGCAGCTCGTCGCCCAGCCTATATTTCTTTTGCTGCCCGTCGTCGGCTTGAATGATGCCACTGGCATTTTCCGGGTTCTTGGATAAAAACATGATGCCTAGCAGTTTGAGCTTTAATTGCGTCTCCGCAACGGCGCCCTTATCCGACAAGCTCTCTGGGCTTTGCCCGAACAAATGCCAGGTGGCGATTTCCGACAAATCCATGGGCGGATTTTGCGCGGCCGCTTCGCTGAGCACCGAGGCAGCAGCCTCTGTCGAAGTCCGATCTATGCCCGCCAACGCGGTGGACAGATTTACATACAACACCCCAAGCAAATAAACCGTAGCCAGGGCTGTGGCAAGCCATTGCAGATAGGCGCCACCCACCACTTCTCGTTCCGCTGCTTTCCAATCGAAAGCGAATTTTGAAAAACCGGCAAATTTCATCATGGTTGGATTATGCTGGGAAAACATGACTGTTTTATGACAATCCCAGCTTGGCGCGATAGTGCCCAATCCGCGCCGGCATCCGACTTGCCGGCAGCCCCCAAGCGCTGTTAGAGTTGACCGGAAGCCATAAATCCACCGACATCAACTAAGCACATGAATGGACTAACAACCCTGGAACAGGCCTTTGCCGGCGCAGCGGATCGCATCGAGGGAATCGATAAATTAGCCGGGGATTTAAATCGCTGGTATTTGCAACAGCCGTTAGACCGCAACTTCCTGCATCCCTGCTTAATCGGCGGCAAACCGGCTTTGGTATGTCAAGCTGGCCTGAGCCACGATGCCACCGCTGCATATGCCGAGTTGGCTGAAATCGCCCGGCGCTACGGTATTTATCTAAAAGAAGACAGCCGGCAGCGCGACGATAGCTCCATTCTGCATAACCGCCGCCGTGAAGTCAGTTTGGTGCTAAGTTTTTGCATAAGCATGATGGGCTCTTCGCGCATCGTAACCGCCAACGATTTGCAGCCGGTCAACGCCGTGCATGCAGTCGCCAGCCAACTGGCCGAGCCGGTCAATGCGATGCAGGCCAAGCTGTCGGTCGATCAGGACGGCACAGCGACGATACGCTTACGCCTGCGGAAACCGCCGAGCGCCGCAGAGGTGATGGCCGCTTACAGCCAAAAGCAGGCCACATTGAACAGCGATCCGCTGGCAAAAGCGGAAATGGCCAATTTCCTCAGCGCTAGCTATCAGGCCGAGTCCAGCGATCCGGCCAATATCAGCGCAGACTTGGCAGTCATGGCCGACTATTTTTCGCATTACCCGCAAGTCGTGAATTTGCTCAGCGAACTGCGCGGCCAAAAACTCATCCTCAAATACCGGCAAAATACCTGGCAAACTCAGGCCTTTGGCAATCAATTTGGGGTGGATAGCGTGACGATTTACTTCGACACCCGTTTGGGCGCGCAATTGCTGAACGATCCGGGCTGCGACAGCACACCCGCATGCAGCATCTCGCCCGCCGACGCCTTACTGCATGAATTGCTGCATGCCAAATTGATGTTGCTGGATAGCCAGCATTTTATTGACGGCGGCGGCATGGCCCAAACCTTATACCCATTCGAGCACGAACGCGAAGTGATCAATCACGAAAACCGGCTTTACCAAGATATGAACCAATTGGATGGCCGTGCCCGTCCTTTAAGGCATAGACATAGCGGCGAGTTATTGCAAGTCTCCTGCCCGGCCTGCAACCCAACAAAGCAAGTTGCGTCAAGCGACCCAAGTCTGTAAAACTAGCGAAATTTCGTGATAGACATAACAAAAACTACTCAACTCAGGAGACACACAATGACGCCCATATCCAGCCGTAATGTTGCCGAAAAATGGCGGTTTGCCAGACTCGGCGGTTTCGATCAGGTTGAATTGAAACGCGGTAGCGATTTAATCGGACTGCCGGAACTGGATCAGAAATTATGGGCGGCACTGAGTTGCCCGACGCACGGATTGTTCTTCGACAACCAAACATTGGTGCTGCTGGATACCGATAACGATGGCCGCATCCGAGCCAATGAGGTAATCGAGGCGGTGCGTTGGGTAAGTAAGGTACTGAAAAACCCGGCCGATTTGATCCAACAGAAGACCACCCTACCGCTGGCGGCGATAAACGATCAAGATGAAGAAGGTCAACAGCTACTGGCCTCCGCCGTCGAGATCTTAAAAAATCTGGGCAAGGCGGATGCGACCGAAATAACCACCGACGATCTGGCCGACATGACTAAGGTCTTCGCCAACACTCAATTTAACGGTGACGGTATTATCCCGGTTAAAGCCGCCGGCGACGAAGCCGGCCAGCAAGCCATCACCGACATCATCGCCTGCTTGGGCGAGGTTGAGGATCGCTGCGGCGAGCCGGGTATTAATCTGGAAAAAATCGAGCAGTTTTTTAAAGATGCCGGCGCATACTTCGATTGGTGGCAACAGAGCGATGCCGAAGCCGTGCGGATTCGCAATCAAATCGCCGACACCGAAGCGGCGGCGGCTTTATTGGCCCAAATAAAACCGAAAATCGACGATTTTTTTACCCGCTGCCAATTGGCGGAATTCGACACCGGCGCGACAGAGTTGTTGAACCCAGCCGACAGCCGCTACGAAGAACTGGCCGGCATCGACTTGTCGGCAAGCAACGAAGAACTGGCTAAATTGCCGCTGGCCGCTATCGCCGCCGGCGCTAACTTGCCGTTAAATGCCGGCTTGAATCCGGCTTGGCGGTCTGCGATAGAACAGTTAAAAACCCTGGTGCTGACACCGCTGCTGGGCGCTTTGGACAGCTTGTCCGACGCACAATGGCAAAGCGTGATCGGTCAGTTTGCTGATTACCAGGCCTGGTTGCAGAAAAAGCCCGCCAATGCCGTCGAAAGCTTGGGGCTGGAGCGCATCAAAACCCTGTTGCAAAGCGATGCGCAAGCCAAATTGACCGGCTTGATCGAACAGGATCTGGCCTTGGAACCGCAAGCCACCGCCATCGACTCGGTCGTGCGCTTGCTGCATTACTACCGCGATCTTTACACCTTATTAAATAACTTCGTGTCGTTTCGCGATTTTTACAGTGCCGAACCGCACGCTATTTTCCAGGCCGGTACCTTGTATCTGGACGGCAGAAGTTGTCAATTGTGCGTAAAAGTGGATGACGTGGACAGCCACAGCAAACTGGCCGAACTGAGCAAAATCTTTCTGGCCTACTGCGTATGCCGTCGGCAAGGCAGTAACGAAACGCTGACCATCGCCGCAGCGGTTACCGGCGGCGACAGCGACAATTTGCGCGTCGGCCGCAACGGCGTGTTTTACGACCGCAATGGCCTGGATTGGGACGCGACCATCGTCAAAATTATCGAAAATCCGATCAGTATCAAAGAAGCCTTCTGGTCGCCGTACAAACGCGTCGCGCGGATGATTAACGAACAACTGGAAAAAAGTGCAGCGGCCCGCGACAAAGCGGCTAACGCCAATGCTTTTAAAGGCATTTCCGAAGCCGGCGCCAATGCCGGACAAGGCAAGGAACCGCCGGCCCCGTTCGATGTCGGTAAATTCGCCGGGATTTTCGCTGCCATCGGTTTGGCAATCGGCGCCATCGGTACCGCGCTGGCCGCCGTGATGAGTAGCTTCATGGGCTTGGTTTGGTGGCAAATGCCGCTGGCCATCGTGGGTGTGATGCTGGCGATTTCCGGCCCGTCCATGTTCATCGCTTACTTGAAACTGCGCCAACGCAATCTGGCGCCGGTCCTGGATGCCTGCGGCTGGGCGGTGAATGCCAAGGCCTTTATCAACATCCCGTTCGGTCGCTTGTTGACCGGCGTCGCCAAATTACCGAAAGACGCGGAAATGCAAATGGTCGATCCGTTCGGCGAAAAGCAAAGCCATTGGCAAAGCTACGTGTTCTTGCTGATCCTGCTGGCCGGCGCCGCCTACGCCTGGCAAAAAGGCTATATCGGACCTAAGCCAGAACCGGAAAAAGCAGCCCAGGTTGAGGAAAAAGCGGCGGTGGCTAAAGTTGATGCTCCGGCAGCGGCCCCGGCTAAACCTGCGGAACCGGCTAAGTAAGTCTTTCCTTATAGAAAGTTCGGAGCCGGAGCAATTACTTTATCAAGTAGTTGCTCCGGTCCGGCATCATTTTAGAAGTGTAGGGTGGATAAGCTCAGCGTCATCCACCTATTTAAGTTTCAATGGCGGATGACGCTACGTTTATCCGCCCTACGGGCTAAGTAAGTCTTTTATTGCAATAGGACTGGGACCGGGGTAATTACGTTATCAAGTGGTTGCTCCGGTCCCGCTTAATGCTAGAACTGTAGGGTAGATGACGCTTCGCTTATCACCAGGTTATCCAATGCACGAATGAGGATTCCATCTCTCCGGCCATTTTTAGTCATCAATACTCGCCAAACTGATTAGTTCTACAATAATACGAGCACTTACGAAATGGACCATTGAACTTTCCGCTGTCCCGCGCAGGAGCATTCCCACCAGCATGGGAAACTGTAAATCTTGCGCACCGTTACTTGATGGTCGCATATAAAAGACTGGGCTGCCGCTGAGCCCGTCAAAGCTAGAAAGACCGATTGACGTTTCGATCCTCGCAACATGGCAATGCTCAGAGACGCTATAGCCCTGATAAATGGCCCGAATTACACTTCTAGTGTTCTCGATCGTTCGTGCCTCAAAGTTAACGAAATTACGTTCAGTTGCATATCCAATGATCCACAGCTCGTCGTTCGCAGACAGGGACTCAGCCGACATTAGACCCGTATCCACATTCTGCGCCGTCAATGGCGTATCACCAGATTTATCAAATGCTACAAGGTCAATACGAAGAGCATAGATATCCTTGTACTCCTCATCGTCTCCACCTTCCTTCCTAATTACGTACTTCTCATTAAATGGAAGCGATTTTCGCGAGTTATCCGCCGGAAATATTCTGAGCGCTTCCGCTGAGCCTCCCAAATTCGTCATTACGTGCTGTGCTGTAATCCAGAAGTAATTCTTCGAATCTGCGAGTAAAAACGATGACCCCTTGCCCCAATATGTATATTCTGAATCGCTGTACTCGAAGAGGACCGGACGTGCAATTTCCTCAAACTCATGCATATAGATGGCTAACAACTGATTAAATAATTTCTGCATGTCATCTTGAATCGATTCGGCATATCAAGTCAGGTAGGATGGGCACGGTTTTGTGCACACGCGGAATTAAAGCAATCGCGCGAAATGGTGGGCAGAAAAGCGTTACCCACCCGACTTTTGAATATGGCTTTCAACGCAAACAATTTGGTGCAATTCGAAATTCATCGCCCTCACCCAGCTCCTTTCCCATCTACACCTCACGGCGCAATCATGCCATTGTGCAAATAGCTTTCTTCGTAATTAAATACGATATTTGCATCCGGCAAGACCAGCGTTTCGTCCTTGCCCTTGTAATCCAAACGAAACAATAAATCTTTGATGATATTGATCCGCGCGGATTGTTTATCGTCGGATCTAACGACCGTCCAGGGCGCGGATAAATGGTGGGTTCTGGCGAACATAATGTTGCGGGCTTCGCTGTATTGCTGCCAGTGTTTTTGGGCTTCCTTGTCGATGGGGCTGATTTTCCACTGTTTCAGGGGATCTTTCTGGCGTTGCTTTAAGCGTTCTTTTTGCTCGGCTTTGCTGATGTCCAGATAGTATTTCAGCAGCTTGATGCCGGAGCGCACCAGCAGCTGTTCGTAGTGAGCGACGGTTTCGATGAACTCGTGGTATTCATCATCGTTGCAAAAGCCCATCACCCGCTCCACGCCGGCCCGGTTGTACCAACTGCGATTGAACAACACCATTTCCTGGGCGGCCGGCAAATGGTGGGTGTAACGTTGAAAATACCAGGTGCTGAGGTCGCGGTCGGACGGTTTACCCAGTGCCACCACCCGGATTTCCCTGGGGCTGAGATGTTGAATGATGCGCTTGATGGTACCGTCTTTGCCGCCGGCATCACGGCCTTCCAGGATAATCAGGATTTTGTCGCCATGCTTGATGATGTGATTCTGCAATTTGACCAGTTCCACTTGCAGTAGCTGTAAAGTGTCTTTATAAACCTGCTTATCGGCTTTGGGTGGGTGCTTTTTGCTCATAGTTACCTGCCTATCTAAAATGGTTTCCACCGTTCCGGCTTATTTAACCGCGTTGTCGCTCACTGCCCATTCTCACCCGCAAAATCAGATTTTTCTTTTGCTTCCTGAGTTCAAGAATGTCTTCGACGTTTTTTTCGTTGAGAATCTGATTCTTTAAATACAAGACGTCGTTACAAATAATCTCGGCGGCTTCCATGCCTGCTTGCAACTGGGTCCAGGAAATTTCGATTATCGGCCGTTCGTCGACAGTTTCCGATTCGGCGAGCAGCGCCAGGAAGGTATCAACCACCAGTGGGTCGTAGTCCTTGGCTTTTTTGCTCAGCAGCCGCTCTTTCACTTGCTCGGTCGTCATCGCGGTGCCGGTGATCGAGCCGTCCAGATAATTGATATAGTCGCGCACCAGGGTCAATATCCTGGCACCCAAGGGTATCTCCGCGCCCGCCCAACCAAAAGGTTGGCCGGAACCGTCGAAATGTTCGTATTGGGCGGCGATCAGTTCGGCGGCGTTATGCAAGGTTTCCAGGCCTTTCAATAGCGCCTGCCCTTCCAACGCGTGGTTTAAATAGCGTTTGCGTTGCTGGCTATTCATGCTTAACAAAGCCTGGGTCAGCAAACTGTCCGGCAAGCTCATTTTGCCGATTTGCAGCAACAGGCCGGCATACACTACATCCTTCAGTGCGGCGGCATCCATGCCCAGCCGCCGCCCTACTTCCCTGGCGTTTTCCGCCACATATTTGGCGTGACCGCTTTTGATGCCGGGCCGCATTTCGATGGTTTTTGCGAACACCTTAACCGAATCGGCATACTGTTTTTTCAAGGCATCGTGGGCTTGATCGATCAGCTGCAAGGACTTTCTCAGCTGTTCGGTGCGTTTTTCGACCTTGTCTTCCAAACCGGCGTTCAGCTCTTTCAACTCCTGATTTTGCCGGTTGATAATATCGAACAGTTGCCGACGCTCGTCGCGCAAGCGCTTTTGTTCCAGCGCGTTGTTCACCAAAATTTTTAGCTCGTTGTCCTCCCAAGGCTTGCTGCAATAACTGTAGATTTTGCCTTTGTTGACGGCGGCGATGGTCGATTCAATGTCGGCATAGCCGGTCAATAAAATCCGCACGATATTTGGCCAGCGTTCGGCCGCTCTGGTCAGAAACTCGGCACCATCCATCTGCGGCATGCGCATGTCGGAGATAATCAGATCGATAGGATGTTGCGCCAAAATTTCCAGGCCGTCGGCGCCGCCCTCCGCCATATAGACTTGATATTCCGCACCGCGAAACAAGCGTCGCAAGGCCTTCAATACATTAGGCTCGTCATCGACGAATAATAAGTTGGCAACGGTTTGCGGGTCTTGGGAAAGCTCGGTCATGGCACGGCTGCGATATTCGTTAACTGGCAGGGGTACAGGTCGGCAAATAAATTCGGAACCGAGTCCCTCGGCCGATTTCCGAATCTATCTCGATACGACCATGATGGTCCTGGATGATTTTATAAGATAGCGACAAGCCCAAGCCGGTGCCTTTACCGACCGGCTTGGTGGTAAAGAATGGATCGAACATCCGCGCTCGGGTTGCTTCGTTCATACCCTGGCCGTTATCCTCCACTTCGACCCACAGCCAATCGGCATCCTGATAACCGGTTCGCACCGTAATTTTGCCGAAGTCCTCAATCGCTTGCGCGGCGTTCACCAACAGATTCATAAATACCTGATTCAGCTGCGCACCGACGCATTCGAAAGGTTTGATACCGCCGTATTCCTTCACCACTTCGGCCTTGTATTTCAGTTCGTTGTTGACGATATTCAAGGTGGCATCGATACCGGCTTCCAAATCGAACATTTCCCGGCCCTGCTTATCGATCCGGGAAAAATCGCGTAGATCCTGGACGATTTTCTTCGCGCGAGTCGCGCCTTCCAGAGACTCTTCCACCAGATCGGCGGCGTCACCTTTCAGAAAATCCAGATCGACCGCATTTTTAAACTGTTTAAAAGCCTGCGCGTCCGGGTGGTTATCCGCCAACTGCCCGGCCAGACGCTCAGCCAACTCGGCGGCCTTGGTGAGTTCTTGTATGTATTGTTTAAGGCTATTTAGATTGGAATAAATATAACCGAGTGGATTATTGATCTCGTGCGCCACCCCGGCGGCCAATTGGCCGATCGAGGCCATTTTTTCCGATTGCACCAGATGGGCCTGGGTTTCCTGGAGTTGCTGATTGAGCAGGGTTTGTTGGTTTTTTTCCATCTGCAGAGTCTGGTTCGCCTCTGTCAGCGCTTGGGTGCGTTCGCGAACCCGTTCTTCTAGTTGTTGGTTCAGTTTCAGCAAAGCGGTTTCCGCCTGCTTTTGCGTGCTGATGTCCATCCCACAGCCCATCAAGCCGGCAAATTTACCGTTCTTGCGCACCCTGGGCACGGCGGTTTCCAAAATCCAGGTTTCCTTGGCATCCGCGGTACACAGCCGGTACTGAATCTTGAACTTGGTCAATTCCAGCGCGGCTTGCTGATAAGTCTGCACCACCTTGTCCCTATCATCCGGGTGTATCGTGTTCAGCCATTGCCGGCGGTCGACAAAACCGCGTTCGATATTGAAGGTTTTAAACCAGAAACGATTGCAAAAAATCGGCAGGTTTTTGGAGTTGGTGATCCAGATCAGGGCCGGGAGATGGTCGGCAAGTTCCTTGAAACGCTCTTCGCTTTCCCGCAAGGCCGAGTACAAATTACTGTGCAAAATATCGACATGTTCATCCTTATCGATAAGAATTTGCGCGGCATCCACACCCTGGTTTAGGCTGATCGCCATCAGTTTGTCGGTTTTTAAAATATGGTGGCACAGCCAGTCCACCAAAAAATCCAGCAAATCCTTGGAAATGACGGAAATATCCGTTTGAGCCTCGATCTGCACCTGCTGCACTTTGTCGATAAAATCTTGATGTTGCTGGCGGTGCTCGGCAAGCAAACGCGGATTAAAATTTACATCCGCCATCAGTTGCTCTTCATGCTGAAAGTGATAAACCGAGTAATCGAGCAGTTGTTTGACGGTATCGATGACCGTTTGCAGATCGGCGCCTAATGCGTTTAGTTCGTCCAGCCGATTAATCAGCCCGACCAGATGCCGATGCTGATTATCCACACTGTCTATGCCGACCAGCAGTTGGTCGTTCCACGTTAAAATACTCATCCGCGATCCATTCTTAGCAGGGTCAAGTCTGATTACCGACCTCTGGCATTATGGCACAATGCATTTACTCTGCCGGTTTTTTCAAGACTCAGGTTTATTGGTATGGATATTCAAGATTTCGACGGTTTACGCGCCTTGCTGGACTCAACGTTTCCGAAAACCTGCCGCAGTTGCGGTTACGTATATATCTCGGCCGAGCAGTTTTTTATCGAAACCCAAGACATGCCCCATGGTCGTTCATCGTTACGGTCGGCCATCGAGGACGACGGCTTAATTCTAGTGGAAGTATTCAGAAACTGCCGCTGCGGCTCCACGTTGATGGACGAGTTCGGCTGTCGGCGCGATCAAAGCCCAGCCGGTTTAAAACGGCGCCAGGCTTTCGACAATATGTTGAGTGCCATGCAAGCCCGAAACATCGCCACAGACGCTGCCCGCATGGAGATCATCAAGTTTTTACAAGGTCAACCCAATACGCTGGTGGCGATGCTGAATATCGAGAGGCTACCTTAGCGGCAAGTTACGGGCCGGAAACCCTCAGCCTTGCATGGCTTCCAACTCATCCCAACGTTGATAAGCCTGGCTCAGATCGGCCTCGGCAGTCTGCAATTGCGCCAGCTTGGCGGCTACGGCATCAGGGCTTTGTTTATAAAAATTGGCTTCGTTCATTTCCGCCGTCAGCTGGACTTGCAGGGTTTCCAGTTGCTCAATCAGCGCCGGCAGTTGCTCTAGTTCCCGCTGTTCCTTAAAACTAAGCTTCTTGGCCGGACCGGTTTTGGGTTTTTCTTTTTTTACGGCTTGCTCGGCGATTTTTACCGCTTCGGCTTTTTTGTTCTGCTCCATCAGGGCAAACCAGTCGGCGTAACCGCCGATATATTCTTCGACCCTGCCCTCGCCTTCGAACACCAACACGCTGGTCACAACGTTATCCAAGAACTCCCGGTCATGACTGACTAACAATAAGGTGCCTTGGTACTCGACCAGTTTTTCTTCCAATATCTCCAGGGTTTCCAAATCCAGATCGTTGGTCGGTTCGTCCATCACGATCAGATTAGCAGTTTTGGTAAACAAGCGCGCCAACAGCAAACGATTTTTCTCGCCGCCGGACAGACTTTTGACCGGTGAACGCGCCCTGGCCGGCGCGAACAAAAAGTCGGCCAGGTAAGACATCACATGTCGTTTGCCATCCGGCGTATCGACAAATTCGCCGCCATCCAGCACGCTGTCGGCCACCGAAATTTCCGGGTCGAGCTGCTCACGCAATTGATCGAAATACGCAATTTGCAGATTGGTGCCCAATTCGATAGTGCCGTTGGTGGGTTGCAATTGGCCGAGCAGTAGCTTCAATAAGGTGGATTTGCCGGCGCCGTTGTTGCCGATCAAACCGATCTTGTCGCCGCGCTCGATGCGTAGCGAAAAATCTTTGATGATGGGTTTGTCCTGATATTGAAAATTCACATCGATGGCTTCGACGACTTTTTTGCCGGACGCTTCGCCTTTGTTCAAACTGAGCTTGGCCGTGCCTTGGGTGTTGCGCCGCTCGGAACGTTCGGCGCGCAAGCGTTTCAAGGCCCTAACCCGGCCTTCGTTACGCGTGCGCCGGGCCTTGACCCCTTGCCGGATCCAGACCTCTTCTTTGGCCAGCTTCTTGTCGAACTCGGCGTTTTGATTGGCTTCGTCTTCCAAGGCCGCAGCCTTGCGCGCCAGATAGTCTTGATAATTGCCGGCCCAGGAAGTTAACTGGCCGCGATCCAAATCGATAATCCGCGTCGCCAGTTTTTGCAAAAACGCCCGGTCATGGGTGACGAACATCACCGCGCCCTGAAAAGCCAGGATTTGCTCTTCCAGCCAGGCGATGCTTTCGAAATCCAGATGGTTAGTCGGCTCGTCCAGCAACAACACTTCCGGGTCGATTACCAAAGCCCGCGCCAAGGCTACCCGCCGCTTCCAACCGCCGGACAAACTGCCGACCAGCACGTCCGCCGGTAGCTGCAATTTGCTTAACACCGCTTCGACACGGGTTTGAAACTCCCAACCGTTGTCGGCTTCCAGTTTGTGCTGCACATCACCCAAGGCTTGCAGCGATTGCTCACTGCCGTCCATGTGGTGTAACAATTCGTGATAACGGGCGATCACCCGACCCAATTCGCCCAGACCGCCGGCCACCGCTTCATAGATGGTTTCGGTTTCCTCCAGATTGGGCGATTGCTCCAGCCAAGCCAAACGCAGTTCCGGCTGTTTCCAGATTTCGCCGTGATCGGCATGAATATCGCCGGCGATGATTTTCATCAAGGTTGATTTGCCCTCGCCGTTGCGGCCCAGCAGGCCGACCCGCTCACCGGCGTCGAGTTGAAAGGCGGCGTTATCGAGCAGCGCGTGGGTGCCGAAGGCGATGGAAACATTGGTTAAGCGGATTAAAGGCATTTGTTTTGTAGGTAACGTCTGAGTAAGTCCAGCGCCAGTAAGGCGGCCTGGTTTTGTTTGGATTTAAGGGCGCCATAGGCATTGAGCTGGGTCGAGACCACGCCGCTGGGTGTGGCTAAGGCATTGTAAAGGACAATGGCTTTATCTTTATCCCGATAGTCTGCGGCGCTGCCGCTAAAAAGCTGAACTAAGGCAAAATCGGTTTGCTCGCGGGCTTTGAGTTGTTCGGCCCAAATTTTGGCGATGGGCAGTACATCACCGCCTCCCGCTTCACCTGCACCGGTATTGCGTCCCCAATCCAGATTAATTTCAACGCGCCTCAGCCAGTCGCATCCCAAGCATTTGGCGGCTAACTGGCCCTGGCTGGCGGTTTCCAGCAAGGCCAGGGAATAGGATTTCCGGCTCATGGCTTTGCTCACGACGTCCAGCAGATCGCCTTGCGCTTCGTTTAGGCCGTCGATGGCAAACACGTAATCGCCGATCCGCTCCGCAACGGCGGCCACACAGTCACGCTTTTCTTGCTCGGGAAAACTGCTGGCAAACAACAGTTTGGTCTGCACTTCATCGGGTGCGGCACGAAACCCAAGTTGCACGCCGTCCGGCAAATCAAAATCCGCCAAGCACTGCTGAATCGCCGATTCACCTATACCTATGCTGCGTAGGCTAACCAAACACTCCGGCTGCAAATCAAAACGCTCCAGTAATTGCTGCCTTACAAGAGTGGTGAACATATGCTTCATTTCCGACGGCACACCCGGCAAAAACACAAACCAGCAGCGTTTAAATTGCAGGGCAAAGCCCGGCGCGGTGCCGTAAGCGTTATCGATGCGCATCGCAGACTGCGGCAACAGGGCTTGCTTGCGATTGGCTTCCGGCATCACTCGATTGCGACGCGCGTAATACTGTTGAATGTCCGCAAAGGCCCGGGCGTCGAATTGCAATGACTGGCCGCTGGCAATACTGACCGCCTCGGCGGTGAGATCGTCGCTGGTCGGCCCTAGGCCGCCGGTGCAAATACAGCAATCGGCCCGTTCACCGATCTCCCTAAACAGCGCAACCAAATCTTGCAGGTTGTCGCCGACCGCAGTATGGCGTTTTAGGGTAAAACCCATTTCAACCAATTGCTGGGAGAGCCAGGCGGCGTTGCTGTCCACGGTCTGCCCGCAGACAATTTCCTCGCCTTGCGAGAATATTTCGGCTATCTGTTTCATAACACCCGATACCAGAGTGGTAAGCTCACTAAACTCAAGGCCGTCGTCACCGTCACGGCCATCGCATATAAACCGCTGTCCAGCTTATAGCGGTCGCATAACACGATGCCCATCACCATACTCGGCATGGCTAGATCCATCACGGCCGCCGCCCTGGGCTGGCCGGTCAAATTGAGCAAATTTGCCAGCCACAACGCAATCAGCGGCATCAGCCATAACTTAATCAATGCGGTGGGAGCGATGAACGGTAAGTTGCGCACACGTATATCCCGCCAACTAAGCGCCAAGCCTAAAGAAAAAATCATCAACGGTGCCACCGCTCCGGAACATTTTTGCAGTAAGCCACCTACCCAGAACGGTATCGGCACCTGATTAAGGTTTAACACGACCGCGACAAAAGCGGCCCAGAACGGCGGCGCATTAAAAAACGCCAAGAGCGATTTGGGTTTTGGTTCCCCGGTTGCTCCGTAATGGCGGGCCAGCATTATGCCTAAGGTATATACCAACGGCGCTTCGGCAAACAAATCGATCTGGATGACCAAAGACCGGGTCCAGTCGCCGAAAATCTGCTCCAATACCGGCAAGCCCAGGTACGTGACGTTTGGAAAAGCTGCCGCCAAAATCACCGCCCCGGTTTGCGGGTTTTTAAATCTAAACAACTTAGCAAGCAGCCAACTTGCCAAAATCGACAACAAGATACTGATAGAACCCAATGCTGAATATTGTAACGATTGCCAGCCAATATCCGCCCGCCACAGCACATCCAGCACCATAACCGGCATAAAAAAGTAATAAACCACACTGGTTAACACCAGCCGGGTCTGGTCTGCCGACAAACGGTTAGGCGTCAAGACCCGCCAACCGGCACCGCACAGCATCAGCACGGTCATTTGCATCAAGGTTGTATTCATGCCGCGCATTTTATCAGGCTGGCGGCGGTGACACGCGGCTAAAGCATTAGCCCTAGTAATTGGCTAAATATGCTAATCGCCACCCGGCGCTTGGGCTACTGCCTTGTCGAGTAGTAGTTCGAACTGATCGGCCGGAACCGGTCTGGAAATTAAATAGCCTTGTCCGTAATCGCAGCCCATTCGATTTAATAGATCGTATTGTTCCTGGGTCTCTATACCTTCGGCGACGACTTTGATGCCTAACTTGTGCGCCATCACCACAATGGCTTCGCACAAGGCCATGTCACTGGAGCCGGCCACCAGACTTCTGACAAACGCCTGGTCTATCTTGATGTAATCGATGTCGAATTTTTTCAAATAGGCCAAGGACGAATAACCGGTGCCGAAATCGTCCAAAGCCACTTGCATGCCGGCATCGCGAAACGCCAACAATTGTTCGCGAGTGCTATTGCTGGCATCCAGTATTAAGCCTTCGGTGATTTCGACTATCACGCTCTGGCCTGGTAATTCCAGCTCCCGCAGCAAGACTATCCATTGATTGGCTTCCATGGCTTGCTTGCGGAACTGTACCGGCGATTTATTCACGCTGATCTGGAAATCCGGATGGTAGGTTTGCCGCCATTGTTTGGCCTGACGCACAGCGGTGTCGAAAACCCAATCGCCAATATCAACGATAACCCCGGTATCTTCGGCAACCGGAATAAATTCGGCCGGGCTAACCATTCCCAGCGTCGGATGCTGCCAACGTAACAAAGCTTCCGCTTTGGCGATGCTGCCGCTAGCGAATTCGATGATCGGTTGGTAATGCAGTAAAAACTGCTGCCGGGCCAGCGCGCCGTGCAAATCGTTGGCCAGCCGCATGCGCAGTTGGGCGTTCTGCTGCATCAAGGCAGTGAAATATTGGTAACGGTCGCGACCCTGATTTTTGGCGGCGTACATCGCCTGATCGGCATTTTTTAATAAAGAATCGGTATCCAGCGCATCGTCCGGATATAGGGCAATGCCTATACTCCCGGAAATGTAGGCCGTCTCATTTCCCAACCGAAACGGTTCCGCCAAGCCCTGCAAGATATTCCGGGCGATCCGGTTGACGCCTTCCACTTGGTCCAACTCGCCGAGAATCACGGTGAATTCATCGCCGCCCAGCCTGGCGATGCTGTCGCAATCGCGCACGCAGCCGCTGATGCGCCGCGCCGCTTCCTTCAACAACACGTCCCCCATGAAGTGGCCCATGCTGTCATTGACATCCTTGAAGCGGTCCAAGTCCAGAAACATCAAGGCCACATGCCTACCATGCCGAAAAGCCTTTTTGATTTCCTGATTGAGCCTATCTAAAAACATATTGCGATTCGGCAAACCGGTCAGCGGATCGAAATTGGCTTGCCGCCAAATCAATTCTTCGGATTTTTTCCGGTCGGTAATATCCGCGATCAAGGCCACCCGCCTGTGCACACCACCGCTCTCATTCAGAATGGAGTTGATAGTTACCCACTGGATGCAATCCTCGCCGTTCTTGCGACGGCCGCTGATTTCGCCGGCCCACTGACCGTTGGTATTGATTACCCGCAAGACGGTTTTGTAGAAAGCCTGATCATGAGGCTCTGTAGCGCCGCCGACAAAGGCGCGGCCTATCACTTCGTCCGCCGAATATCCGGTTACCGTGGTAAATGCCGGATTAACCGTGATGATAGTGCCCGTGGCATCGGTGACCATCATTGCTTCACTACTGTTCAAATACACCAAGGCCGCCAGTTGCATTTCCTCTTCGGCGCTTTTCCGCGCGGTAATGTCCTCGTACACACCCAACACACCAATAGTCTGTTGTTGCAAATTACGTAAGGGCACTCTTGAGGTTCGCAAATGCATGGTTTTACCTGCCGGCCCCATTAGCATTTCTTCGTAATTCAATTTTGCCGTATTACTCTCTATTACCTGCTTATCGTCTGCTCGATATAAGTGCGCTAAATCTCGCCAAACTAATTGCTCATCGGATTTACCGATCAATTCGGCGGGGCTATCTAGCCCGGCATCCCTACTGAAGGCTAAGTTGGCCCCCAGATAACGGTAATTCAGGTCTTTCCAGAATACGCGGCTGGGGATGGTGTTGATGACGGTTTGCAGCATGTTTACCGAATCGGCTAGTTTGTGCATCGCTTCCAACCGTTCGGAAATATCGCGCAAAATCAGTAATTGATTACCTGCCAAGCTATCGCCCAATAAGACGATGTCAACCAACACCATCCGGCACCTGCCATCCTTGCAACACACTTTCAATTCCGCGGTTTGGCTGGACTCGGCCGCGGAATGGGGAACACGCTGATAACTGTGCCAATTAGCGATGACCTGCTGCCGATATTCGGCATCGGGATGGGCATGCCACCACCATTCCGCCAAGGTCGGAATATCGCTTAGCGTATACCCAAACGTTTTCACGAAAGCCGAGTTCAAATAATTGATATTGCCTTGGCTATCATGCAGTACATAAGCAATTGGCGACTCTTCGATAATTGCATGAAATTTGGCTTCGCTACCGGACAGCGCCTGATGGGCTTGATAAAGCCTCTGGTAAGGCAGTTGGATGCTGTTGAGAAATACCGAACGGTAGATCAGGCCATAGGCGACTACTTTATAGATGTGGCCGAGCAAAATATATAAATCGGTCACGCTGGCATAAAAGGTCACGAACAGCTCGCTCATGGCCATGATAGCGGCAGCCGCCGCCAAACCAGCCGGATCGTAAGAATGTTGACGGCGGGTTTGGAGTAAATAGCCGATGGCACTGAGAGCATAGACGCCGGCCAATAGATATTCGCAGGCTTTTTTAACAGACGTTAAGCCCTGAACTGCATCAAAGGTGCGCGGTAACCAGTCCTGATGGAAAAACACCAGCCAGCAACCCAGAACAATATAGAGCAGCACACCGCTCAACATCAATGAGCGCGATACCGGTGATATTTGCCTGCTTGGCACCAGCAAACCCATCACTAAGCCTAGCGCCGCAAACGCGCGGGCCATCAACCAAAAAGCGATAGCTTTTTCCGGATCGCTTTCGGTGATAAAGGCCGGCATGCCACTGAAAGACAGGGTATGCATTAAATCCAGGACCGCCACGCCTAAGAAACAGCAGGCCAGCATCATGAATCCGGCGGAGTTTTCCTTTTGATAAACGCTCCAACCCACGGCGAAAACCAATGCGGAAATCACGATGGAAAAACCTTCCATCAAGGTATGTACGCCTAAGGATTGGCTGACAAACGGCCGCAAGGATTCCGATAGCGGAAAATACAAGCTAAGCAACTGCGCAAGTAAAAGTAGTAGCACCGTCCAAAGCAGAGGCCTGGCCTGGTTTTGTTCGCTATATTGCTCCACAGTGTTCCCTTGCTGTTTGCCGGTCTGCCAATATTATGTAGACTTAAGTCTGTTAGCGGCTAGTGTTATTGTTATGTTCTATCGATAGTGCGATGGGTACTGTCAATTCATCAGCAGGCTCATTCAATACGCTAAAGCGCGCCAATGTTGTCTAAGTCTGTCGATTTGCGCGACATCCAGTTGCGCGGTGCGGGAATGCTCCCGACACAAGGCGCCGCGAAACCCCAAATAATCCGGACTTAACTGCACTAAACTCGCTACATCGTCGGCTCGCAAGGAACCGGCCAAACCACTCAGCAAGCCCAGACTGGCGACTCTATCGACAAAACTCTGCAATTCGTCCAGGGTCATCAGCCGCGTCAACGAGCCGAGCTGTTTATCGGCGGTATCCAGCATCACCCCGCGAAAACCGGCCTTGGCTAAGGCATCGATCATCGCAAAATCCGGGCGGGTATCGGCAAACAATACCGCGACCAAGGCCACTCCCTGCTCGGCAAGCGTTTGTAATCCCGCAATGCAGGCCTGCCAGTCACCACCCGGAAAAAAACCGATCTTCACATAATTTACCCCGGTAGCCGCCATGGCTTGCACGGCCGGCAGGATCAATTCGGGCTGCATCGGTAAATCGCCGATAGTGGCGCTAACACAGCTACCCGGTTGCAAGTGGCGAACAATTTCGGCAACCTCGGCAACGTCCAACGCCCCCAACGCGCCGCGAGCCGGTTGTTTTAAATCGATAATGTCGACGGCGGCGGCCTCGACCAACAAAGCTTCGGCCAAACTATTCACGCTAGCCAACATCGCGGTCATACTTGCGCTCCCCGGCGATGTTGCTCAATAGCCGTCATTAACCAATCCCAAGCCTGACGCTCACGCTCGCCGGCGGTTTTATCCAGACCGATGCGCAAATAATCCAGCTCGGCTTGAATTTTCTCCCAAGGCAATCTATCCAGCCGGCTGATTAATATCGCCGCTTCCAGCACCGAATATTGCGCCCGGTTAAAGCCTTGGAACGGCTTATGGTTGACCGTGTGCACAGCGCGGCAAAACAATTTCGGCCGGGTGTCGTCGTCTTCGCTTCCGACAAGCTGTAGTTCGGTATGCGCCAAGCTGTCGGCTAAATAATACCCTGCGACTTGTTGGGCGGGCAATAAGGGCCAGTTCCTACGCCCGGTCAGACAACCGGCAAAAATCCGTACATCGTCGCAATAATTGATGACAGCGGTTTTGTTAGCCAGCAGATTATCCAGCGTGGTCGAGGGCCGAAACGGCAAGATAATGTATTGATCTTGTTCAACATGCACCCCCATCGGCGCGATGTGCGTATCGCCTTGCAGATTGACGGTGGTGACGAGGGTTTCTTGAATCATGGTGGTTTAGGTCTATCCTGAAGCGTGAAATGTTGCCGGTTTACCGGCAAACCAACGCGCAATTTTAATCTCGCCGGCTACCCTTGGGGATTTTTTTTCCAGCCGGCGCATGCAGGATGCAATTTCGATCAACATTAACCAGGCCAGACGATTATGCATGCTATAGATATTGCCGACTTATCGATTTTGCTGATTGAACCTTCAGCCACGCAATTAAAAGTCATCATGCAGCACTTACGTGACGAAGGAATTGCCAAAATCGAAGGCGTTGCCAATGCGGCAACTGCACTAGAAAGCTTGCATAATCATCGCCCGGATTTGATTATCAGCAGCCTGTATCTGCCGGATATGATGGCTACCGAACTGGTCGAGCATCTGCGCGGCGACGAGGCTTTGAGCCATGTCCCCTTCATGCTGATTTCCAGCGAATCGAGTTTCGCGGTGCTGGATACCATCCGCCAGGCCGGCGTGGTGGCGATTCTACCCAAGCCCTTCGCTCACGACGATTTGAAAAACGCCTTACGGGCCACTATCGAGTTCATCGATCCGCAAGAAATCAGCCTGGAACATTACGACATCGAAAACGTGCGGGTCTTGGTGGTTGACGACAGTCCGCTGGCCCGCAAGCATATCAGCCGGGTGTTGAACAATATGGGCATCGTCAAAATCACCCAGGCTCAGGACGGCAAGGAAGGCGTTGATGTATTCGCTCGTGACCAAAACGCCTTCGACCTGATCGTCACCGATTACAATATGCCGGTGATGGACGGCCAGCAGTTGATAAAAACCATCCGCCAGGATTTGGGTAATTCCATCGTACCGATCTTGATGGTCACCAGCGAAGAAAACGAAACCCGCCTCAGCAATGTCCACAAAGCCGGGGTCTCGGCGATTTGCGACAAACCTTTCGACCCGCAGACCGTTAAGGAAATGTTGTTTCGGGTGTTGGAACCGGATTGAAGCTTGCTTAAGCTTTATCCCGATTAACCGCCCCATCCGCCAACAGCTAGAGACCGGCGGCCTATCCCTTTTCACCTGCCATAACTCGCCCTTGGTCTGCACTCTTGGGCTCTGCCGGTCTGTACCAAGTAAGCGCTTGTTAGGCCAATGCTTGAGCATATCTTCAGCTAATTAACATCCCTTCATAATCCAACATATCTCTGCCACCGCTGCCAAGCAAGCGGGAGTCTCTTTCCGTTCTGACCGCTTGCGTCAATCCGACCAACAGCACTATACTGCTCATAAAAGCAGTAACTATATAAACAGTATGAAACCACTTACCGACCGCCAACAAGAAATCCTGAACTTCATCGAGCGCAGTTTGCTACAGGACGGCTTTCCGCCGACTATCGCCGAAATCGCCGCTGCCTTTGATGTGCGCTCCACCAACAGCATTCGCGGCCACTTGCAGGCTTTGGCACGTAAGGGTGCCATCGAACTGGTACCGGCCGCCTCGCGCGGTATCCGCCTAATGAAACCAACGCCGGCTCCCGAGCAAGGCTTGCCGCTGGTCGGCCGGGTGGCGGCGGGTCAGCCGATACTGGCCGAAGAACATATCGAGCGCTATTGCCGCCTGGGACCGGAGTTGTTCGACAACCGCGCCGATTATCTGTTGCGGGTACAAGGCATGAGCATGCGCGATGCCGGCATTCTGGATGGCGATCTGTTAGCCGTGCAACGCACGCCGGAAGCGCGTAACGGCCAGATCGTCGTGGCGCGGATTCACGACGAAGCCACGGTAAAGCGATTGCGTCTGGACAGTAAAACGCATATGGCTTATCTGGAACCGGCCAATCCGGATTTCACGGTAATCGTAGTGAATTTGCAACGCGAGCCTTTGGTGATCGAAGGCGTGGTGGTCGGCGTGATTCGCAGCGGGCTATGAATGCAAACGCCTTGGACCAACTCTTGCGCTCGCAAACCGGCGTCTGGCGCGGCTTGCGTTCGGAACACCAAGCTTGGCCGGTCATTCCTTCCGGCTTTGCCGAGCTTGATGCCTTGCTACCAGGTGGCGGCTGGCCCTTAGGCGGCGTGTTGGAAATTCTATCGCCCTGCTTAGGCATCGGCGAATTAAGCCTGCTGCTGCCGGCCATGGCCGGCATGACGCAAAGCAAACGCTGGATAGCCTGGATCGCCCCGCCGCAGCAAGCTTACGCACCGGCATTGGCGCAGGCCGGCATCGATCTAGCCTATGTTCTGGTAGTAGACTGCCGGCAAGAGTCGGATATTCCCTGGAGTCTGGAAAAACTACTGCGTAGCGGCCGCTGCGGCATGACTTTGGCTTGGCCGCGCCGGCTCAGCGATCATCAAATCCGCCGCTTACAATTGGCCGCCGAAGCCGGTTCCGCGTTGGCAGTACTGTTTCCAAAGCAACGTAGCGGCAGCGGCTATACGGCATTACGTCTGGAAGTCAAGCCGGCGGAGACCGGCCTGGCCTTGCACATTTTGAAGGCGCGCGGCAGTTTGCAACGCGCGTCATTAATCTTGCCGCTATAAGAAAACGATGGCTGCAACCGCCAAAGCACTATCGCCAACCCCGGCGCACCGGGTCGATGCCATTGCCAAACCCAACGCAGCCAATAGCCAACTTTGGTTATGCGCGTATTTTCCCGACTTGGCTTTGGCCGCACTGCATCTGGATTTAGATCAGGCCGTCACCTGTTCGGCGCAGAGCAAAGGCCAAACTCCTTTATATGCGGTCTCGGAAGCAGCCCGGCAAGCCGGCGTCGAACCAGGCATGGCCCCCGCTGCCGCTTTAGCCCTGTGTCCCGGCTTGAGCATTCGGAACCGCGATCCGTTCGCCGAACGCCAGGCATTACAACAACTCGCCGAAATTGCGCTGGATTTCAGCCCCTGGGTCAGCCTGGATCAGCCAAACTGCCTGCTACTGGAAATTCGTTCCTGTCTGACCCTGTTCGGCGGCGTAGAGCGCTTACAAGATAAACTAAGAACGGCATTGCAAACCGCTAGGCATCGTCCGCTAATCGCCATTAGCCCGTCCCCAACAGCTAGCGTCTTACTGGCAAGACTAAGCCTGGAAACCATTGTCACAGATCGCCAGGCTTTGCGCTCGGCATTAGGTCCGCTGCCAGTCGCCGCCCTGGCGCTGGACGATAAAATCTTACACCGGCTATTCCGCACGGGTATTCGCCAACTCACCGACTTGTGGCGACTGCCGCGCGACGGCCTGGCAAAGCGCTATGGCGCCGTGTTATTGCAACAACTGGATAGACTCGCCGGCCAACAAACTCAAGTTTTACAAGCTTTCCATCGTCCACCCCACTTCCAGGCCAGCAGAGAGATGCCGATCGAGTTGGAACGTATCGAGCATTTCTTTCCGGCTGTCGAACAGCTGGCCGGCGAATTTGCCGCATTTCTAAAAAACCGCGACGCCACAACACTAGGCATCACCCTGGAACTGCACCATTACGACCGTCCCGCCACTCGCTTAACATTGGATTTTCGCGCGGGCAGTCGCGACCCTAAACACTGGTGCGGCTTGCTGTACGAAAAACTGGAACGCTCGCCGTTACCCGCGCCGGTGCTGGCCGTTACTTTGCAGAGCGAAGCCATAGCGCCGTTTCAGCCGGAACGCTTTAGCCTGTTCGACGACCACGAAACCCCAGGCAGCGAAGCCGAATGGCAAGCGGTTTTGGATCAGTTGCAGGCCAGACTGGGCCATCACGCCTTGACATTTCCAGGTATGCAAGCCGACCATCGTCCGGAACGCGCCATGACCGACATGCCAAACCGGCTGACCGCAAATCCCGATTTAGCGCCTCGACCTTTGTGGCTGCTGACTAATCCCGAACCGGTGCGGCTAAGCGGCCTTAGCCTGCTATCCTCGCCGGAACGCATCGAGTCCGGCTGGTGGGACGACCTGCCGATCCGCCGCGACTATCACATCGCCCAAGATAAACGCGGTCGTAAGCTGTGGGTATATCGCGATTTAACCGCCAGACAACAGTGGTTTGTCCATGGCCTGTTCGGATGAGGCCCGCGCGCCAAACCTCGGCTTTGCGGAATTGCACTGCCTGTCCAACTTCAGCTTTCTGCGCGGCGCCTCGCATCCTGAAGAACTGGTCGAGGAAGCAGCCAGCCTGGGTTACCAGGCGCTGGCGCTGACCGACGAATGCTCACTGGCGGGCGTGGTAAGAGCGCATCTGGCAGCTAAGAAACACAATATCAAACTGATCATCGGCAGCGAGTTTGTCTTGGAAGGCGGTCTGAAACTGGTCTTGCTGGCAACCGATAGAAGCAGCTACGGCAACCTGTCCGCCTTGATTACCCTCGCCCGCCGCCAAGCCGAAAAGGGCAGCTATCGGCTGACTAGACCCGATTTAACCAAGCATTTTCCGCAAGGCTGTCTGGCCATCTGGTTAGCCAACGACCAATTCATGGCAGACGATGGCCGCTGGTTGAAAAAGCTGTTTGCCGACGATCTGTGGCTGGGGATCGGCCTGTTTCTATCCGGCCTCGACGCAAGCTATTGCCAACAGGCTCAAGCTACGGCTAGGCAATTAGATATTCCAATTGTCGCTTGCAACGATGTGCATATGCACCGCCGCTCGCGCCGAGCTTTGCAAGATACACTGACCGCAATTCGCCTCAGCCAACCCTTATCGCAACTGGGCTATGCCTTGTTCACCAACGGCGAACGGCACCTACGCCCCCTGCCCCGGCTGGCCAAGCTTTATCCAGCGGCATGGCTGCAACAATCGTTAATCATTGCCGAACGCTGCCAATTCTCGCTGGACGAATTGCGTTACGAGTATCCACAAGAACTGGTGCCGGATGGGCATACGCCCACTTCCTGGCTGCGGCATTTGACTGAAGCCGGCGTTCACAAACGCTGGCCGCTGGGCGAGCCAGCCAAGGTGCGCCAACAAATCGAACACGAACTGGCCCTGATTGCGGAACTGGCTTACGAACCCTATTTTCTGACCGTGGATGACATCGTCCGATACGCCCGTGAGCAAGGCATCCTCTGCCAAGGCCGCGGTTCGGCGGCTAATTCGGCGGTGTGTTTTTGCCTGGGGATTACCGAAGTCGATCCGGGCCGAATGAATCTATTGTTCGAGCGCTTCTTATCCCGCGAGCGCAACGAACCGCCGGACATCGATGTGGATTTCGAACACGAGCGCCGCGAGCAGGTCATTCAATACATCTACCAAAAATACGGCCGGCACCGAGCAGCTTTGGCCGCTACGGTGATTACTTACCGCACCCGCAGCGCAGTGCGCGATGTCGGCAAAGCCTTGGGCTTGAACCTGGCGCAAGTCGAACGCCTGGCCGACAGCGTGGATCGATGGGATGGCTATCAGCTAATGCCGGAATCGCTGAAAGAATGCGGCTTCGACCCGGACAGCCACACCGTACAACGCTTGGCCGTGCTGGTTCAGGCAATCAAGGGCTTTCCGCGCCATCTGTCGCAACACGTCGGCGGCTTCGTGATCGCTCGCGACGAGCTCTCACGCCTGGTGCCGGTAGAAAATGCCGCGATGACCGACCGCACCGTGATTCAATGGGAAAAAGACGACCTGGAAGCGATGGGCCTGTTGAAGGTGGACGTGCTGGCGTTGGGCATGCTCAGTGCGATTCGTAAGGCCTTGGAATATCTTGGTCAATATTGCCGGCCGCCCCAGCACCAATATCCCTTTGATGAAGAGAATTGTGGAAACTCCCTCTCCCGCCGGGAGAGGGCTGGGGTGAGGGGATATTCAAATCATAACCACCGCCCTCATCCTAACCTTCTCCCGGAGGGAGAAGGGACTGTTTCGACTTTTATCACCCCTACCGAAGAAACAGGCTCACCTAACATCGCCTGGACCCTGGCCGACATTCCCGCCGAAGACCCGGCGGTATACACCATGCTGCAACAAGCCGACAGCATCGGCGTGTTCCAAGTCGAGTCGCGGGCGCAGATGACCATGCTGCCGCGCCTGAAGCCGCAAAACTATTACGATCTGGTCATCGAAATCGCCATCGTCCGCCCCGGCCCGATTCAAGGCGAGATGGTGCATCCTTATCTGGCTAGGCGAAAAGGCTTGGAGCCAGTGGAGTATCCCAGCCCGGAAGTCCAAGCCGTACTGGAGCGTACCCTGGGCATCCCGATTTTTCAGGAGCAAGTGATGCAACTGGCGATGGTCGCCGCCGGCTTTAGCGCCGACGAGGCCGATCAACTACGGCGAGCCATGGCCGCCTGGAAACGTAAAGGCGGCCTGGAACCGTTCGAACGTAAATTACTGGATGGCATGCGGGCGCGCGGCTACAGCGCCGAATTCGCCCAGCGGATTTTCCAACAGATCAAAGGCTTTGGCGATTACGGCTTTCCGGAATCGCATTCCGCCAGCTTTGCCTTGCTGGCTTACGTCTCTGCTTGGCTGAAACGCCACCATCCGGCGGCGTTTTGCTGCGCCTTGCTGAACAGCCAACCGATGGGCTTTTACGGGCCGTCGCAATTGGTGCAAGACGCCCGCCGCCATGGCGTAGAAGTGCGCCCGGTGGATGTGCAAGCCAGTCAAAGCCAATGTTCATTGGAGTTTCCCGCCAACGCCGCGCCGGCCTTACGCTTGGGGTTTAATCAAGTCAAGGGTTTATCGGCAATCGCGGCGGCAAAGATTATCCAGGCCCGAGGCCGACAAACATTTGCCAATGTTACCGATCTCGCCGCGCGTGCCGGTCTGGATCGGCAAGACTTGGAACACTTGGCAGCAGCCGATGCGTTAAAATCCCTGGCTGGCAACCGGCATCGCGCCTTTTGGGCGGCCAGCGGCGTGGAAGCAGCCACCCCAGCATTTGGCGTACCGGTCATCGCCGAAGCCACTCCGCTATTAAAAGCCCCCAAGCAGGGCCAGGAGGTATTGGCTGACTATGCCAGTACCCGGCTCAGCCTGCGCGAACATCCGCTAGGCCTGTTGCGCGAACGTTTGCGCCGCCGCGGCGTCACCACCGCCGCCTCCTTATGGCAACGGCGCAATGGCAGCATCGCCCAAGTCGCCGGCTTGGTGATATGCCGGCAGCGACCGATGACCGCAGCCGGCGTGACCTTTGTCACCCTGGAAGACGAAACCGGCCAAGTCAACCTAGTCGTCTGGCCCGCCACCGCTTTGGCACAACGCAAACCCTTGCTCAAAGCCCGCCTGCTATCGGTAACCGGGACCATCCAGCAAGAAGACGGTGTGTTACATCTGGTCGCCGGGAAGTTGGAGGATTGGAGTAGCTGGATCGGCGACTTGGCGAGTAAATCGCGGGATTTTCATTGAAACACCAAAATTTTAAGATAATGGTTTTTATCCCTTAACCCAACTCGACTACTCGCAGTCCAAGTCCGCAATATCCGCAGCCAAGGCACACCCCCAACTGGCGGGATAAAACCCAGTATCTACGAAACGTTGAAACGAACTGTGTGGCCATTCCCCGGGAGACAAGGCCAAACCATGTTTGACGGGGTTGTAATGGATGTAATCCAAATGCTTATTAAAGTCGGATTCGTCACGGATGCAATGCTCGAAAAAACGTGGTTGCCAAATGGTTTTTGCACCGTCTTTTTTCACACTCGCCGAAACTCTTCGAGAAAAAGCAGTTTTAATCATTTGCCACCGGGTTGAATAATCGAAATCGCCCTCCGGCAATAGCCAGAGGCAATGCAAATGATCAGGCAAAATGACGGCAGCGGTTATGTCGAAAGGTCGTTTGCATTTAACCTCTTGAAACGCCTGACGAAGCAACGCAACCCGCTGAATACCGGCGAAAATCGGTTGGCGACGATATGCCACAACCGTAAAGAAATACAAGCCGCCAGGAACATACAACCGCCTATAATTGCTCATAACCCGCTTTAAGATTATTTTTCAGCCTAGTCCAGGGCAGACATTTCCGACAAAAATCACCGTCCTAGTGTAGGCCAGAATAAGCCGATAGGCGTTTCTGGCAATTACACGCTTGCCGGAAACGCTAACGCTTATTCCGGCCTACATGGCTAATTTGAACAGCCGCTAGGCTGGCCCGAAGGGCGAAAACCGGGGATGGTTTTCGTAGCGAAAGCTCTCGCCCGCAGGCGCAAGAACCGGCATTCAATTAAGCTTCGCAATAGGGGAGCGTTGTTTTTGACTTTGGAAAACTACCAACTATAGTGAGTTGCGAGCAACCTTTGCAGCAACTTTGCTGGTAATTGTTTTGCAAGCGCCAACCAAGAGCTCTCATCCGCAATTAAGCGCCGTATAAGGATAATATCAAGCCATATAGAGCTGAGAAATGTTGAAGAATTTGTTTAAGAAAAAAGTTTCGGCTATTGAGTCCACAACTGACTATCCAGCGGTCAATCTCACGCCAACCGACTTAGAAGAACTCAAAAAGATATTAAGAGCGGCACTTCCGAATATCCAAGCAGAAAATAACCCACTTGCTTGGTCTTGGGATCCGGATTTATGGGTGTCCGGCAAATTGCATTACCTAATCCCACACGAGGTCGCAACTACAAAGGATATTGCCGAATTTCTACTATATATCCGTACCGCGTCGCTGACTTTTCCAGGAGGACCATTCATTTGGGATCTCAATTCGCTGGACAATTTAGTGTTTCTACCAACGAGCAACGCGGAACGAAAGCAAAAGCCCGGCATCTTTGCCGCAATTCATTCGGCCAGCGACGAACCATACCAAGCCTACTGCCAATTCGTGGCAAAAATTCTAAGAAACATCAAGAATAACCATGACGAAACCTTAGCCAACACCGAGAATAGCGAGCAAAGTCGAGCATTGGCCGCTATGAGATCGGCCGCTCAAATTTTGGATTTTCAACGTAGTTTACGTGCAGGACTTGTCGGTACAAGGCCCGAGAATGTCAAATACTTCCTAAGTGACACCGACGAATTCTTGTTCGGCAGACCTGATAGACCGGCAACCGTAAAGGTCAAATTCCAACAAGAATCGGTATCTGTGGTGCTCCCGAACTACGTGCGTATTTCAAAAACGCCCGCCGACCAGATCGACGCAACCTTTGGCGAGAATTACATCTGTAGGCTTGAAATTTCGAGAGTCCACTCAGATGGTCCGGAATATCCCGAAGAATTTGGAGTATATCTGGTCAAACAATCTGCGGAAAAGCAAGGGATGACGGTCAACTACTCTGCCGACGGCAAGGCGATAATTCCAGTCCCCCCTTTTATAAAACAAGAACGCGACCAACTTTTTCAGGTTTTTCATTTCACGATCGGCACTAAGCGAAGCGTGTTCACCATGACCCTGACGTGTCCCCCACTACAAAATCTTCCGGAACAAGAAAAGACTCGAATCAACGAAATCATTAACGGAGTGATCGCAACGCTGACCGAAGAGAATCCGACCACAAAACTCCACTGAACTATTAAGATCATCACTCCGCGGCGGACACGGCTTGCCAACTGCGGTATCGATGAGTTCAACGCGACTACAACCCCACAAATTCCATCAAAGCGGCCAACTCCTTGGCCTCCAACTCATAAAACGAATGCGCCCTAACCCGTTCCGGCAAGCCGACATCGCCGTAACGGACCCGAATCAAACGGCTGACTTTGACCCCCTGCGATTCCCATAAACGCCGTACCAGACGATTCCGCCCCTGCTTGACCGTCGCGTAAAACCATTTATTAGCGCCTTCGCCGGCATAAAAGCTGACGTCTTCGAAATGCGCCGGGCCGTCTTCCAGTTCCACACCTTGTTTCAAACGGGCCAGCATGGCATCGTCCACTTCGCCTAAAATCCGCACCGCGTATTCGCGTTCGACTTCGCGCGAGGGGTGCATCAAACGGTTGGCGAGTTCGCCGTTATTGGTGACTAAAATCAAGCCGGAGGTGTTGATGTCCAGGCGGCCAACCGCGATCCAGCGGCCGACTTGCAGGCGCGGCAGTTGGGTAAAGATTACCGGGCGGCCTTCCGGGTCGCGGCGGGTTACCAATTCGCCGACCGGCTTGTGGTACACCAATACGCGGGTCGGTTGCTCGGCGTATTTTTCCCATTTCACCACCCTGCCATTGATTTGCAGATGGTCGTCGGGCTTTAAGTGATAGCCCGGTTGCACCGGGTTACCGTTGACTGTGAGTTTGCCTTCTTCAATCCAGCGCTCGATTTCTCTGCGCGACCCAACGCCGGCTCTGGCCAGCAGTTTCTGGATACGCTCGCCGCCGGCAGGCGCGGCTTTAGTGGAGGGTGAGGTTTTCGGCGCCGAGGCCGGCTTCGGTTTGGGCGTCGAACTCGGTTTCCGAGACTGCGTTTTCTGGGTCCGTTTGTCCTGCGGGGCTGACGGGTTGTTCGATCTCGGCGGTTTGCGGTCTTTCACTGTGGTCCTGCTCAGGTTGCGGTTGAAGCGAATTGCCGAAATCGAAATTGACGATTTCTTCCAGCGTCGGTAATTCGCTCAATGTAGTTAAATTGAAATAATCCAAAAATTGTTTGGTGGTGCCGAACAAGGCCGGCCGGCCCGGTACTTCCTTATGGGCGATGACACGAATCCACTCGCGCTCCAACAGGGTTTGAATGATGGAACTGCTGACGCTGACACCACGAATATCCTCGATTTCGCCGCGCGTCACCGGCTGGCGGTAAGCGATGATCGCCAAAGTTTCCAGCAGCGCGCGCGAATACCGCGCAGGCTTTTCCTCGAACAAGCGGGTGACATAAGGCGACAGACCCTCGCGCACCTGAAACCGGTAACCGCTGGCCAATTGCCGCAGTCCAATCGGCCGATCCGCATAGTCGCGAGCAATGTCATCCAAGGCCATTTGCACCGACAAGGTATCGGGTTGCTCCAGTTCCGGAAAGGTTTCCTGGATCTGTCTAATCGTCATTGGCCGGTTGGCGGCAAACAAAATGGCTTCCACAATGCGCTTGGTGTTCATGTCGCACTCTTTAATTATGTCGGGCTGTAATCGGTGGCGTTCAACCAGGATGGGTTCGACAGTGCTGGCGCGAATAATCTCAGACCAGCGCTGCGGCAAGCGGGTTGCGCGCCTAGCCTCGCTAACGTCGGTAGCCTCCGGCAGCTGCCAACTACTCTGCCAAGCCGGCAGCAAGCGCACCGTATGCCGACGAGACTTGGGCAAAACCACGGGTTCGGTTGGTTCGTGGGCTTGAACAACCGCAATTCGCATCTCGCTGGACCAGATAGCAGGAAAACGCACAGCGCGCCGTTTGACCGGCACAAAGACTGTGATCGGCTCTGGCTTGACCCGCGGTTTGCGAGGCACTCTGGGTTTATTTGCAGGAATAACATCATCGACGACGGTATCGGCTAACGACGGATTAGTCTCCGGTGCCGCTATCGAGGCGGATTCTGACCTGGATACCGGCGTAAGGTTCGGATTGGAAGATGTCGATGATGCGCTCTTTGGAGAGTTCAAGGATGGCAAGAAACGCGACAACCACTCCGTTTTTTCCTTCACCTCGGGTAAAACACGCTGCGAAAGGGAGCTGATTTGCTCCGTTAAGTTTTTCCAAAATGGCTGCCATTCGTTCACGGACTGATAGGGGTTCTTTGGTTATTTGGTGGTGACTAAGCCTCTCGGCACGCTTCAATATATCCTGGAAGGCCAGCAGCAGTTCCTTGAGCTGCACATCCGGCAGAATTTGCTTAACATCCACGGTCGAGGTATCGACACCGAATTCAAAGGTATCGCGCTCGTTTCTGGGCAACAGATCCATCTCTTCGGCGACTTTTTTGATCGCTTCGTATTCCTGTAATTTACGGATCAAAAACGCTCTGGGGTCTTCCTCTTCTTCCTCGCTTTCCGGCTGTCTGGGCAGCAGCATCCGCGATTTGATCTCCGCCAGCAGCGCGGCCATCACCAGATATTCGGCGGCCAGTTCCAGACGCATATTTTCCATCATGTCGATGTAGGCAATATATTGCTTGGTAATCTGGGCGATGGGGATGTCGAGAATATCCAGATTTTGGCGGCGAATCAAATACAACAGCAAATCCAGCGGTCCTTCGAACGCGTCCAGAAAGACTTCCAGCGCATCCGGCGGAATGTAGAGATCGTCCGGTAAATCCTGATAGGGCTGGCCTTGAACCAGCGCCAGCGGCGGCAGCGCGGCTTCAACCGGTAATGCTACTTCGTTCAAAACTACATGCCCGCCAAACTAAAAAATAATTGTTGGGCGTAGTACATTGGATAAGCCAGCAAATATTGCAACACGTCGGTAGCAAGTAATATCAACAAAAAAATAAAACCAAACCGTTCCAATCGATTGTACTGCCAAGCCCAATAATCCGGCAGCAATCCGGATAAAATCCGACTGCCATCCAACGGCGGAATAGGCAAAAGATTGATCAAAGCCAAAACCAAATTGATGCTGATCCCCGCAACACCGCTGTAGATCAACGGGAAGGAGATATATTCGATTTCCAGCATCACGCCGATTCTAGCCAGCAAAGCCCAGGCCGCCGCCATCAACAAATTGGATAAAGGACCGGCTACCGCCACGATCGCCATGGCTTGGCGCGGCTTTTTAAACGCGCGAGGATCGACCGGTACCGGCTTGGCCCAACCGAACACAAAACCGGTAAAGGTCAGCAACAATAAACCGGGAATAACCAGCGTGCCTAGCACGTCGATATGTTTGAGAGGATTCAGCGTTAAACGGCCTTGGTCGGCGGCGGTGTTATCGCCCAACTTCTTCGCCACCCAACCGTGCGCCACTTCATGACCGGTAATCGCAAAAATCACCGGTAAAATCCAAACTACGATCCTTTGTATCAGGGTTAATTCGTCCATCATTTGTTTTTCACTCCAACATCGGCGCAATACCGATACCTTGCCGAACAATTTCAATCGACTTGTCGCCGCAAGCGATGACGGTAGTGGGTTGATATTCGATCACCCCGACATCTATTACCAGGGCCAAGTCTTTTTCCAGCCTTTTTCTGATTTCGTAGGGATCGGCCAAAGGCTCGCTATCGCCGGGCATCATCAAGGTGGATGTCAACAACGGTTCGCCAAGCTGCTCGACCAAGGCCTGGGCAACCGGATGATCGGTAATCCTGACGCCTATGGTTTTCTTTTTCGGATGCTGCAAACGGCGCGGCACTTCTCGCGTGGCATCCAGTAAAAACGTAAATGGGCCGGGCGTCAGCTTTTTGATCAAGCGATGCGCTTCGTTGCCCATTTTGGTAAAGTTGGAAACCTGCGACAGGTCGGTACACAACAGCGTGAAGTTATGATTATCATCCAGCCGGCGCAGGCTGCGAATTTGATCCATCGCCGCCTTATCGCCAATCTGGCAGCCCAGTGCGTAGGAAGCATCGGTGGGATAAACGATGACCCCGCCGTTCCGCAAAATATTAACGGCTTGTTGAATCAAGCGCGGCTGCGGGTTCTTCGGATGAATTTCGAAATATTGCGCCATGGGCTAAAAATATCGGCTTAGGTAAAACGCTATTGTACCTTAGAAGGCATTTAAAAACGTCGCCAGGCAGTTTTAGCAGCAGGTGCAAGCCACAAATCCGCTTATCTTTCCGATTGTTTTTTTGCCACTTTATCACGCAGATAAACCGGCATGGCTTGCTCGACAGCCACGGCCAAACCGTTAGCAAATCCATAAGCCGCCAGTTGAGCAACACACGCGGCACGTGGCCAAACCTCTACCTCGACGCCCAGCACGCGCTCAGCTAAACGCTGGCCCAACTGCTCCGCATAAACACCCCAGCCGGAACCGACGCCAAAACCGGCGCGGTCGGGAAATATCACGTCGCCGGCGGGCGTCACGGCTTCCGCGCCGTATAACTCCGCCAAACCTAATTCGTTACGTTGATACACACCCCAAAAAATCTCGTCCATCCGTGCATCCATCGCCGTAAAACTCAGTTCAGCATCGGCGCGACGATTAAAAAAATCTTGGGCGATTGCCGCCAACGTCGAAACCGGCACCACCGGCAAGTCGGCACCATAAGCAATGCCCTGCACCACGCCGCCGGCTATTCTGACACCGGTAAACGAACCGGGCCCGCGACTCAAACCGATAGCGTCCAGTTGTTGCGGTTTGAGCTGGGCATCGGCCATCAATTCGTCGATCATCGGTAAAATCAATTTGGTATGTTCGCGAGGCGCGACGGCAAAT
This sequence comes from Methylomonas sp. 11b, assembly GCF_000515215.1. Taxonomy (NCBI): domain Bacteria; kingdom Pseudomonadati; phylum Pseudomonadota; class Gammaproteobacteria; order Methylococcales; family Methylococcaceae; genus Methylomonas; species Methylomonas sp. 11b. The sequence continues at coordinate 1,261,221 of NZ_KI911557.1, forward strand.
TTTTCGCTAATCTCGCCATCGATAAACAAAGCCGCCGAACAGGCGTCGGTGGAGGTTTCTACTGCCAATAATTTCAAATCTGTACCTCTGTCAACAAGATGCCGGAAACGCTAACGCTTATTCCGGCCTACGCAATGTTCAATGTGATTCTTCCAATGCAAAAAACCGCCGCACATCCTCGATCTCGCGGCTGCGCTTCATCGCCGGCACGCTATCTAAAAACATTTGGCCGTAGGAGCGCTTCAATAATCTGGGGTCGCAGACCATCAGCACACCGCGGTCGTTGACGTCGCGAATCAAGCGGCCCACTCCCTGGCGCAGCATAATGATGGCGCTGGGGAGTTGATGCTCGAAAAATGGGTTGCGGCCCTGCTTTTCCATCGCATTCATGCGTGCTTTCAGCACCGGATCGCCAGGCGAGGCGAACGGCAGTTTATCGATGATCACACAGGATAAGGCGTCGCCGCGTACGTCCACGCCTTCCCAGAAACTGGCGGTTGCCAACAATACTGCGTTGCCCAGTTCCTTGAACTGATCCAGCAATACGCCTTTGGACTTGGTACCTTGTACCAGGATGGGATGGTCGAGCTTGCCTTCCAGCAATTGCGCGGCGCGTTGCAAGGCGCGGTGACTGGTAAACAGGAAAAACGCCCGGCCCCGGCTGGCTTCCAGCACCGGCAAGGCAAACTCGACAATTTTGTCGGTAAAGTCCGGATCGCTGGGCTGCGGCAGACCTTTGGGATGGTAAAACAGGGCCTGATTCGGGTAATCGAACGGACTCTCCCAGCTCTGGCTGAGCGCTCCGCTCAAACCCAGATTCTTGGAAAAATGCACGAAATTATTCGCCACACTCAGGGTGGCCGAGGTAAAAATCCACGTAGCTTTATGCCGGGCCATGAAGCCGCGAAATTCCTTGGCAATATCCAGCGGAGTACGGCTGAGGGTAAATGACTTACTGTAGGTTTCGTACCATTTGATCCACTGTCCATCCTTGTCGTTAATCAGCGTTTCCAGTTGCGCGTCTAGCGCTTCGGCGCGATCAAAGCAGGATTCGAGACCTTTGCTGCGCACCGAGGCGCGCTCCAGTTGATCGGTCAGTCGTGCCAGTTGCTTTTGCAAGGATTCCAACGCGCCGGCAATTTTTGGATTGGTTTCGATGTCCTGCCAATCGCCGCGCCGCAATTCCAGACCAAACGCCAAGCGCAAATCCTTCACTTCGTGTTGCAAGTCTTCGCAGGCGGTACGTAAGTCCGGCATATCCTTGGCGTCAGTAAAATATTCGGCCAAGCTGTCGTCGGCCAGATCGACCAACTGCTTGCCGCTGATCGTCACCCCCAAAAAATTGGAGGCGGTATCAGCCAGTTGATGGGCTTCGTCGATGATGACCACTTCGGCATCGGGCAATAATTCGCCGAAACCGGTTTCGCGAATCGACCAGTCGGCGCAAAGGAGATGATGATTGACGACGACGATTTCAGCCTCTTGAGCCTGTTTGCGGGCTTTAGTGAGAAAACAGTCGGCATAATCGGGGCAATTTTGACCCAAACAATTGTCGGTGGTCGAAGTCGCGTGAAACCAGACGGGATCGCCGTCGTGCACATCGGCTACTTCCGAGACGTCGCCGGCTTTGGTGCGTTTCGACCAGGCTTTGATCTGTGCCAGGGCCGCCGCATCTTCCTGACTGTAACCAAAAGCAGAATTCAAGGCCTGCTCCAAGCGATAAGTACAAAGGTAGTTGGCGCGGCCTTTTAACAAGCTGGCTTTGAACGGCCGTTTGCTCAAGGCTTTGCGGATTACCGGCAAATCCTTGTTGAACAATTGATCTTGTAGATTTTTGGTACCGGTGGAAACGATGACTTTCTTACCGGACAGGATCGCGGGAATCAGATAGGCAAAGGTTTTGCCTGTACCGGTGCCGGCTTCGGCGATCAGATTTTGCTGCGACTCTATGGCATAAGCAATCTGCTCTGCCATCTCGATCTGCGCGGCGCGCGGCGAGTAACCGTTGATAATCTCGGCTAAGGCGCCGCCCTCGCCGAAAATATCGCCCAATTTTGCGGCGGCGCCGGAAAGCGACGGCTTGGAACCCTCAGCCACTAGCGACCGAAAAAGCTATCCGCTTTGGCTTTAGCTTCTCTAGCCCCTTGGGAATTTTGCTGCATTTGTCGGGCTTCGGCGATCAGCAACCAGCTTTTGCGCTTCAGATCCAGATCGCCGCCAGCCAGCAGAGCCGCCTTGCCGGCCAACTCTTCCGCGAGTTGCGGTTTATTTTGTTTGATTCTGAGCTGCGCCAGTTTATAGGTCAGGGTCGGATTGCGCGAATCGATACGTAAGGCCCGCTCCATCACCACCACCGCCGCATCGAGATCGCCGCTGTTGCGGCTGCGGTCGGACTCGCTAATTAAAGCCACCACCGCCGGCGGCGTGCCGCTGGGGATGCGCGCGTCTTCTATGACAAACCTCGGTGCCGGCGCAGTTGCCGTAGCCGCCGCCGCGGGAGCGGATGCTGTCAGAGCAGGACTGGCTGGCGCAGGCGGCGGAATATCGGCCGGCGGCATCAACGGCTCGGCGCGAAAGGTCGGCAGATTCGGTTCATCTTTAAAGTTATTGCTAACGCTTTCGATGGGATAGGTCGCGGTATCGGGGGTAGACGCCGGTTTTTTTGCAGTGGCCGCAGGTACTTTATTTGCCGCCGATTTTTTAGACGGGGCTTTTTTGGCCGGTACACTTCCCGCCACCGGCGGTTCTGAGCCTGGATTACTACACGCCGTTAATATCAGTAACAGAGGGCACAAAATTAACAGAGATTTTTTTTTCATTTACGATTTAAGTAGCCAAGTAAAATTAAAACAGTTCGATTTCATCATCGTCGCTTTGCTGGTTTGCTTGTTGAAACAAGGCTAGCGCTTCATCGACGCTTTTACCCTGATGGATAGCATCAAACATCACTTTTTCAGATTCCATAGTGTACTGGTTACGAATGCTTTCCTGAAACTTATACCATTCGGCAGGATTATATAACCTGTGCGGCGTATCGATGATGATCGACAAGCCTTTTAGATTGTTAGACACGTGTTGCAAGCATTGCTGCAGGCGATCATAAAACTGGAACGCCACAATCGCCGAATAGATTTTATGCTGGGTCGCCTCGCAATGCGCCAAAGCTTGGTCGCGGCTCTCGCTCTGCTGAAAACCGCTCAGTATCTGATGGATATTTTTCATCTCTTCAACCATACCGGTAAACGAGTCGGCCAAGGCTGAAACCGACTCGTCGCCGGCTTTCATACTGCCTTCAACCTGAGCAACCGAGACGGTCAACAGTTTGATGGTTTCCCTAATCTGGCTCCAATCCAAGTCTGGCTGGCTTGAGGGTGAGAATGTCATAAATAGCTATCCTAAAAATACCGATACAAATTAAGTTGTCGCGACATATGCGCTCTATTGTAACCGACTATACCAAGGCAATGACGACGGCTTAAGTATAGAGAACCTGGAGAGTAGTCGATTATTGGCACAAGGATTTTTAAAAAAGCCGGAATTGACGGTGAGATCGCACTACTCCTTTAAGTCCACGGCATCAGCGCTTATCGGACACAGGCCAAGCGATAGCTCGGTTGACGATAACTCCACAGATAGAGTAGAAATACATTCAGCGCAGCACCGGGTTTCTGTTGAAACCGTCTTTCCACGCTTTTTACAAGGATAATATGAATATTCAATCCGCCGGCAAAAAATTGTTCGTGTTGGACACCAACGTACTGATGCACGACCCAACGTCCATCTTTCGCTTTCAAGAACACAATGTTTTCATTCCGATGGTGGTGCTGGAGGAACTGGATCACGCCAAAAAAGGCTTATCCGATGTATCGCGCAACGTCCGCCAAGTCAGCCGATTTTTGGACGAATTAATCCGCGATGCCGATCAGCAAACCATCAATGCCGGCTTGCCGCTTTCGCGCATCGAACATTCACTCAACGGCGAACGCGAATTCGACGGCCGTCTGTATTTTCAAACCCGGCAATTGTCGCATCTGCTACCCGCCGACCTACCCGGGCAAATTGCCGATAATTCCATCCTGAGTATCGTATTGGCCTTGGGTAAGGAATACCCGGATGTGAAGGTAATCCTGGTCTCCAAAGACATCAACATGCGCATCAAAGCAGCCGCGCTACAGATCAGTGCCGAGGATTACCATAATGATCAAACCATTGAAGACATAGACCTGCTCTACACCGGCACAATGGCGCTGGACAGCGACTTTTGGGAGGAACACGGCGGCAAGATGGAATCGTGGCAGGAAAACGACCATACGTACTACCGCGTGAATGGTCCGCTGGTTGCAGAATGGTATCCCAACCAATATCTGTATATGGAAGGCGAAGATAATTTCGAAGCCATTGTGAAAAGCCGTGAAGGCGACACGGCGGTGTTGCAATTGGCCCGCGATTACCGCACTAAGCACAATAGTATCTGGGGCATTTCCGCCAAAAACCGTGAGCAAAATTTTGCGTTGAATGCTCTGCTGGATCCGAACGTGGATTTCGTGACGCTGATCGGTTCGGCCGGCACCGGTAAAACCTTGCTGGCACTGGCAGCCGGCTTGTCTTTGACACTGGAAAGCAAAGCCTATCTGGAAATTATCATGACGCGGGAGACCATGCCGGTTGGCGAAGACATTGGTTTTTTACCCGGCACGGAGGAGGAAAAAATGGCACCGTGGATGGGGGCGTTGATGGACAACCTGGAATTGCTGGGCAGCCGCTCCGGCACGACCGAATGGGAACAAGGCGCGTCGCAAAACGTGATGATGAACCGGGTAAAAATTCGTTCGCTGAACTTTATGCGCGGCCGGACTTTTCTGAATCGCTATTTGATTATCGACGAAGCGCAAAATCTGACGCCTAAACAGATGAAGACTTTGATTACCCGGGCAGGACCGGGTACAAAAATTATCTGCATCGGCAATCTGGCACAAATCGATACGCCGTATCTAACCGCTACCAGCTCCGGTTTGACCTATGTGGTTGATCGTTTCAAATCTTGGCCGAATAGCGCCCATATTACGTTGCGGCGCGGCGAGCGTTCGCGGCTGGCGGATTTTGCATCGGACAATTTGTAAAGCTATCAGACTAATGCTTGACTGATTTCAGCCTTTGGCCACGCCATTAACACCGCTTTAACCAGCGTGGCCAAGGGTATCGCAAAAAACACCCCCCAAAATCCCCACAAGCCGCCAAAAAACAGAATGGCGACGATAATCGCGATAGGGTGCAAATTTACGGCCTCAGAAAACAGCAACGGCACCAATATCACGCCGTCCAGAGCCTGAATCACCGAATAAGCGATAAATACGTACATAAAGTGATCGTTGCCACCCACACCCCACTGAACGTAGGCCACAGCCAACACCGGAAAAGTCACCAATGTCGCGCCGACATAAGGAATCATCACGGACAATCCCATCAGTACCGCAAGCAACATCGCGTAATTCAAGCCCAACAACCAGAAGACTATGTAACTGATCGCCCACAGGATAAACACTTCAAGAAATTTGCCTCTAACGTAATTGGCGATTTGCCTATCCACCTCATGCCAGACCCGCAAGCTGAGACTGGTATCCTTCGGCAGAAACTGCACAAACCAACCTAATAAAACCTGTTTATCCTTCAGAAAGAAAAACACCATCAACGGCACCAAAAACAAATAAATAATCACCGCCACCAATCCTACAAACGATTGAGCAGAGCCGGAGATTAAATCCTGACCATACTTGAGCAAGTCTTGCTGAATGGAAAACATGATTTCCCGAATTCGAACTTCCGAAATGAGTTCGGGATGACGCTCAGGGAAACGCATAATTTCGGCTTGGGTGCTGGAGACAATTTCCGGAATGTGTTGCACCAGTTGCACTGTTTGCTCGGACACTATCGGCACTAGTACGAACAACACAAAGCCCAGCGCAGCCATAAACGCAAAGAACACCAGATGCACGGAAACTAAACGCCCCAATTGGCGCTGTTCGGCTTTAACCACCAGCCCTTCCAATAGATACGCCAACACAATCGCCACGAAGACCGGCATCAGCAAATCCAACAAGCCGTATATCAATAAAAAGCCGCCCAGCAAAACTATGGCTAGGGAGACAACTTGGGAATTGGGTAGAAATCGCTGGAAAAAATTTCTAATGAAATCGGAACTGGAAAAGTCAGTCTGTTGGTTCATGGAGTGTTGGCGGCTACGCAACCCGTTGCCGGTTTGATCGCGCCATTAGATTATATAAAAAAGCGGGATTGCTCAGGACAGTGTAAATAATTTATCAAAATTAGCGATTTCCAAAATTTTTTTTACTTCGGTACGCGAATTTTTAATCCGTATGGCCGACTTATCGCCAGCCATCTTATCTCGTAGAACTAACAGCATCCCAAGGGCAGAACTATCTAAGTATTCAGTGCCGTTCAAATCCACCTCTATCAGTTTTACGCCATTTTCAACCAGCTTGGTTGCTTCGCGAAACTCATTGTGCACACCGAAATCGAACCGGCCGCTTATTTTTATCGACAGCACTCCCCCATCAACGCGTGCCTCAATACCCATATTCTCTAGCCTCACAAATTATCATGTCATTACCATACATTCACGTTAAAACAGGTCCACATCGCCTTCGTCCATGGAAGATTGCGAAACAATATGCGATTTTCTGACTTGCCACTGCTGCTTCATGATTTTCAAACGGTCAGAACCTTGCTGTAATTGATCGCGCCAATTTGCATCGCTACCCGTTTTAAATACACCCAACCCTATGCTTACCTCGTCGGATAGCGAGCCGAAATGCTGTAAATTGAACTGTAAATATTCGATCAATTGCCGAGCCATATCCTCAAATTGCAGCCCTCGCACGGCATTACCGACACTGAACTCAATTTTATTTGTCAATTGGGAAATTTCGCCGACATTGCTGGAGATATTGGCATTAATGACGGCGATATCATCCATCATCTTGTCGATACTGGCCTTGGAACTAATCGCCACGTTCATGTCTTTGGAGGCCATTATTTCAATCATGGTTTGCGCTTCGTGGATATTATCCTTGGAAGCCTTTACCACGCGCTTAATTTCTTCACTGAACTTATCGGAATTTTTCGATAGATTCCGCACTTCTCCCGCAACCACCGCGAAACCTCGACCGGCTTCTCCTGCCCTAGCTGCTTCGATGGCGGCATTCAGCGCCAACAAATTGGTTTGATCGGCAATTTTTTGCACATCGCCCAACAGTTTCTCGACATGAGCCATATGGCCGCCAACGTCATTGATAACCGCAACCATCTCCATGCTCTGCTTACTGATTTGCAGAATATGGTCGATAAAAAACTGCAAGACATTATCGGTTTCCTGGGCAAAACTCGTGAAATTGAGACTACTACGCCCTTTGTCGGTACTTCCTTCCAGATCACTTACCAACGAATATACTATCGATGACTGCCCGGACGTCAAACTAGCCAAGCTATTGAAGCTGTTGGACATCGTGCTCACCGCATCGGCGAGCATGGATTTGAGCTGTTCCAATTCCGCGCGGAAATAGGATGCTTCTTGGTCAATACAATCTTTTAGATGTAATAAATAGTCATCAATCGCACGCACCAATTCGGCTTCGCTTAGCTCCTTGCTATTTGTCGAGGCTGACTCTTGCGCACGTTGAGCACGAAATGCATTGACCATCCACAATATCGTTGCAATTGGGGCCGCTAGCCAATAAACCAGCGCATTGGACGAAAACAAAGGCAATAACAAAACTACCAGCGTGAATAAAACCAGGAGCGCGTTATCTTTTAGGAACTGCAACATATCTTCAATCCACCAGGGCCAGGATTTTTTCCGCTATTTTCCCCAAGGATAACACATGATGCGCGGCCCCCAGTTTGTAGGCTTCGCCAGGCATACCCCAAACTATACTGGATGCTTCATCCTGCACTATATTGATGGCTCCGGCCTCACGCATTTCAAGCATGGCTCTGGCACCATCCGCCCCCATGCCCGTCAACATAACCCCGACCGCATTGCTACCAACATTTTCGGCAACTGATCGAAACAGAACATCCACGGAAGGCTTATGTCTGTTGACAGGCGGACCATCATCAAGGCGACACGCGTAACGAGCGCCATCTCTCACAACCATGAGATGTTGATCACCTGGCGCTATATAGATATTTCCGGGCAATATCAGCTGCCCATCGCTAGCCACGCAGGCAGTCATGTCGGAAGCCTCGTTTACATGTTTGGCAAACGAAGCGCTGAAGGCGAGGGGCAAATGTTGGGTAATGACAATCGCCGGCGCCGTTCTCGGCAGACTTTTTACCAGTTCCTTGACCGCTTCGGTGCCGCCCGTTGAAGAACCCAACGCCACGATTTTATGAGTCGTTTTGAAATGCTTTTTCATCGTACCAATTGCATTCTCATTCACTGAACTAAGGGTAGGGACATCAACCCGATTGGTTTCCAAAGCTTTGACTTTTGCCTGAGCGGCCATCCTGATTTTACCGATAATCTCATCGGCATAGGCTCGTAAGCCATGGGAGACATCGACTTTTGGTTTCGCCACAAAATCAACCGCGCCGAGCGCCAACGCATCAAGGGTCACTTCGGCGCCTTTTTCGGTCAACGTTGAAATCATGACCACCGGCATAGGCCTTAAGCGCATCAAATTACGTAAAAATGTCAGCCCATCCATTCGCGGCATTTCTACGTCCAATGTTAATACGTCGGGATTCAAGGCCTTTATTTTTTCCCTAGCAATAATCGGATCGCTAGCCGTGCCGACTACTTCAATATCGCCTGCCTCATTAAAAATTTGCGTCAGCATTTGGCGAATTAATGCCGAGTCATCAACAATCAATAGCTTAATTTTTGTCATCCTGGTTTCCTAAAATAGCTCTACGCTACCTTCAACCGGTGCGTCCTTGATACTCGAACTATATTGCTTCTCGCGCAGGAAGATAGTTTGGTTGTGTAAATCTTTAATTTTTTTCATTCTGACCCGTCCGGTGTGCGGAAAAAAATTCACCTTACGCGGATAAATATCGCCCAAATCATGAGAAACCAGATTCAACGCTTCAGTATCCACATAATCCAAAACGAATTGAATGTTTCTGGCTCCCACATCACCCAGGGTAGCGATGATTTTGCCGCCGCCGAACAACTTAACTTCCAAGTTTTTACGCTTACCGCCATTTTTCAAAATAGCATTGATCAAATGTTCCATCGCGTAATTGCCATAGCGCGAGGCATTGCCAACGACGGCTTCGTCTCTGTCGTTCAAACGACTTTTACTGGTCTCCGGCAACATGAAATGATTCATCCCCCCGACGCCGGTCACCACATCCCTTATACAAGCTGCCACGCAAGAACCCAGCACGGTAGTAATCATTTCATCCTGTTTGGTGACGTAGTAGTCACCGGGCATCAATTTTGCCGCCACTATTTGATTTTCTTGATCCCAATACCGATTAACATTTTCGAAGCCGGCGATAAGCGATCTTTCCACATGGGGCACATGACTCACTTACTCGACTTCCTGTAGATAGTATTACCTACTAAACTGAATCCGGTATCGAGCTGATGCAAGGATTCTGAATGGCCAATGAACAAATATGAGCCCTCCTCCAATAAGCCGCAGTAACGATTCGCTAACATCGCCTTGGTTTCCCGATCAAAATAAATCAAAACGTTTCGGCAAAAAATAAAATCAAAATACCCTTTCAAGGGCCACTCCTGCATCAAATTCAATTGTTTAAACTCTATCAATTCTTTCAATTCCGGTTTAACTCGCACCTTGTTCGCTTGTCCACCCACACCTTTTTGAAACCAGCGTTTGAGGCGTTGCTCGGCTATTCCTGTCACGCGATCAGCCATGTAAATGCCGGCTGCGGCGGTGGCCAAGACATTCGTATCAAGATCGGTAGCCAGAATATTTACAGTCCAATCAGCCGGGACGCTTTCCTTCAAGGTCATCGCCAAAGAATAAGGCTCCTCACCTGTCGAGCAACCTGCGGACCAAACTTTAATCTGTTTAGTCCCGGCATGTTTTTTAAGCAAACCCGGTACAACCGTCTTGCTTAAATATTCAAAGTGGTGATTTTCGCGAAAAAAAGAAGTGAGGTTAGTGGTGACAGCATTAATAAATTCAGTAAACTCAGTATCCGGGTTGTGTTTCAAATAGTGACAATACTGTTTGAAGCTGGTGAAGCCCAGCATGCGGACCCGTTTCGACAATCTCGAATAAAACATGTCAAATTTATCGTCCGGCACCAAGATTCCGGAATATTGGTTGGATATTTTCCTTAGAACATCAAAATCTGCTTGGGTATATTCAAACTCGCGCGCTTTTTCTTTCATTTTGTATATTCGGGTAGTGCCCCATCAAAAGAAGCCGGATGCCGCCTGATCAACTTCCAGCATTTCGGCAATCCCCAACAACTCCGATGCTTCAATAAATTTATCGGAAGGAAAATCGATAGAAATGGATTTCTGCAAGCCAATTGCGGTTTGCTTTAAAATCAATAACAGTTGCAAAGTCGCAGTATCTATCATCGTCACACCGGAAGCATCGATATCGATAGCCTCAAAATTGCTGAGCATCTGCGTCAGGCGTTGGTGGAGAACCGCCACATTTTGAATATTCAGTACCGGCTCCAATACCAAAACCGCTCTCTCACCTTCGGACGTAGATAGCTCAGAAACATCGGCCGGCGATTGACTCAGGTCCATCTCAAGGTTTGACGACACTTCTGTCGGGCTCGCAAGTTCTGCCCGACTATCCGCTGCTGATTCGGCAGCTTCGGCTTTTTGTGAGTCTTGCTTGAAATCTGATCGATGCATCCAAGCCAAAGGATCGTAACCGATCAAACTATCTTCATCTTGTTCCGCCATTACATCATTCTCCCTTCCAAAAAGTCTTTAGCAAGTGCCGTAAAATCTCGTGCGGAACGGCAGCCAGGGCGATATTCAAAAATGGTTTTACCGAAACTGGGGCACTCGGCAAGTAAGGCAGTTTCCCGAATGGTGGTCGCCAAAATCTGCCCTGGGAAGTATTTTTGTATGACACTCAACACCTCCTTTGAAATACGTCTGGTCGGAATATACCTGGACATGACCAGAGAAAATTTATAGGGCCTTTTCAAAGCGCTTTCGAATTTCTTGATGGTTCCCACCAAATGCGACAAGCCTTGTAATGCTAGATAATCACTGGTCATCGGCACCAATATTTCATCGGCGGCAAACAAGGCATTGGCTACCAATACCCCGGAAGAAGGGGGACAATCGATAAAGATAAAATCTTCATCGCGATTGCCATCAAGCAAAGCACTGCGGAGGAGATCTCCGCGTCTGGCCCCACCATCCGTCAATTGCTCAATTTCCTGCAATCTAGGGCCGGCAACCACCAAATTCAGATTCTTTCTAACCGGAATTAATTGCTCCTCGAGACTTACTCCTTCCAACAAAACCTTATCAATCCCGCTCTTTTGCGGATCTACCCAACCTAGCGAAACGGCCAAATGACTCTGTGGGTCAAAGTCTATCACCGTAATTTTCTTACCCAGTTTAGCCAGCGCGTGAGTCAAATTGACCGAAGTTGTGGTTTTTCCTACCCCGCCTTTCTGATTAAGGACCGCTACAATCCTCGCGCTCATTTACCCTCTGACATAGCAGCAAGCCCGGCAATATCGACAAACTCCTCCGGATTTAAAAGCTTATCGACATCCAATAACATCACCATATTTTTCTTGCCGACGAACATGCCGCGCATATATTGAGTATTGATTCTCGAACCCAAATTCGGCGCTTCTTTTATATCGGACAGCTTAATATCCAACACATCCGATACCGCATCGGCGACGATTCCCATCACCGAAGCACCCGAAGCAGTATTGACACTCATCACAATAACGACCGTCACCGGCGTATATTCAACTTTTTGCATCTGAAAACGTTCGCGCAGATCGACAATCGGCACAATGGAACCGCGCAAATTCAACGCACCTTTAACAAAATCAGGCGTATTGGGAATTTTTCTAATCGGCTCCCAGCCTCTGATTTCTTGGACTTTCAAAATTTCGATGCCATATGCTTCGCCTTCTAACTCGAAAGTTAGAAATTGCTCAACGTGCTGATTGGATTCTAAATCGGCTGTCATGGCGGCTATTCCCTATCTAATGGTTTGGTCAATCAAGCAACTCCGCTAAAAATCCTGCCATTCGTCGTCGGCTTGCGAGGTTTGCTTAAAACTACTCGGCTGACGAACCGGTTGCGATGGTGCCGCTCTATTGGCCTCTGCACGAACGACGCTGGAACTATCGGCATGATGAGCAACTTTTTGCTGCCCGGATTTTTTTTCTGTTTTGAAAAACGCCAACATTTCGACCATATTCGTCGACAAGTCGCTCATTGAAACACTGGCGGCGGATGCTTCTTCGGCTAAGGCCGCGTTTTGTTGGGTAATTTCGTCCATTTGCGCTACTGCCTGATTCACTTGGCCTATTCCCGCAGATTGCTCGACACTTGCGTCGGCAATCTGCGCGACAATATCCCCTACCTTTTGCACACCAGCCACAATTTCGTTCAAAGCTTTACCGGTTTCGTTCACAAACTCGGTGCCAGCTCTGACTTTTTGCACACTGGTTTGAATAAGCTCTTTACTCTCCCGGGCCGCAGTGGCACTGCGTTGTGCCAGATTTCTGACCTCTGTGGCAACGACTGAAAAGCCCCTACCTTGCTCGCCTGCTCTAGCTGCTTCCACTGACGCATTCAAGGCCAACAAATTGGTTTGGAAGGCAATTTCATCAATCACGCTAATGATATCGGCAATCTTATTACTGCTCTCGTTGATTTCCTGCATGGCGGAAACGGCCGCCTTGACGACATTCCCACCTTTTTCAGCCAACTCTCTGGCGTTATTAGCTACTGCATTGGCTTGCTGGGCATTATCGGCATTATTTTTCACAGTGCTGGTCAGTTCCTCCATGCTGGCGGCAGTTTCCTGCAAATTCGCGGCCTGTTGTTCGGCGCGTTGCGACAAATTGTTGTTACCGCTGGCAATTTCTTGGGATGAGTTATTAATAAAATGGGCGGACTCGCTAACTTGACCGAAAATCTCGTTCAGTTTATCGATAGTGGTATTAATATCGTTCTTACAGTTTAAATATACGCCTTGGTAATCACTGGTGATTCGATTGGTCAAATCCCCGGAGGCCATACTTTGCATGGTACTGCCAACATCTCTGAAGACGTTTTCGATCACATCGGTTAGTTCGTTGATGCCTTCGCTAAGCGTTTCGAAAAAGCCTTGTTTATCGACCATCTCGATCCGGCTGGACAATTCACCGGCCTTGACCGCCTCCACTATGCTGGCAATTTCCTGCTCGATTTTTACTTCATGCGTTCTATCCAACCATTCGACCACGATGCCGATACGCTCGTTTTCGTCGTTATTAACCGGATTGGCAACAATATTCATGTGTCGACCGCCAATCACTAACGCCGAACTAAACGTGCTGGATAGATTTGCCAAAAGGCCGCGTTGGTGGCTGGGTTTTTTATGGAATTGATCGATATTCGCGCCCATCAGCTTGCTGGCATTGAAGTCAGGCAATTGTTTACGAATGTCCGCTTCGGCATTTTGAAACATTTCCGCCACGGTCTTATTCATATAAATGATGTCTAAATCATTGTTAGCCACCATGACACAGGACTGCACATTGTCGAGCGCTTGTTTAATCCGCATCGCTTCTGATGCTACTTGTTTGGAATATGCCAAATCAGAATTCAATTTAACCTGCATGCCGTATAAAGCCCGATAGAAATCGCCGATCTCATCACTACGGTCCAAATCTATCGTATTCCGGAATTGCTCATCCGCCATCCGATAGGAAATACTAATCGACTTCTCTAAAGCCTTGACGACATTACGAATCACAGAGTATCCCAATATTGAGGCAAATCCCGCCAAGCCCAAAAACAGGAACATCTCCGGGTACTTTTGTTCCATGTAATGGTCGTAAATGGAATTGATCGTCGGCAACAAAAAGATCAGGTAGATAATCCCGACTTTTTTCCACAGGCCCAATTCCAATAATTTCTTGATTACCGCACTAATTCCCTTGGGCCTTATTGTGGCTTTATTGGCATTCAGTTTTTCATATAAGGATTCTGCCTGCTGAATTTGCTCCCGGGATGGCGCGTAACGAACCGACAGGTATTCCTGTACTTTGCCATTCTTGAACACCGGTGTAACGTTTGCCTCTACCCAGTAATAATCTCCGGTCTTGGTCCTATTTTTAACGGGTGCGGTCCAAGGGCGTCCAGCCTTCAAACAAGTCCATAAATCTTCAAATGCTGCCGGCGGCATGTCAGGATGGCGAACCATATTATGATTAGCCCCCACAAGCTCATCCTTGCTAAAGCCGCTGATTTCGATAAAAGCGTCGTTTGCATAGGTAATAATGCCTTTCAAATTGGTGCGCGTGACCAAAATGGTGCCTGGCTTCATTAAGACTTCACGATCGGTCACAGGGTGATTGAGTTTCATTGCATATCCTCCGTTACAACCCAGCCATAAACAGCTCTTTTTTCAACTTTCATCTTCACCATCCAGGCCATCAAGTTTTAATAATTTATCTACATCCAACAGCATCACCATTCGGCCGTTTACTGAAACCAGGCCATTGATAAATTCAGTACTGACTTTTGCACCAAAATTCGGCGCGCTTTGGATACTTTTTTTATTCACATCGACAACATCTGAAACAGAATCCACCACAACCCCGATGATCCTGGTTTTATCGGCCATACGCGCTTGCAAAACCACAACTACCGTCAGAGGCGAATAGTCACTGTGTCCCAGTTGAAAGCGCTCACGTAAGTCGATGATAGGCACAATCGCGCCGCGAAGATTGACTACGCCTTTTTCATAAGCAGGCACATTAGGAATTCGCGATACCGGTTCCCAACTGCGAATTTCCTGAACTCTTAGAATATCTACACCATATTCTTCCTGGCCCAAGGTAAAGCTTAAAAACTGCAAACTAGTGTCCAACCGCTTTGCATCTTGCTGGTCTGTAATGCTGTGTTCGATTATTTCCGACATGACACGCTTTAGATTAGGTTTATTGATTGGACAAACGCACGAGACCGGGGATATCAAGAATCAGGGCCACGGAACCATCACCCAGAATAGTTGCACCAGATACACCTTCAATCCGTCGATAATTCGCTTCCAGCGACTTGATCACCACTTGCTGTTGCCCAAGTAAATCATCTACGAACAATCCGCAACGCAAACCTTGCCCTTCGACAACTACAATTAAACCTTCGGTTAGCTTGGTGGTTTTCGCGGTGGGTACGTTAAAAATTTGATGCATTCTGATAATCGGCAGATATTGGCCGCGTAACAGGAAAGTTTCCCCTTTGCCCGCCACTCGATTGAGCCTGTCTTCCTTGACATGGAGTGACTCGATAATAGAGCCCAACGGTAAGATGTAGGTTTCGTCGCCTACCGCAATCGACTGACCATCCAGGATAGCCAGCGTAAGCGGGAGGTGAATGGAAATGGTAGATCCTTTGCCCAACTCGGAAAGGATTTCTATGTTGCCGCCCAAGGCCTGGATATTACGTCGTACCACATCCATGCCTACGCCGCGACCGGAAATATCGGTAAGCTTTTCGGCCGTAGAAAACCCAGGCATAAAAATAAGCTCGTATGTTTGCTTATCGCTTAAGATTGCATCGGGATCGATCAAACCCTTTTCAATTGCCTTGGCCCGTAATTTATCTTTGTCGAGGCCTTTACCATCGTCAGTCACTTCAATCACGATATTGCCGCCGCGATGATAGGCCTCAAGGGTCACCGTACCCGTTTCGGGCTTTCCGGCCGCCAGCCTGACATCCGGCATTTCAATGCCATGATCCAGGCTGTTTCTGACTAAATGAACCAGAGGATCGCTGAGCAATTCGACAACTGTCTTATCCACTTCGGTGTTTTCACCCACCAATTTAAGTTCGATTTTTTTGCCGAGTTTGCTGCTGATGTCATGCGCCAATCGCGGGAAACGGCTAAACACGAAACTGATAGGCAGCATGCGAATGTTCATCACGCTTTCTTGCAGCTCGCGGGTATGTCGCTCTAACTGGGAAAGACCGTTTTTCAATTGATCCAATTTATTAAGTTCAAAATGTTCACCTAACAAACTGAGCATGGATTGCGTAATGACCAACTCCCCGACCATGTTGATCAAGGTATCGATTTTACTAGTATCCACACGAATGGAACTTGAACCTTTCGGTGCGGCTTTTGCGTCCTCTTTTTTACCGTTTTTACGGTCTACCGCATTAGCCTCGGATTCTTCGGTACTTGTAAACTCAGCGCTTATTTCTCTAGCAACGCTATTTGTAACGGGTTTTATCGCTATGTCTGCTGACACCTCGGCTTGTGTAGAACTTGTGGACGTTTTGTAGATCGGTTGTTTAGCCAAATCGCAATCGTCCTCAACCCAATCGAAAATCTCGTCGATTTCCGTTTCCGGGATATCGCCCGACACCTCCAACTTCCACGACAAATGACACTCTTCAGGATCCAAATCGTAAAGATTCGGCACGCCTTGCAAGTCTGCGGTTGTGGTCAACTTCCCCAGCGACGCTAATTCCCTAAACATCCGCACCGGCTCGTTGCCGGTCTTCAATAGATGTAAGTGCGGACTGAATGCGATAACCCAACCCGCTATTTGCTTAACATCATCAGCAGACAGAACCTCAGAGGCTTTTGCTGTCTGTTTTCCAGCCGAGGGAATGTTCGGAACAGCGTTATTCAGTTCGCTATCCAAGGCTAATTTATGCTCAGCCACATCGGATTGGTCTACTTCACTGCCGTTTTGTATCGATTGCAGCATATCTCTCAGGCAATCGACTGACCCCAACAACACATCAACCGCGGGTTGGGTGATTTTTCTACGGCCGTCGCGCATTTCATCGAGCAAGGTCTCCATGACGTGGGTAAAGTCGGAAACCGCGGTAAAACCGAAAGTCCCGCTACCGCCTTTTATAGAATGCGCGGCGCGGAAAATGGTGTTGATGTCTTCGACGTTAACATCCCCCAAATCAAGATTGAGCAACCCCGATTCCATCGCGTCAAGCCCTTCGAAACTTTCTTCGAAAAAAACCTGATGAAATTGCGCCATATCGATTGACATAGAATTACCCGGTGCCGATGTCTCTGAAGAGGCGGATATTTAGCCCATCACTTTTTTGATCGTTTTCAAGAGCTGGTCTGGATTGAATGGCTTCACTATCCAGCCGGTTGCACCGGCATCTTTGCCCTGCTGCTTTTTATCCGTTCCCGCCTCAGTGGTTAGCATCAACATTGGCGTAAACTTGTAGTTGGGCAAAGCGCGTAAGTCTCTAATCAACTCAATTCCGTCCTTGTTTGGCATATTCACATCGGTAACCACGCAATCGAAAGCTTGCGCTTTGGCTTTGTTCAAGGCATCCGCTCCATCAACAGCTTCCACCACGTTATAACCCGCGCCTTTTAAGGTAAACGCCACCATCTGCCTCATTGATGCGGAATCGTCTACAGCAAGAATTGTTGCCACAATTTTCTCCTCCAAATTTATCGAACATAATTTAAAACTGTTAAACCCGTGCAAACTGCGATTGCCAGTTCACCTGATTAGAATTTTACATTGCTGTGATTGTAGCTAAGCTCCGTTAAGATTGTAGTTAGAGAAAGCTGATCTTGCCGAAAAACACTCATTTTAAAAATCTAAGACACTTCATTGCCGAGATCGCCATTTTGGCGAACATCTGCAAACACTCACATTGCGATTGTGGTTTAACTCGCATAACTTTGTTAAATCCTGTGCTATCTTCAAATTCGATTTTGACGAGCCACCGCTTCCCCGTTCGCGCAGTAGAAATGCACTTCTCGTAGGTCGGAGCGGCAAATAACAGCAACAGAGTTTGAGTTCATTTCCGCCCAACCACGTGAGTCACAATCCAATAAATTATGCAAAAATTATTCACCGAAACATCTAAAGGATTCACGCTGGTCGAGCTGATGGTGACCATCGCTATCGCCGGCATTCTGGTGGGTATTGCAATTCCAAACTTCACTTCGATTATCAGCAACAACCGTTTAACCACATCAGCCAACGAATTGGTCACAGCATTGAATTTGGCTCGAAGCGAAGCGGTAAAACGTGGCAGATCGGTGACTGTGCGCAAAGTTGACGACAAATCATCGACTAACGTCGGTCAAACTGCGTGGGCCTCAGCTAATTGGGAGCAAGGTTGGGATGTTTTCACGGACGCAAATGGCAATGGAGAGTTCGACACTGGAAACGATGTGCTTCTCAAGACTTATGCAGCGTTAACACCGTCCTATACCTTACGCGGAAATAATTTCAGCAACTTCATTCGATTTACTCCATCCGGGCAAAGCAATAACAATGGCAGCTTTGTGATTTGTAACAACAGCGACGGTAACAACACGCCGGAAGCAAACACTTCCCGATTAATTATTGTCAACTCCATAGGTCGAGTGCGCATGGGCCTAGATGCCAACAATGACGGCATACCCAACACTGACACAGTAGCGAGCACCGCCTCGAATATTACATCTTGCTTACCCCCATTTTAGTCACCCATGAAAACAGCCAACGGTTTCACGTTAATAGAAGTCTTGATCGCAGTGGTGATACTTGCCTTGGGTTTGCTCGGCCTGGCTGGCTTGCAATCCACAAGCCTACGAAACAATCAAAGTGCATATTTTCGCTCACAGGCCACTTTGCTTGCTTACGATATAGCTGACCGAGTACGAGCAAATGCAGTGGGTAACTACAACAATCAAGCAGAAACCAATAACGATTGCTTGACGAACACTTGCACACCAGCACAAATGGCTGGTTACGATTTAAAACAATGGAACGACCAGTTAAGAAATCAATTACCTAGCGGCGAAGGTGTAGTGTGTAAGGACAAAACCCCGGGGGACGGAAATTCAAAATCCGCTCATAACTGCGACGGGATCGGCGATGCGTATGCGGTAAAAATTTGGTGGGATGACGACCACGATGGGGCTGCGACGCAACGGTTTGTAATGAGTTTTCAGCCATGAAAAAAAATCAGATCCATTTCCTGCAAACAGGCATGACTCTCATAGAAATTATGATTGCGCTGCTTCTTGGCGCATTCCTATTAGGCGGAGTAATTAAGATTTTCGTTAACGCAAAGCAGACTTACGGGATGCAGGAAGGTTTGTCCCGGTTACAAGAAAACAGCCGTTATGCGTTGGAAATACTCAGCAAAGACTTACGTTTAAGCGGTTTTCAAGGCTGTATTTCCATCACCGATTTAACACCCACCAATACGGCTGCCGCGCCGATTATTGCACCAACGCCCACCTCTGTTATCGTCGGCTACAACGGCAGTGAGGCATCTCCGGCCACGGCTACTTGGTCCCCAGCCTTACCGACGGCCTTGTCAGGTTTAACCACTCCGATTACCCCTGGCACCGATGTAATAACGGTGGTTTACGGTGAAAGTTGCGGCGGTTATTTGTCAGCAGATATGGCAAGCGCAACCTCGGATATACAAATTTCCAGTTCCAATACCTGCGGCATAGCTGATGGTGATCCGGTTTTAATATCCAGCTGTAGCAACGCCGACCTTTTCCGGGCCACCACAGGCACTACCTCGACACTTATTAAGCACAATGCGGTGTCTTTGCCGGCAACTTGCGCTTCCCCACCGTGCTACAAAACCAGCTCGGAAGTCTTTGCGTACCGCGCATACAGCTATTTCATCCGCCCAGGCGCAAGCGGCGAACCGGCTCTTTGGCGATACGACAACACCAAAGCCGCAAGTGCCGCCAATCCTGTTGAAATATTGGATGGCATAGAAAACCTGCAAATTCTCTATGGCGAAGATACCGATGCCGACGGTGTAGCCAACCAATATAAAACCGCAGCTAACGTCACCGATATCACCGATGTCGCCAGCGTGCGTATCTCACTCTTGGCGCGCACCAGCGAGAATCTAGCCTCGCAAACCCTCACTTACGATTACAACGGGAACACAGGCATCAACCCCGGCGACCGGCGAATTCGCCGCGTGTTCAACGCGACGCTTGCAGTGCGTAATCGGTTGCAATAGGTGGCACCATGAATAATTCGAAAATAAAACAAA
Organism: Methylomonas sp. 11b; assembly: GCF_000515215.1. Taxonomy (NCBI): domain Bacteria; kingdom Pseudomonadati; phylum Pseudomonadota; class Gammaproteobacteria; order Methylococcales; family Methylococcaceae; genus Methylomonas; species Methylomonas sp. 11b. Next base: position 1,281,451 of record NZ_KI911557.1, read on the forward strand.
CTGGTGCGGTGCTAATCGTCAGCTTAATCATGCTGATGCTTCTGACGATCATTGGCGTGACGGGCACCAATGTCACCAGTCTGGAAGAAAAAATGGCCGGCAATATGCGTGACCGTAATCTTGCCTTTCAAGCGGCGGAGTCCGCCTTGCAAGCCGGGGAAACTTGGCTAAATACACATACCTATACCTGCAGCAAAGCCGCCGGCAGATTCAATCCACGCGATAAAGATTGCAACACAGCTACTGCGGAAACCTTGGAAGTTTGGGACAGCATAAGTTGGGACGACAATGATTCGGTACTTTACACAGGCGTTTTGTCAAACCTCAGCGCTAATCCCCGTTACATAATTGAAGATTTGGGCTGCTTACCCGCACCTGCGGCATGTCCCGGCACACATAACTATCGAATTACCGCCAGAGCAACCGGCGGCACAGCAGACACTATCGTCATGCTCCAGTCTATTTACCAAATTTAGTTAGTCATACTGACTATTTATATGCAAACAGAAACACGCAGAGGGCAAAATCATGAAAACTAAGCAACGCCAAGTAAAAGCCTATTTTTTGCTGATTCTGTCTCAGACATTGCTAGCAAGCTTCAACGCTTCGGCAGGTATTTCTCAACAACCCTTATTTCTAACCTCGAGCGTTCCACCTATTGTCATGCTGACCATGGGTCGCGACCACAAGCTCTATTACGAAGCCTATAACGATGCTTCTGACCTTAACGGCGATGGGTTAATTGACGTTGGCTATAAACCAAGCATCGACTACTTCGGGTATTTTGACTCGCATCGTTGTTACGATTACGCGGACAGCGACGGAGGATACTTTACACCGAAAGCAAAAACACCATCAGCTACTGATAAAACCTGTTCATCGGTGGACGGCGACTGGAGCGGTGATTTTCTTAACTACATTACAACCGCGCGTATTGACGCTCTCCGCAAGGTACTATATGGCGGTTACCGAGGCGACGACACCACCTCGAAGACCGTACTCAAACGCTCATTTATCCCTCAAGATGCCCATTCATGGGGTAAGGAATACAATCCTAGCAATAACCCGGGATACCTTATCTCAGACTACACACCGTTGGCCGAGCCCGCTACGGGGAAAAGCCACCTATTTGCAAATGTGTCCTTAAGTTACACCGGCCAACCCTTGATGCGCGTCTTAAATAATACTTCCTACCGCGTTTGGGAATGGCTTTCCATCGAACGGCCCGTGGCCGGTAGCGATTGCGATAACGGCAGCCGTACAGCCTGTGCAACCACGGGTAGCTCTAACTGGTCGGTAGTTCCCGATATAGTATTCAGCAATTTGGTGAGAAAAACTTATAGAACCGGAGATACTGCTCCCGCCCATCCATCGAGCGCTGCGGAGTATGCAACATTTGTTACTAATTACGGCACCACCGGTAACTTACGCCTCACTGACAATATGACTAGACTGGAGGCCAATGGTAATCCTGAACGTACCGAACGTTATTTAACCGTTGTAAAAGGAAAAATCACTGTTCCTGCCAGTCTCAATTACAAGTTTTCGGTAGATGGCGACGATGCAGTAGAAGTATTGATTAACGGTACGGTAGTGGCAGGATATTACGGAGGCCATGGCGTCTGCAATTGCAATACTAATAATGGCACTATTCATCTCACCGCTGGTGTCGCTTACGATATTGAATACCACCACGAGGAGGCTTACGGCGACGACAGCTTCGTATTGCGCTGGGACACCTCGAATACCGCCTCTAGCATCACCGACTACAGTGTCAATGTTAACGTCTGCGAAACCGGCAAATTGGAAGCCAACTGCAAAGCCTACAAAAGTGGATCAACCACAACCTATAAACCCACAGGGTTGCTACACACCTATGGCGAAAATGACTCGATGGCATTTGGCTTGCTGACCGGTTCTTATAAAAAGAACATCTCAGGCGGCGTACTCAGGAAAAACATAGAATCTTTCACCAACGAAGTAGACCCTACTACAGGCATATTTACGACAACCAACGGTATCGTCAAGACAATCAACAACCTCCGTATCAACACCTTCAACTACTCGGATCACGCTTACGCTTCTGGGTGGATTACCACGCGCGCAATAACGGAAGGTGAAGCAGCCGAATGGGGTAACCCTATAGCGGAAATGATGTACGAGGGTTTGCGCTATTTTGCTGGTAAAGCAGCCCCCACCTCAGCCTACTCCATCACAGCCACGGATACCCCTGATGCAACACTGGGATTGCCTTTGCCGACTTGGCTTGATCCATATTCAAATACAGGCGGTAAATATCTGAGCTGTGCGAAACCGATGCAACTGGTTATAAGCGATATAAACGCATCCTACGATACCAATCAGTTGCCCGGCAGCTATTTTGACTCGTCGTTCTCAGGTGATTTGTCTGGTCTGAATGTATCGACCTTAGCCGATACAATATGGGGTAACGAATCCGAATCGAGCAATATTTTTATCGGTCAATCGGGGATTGTCAGCGACGGTGCCCCCACGGCAAAATCGGCAAGCAGCTTTAAAAATATCCGTGGCTTAGCGCCGGAAGAACCTACCAAATTAGGTGGCTTTTACGCTGGCAGCATTGCTCTGCACGGCAGAGAAACCGACTTAAATGCCGCTACCGGCGACCAGAAGACCGATACTTTGGCCGTCGCATTGGCTTCACCGCTCCCCAGAATCGAAATACCGGTAAACGGTAAGATAGTAACCTTGGTACCGTTCGCAAAATCCGTAGCGGGCTCCAGCATCACCGCGACCTCAACCAGCTTTCAACCCACCAATCAGATCGTAGACTTTTATGTGGAAAAGATTGTCAACACGGTAGAACCTGTATCCGGTGTGACAACAGGGAATAAAGATACCTCCATTAACGGCGGACGTCCGTACGGAAAATTTCGCATAAATTACGAGGACGTCGAGCAAGCCGCCGATCATGATATGGATGCCATTGTGGAATACACATTTACGGTCAATGCATCAAATCAGGTAGTGGTTGAACTTAATTCAACCTATGCTGCTGGCGGTATAGTCCAGCATATGGGTTACGTTATTTCCGGTACCACCAAGGACGGGGTCTACTTGGAAGTCCGTGACAAAGACACTGGTTCAGGAAGCGATACCGACTATTTCCTTGATACGCCTCCCGGCCAATTTCCTGGTGGCACTTGGTCGGACAACACAGCCTTGCCGCTAACTGCAACCCGGACTTTTACCGTCGGCACTACAACTTCAGCCAGTTTCGTGAAACACGACCCGCTATGGTATGCAGCGAAATGGGGCGTAAGCGACAAAAACAAAGATGGTATTCTGGACCAAAATGAATGGGACGAAGATAAAAATGGTATTCCGGACGGTTATTTTCTGGTAACCAATGCAGGTAAACTTTCCGAACAATTGGGAAAAGCTTTCGCCAAAATACTCAGCAACGTGAGTTCGTCCTCGGCAGTAGCCGCCAATACCGCAAAATTAAATTCAGGGACATTGGTTTATCAAGCCAAATTCGACCCACGTGACTGGAGTGGTCATTTGTTGGCCATACCACTCAATCAAACTACAGGCAAACTTGAAACAAATAATCTTAATTGGGATGCTGCTACAAAATTACCAACAGCCGGTAGTCGTAAAATTTATACCCTCAATCCAACTGTAACCAGTGGTGCACGCGGTATGGAATTTCTTTGGGCGAACTTGACCACTACGCCGACCGGTAGTTCGCAACAGGATTATCTCAACCAAGTCTTCGGCACAGCTGACGGCAAAGGAGAATTACGACTGAATTGGCTGCGAGGGGATAACTCAAAAGAACTGCGTTTAGGCAGCGAAAACTTTAGAAACAGAATCAAGCAATTTGATGGCACCTTCCTGGAAAACAGCACTGATCTGGCAAATGGCTCGATTGATACCAATAAGCTCGGCGACATCGTAAACTCCGACCCCATCTATGTTGGAACCGATGACTTCGGATACAGCTCCTTACCCGGTGCAGAAGGTAGCGACTACACTTCATTTCGAGCCAGCACGAGTTACCAAAATCGCAGACCCATGATTTACGTAGGAGCCAATGACGGCATGCTGCATGGGTTCGACGCCAAAAAGAACGCCGGATCGATTACTTCCGGCGGTACAGAAGTTTTTGCCTATATTCCGAATGCTCTATTTCCGGAATTAAGTAAGCTGACATCACTCACATACACCCATCAGTATTTTGTTGACGGTAAGTCAAGCTTTGGAGACGTATATTACGACTCAAGCTGGCACACCCTTCTCGCAGGTGTCACAGGAGCCGGAGGCAGAGCCGCATTCGCTCTCGACATCACTAATCCGGATACGTTTGGCGCCAGCAGCGTTTTATGGGAGTTCACTAGCACGGATGACAATGACCTAGGCTATACAATAGGTCAACCCGCTATCGCTAGAATGAAAGACGGCACTTGGGCGGTTATCGTTGCGAATGGTTATAACAGCGATGCGGGTAAAGCAGTGCTATATATACTCAACGCCAAAACCGGCGTATTAATCAAAAAACTTGATACCGGTGTCGGTGACGCCGCGAAAAAAAATGGTCTTTCATCACCAAAAGCTGTAGATACTGACGGTGACAAAATTGCCGACACCATATACGCTGGAGATCTCTACGGAAACTTCTGGGAATTCGACGTGAGCGCTTCTTCCGCAACCAGCTGGGCTATTGCCAACAGTAATTCGCCGCTCTTTGTAGCATGCACAACCTCAGGCACTTCGTGCCCGTCGGCAAACCGTCAACCAATTACAGGAAAACCAAATATCGGCGCAGTTGGTGCAGAGCAAACCGGTGGAATTATGGTTTATTTCGGCACTGGCAAATACTTTGAAACCACAGACAATGTCTTGCCAGCCAGTCCGCAAATTCAGTCTTTTTACGGTCTGTGGGATGATAACTCTGGCACTATTACGGACAGAGCAAAGCTACAAGAACAAACCATTACCTACGAAAGCGTACCGGTTAACTCTACTGGCACTGCGGGCACAGGAGTGGTACGGGTAACTTCCAGAAATACCGTGTGTTATTCGGCGGCTACAAGTCCTTCAACAGACGACGACACTCTCACCACCACCTGTAGTGCAACCAATCTCAAAAAAGGTTGGGTAATGAATCTCGTAAAACCAACCAATATCTTGCAAGGTGAAAGAGTGGTTAGTCCACCGGTGATGTATGAAGATTTGGTTATTTTTTCAACGATGATTCCCAGCGCTGATCCATGCTCTGGTGGCGGCGTAAGCCGCGAGATGTCCATTGAGGCAACTACAGGAAAACGCCCGGCAACACCCGCTTTCGATCTATTCGGTAATGATGGTAAGGTTGACGTGAATGATTATATGTTAATCAATGGTAAATTAGTTGCCGCTTCAGGTTGGGACATGGGCATTGGCTTAGTTACAAACCTAAGTTTTGTTGAAAATCACGCCATCGGATCCGGCAGTGACGGAACGGGTGAAAAGTCATTTAAAACGCCCAATCCCCCCGGAGGCGGAGGAGGTGGCGGCAAAAGAACTTCTTGGCGCCAATTGAGATAAATAGCTAAGTTGTTGAGAGCTTATTTTGGAATTAGTCTGATACTAAGAATTTAATGCCTGTGACTTTTGGTTAATCGGGGTTTAGTCGTACGAATTTGCCTGTATTCACTGAATTAAACCGATATGAGATAACAGGCTTACATATTTCAATAAACGATAAAACCCAAACCGGTCAAAATTAAAATGAACAAAACACAACAAGGCGTAACTCTTATAGAGTTAATGGTTACAGTGGCGATCATCGGCATACTTGCCGGCGTCGCAATACCTGGCTATCAAGAGAGTGTACGCAAATCGCGAAGAGCGGATGTCAAAGGCGTATTGCTCGGATTAACCAATGCCATGGAGCGACGTTTTACGGAAGCCAATACCTTTTGTGACGCCGCTGCGGGAGGCACTGCGGTAACCGGCTGTGGAACAACAACGGGCGATATTGGCGCACCGTCAATCTTCACAATCCCAACCGAAACCGCCAGTTTTTACACGGTAACAATTAGTGCTGCTAGCTCCAGTAGCTATACCTTGAGCGCGGTTCCAGCCGGAGCCCAAGCCGGTGATAAATGCGGTACCTTATTAATAGATAATACCGGCAGCAAAACGGTAGCGAGCGCAACATTAGATGCCTCCACATGTTGGAGCAGATAAAACCCTGGCTGAGCAAGCGCTCAGATAACTAGCATCGCATCGCCATAGCTGAAAAATCGATACCGCTGATCAATAGCATGCCGATACGCGTTCATTACTGCGTCATAGCCGGCGAATGCCGAAACCAACATTAACAACGTCGATTCAGGCAAATGAAAGTTTGTCAGCAGAGCGTCCACCGCTTTAAACGAGTACCCTGGCGTAATAAATAAATCGGTATCGCCGAATCCAGCTTGCAAACCGCCGTTGCGTGACGCTGACTCTAAAGCCCTTACCGCCGTGGTACCTATAGCCACGACCCGACCACCTCTGGCCCTTGCTTGATTTACCGCGTCCACACAAGCTTGAGAGACGCTATAAGATTCTTTATGCATCACATGCTCGGATAGGTCTTCGACGCGTACCGGGCGAAACGTGCCGCTGCCGACGTGCAAAGTGACGAAACTGCGCGCTACGCCTTTTTGATCTAAGCGATCCAACATTGCTTGATCGAAATGTAAGCCGGCAGTGGGTGCCGCCACGGCACCCAATTGCTCGGCAAATACGGTTTGATAACGATCCAAGTCGCTCGCTTCGTCAACACGGCTAATATAGGGCGGCAGCGGCATATGCCCTACTTCGTCCAATAGTGCCAACAAGCCTGCTTCCGCTTCAAACCGCAGCCTGAATAAATCGTTATGTCTACCCATAACCCTGCACACCTCGCCATTCTCCAAGGTCAACAAGGCATCGGTCTTTGGCGACTTACTTGCTTTAACATGAGCAAGCGCTGTATGAGCATCCTCGATACGCTCGATCAATATTTCGACTTTACCGCCGCTTGACTTATTTGCGAATAAGCGAGCCGGCATTACTTTGGTATTGTTAAAAACCAATAAATCGTTGCTGCTTATCATGTCAACAAAATCGGCAAACTGACAGTCTGTAATTGCCGCACTTTGTCTATCCAGACGTAGCAATCGGCTGGCGCTCCGTTCCGGCAGCGGATACTGGGCAATAAGTTGCTCCGGCAACTGGTAATTAAAGTCGCTCTTTTTCATTCCGAATAGTATTTAAATGACTTTTGAACAATCTTGGGACTTTATCAGCCACAAGACAGGTAAAGGAGAATTTATTTGAGGTTTGTTAATACGTTAGATCAGTTTGCATGATAGAAAGCATCGATTTTGAAGCCAGATTGTAGCCTCAATCATCGATAAGCAGTCGAGATAGCATTTTAGCAAAGCTTAAACCGGCAAAGCCCTTATTACCAAGACCAGGTTTTTCAAACTGTCGTCGTTCGGCAATTGTTCACCCATCAAGTATCGCATCAGCTCCGTGTCTTCAAGTTCCAGCATTCGCAAAAATGTCTGCTGTTCCAAAAGCTCGGCGGCGAGATAACGATTTTCTAAATACCTGAGCAGCATCAAATCCAGCTCAAGGGTACCGCGCCGGCAACGCCAGCGCAGTTTATTGATGTTTTCGCTCACAGATGATCGCGTTCCACCAACAGCTTCTTTATTTCGGCGATAGCCTTAGCCGGATTAAGCCCCTTAGGACAGGTATCGGTGCAGTTCATGATGGTGTGACAACGATACAATTTAAACGACTCATCGAGCTCGTCCAGACGTTCCTTATCATTTTCATCACGACTGTCGGCCAACCAACGATAGGCTTGCAATAGAATCGCCGGTCCGAGATATTTATCGCTGTTCCACCAATAGCTTGGGCAACTGGTTGAGCAGCATGCGCAGAGTACGCATTCGTACAGGCCGTCCAACTTAGCCCGCTCATCTCTACTTTGCAGACGTTCTGTGTTCTCGGGTGCTGCGGACTCGGTGGTTAACCAGGGCTTTATAGACGTATATTGCTCAAAGAAATGCGTCATATCTGCGACCAAATCCTTGACCACCGACATATGCGGCAACGGGAATATTTTCACGGTGCCTTTATAGTCGCTAATCGCTTTGGTACACGCCAGCGTGTTTTTGCCATTGATGTTCATCGCGCACGAGCCGCAGACCCCTTCGCGGCAGGAGCGGCGAAACGTCAGACTGCTGTCGATCTCATTTTTAATTTTGAGAATCGCATCCAGCACCATGGGTCCGCATTGGTCCATATCAATCTCATAGGTGTCGATGCGCGGATTTTCCCCGGAATCAGGATCCCAGCGATAAACTTCGAAATTACGGATGTTGGTGGCGCCTTCGGCTTTATAGGTTTTACCCTTTTTAATCACCGAGTTTTTGGGCAGTGTAAATTCAACCATTAGTAAACCCTCTCTTTAGGCGCAACGACTTCTACTTCGTCGGTGAGCGTATACAGGTGGACGGGGCGGTAGTCGATTTTGACTTTATTGTCTTCCCGCCAGGTCAGAGTGTGCTTCATCCAGTTTTTGTCGTCGCGTTTCGGATAGTCCTCGCGTGCGTGACCACCCCGACTTTCCTGACGATTACCGGCGGCAGTAATAGTAACTTGCGCTTGACCGAGCAGGTTATCCAGTTCCAGTGTTTCCACCAAATCGGTATTCCAGATCAGTGACTTATCACCCACTTTTACATCGTCAAACGATGCGGCAATCTCACCTATCGCCTTGATCCCTTCGTTTAGCGTGGATTCAGTTCTAAATACCGCCGCTTTAGATTGCATAGTGGTTTGCATATCCATACGGATTTCCGCGGTTGTGCGGCTACCATTGGCATTTCTGATTTTGTCGAAACGCGATAGCGCGTGATCCGTGGCGTCTTTTGCCAACGGCTTATGCGGCATGCCCGGCTTGATCAGCTCTGTGCAACGAATCGCCGCCGCCCGGCCGAATACCACCAAATCCAACAAAGAGTTAGAACCTAAACGATTGGCGCCATGCACCGAAACGCAGGCAGTTTCGCCGATGGCCATCAAGCCAGGAACCACATAATCAGGGTTACCGTCTTTCAACGTAACGACTTCGGCCTTGTAGTTGGTCGGAATGCCGCCCATGTTGTAGTGCACGGTCGGCAACACCGGAATCGGTTGCTTGGTCGCATCGACACCGGCAAAAATTCTGGCGGTTTCGGTGATGCCGGGCAAACGCTCATGGATGATGGCCGGGTCGAGATGCTCCAAATGCAAATGCACATGATCTTTCTTGGGACCGATGCCGCGTCCTTCGTTAATCTCCACCGTAATCGCCCGGCTGACTACGTCGCGTGAAGCCAAGTCTTTGGCATGCGGCGCGTAACGCGCCATGAAGTGCTCACCTTCGGAGTTGGTCAAATAACCGCCTTCCCCGCGCGCACCTTCAGTCATCAAGCAACCGGAACCATAGATACCGGTTGGGTGGAATTGCACGAACTCCATATCTTGCAAAGGCAAACCGGCTCTCAAGATCATGCCATTGCCGTCGCCGGTAACCGTATGCGCCGAGGTGCAAGATAGAAAGGTACGACCATAGCCGCCCGTTGCCATTACTGTTTGATGCCCGCGAAACAGATGAATCGATCCGTCATCCAGGCACCAGGCGAGAACACCGCGACACTCGCCCTCTTCCATAATCAAATCCAGCGCGATGTATTCGACGAAGAATTCGGCGTTGTGCTTTAAAGCCTGTTGATACAAAGTGTGCAGAATCGCATGCCCGGTCACGTCTGCCGCCGCGCAAGTTCTTTGTGCCTGACCTTTGCCATAATGAGTGGACATACCGCCAAAAGCCCGCTGGTAGATTTTACCTTCCGCGGTTCTGGAAAACGGTACACCGTAGTGTTCCAATTCAATAATGGCTGGAATCGCTTCCCGGCACATGTATTCGATGGCATCTTGATCGCCCAGCCAATCCGAACCTTTCACCGTGTCGTACATGTGAAAACGCCAATCGTCTTCGCCCATATTACCCAGCGCGGCGCTAATCCCGCCTTGTGCAGCCACAGTATGACTACGAGTAGGAAACACTTTACTGATACAAGCGGTTTTTAGACCTTTTTCCACCATGCCGAAAGTAGCCCGCAAGCCGGCTCCGCCGGCGCCAACCACCACGACGTCATGTTGGTGTTCGATGATGTTATATGCTGAGGCCATGAGTTACCTTGCGAAAAAAATGATGATAATCGCGAGTAATGCCGCGACACCCAAAACTAAAAAAATCAGATTAGTGGCGCGTATCGCCAAGTGTCTGACGGGGATAGTAGACACATAGTCTTCAATCACCACCTGCACTCCTAAAGCGGCGTGGTAAACCACTGCCACGGTCCAGGCGATAATTGCCAAGGTATTTAGCGGGGAAGATAACCACTCGACAGTATCTGCATACGGCGCGTTCAAGGCTTTGTTTAGTAACACAATCAACCAGATTGACAACGGCACCAAGGCCACTGCGGTGACGCGTTGGTACCAAAAATGACCTGAGCCGCTATGTACCGAGAAAAAATCAGCGGCTTTTTCCAATGTTGCTTTGTAATCCATAACCAGCCCTCTTTTAAGAAACCACAAAGGTAATCAGTGTCAACGAAGCGGAAGCAATCAGCTCGTAAACTGCGTATTTATCCAAAGTCATCCGCTCGAATGTTTTGCAAAAATCCCAAATCAGATGGCGAATACCGTGCACCAAATGAAAAAATAGCGCGTAAATAAAGCCCCAATACACCAGCTTAAACAGCCAATACGACATAAATGCCTGCATGGCACCGTAAGCGCCTTCGCCGGCGGCAATAACAAACAGCACATAGACAAATAGCACCAAGCCCATGGAAAGAAACACCCCGGTCATGCGATGGGTGATTGAAACCAGGCCGGTTAAGGGCAATCGATAGACTTGCAGATGGGGCGAAAGTGGTCTGTTTGCTGACATGATTTACCCTGTTATTTAAAGTTGAAAAATAATTTGTTATTAAAAATCGACGCAACGACCTTTACGCTCCCAATCGCCAAAGCGAGTAGGCTCCGGCCCTTTCGGGCCATTAATTTCTGTCGGAATGGCGGGATCTTGCTCCGCAGACGGCGTCTCCTCGGATTCGGTCTTAGCGCTCTCAGGCGGATCTTGCGTGGTACCTTGTACTGACTTCATATCGATTTTCTGCATAATTTAGCGATTATTGACAGCTGTATAATCGCGGCGCGGCGGCCCGACGTATAACTGTCTCGGCCTGCTGATAGGCGTCGCCGGCTCTTCCATCATCTCCAGCCAATGTGAAATCCAGCCGGCGGTTCGAGCTATTGCAAACATCACGGTGAACATTTCGACGGGGATGTGCAGGGCTTTGTAGATAATGCCGGAATAGAAATCGACATTGGGGTAGAGTTTTTTCTCGATAAAATACTCGTCTTTCAACGCATATTCTTCCAAGGCCAAGGCCAGTTCAAATAAGGGGTCGCTGGTGTTGGTTCTACTCAACACCTCGTAGCAGGTTTTGCGAATGATGGTAGCGCGGGGATCGAAGTTTTTATAAACCCGATGCCCAAAGCCCATCAAGCGGAACGGGTCGTCGTGATCCTTAGCTTTAGCGATATATTTGGGTACGTTTTCGACGCTACCGATTTGGGCCAACATATTCAAAACCGCTTCGTTGGCACCGCCGTGAGCCGGTCCCCACAACGCCGCTATGCCGGCTGCCACGCAGGCATAAGGATTGGCGCCGGTACTGCCTGCCATGCGCACTGTAGAGGTACTGGCGTTTTGCTCGTGGTCGGCATGCAGAATAAACAACAGATTCAGTGCTTGGACCAGATTGGGATCGATGTAATGTTCCTGATCGATGTAATTTTGCGAGGAACGGGAGAACATCATGTTCAGGAAGTTCTCACAATAACTCAGATCCATGCGGGGATAAACAAAAGGTCTACCTATGGAATGCCGGTATGAAGCTGCGGCAATCGTCGGCATCTTGCCTATCAACCGGGTCGCACAGATCATACGGCTAGCGGGATCTTTAATGTTCAAATCGCTGTGATAAAACGCCGACAAGGACCCCACCACACCCACCAGCATCGCCATAGGATGGGCATCGTAATGGAAACCATCAAAGAATTTGCGCAAGGCTTCGTGGATGATGGCCCTATCGCTGATTTCCTCGTTAAAGTCGCGCAACTGCACGGCATTGGGCAGTTCGCCGTTCATCAGCAAATAGGCAACTTCAGTAAATTCGCAGTTTTCCGCCAATTGTTCGATGGGATAACCGCGATACAACAAAATCCCGTTATCGCCATCAATGTATGTAATTTTGCTTTTGCAAGCAGCCGTGGCAATAAAGCCCGGATCGTAAGTAAAACACCCAAGATCTTTGTTTAAAGAGCGAATATCGACAGTATCTGCACCCAAAGACCCCTTCAACAACGGATATTCAACTTCTTTTCCGGTGGCGTTATGCCTGACCAGTAAAGTATCGTTTGACATGGTTTCCTCAGTTTTCTGTTAGCAGAAGCTTAGCAGTTGAATTCGATTATCACACAGCGAATGTGATTAGGCCAACCGCTTATGCCATGATCTGTCTTTAGCTTAAGCCCATAGCGATTAGCACCTATTACCCGGAAAGGTTCAAGCCATTGTTCGGCTGATTGATAAAAACACCGCTTGGTTCAGAAAAAGCGTTATGCATCAGCCAAACACTGCAACATTTCTGTCAGATTTTGTAAGCAAAGGACAGAGTGTCTGTTTCATTGTTACAAAGATAACCAAATACGTTAGTCACTGTTTCGCCCCTTTCCACTGGGCAGTCTACCGCAAAGCGTTGAAGTTACCGACTTAGCGAGAACTCAGAACCGAAGATTACTGATGGTTTAAATTTTGCTTTGCTGCTTGTAGACAATTCGATGGAGATTTAACAATGAACAAGATTGGAATTTTCTACGGCACCGAGAAAGGTATGACAGCGATGATGGCGCAGGTCATGTACCGAGTTTTGGGCGACGAAATTGCCAGCGAGCCGGTGAATGTTAATCAAGCAACAGTAACGGAACTGCTTGGTTACAAAGCCTTGATTTTGGGCATGCCCAGTTACGGCGTCGGCGAAATACCCGGCAGAACCACCGGCAGCGAAGAAGGCAACTGGGAAGAGTTTTTGTTCCGTCTGGATGAGGCCGATTTGTCCGGCAAACGGGTTGCGCTATTTGGTTTGGGGAATCAGCAAAAATACTACGCGCGCTTTGCCAGCTCCTTGATTCATTTGTATCACCATGTTCGGTCTTATGGTGCCGAGGTGACCGGCGCTTGGAGCACGGATGGCTATCACTTTACCCATTCCAGTTCGGTAGTCGATGGCAAATTTGTCGGCTTGGTGCTGGATCACCACAACCAACCCGAGCTGACCAAAACCCGGATTCTGGATTGGCTTGAACAAGTGAAGCCGGCTTTGTTGGAGAAGTTGAATTGACTGTTCATTGGCATTGAAGCACAGCCGCGTAAAATAGTTCCAGCGCTTAAGTGTCGCTACCAACAATACAGGATCTGCCATCGCAACGAGGCGCGTCTGTCGCCATCGGTGCGCTTCACGCTGTTCAGCACACCCTATGACACTAAGATTCTTTTGAATCCACCGAGCAGATTAATCGCAAACAAGTGTATTTAACTCGTCTTTGTATGCAACTATAGGTGTATATAAATAGTGAAATGCTCTACCAATTGCACCAGAAAACAATATTAAGTTTGGATTATTAGCTCCCCCTTGAAGGATATGACTGGTAGCAATATCAGGATAAGGATCAATGTAGTATATATTTTTTATTCCTAATTGATAAGCCTTTTTTGAGCATAGTACACATGGGCTAGCTGTTGTAAACAGATTTCCCCCTTCAACGCCCATTCCACCATATTTGGAAATCTGAAGAAACGCATTTTCTTCAGCATGAAGTGATCTAGTATTTACTTGATTATTTTTTTCACCTTTAAATTCGTTGTATTCCGATTTAAAACAATAGGAGACGTTTCTACCTTCATTTTCAATCTCAGCATATCTGTCAGATTTTCCCCTGAAAAACTCCAGATATTCATTATTATTTTTTTCAAACTCACTATATGCCAACTGATCTTTACCTTGCAGTAAATTAAATCTATTTCTTAGATTACACGGCACTTGTCCATGAGGTGTATCATTCCACCCAACGGAATGTATGGAAAAATTTGAATCTGTTACCACCGCCCCTACTTGTCTAGAAATGCAACCCGAATTCAATTTCGCCGTATACGCAATTTGCATACATCTCTCAATAGCGGTTGGAGTAATCAACCCCGGGCGTTTCATTAAAGATGCAAACTTAATTACTTGACTGGCAAGCGTTCTAAATTCTGATACCGAATTATTTTCATTTGGGTTGCTTATGTAAAGATCTGATCTTTCAAGACATGATTGTATATCTTGTATAAAATACGACTCTTTATCTTCAAGCTTTCTTCTTACATATTCTTGTTTATCCAATTTATCAACATCAGACTCGTTGTATCCAAGCTTTCTTAGCCGCCGCCTTCTATCTTCATCTGAACATGATACGGCTACCAAATAAAAAGACGCCCACCTTTCCTGGAAATATATTGCCTCAAGTGGATTTCTAATTGCGTCAATAACTAGTAGAGTTTTTCGACCAAACTTTTTGTCTTCATCCCTTATTTTAAGAGCTATATCATTTATCTCACCCGCTAAGGTAAAAAACTTTCCTTCTTGTATACCCTCTTCGATTGGGCTACCCGACATTCTTATATTCGTACCAATAGTTTGGTACATACTTACAAATGAGGTTTCACCTAAAATAGGCCTAATCTGATCTGATAACTCAGGCAACCTGATAGTGTAGAAATCAGACAAGCTAACAGTAGAATCCTTTTCTTGTTTAATTTCTTCTAATTTTTCTCTCAATAAGTCCAATGCTTTATCATCGACTATGCTTTTTCCCTTTAGATATATTATGGCATCATGAATGCCGCAATCGACCAATGTCAATGTTATAATTGACCTTACTTGCAATACTCGGTAGGCCTCCCAATTACTCTCAAAGAACTTCCCTACAATTAATTCTTTTCTTTTTTCATTTGAGGATGGACAGCTACCGCTAAATAGCGAATGTTTAATTTTGCTTTTTTCACTGCTTAAAATTCGTGCCACTGTAGAACATCCACTACCAGTCTGACCGGTCAATCCTAATAAAATGAAATCATCATCTTCTCCATAAATTTTTGAGATCGCGGACTTAAGGTAATTGCTCATTATTTTTCCAATGTTTATTAATATTCTTAAATTGCTCTGATTAATTTGCCCTAGCTAAGGAAAGGCGGTTATATCTACTCAGCCTTTCGTGGCTTTGCAAATGTTAGACGGTTTCGAATTTCGCAGCGGGGTTTTCTCCCGTTATGCCGCGCAGAGCACCGAAGGGTTTGGACGGATCAGCCCGTGAGGGGCGATGCAGGGATGCATCGCGTTTTCCGCAGGGGCTGGGATGCCCCTTCGGAAAACCCCGTTCAAAGCCTTCGGCGCGCAGGATAAAAGCGGCATCCGGGTGGCTTTTTCTTTGGATACTTTCTTTTGGCCAAGCAAAAGAAAGTATCTCGGCTGTCGGTCCGAGAACCGACTTCAAAACAGTCCGTCGCGGCAGCGACACTTCTTATTAACCCAGCCTTTAAATTCCCAATGGCTGTAATTACCGCGAAAACGGGAATCTAGTGTAGCAACTGGGCTCCCGCCTGCACGGGAGAGACGATAGCTATCAAACATACTGCCCCGCACACCACCCCGAAGCCCAAGCCCACTGAAAGTTATACCCCCTCAGCCACCCGGTGACATCCAACACTTCCCCAACAAAATACAGCCCCGGCACTTGCAAACTCTGCATGGTTTTCGAAGAAATTGCATCGCAATCGACGCCGCCGACGGTTACCTCGGCGGTGCGATAGCCTTCGGTGGCATTGGGTTTAATCGTCCAATTGTGCAGACTTTCCACAATGGCATTCAGATCTTTGTCGGCGCAATTGGCGACGGTAATATCTAGCTGCCGCTCGTCCAATAACGCTTGCAACAAGCGTTTCGGCAGGTATTCAGCCAGTAAATTTTGGATTTTTAACTTGCTGCCTTGCCGCCGTTTTTCTTTCAATTCCGCCGACAAATCCATGTCCGGCAATAAGTCCACATGCAGCGCTTCGCCGGGATGCCAATACGAGGAAATTTGCAGGATGGCCGGACCGCTCAGACCGCGATGGGTGAATAAAATGTTTTCTTTGAAAGACTGTTGTTGATTGCTAACCCGACACGGCACCGCGATGCCGGTCAGCGGGGTGAAGCGTTGTGAGTCGTCCGGTTGCAGCGTTAACGGCACCAAGCCTGCCCGGGTCGGCCAGACTTTGATGCCAAATTGTTCAGCGACTTTATAACCAAACGGCGTGGCACCCATTTTCGGTATGGATAGGCCGCCGCTGGCAATTACCAAGGCCGATGCAGAAATCACGCCGTTGCTGGTGTGTAGCAAAAAGTCGCCGTCGCTGCGTTTCTCTAATCGGTCCACCCGACAATTTAACTCCAGCGTCACGCCGGCTTGGCCGCATTCTTTCAACAGCGCATCCAGAATGTCCTTGGCACTGTTATCGCAAAACAATTGCCCGTGCAATCGTTCGTGAAACGGTATTTGGTGGCGCTGTACAAAGCCTAAAAAATTCCATTGCGTAAAGCGGCTAAGCGCAGACTTGCAGAAATGCGGATTATTGGAAATGTAATTTTCCGGCGCTATGCTGTAGTTGGTGAAATTACACCGCCCGCCGCCGGACATCAGAATTTTCTTGCCCGGCTTGTTGGCGTGTTCCACTATTTTCACCCGCCGACCGCGTTTACCTGCTTCGATAGCGCACATTAAACCGGACGCGCCGGCTCCGACGATGATGACATCAAATTTATCCATGGCGCATAACTTGTAATGACTCGAAAAAATAGGTAAAAAGTGGGGTATTCTAACCGCAATACCCGGCATCCCGAGACGCCAACAAGGTACTCAAAGCGTTTCACTCAGCCATCACCCAACTTCAACACTTCGACAAGGCCATAATGACTCCAAAATACAGCTATTCATTCAATACGGGCGACGGCAAAAACAAGGCATTACTGGGCGGCAAAGGCGCAAACCTTTGCGAAATGACACAAATGGGCTTTAACGTGCCACCTGGCTTTGTCATCACCACGCAAACCTGCCTGACCTACCTGGAAAACAAGCAATTACCCAGCGATTTAATGGACGAAGTTCGGCAGCAAATCGCCGACATCGAACGCCTGAGCGGTAAATCGTTTGGCGGCGCCAGCGACCCGCTACTGGTTTCGGTACGTTCCGGCTCGGCCATCTCGATGCCGGGCATGATGGACACCATTCTAAACTTAGGCTTGAACAAGCAAACCCTGGCCGGTTTGATCGAAATGACCGATGACCCGCGCTTTGCCTACGATGCGTATCGGCGTTTCATTCAATTGTTCGGCAAGGTTGCGCTGGGCATCGAAGACGAGAAGTTCGATGTGCATTTCAACAACGTCAAGCGCGCCGCCGGCATCAAAGCGGACGTGGCATTGACCGCCGACCAGCTTCAGGAAATCAGTGAACTGTTCCTGACCGTAGTCCATGAAGAAACCGGCCGGCCGTTTCCGGAAGACGTTTACCAGCAACTAGAAATCGCCATTCGCGCGGTATTCAACTCCTGGCTGGGTAGACGCGCGGTGGATTACCGCCGTGAGTTTCACATCACACCGGACGTTGCCAATGGCACGGCGGTTAATATCGTCACGATGGTGTTTGGGAATATGGGCGACGACTGCGCCACCGGCGTTGGCTTTACCCGCAACCCCGGCACCGGCATCAACGAGATGTACGGCGAATATTTGGTGAATGCGCAAGGCGAAGACGTGGTAGCCGGCATCCGCACCCCTAAGCCGGTGCAGGAAATGGCCAAGGAAATGCCGGAGCAATACCGGCAACTGGTCGAGCTGCGCAATAAGCTGGAAGCGCATTATCACGAGGTACAGGACTACGAATACACCATCGAACGCGGCGTGTTGTATTGCCTGCAAACCCGTAACGGCAAAATGAACGCGACCGCGATGGTCAAAACCTCCATCGACATGGTTTCGGAAGGCCTGATTACTAAGGAACAAGCGTTGCTGCGGATCAACCCCGACATGTTGGAACAATTGCTGCATCCGCAATTGGCCCCCAATCACGAAGTCAAAGCCATTGCCCAAGGCTTACCGGCATCACCCGGCGCTGCCTGCGGCCATTGCGTATTCGACGCCGATACTGCCGTGCGTTTGGGCAAAACCGGCCAAGATTTGATCCTGCTGCGTGAAGAAACCAAGCCAGAAGACATTCATGGCTTTTTCGCCGCGCAAGGCATCTTGACCAGCCGTGGCGGCAAAACCTCGCACGCAGCCGTGGTGGCCCGTGGCATGGGTAAAGCCTGCGTGGCTGGCGCCGAAGATATTAAAGTCGATGTGCGAGCCCGCTTGGCAATTGTTGGCGACATTCATATTAAAGAAGGCGATTTAATCACCATCGACGGCAGCAACGGCAATATCTATTTGGGCCGCATTCCGACTATTCCACCCTCTTTCTCCGAGGAACTAAAAACCTTGCTGGGCTGGGCTGACAGCATTGCTCGCTTGCGGGTGCATGCCAATGTCGATACGCCGGAAACCGCTAGATTGGCCGTCAGTTACGGTGCCAAAGGCGTAGGCTTATGCCGTACCGAACGCATGTTCAATGCCGCCGACCGTTTGCCGCTGGTAGTGGATATGATTCTGGCGCACAACACCGAAGAACGCGAAGCCGCGTTGGCCAAACTGTTCCCAATCCAGCGCGACGACTTCCAACAGCTATTCGAAGCCATGTCGCCGCACCCGGTTACCGTGCGTTTGCTCGATCCGCCGATGCACGAGTTTTTGCCTAACGAGCATCAATTGATCGACGAGCTGGACGCGCTGAAACACTATCTGACTATCGTCAAAGGCCAACGCGTCACGCTGGATACGCTGGCGCATCCGGCGGAAATGCCGGCACCGTTCAATATGCTGAACGAAGACGTGATTTTGGAAGCGATCAGCAAAAAACAAATGATGCTGGACAAAGTATTGGAGCTGTACGAAGTCAACCCAATGCTGGGTCATCGCGGCGTACGATTGGGGATGAGCTATCCGGAAATTTATAAAATGCAAATACGCTCGATTCTGGAAGCGGCGGCGCTTTGCGTGAAACAGCGGATTCCGGTCGAGCCGGAAATCATGGTGCCGCAAGTAATTACCGCGCAGGAATTGAAAACCGTGAAAACCTATGTCGACGAGATTCAAGCCGAAGTGGAAGCGCAATACAAACTCAAGCTCAACTTCAAATTCGGCACGATGATAGAAACGGTGCGGGCTTGTACCCGTGCCGACCGACTGGCAGTGACAGCAGCCTTCTTCTCATTCGGTACCAACGATTTAACCCAGGCCACCTTCTCGTTCTCGCGCGAAGATGCCGAAAACAAATTCCTGCCGCTGTACGAAGAATCCGGATTGCTGGAAGACAATCCGTTCGAAACCTTGGACGTCGAGGGTTTGGGCAAACTGATGAAAATGGCCGTGGAACTGGGTCGTCAGCAACGGCCGGATTTGAAAATCGGCATTTGCGGCGAGCACGGCGGGCATCCGCGTTCGATTAAATTCGTTCACGACCTAGGCTTGAATTACGTATCGTGTTCGGCACCGCGGATTCCGGTCGCTCGCTTGGCGGCAGCTCATGCCAAACTATTGGAAAAGCACTCGTAAATACACAGCATGGCAAGGGCCGGTTAACCCCGGCCCATCAGTTCAAATCCGGCCTTTTCCAACCCGGTTTCTACCGGTGGCCTTGGCATCGTAAAGTGCCTGATCCGCCGCATGTAGCAAACTTTCGAAAGACAGGTCGTCACCCGGTACGATACTGGCAACGCCAAGACTGATAGTCACAAATTCGGAAACTTTAGAAGCCGGATGCGGTAAACGCATATTCTCGACAGCTTTACGCAGAATCTCCGCCAGCACCATGATTTGCTCGGCATCACAGGCCGCGACTACACAAAACTCTTCGCCGCCGTAACGGGCAATCAAATCGCCCGGCCTTCTAAAGAAACGCTTCAAAGCTCTAGCCACTTGCCGCAAGCAATGATCGCCTTCGATATGTCCAAGATTGTCGTTATATAGCTTAAAGAAATCGATGTCTATCATGATCATCGAGATGGGATATTTATGCCGCAAGGCCCGCTTCCATTCCCTTTTTACAAAGGCATCGTAGTAACGACGATTGGGTAGCAACGTCAAAGAATCCAGATAAGCCAGTTGCATGCGGCTTTTGGCCTTATCCAGGCGCTGGCTCAGTCTGGCTTGCGCCAAATATGACAGCAGCAACACGATCAAACCAACGAACGCCACAATCGCATGAGTGATCGTCAGATGCTCCAGGCGCTCGTTCACAAAGGCATCGATACTGGCGCTGGGAATACTGACACTAATGCCGCCGCGAATATCCCCCTCTCTGTAGCCTTGCCGCTGATGGCAAACGAGGCAACTCTGATCGACATGAAGCGGCGCCATATAACGATAAAAAGATTGCCCGTTGATAGTACCGGTACTACTCACGCTTTTTTGACCTTGTTGAAAGGCCAACAACGCTTCAGACTCCCATTGGTCCGGCCGATTTTCCGGGCGAATCGGATTAAAACCGGTGATGTGAAAGGCAATGCCCGAGTCGTCGCTCATTTCAGCGAGTTGCCGAGTCATATAGGCAGGATTGATCAAAGTAAGGCGCTTGCCATCCGTGGTTTCGACATCCCGTTGCGGAACATCCAGGTAAGGATTAGGCTGAGTAGTTTCGGTAATAGGAACGTAAACGCCACCGTGCGACGCATTCCATTTTCTGATCAACACGATGTGATCGAAAAACATCTCGGCCTGCCGCGTGGCAATTTTTTGCGCGTACTGTTTGGTATCCGTTACTTGCTGGTATAGGTTCAGGCTAATCAACAAAATCCATAGCACTGCATAAACCAGGAATGTAATCCTTCTCATTTATTGCCTCAAAAATACTTATAGCCGCTTCGCAAAAGTCTGCCAAGAAACCGCCAAACAACCATACTATGGCGCTCAAGCGCGCGCCTTAAAATTACTCAAACTCTATTTGGTAATCCGATTTGAAATGGGTTGTTTATGCTGGCACTATAACTTACCGCGCCCACAAAATGAATGAACCTAATCACCCTTTGTAAAATGACCGACAAAGCAATCTTCCCGGCACCCGAACATGACCATAACGTATGCATCCACAAGGCGATAAGTGTAGCCGAACAACTTTGCTTAACACGCGGTGTGCAACTGACCCCTATTCGCCACAAGATTTTGGAGCTGATCTGGAACAGTCATAAGGCGGTTAAAGCATACGACTTGCTGGATCAAATCAGGCCGGTAAACGACGCAGCAAAGCCGTCGACGGTCTATCGTGCTTTGGACTTTTTGTTGGAACAAGGCCTGATTCATCGGGTGGAGAGCTTAAACGCATTCGTCGGCTGCCACTGCTCCGGCATCCAACACGATCAACTACTGTTAATCTGCACTGCGTGCCATACGGTGCAGGAACGCGCCGCACCTTCGGTACTCAGCGCGCTGTCCAAAGAGCTTGGCGACGCCGGCTTCGTACCGCAGCGTAAAACCATCGAAATTCATGGCTTATGCAAAACCTGCAACCCCGCCACCAATACTGTGGATGAACAGGCCATTCAATAACCCGATAAATATTGACCTAGATCAACGCTTGTCCGGCAGAAAACTTTATATTAAGCCCATGTCACGCGTTTTCCTACCGTCGACATGATCCTCTTGAAAGATAGATGCTTCGGCGGGCGAGTTCTCTCTCCCGCCTTTTTTTTGCGATATTATCCTCTATAATCGCCGCCCTACCCGACACATCTATCTCCGGCATGCTTACCGACAGTCAAAAAGCCATTCTTTTGCAAACCACCCTCGATCCGAACGCTATTGGTGAGCAACGTTTTTGCGAATTGTGCGAACAAGCGGATCTGCTGAATACCGTCACGGACAACGAATTAGTCGCGTTCCTGGAAATTGCCAACGCCTTGTATCGTGGCGGCGAACCGATTATCAGCGATGCCGATTACGATTTTGTGTATTTGGCTGAACTGAAAAAACGTCAGCCCGAACATCCGCTGCTGCACACTGTTGAGCCGGAACCGGCATTCGCCGGCAAAACCGTCGATCTGCCGACCATCATGCTCTCCACCGACAAAGCCTACAGCCGCGACGAGGTGGAACGCTGGGCCGGCCGCATCGAAAAGGCGGCGTTGGAACTGGATAAAAACTTTGCCGAACTGATTTTTAAAGTCACCCCCAAACTCGATGGCTATGCGGCCTACGACGACGGCCAGATGCTGTATACCCGCGGCGATGGCCGCAAAGGCACAGACATTACTCGCGTATTTGAGCGCGGTTTACAAGTCGCTAACCAAGGCCAACGCGGCCTGGGCGCCGGCGAAATCGTCGTCAGCCGCAGTTATTTCGACGCCAATCTGGCCGAGTTTTTTGACAACGCCCGTAACTTCCAGGCCAGCGTCATCAAGGAAAAAGAACTTGACGAGCACGCCGAACGCGCCATCGCCGATCATGCGGCGGTGTTTTATCCGTTTGCGATCCTGCCCTGCTGGAACGGCGTCTGGCAGGATCTGATCGACAACTTCGAAACCATCATCAAAGACATCTGGCATAAGCTGGATTACGACGTCGACGGCGTGATTCTGGAAATCGTCGACGAGCAGCTCAAACAAGCGATGGGCGCCACCCGCCACCATCACCGCTGGCAACTGGCTTACAAAGAAAATCTGGAAACCGCCGAAGTCACCGTCATTGGCGTCACCCCGCAAACCTCGCGCTCCGGCCGCATCACCCCGGTCGCCGAGCTGGAACCGGTGCGCCTTAGCGGTGCGTTATTATCCAGAGCCACCGCCCATCATTACAAAATGGTATTGGATAAAGGCATAGGCGCCGGCGCGCTGATCCGTTTGGCCCGCTCCGGTGAGGTCATCCCCAAAATCGAGGAAGTGCTACGTCCGGCCGTACCCGCCGTACCCACTGCCTGCCCTAGCTGCGGGCACGAATTGATCTGGGACAACGACTACCTGATCTGTCCGAACAACCTGGAATGCCCGGCGCAAATCAGCAACAGCATGGAACATTTCTTCCGGGTTCTGAAAAACAATGACGGCTTCGGGGCTGCGACCATCAAGAAGCTTTACGAAAACGAAATCCGAAGCGTCGACAAAATCTACGCCTTAACCGCCGCAGAATTCGAAAGCATGGGCTTTGGTCCCAAGCAATCACAAAACCTAGTTGATCAATTAGTCCGTAGCCGCAATGAAGTCATAGAAGACTGGCGCTTCCTATCCGCATTCGGCGTGTTTCGGATGGGCTTGGGCAACTGCGAACGACTGTTGGCGCATTACACCTTGGCGGAGATTTTCAATCTAAGCGAAGCCGACATCGTCGCTATCGAAGGTTTTGCCGAGAAAACCGCAGCGGTCATCACGGAAGGCTTTGCCAAGATCAAACCCTTGTTCGACAGCCTGATGTCACTGGGTTTTAATCTCACCCCGACGCAAAACCAGGCTACCGACAACGCCCATCCGCTAGCCGGCAAAACCTTAGTGTTCACCGGCACCCTGCACACAGGCAGCCGCGACGATTTGAGCAAGCAAGCCAAAGCCAAAGGTGCCAAAGTCGGTAGCTCGGTATCGGCGAAGACCGATTATTTGGTAGCCGGCGATAATGTGGGCGCCAACAAAACCAACGCCGCTCGCGAAAAAGGCGTCGGTGTGATTACCGAGCAGGAATTTCTAAAATTACTGGAAGGAGCAGACGCATGAGCCGCAACCGCCCTGTCGTACTGTGTTTTTCCGGCCACGATCCTAGCGGGGGCGCCGGCGTGCAAGCCGATATCGAAGCCATCATCGGCCATCAATGTCACGCAACGAGCATCATCACCGCCTTAACCGAACAAGACAGCCGCAACGTCAAAAAGCTGATTCCACAACAGCCCGCAGATATTGTCAGTCAAGCGCAAACGCTGTTGGCCGATTTTCAAGTCTCCGCCTTTAAAATCGGCCTGATCGGCGATGCCGGCGTTGCTGAAGTGATTGCGCAAATTTTGCGGGAACATCCGGCCATACCGGTGGTACTGGACCCAGTGCTGGCGGCGGGCGGCGGCACTGAACTGGCCGGCGAGCAATTGATTGACGTGATAGTCGAGCAGCTGCTGCCATTGACCACCTTATTAACCCCCAACAGCGAAGAAGCCCGCCGCCTGTCAGGGCAAGCCGATCTAGCCGACTGCGGTCGCGTCTTGCATAGGAAGGGTGCCGAATACGTGCTGATCACCGGCACCCACGAAAGCTCCGAGCTGGTACACAACCGCTTATACATGCCCGATGATCTGCATGAAACCTTTAACTGGGAACGCTTGCCGCACAGCTATCATGGCTCGGGCTGCACGCTGGCCAGCGCCTGCGCCGCGCTGCTGGCGCAAGGCCTGGACGTGTTTACCGCTGTCAGCGAAGCCCAGGAATTTACCTGGCAGTCGCTGGCCGCCGCCTATCGTCCCGGTCAAGGTCAATACAATCCGGATCGGCTATTTTGGGTGGAAGCATGAAATTTCCGCGCCACGGTCTGTACGCCATCACCCAACCGGAAAACAAAACTATTGCCCAAGTGGTGAAAGACGTAAAGGCTGCCTTGCGCGGCGGCGCAACAGTGATTCAATACCGCGATAAAAATCCGCTGGACGCGCCGCAACTAGCGAGTCGTTTGTTGGAAGTTTGCCATGCCTACGATGCTCCGCTGTTAATCAACGATAGTATCGAACTGGCATTGGCGGTCGGTGCCGACGGCGTTCATCTGGGCCGCGACGACGGCGATATTTCCGAAGCAAGGCGTGTGCTGGGCCCGAACGCCATCATTGGTGTATCGTGTTATAACGACGTGGCAAAAGCGCAGAGCGTGGCCGCAGCCGGCGCGGATTACGTCGCATTCGGCCGCTTCTTCCCGTCCGGATCGAAACCGTTGGCCGCACCCGCCGAGATTGTCAGTCTGCAACGCGCCAAACAATCGATAGATGTGCCCATAGTCGCTATCGGCGGGATTCTGCCGGAAAACGGTGGACAGTTGTTGGCAGCGGGCGCAGACTTATTAGCTGTAATAGGCGGCATATTCGACCATGAACCGGAAAGCGCTGCGCGTGCCTACCAAGCCTTATTCAACCAACCGGAGTAAATCTGATGCCAGAACATGTTTATCAAAAAATCGAACTGACCGGCTCATCCAGCCTCGGCATTCAGCAAGCCATCGAGAACGCTGTCGCCAAAGCAGGTGAAACTATCCAAACAATGCGTTGGTTTGAAGTAGTGGAAACCCGCGGTCATATCGACAATAGCAAGGTCGCCCATTGGCAAGTCACCATTAAAGTTGGGTATACATTGCCGAATTAAGCCATTAGACGCCGCTAAAGCGGATATAGCGCCTTAGCGGCGAGCCTGCCGCCCACACAAAGGCCTCGGTGTAATAATGCATCAGCGCCAAATACCCCAAAAAACCCAAGGTGACGGCTTTGTAAATTTGCGTCGAAAACAGGGTTTGCAGCAATAGATTGACCAAATCATCGCCATAAGCTTGCAACAGATAGGTCAAAACAAACGATAACAACGGCAATACCAGCCAAATCGGTAATCGAATCGCCGTTGCCGCCCGGAACAAGTTGTTCTGCGGCTGTTCGCCGTGACGATTCACATCGTGAGTGACGTAGAAACTGTAAGCGGTAATATCGTGCACCAAGCGCGGCATCAAGATCGCCAGAAAATAATACTGCTGGCTGTAAACATACCAACTGCTGGCGACCAGCACAGTGTTGGCCCATAGAAAATAAAGCCCAAACCGGCTGGGTACATAACGTTGACACGCCAAGGTGCTAATCAACAATCCCACGGTCAGAACGCTAGCAACCTGCAATACCAGCGTCGCTTGCGCCGGCTCCAGGCTATTTTTTAGAAATATCCCCATATAAATAAAAATCCCGGCGCTGACGCTGAGCCACAATTGCAGATAAAACGCCCAACTCGGCAAGCGACATACTGCTTTGGCGATACCGTGCTGCTGCTTCAAGACGTGATACACCGTCCAGCAGGCGGTAATGATGTAAAGCGTGCGGTAAGGAATAAACAAACTGCCGATGCCGAAAAAAACCATGATGAACAAGGTCATGGCGATTAATTTGCTTTTAAAGGCTTGCAGATAGTCTTGGTGGCTAACCAACAATAGATTGCTGGCGATAATATGCGGGGTACCGAACAAAATTTGAAACAGCAAAAAATGCGTTGGGCTACTGGGCAGCACATTGCGTAGCGCGAAATTAAAGCCGAATTTGTCTAACCAAAGCACCACTAAACACAGCGGCACAATGGCATACAAACTCAGTAAAAAGCGGAAAGACACCGCCAGTTTATTGCTACTTTTTTGCTCGGGGAATGAAATGATCTGCGCAACCACGGTGCCACCTTTTTATTATTTTTAGGCAGCGGCTATTATCACCATTTTGAGTAATGACTCAATATCTATCTGATTTTTAACCGGGAATACTACTTGCGCTTGCCTTGCAAACCGCCGGTGTGGATTGCTACTATCCGCTGCCCGGCGGGGAAATAGTCCCGCCGGATTAAATCGTAGAGCGCAAACAGCAATTTTCCGGTGTAGATTGGCTCCAATTCGATGCCGTGCCGCTGCTGAAAATCCTGCATAAACGCCAGCAAGGTCGGCGTTGTTTTGGCGAAACCGCCGAAATGGTAATCCACTAGAATTCGCCGGTCTGCGTGACTGGACATTCCCTGCATTTCCAGTAATTGCTCAACATCGTTAATTAGAAAGTCGCCACCCTTCATCGCGGCTACGCCGATAGCGTGTTGAGCTAACGGCGAGGCCAGCAAGCCTGCTAGAGTGGTGCCGGTACCGCATGCTACGGCCAGTATGTCGAAATCGATTTCGATTTCATCGACCAGCTCGGCAACGCCTTGCAAAGCCAAGTATGTGGCTCCACCTTCCGGCAACCAATATTGGCCGGGCTGGAGTTCCGGTAAACTGTCGTGGCCTTGATAGCCACGCAACTGACGATAGTGGCTACGTGACACAAAACGCAGCTCCATGCCCCAGTCAAGCAGATCATGCAGCGTAGCGTTGAGTTGCGCGGGCCGCTCGCCACGAATATAGCCTATGGTTTTCAATCCCAAAGCTTTACCGCTAAAAGCCAGGGCATGTAGGTGATTCGAATAGGCTCCGCCCATGCTGACGATGCAATCGGCGCCAGCATATAAGGCATGATTGAGGGTATATTTGAGTTTGCGCCATTTATTGCCGGAGATAATCGGATGCAGCAAGTCGTCGCGCTTGATCCACAATTCCAACTGCCGGTCTGCTAATTCCGGGTCGTTAATCTTGGTCAGCGGCGCTGCGGCCAAACTGCGCTGCAAAGCCTGCAGACGCGGATGTAGATCGGTCACTGCGCCTGCTTGATAGCCCACGCCACATCCGCAGCCTGACGATTGGCTTTGACATCATGCACCCGAAACATCTGCACCCCCGCCATCACGCCCAACGCAGTGGTTACCGCCGTCGCAGTGACTAATTCGGCAGGTTCGCTGACATTGCAGATACTGCCCATGAAACGCTTGCGGCTGGTGCCCAGCAACACCGGGTAACCCAAATCGACAAAACTGCGCAAATGCGCCAAAAGATCGATATTGTCTTGCTTACCTTTGCCAAAACCAATGCCGGGATCTATAGCGATATTTTCTGCCAATACTCCAGCCGCCAACGCTTCGGCGATACGCTGTTGCAACACGGCGGTCACATCGGCTAGTACATCGTCGTAATACGGCTGGTCCTGCATGGTTTTCGGCGTACCCTGCATATGCATGAGGATTATGGGGACTTGGGCTGTTGCTGCATAAGCCAACATATTGGGATCACCTTGACCGGCCGAGACGTCGTTGATAATACTCGCCCCCGCCACCACCGCTGCTGAAGCAACCTGGCTTAATGTGGTATCTATACTGATTTGCACTTGAGGATAGCTCGCACGGATCGCAGTAATCACCGGCACCACCCGGCGAATTTGCTCGTCCGCGGCAACAGGATCGGAACCAGGCCGAGTCGACTCGCCGCCAACATCGATAATGTCGGCACCCTCGGCTATCATTTTTTCAGCTTGGGCTATGGCTGCAGCCACGCCGGTAAATTTACCGCCATCGGAAAAACTATCGGGAGTGACGTTGAGTATCCCCATCAGTTGGGGACTATTGACAGCATTGAACATATTTGAAAACTCCTCGATAGCAGCAAACGCCTAGTTTACCGTTGTCGAGTCGTTTTTAGAATTTACCGGCTATCGTTTTACGCTATGCCGATAGCAGGCTGCCATCCCACCGGGCGGCGGGATGGCGCTCAATCGTTAAACTCTTAGTAGCGCTTTAGCCAGTTTTTCTGAAAGCTGCTCTTCAACAAATTGTGGTTCGTTGGGTGGATACAGTTCGTCTTCTTCGATTTCGAACCCGCTTTCCTTAGCCAATAACAGCATTTCCTTAATTTTGACGCAGGCTTTCAGTTTTTCTTTCAGCCCCTCATCGCCTTTGGCTTTTTCAGAAAATTCTTTGATGACCTTAATTGACATTGATAACTCCGTGATAACTCTGAAGGTTGGATAAAACTCAAAGTTATCTAAGCAAAATAACGGCCAGTTTTTTTAAAAGCCGTTATTTCGTTTGCAGTTCAAGGTATTACCAAAAAAGTGTCGCCAAAAACGACAGCTATTCACCTACAATTTATGCGGCATTTGTAGCAAATACAACAATTGTCGGAGCGTATAGACGTAGCCAACGACAGTAAATCTTTAGCCTTGTATAGCAACCGTGCGATACGCAGAATGGTAATACAGTAATGGATCCCCTTCCCGGCAAACCACACTATCGACTTCACCAATAATCACCCAGTGGCTACCGGCCTGAACTTGCTGCACTACCCGGCACTCCAGTACCGCCAGGGCTTCGCTCAAAATCGGCGCACCGTTGTCACCCGCTTGCCAGGCGATACTGGCAAAGCGCTGTTCTTGGGTGGTACTGCCGGCAAATTGATTGGAAACGTCTTCTTGTGCACTATTCAGAATGTTCACTGCAAAGCGGCGGCTTTCCAGCAAGGCAGCGCCGGTATCAGTCGCTTGATTCAGACAGACCAGAATTTGCGGCGGATCCAGGGACACGCTGCTAAACGCGGTCGCGGTCATGCCTCTAGGCTGATTGTCACGCCCCTGAGTCGTAACCACCGTCACACCGCTCGCCCATAATTTAAGGGCATTTTTAAATTCTTTGGCTTCAACGCTCATAATTTTCTCTTAGATCCAATAGCGATAATACGGAATAGACGTCTGAATGCGCGATCAGTTTTTGGGACGCATATGCGGAAACAGCAGTACGTCGCGAATGCTCGGTGAGTTGGTGAACAGCATTACCAAACGGTCGATACCGATGCCCTCGCCCGCTGTTGGCGGCATACCGTGTTCCAGCGCGGTTATGTAGTCGGCATCGAAATGCATGGCCTCGTTGTCACCGGCTTCTTTTTCTTCAACTTGTTTCTGAAAGCGTTCGGCTTGATCCTCGGCGTCGTTCAACTCGGTAAAGCCGTTGGCTATTTCACGGCCGCCGACGAAAAACTCAAAGCGATCAGTCACATGCGGATCGTTGTCATTACGGCGTGCCAATGGCGAGACTTCGACCGGGTAAGCGGTAATGAAAGTCGGATTCATCAGACGACTCTCGACGGTTTTCTCGAAAATTTCGATCTGTACTTTGCCCAGACCGTAGCTAGCCTTGACCGGAATTTTCAGACTCTCGGCAACTTTTACGGCGGATTCACGCGTTGTCAAATCCGCCAGCGTTAATTCCGGATTGAAATGCAGGATAGACTCTAATACTGTCATTCGCACAAACGGCTTACCAAAATCGTACTGATCGCCTTGATACTCGATCACCGAGCTACCCACCACATCTTCGGCTATGCCTTTTAACATCGCTTCGGTCAAATCCATCAAATCACCGTATTCGGCGTAGGCTTGGTAGAACTCCATCATCGTGAATTCGGGGTTATGCCGGGTGGACAAACCTTCATTGCGGAAATTGCGGTTGATCTCGAACACTCGCTCGAAACCGCCCACCACCAGCCGCTTTAGATATAGCTCTGGCGCGATACGAAGATAAAGCTCCATATCTAGCGCGTTATGGAAGGTAGTAAACGGACGAGCGGTCGCGCCACCGGGGATGACTTGCATCATCGGTGTTTCCACTTCCAGGAAGTCACGCGCAATCAGAAACTCGCGAATGTAATTAACAATCTTGGAGCGCATCAAAAAGGTCTTGCGCGTCTCGTCGCTCATGATCAAGTCCAAATAGCGCTGGCGATATTTGATTTCTTGATCGGCGATGCCGTGGAATTTTTCCGGCAAGGGCCGCAAGGCTTTGGTTAGCAAACGAATATCGTCCAGTCTGACGCTCAACTCACCGACCTTGGTTTTAAACAAGGTGCCCTCGGCACCAACGATATCGCCAATGTCCCATTTTTTAAACTGGTCGTTGTATACGCCTTCAGGCAGATTATCGCGGGCCACGTAAACTTGAATTTGCCCGGACATATCCTGCAAATGACAGAAGCTGGCCTTGCCCATGATCCGCCGCGTCATCATCCGTCCGGCAATCTTCACCCGAATCGGCTCGGCCAACAGTTCTTCTTCGGTTTTGTCGCCGTATTCGGCTAGCAATTCACCGGCTACTACATTCCGACGGAAATCAGTCGGGAATGCGATGCCTTCTTCACGCAAGGCGTTAAGTTTTTCGCGGCGTTGTTTGATCTGTTCTTGTTCGTCGTGTTCGAGTTCTGACATTTTGGTAATCGATAAAATCAAATATGGATCGGGTTTATGGAATTCAAGTTGATGATGGGCCTTGCCGAAAATCAATTAACGATACTAACTATCTCGCTAATGGCAACAAACGTACCCTCTCGCGCAGTTCATCGGCAACGATCAGCGCCCCGTCGCTTAGCTCTCCTTCAAAGCGACGCAATAGGCCAATTGCTCGCAATCCGAGAACATTAGGTGAAACATCATGCGTACGTATTTGAAAAACGCTGGGGGATTCAGCATTGGTCAAGGCCAGTAAAGTGCCAAAATCGAGATCGTGTGTAAAAACGATAGCATTCTGAGAACGCGCCCAGTCAAATAATTCCGTGTCTAAAGCATCAACTGCTCCCACTTCAATCCAGTGCACGGCGTCGAAACCAGCCTCCACCAGCAGTGGCACCCAAGCTGGCGAAAGATTCATATCTAATAAAACCTTCATGCCGCCACAAGCGGCAACTCAACTTCTTCTGATCGCCAAGCAGCATAACGTAAAGCTTCGGTTATATCTTCCGCTTCTAAATACGGGTATAGATCGAGGACATCTTTAAAGGTATAACCGCTGGCTATCAGACCGACAATAGTACCGGCAGTAACTCGAAGCCCCCGCAAGCAAGGTTTTCCACCCATGACAGCCGGGTTGAAGGTGATACGATCAAAATTTTTCATGTCGACCTCACAGTCTCTTTCTCATACGCGGGTAATTTACAGCCCACTCTTCAAACTAGCCTCGATAAACTGATCCAGCGCCCCGTCCAAAACGGCCTGAGTATTGCCGGTTTCGACGTTAGTACGCAGATCTTTGATACGGGATTGATCTAACACGTAGGAACGAATCTGGCTGCCCCAACCGATGTCGGATTTAGAGTCTTCAATCGCTTGCAAACCTTCGCTGCGTTTCAGCATTTCCATCTCATACAGCTTTGCTTTCAACTGCTTCATGGCGGTGTCTTTGTTCTTATGCTGCGAACGGTCGCTTTGGCATTGGGTGACTATGCCGCTGGGACCATGCGTAATCCGCACCGCCGATTCCGTTCTATTGACGTGCTGACCGCCGGCGCCGCTGGCCCGGTATACGTCGATGCGCAAATCGGCTGGGTTGATGTCCACTTCGATGTCATCGTCAATTTCCGGCGACACGAAGACCGAGGCAAATGAGGTATGCCGGCGGTTGCCGGAATCAAACGGCGATTTTCTGACCAAACGATGCACGCCGGTTTCGGTTCGCAACCAACCAAAGGCATACGGGCCTTCAAATTTGATCGTAGCGCTTTTGATGCCTGCCACATCGCCCGGCGATTCTTCGATTAATTCGGTTTTAAAACCTTTCGCCTCGCCCCAACGCAAATACATGCGTTCGATCATCGATGCCCAATCCTGTGCTTCAGTACCGCCTGAGCCGGATTGAACGTCCAGGAAGGCATTGTTGGCGTCCATCTCGCCGGAGAACATCCGTTGAAACTCCAAAGCCGCTACTTTCTTTTCGTACTCTTCAAGATCGGCGGCCACGGTATCGACGGTCTCCTCGTCTTCTTCTTCCACCGCCATTAAAAGCAACTCCTCGGCGTCGGATAGACCTTGTTCCAATTCCAGGATGGTGTTGACGATACCTTCCAGCATGGCCCGCTCCTTACCCATGGCTTGCGCTTGCTCCGGTTTATTCCAGATAGCCGGATCTTCCAACTCGCGCAGCACTTCCACCAGACGCTCGCTTTTGTTCTCAAAATCAAGATAGACTTTCAGGCCGGCGCTCCGTTCACGGAGGTCGGCTATCTTGTATTTAATCGGATTAATTTCTTGCATGAACCTCAAAACCCAAGCCAATACCCACACGGGGCACGAGACGCCGACCTATGCCCGGCGCATTCAAAAAACTGTGGATTATAAACGATTACGCCACTGGGTTGGGCTGACGGTTTTTTAACGACCAAACGATGCAGCCAATGCCCGCCAACACAAACGGCACGCTAAGCAATTGGCCGGTAGTAAACATCACACCCGTATCGTACATGGCTTGCTCGGTTTTGAAGTATTCCAGGAAAAAGCGCACAGTGAACAGCATGCTGATGAAACAACCGAACACGAACCCTGGCTTATCAGCCTGCTTTTTGTAAATCGCCAGCGAAATCAGATAAATCATCAGGTAACAAACCGCTTCATAAAGCTGCACTGGATGCCTAGGCAACGGATTGATCCGCGAAAACACCACGCCCCACGGCAAATCCGTAGGAATACCTAGAATCTCCGAATTAAAGAAATTACCGATGCGGATTAGTGCGCCGGCCAAGGCGGTGGGAATACTGACTCTATCCAACAACCAAAAATAACTGTCGCCGTATTTGCGCCGATACAAATACAAGGCCAGGATGATACCCAGTGTGGCGCCGTGACTTGCTAATCCACCTTCCCAGACTGCCAGAATCTTTAAGGGGTGCGATAAATAGTAGGCGGGATCGTAAAGCAGGGTATGCCCTAGACGCGCACCGACGATGGTCGCGATCACCATATACCAAAGCAGCGTATCAAGCTCTTCGATATTTTTGCCTTCGCGCTGATAAATCCATTGCATGGTCAAAAAACTGCCGACAAAGCCGGATGCGAACATCAAGCCGTACCAGCGAATTTTCAGAAAGCCGAAATCGACAAGAATGGGGTCAATATTCCAGATGAAGTGTTCCATGATTATGCGGGGAAGTGAGTACGGTTTAAGCAAATGACCGGCGATTCTAACGCCGACTGGGATTTTTCGCCGTTTATCTTTCGCTGGTCACGCAGGTTAATTTGGGTCGGCTACTTGAATTCTGCCGTCGACGATCCGTACCGGAAAGGTGGCAACATCTTCATAAGCCGGCGCGCATTTGACGGCGCCAGTTTTAACGCAAAACCGCGCCCCGTGACGCGGACAGACAATTTCATCGCCATCCAGCTCGCCGCTAGCGATTTCAGCACCATCATGGGTGCACACGTCTTCAATCGCGTAAAATTGATCATCGATTTTAAAAATTGCCACATCGGTACCGTCGACATCAACCAACACATGTTCGCCATTTGCCAGCGCCGATTCAGCTACCACATCAATCCAATCGCTCATGCTTGCCTCGTTTGGGTTTAAGTTTTACTGCCAATTCATTTCAGATAAACGTCGTATCGGAGCAATTTGCCCTGATAGCTTTCGCTGGGTTTGCCGCCTAAGGGTTCCGCGTAATCGGGACTTTTCACCACCACGCGCTTAGCGGTCGCCTGCCAGGCGGCAGCGAATAAGTCCGCCCTGTCCAGGTCATCACCTAAAATATCCCGCAGTATCGCCATCGATTTTCGCGTCGCAGCGGTTTGTTTACGCTTAGTAGGAAACATCGGGTCCAGATAAATACAATCCGGTGCTTCCGATAAACCGCCCAGTAATTCGATGGCGTTACCGACCATCAGCGTGGGCGCTTGCAATTGACGATTCTTCATCCAGTCTTTTTGCGCCAGACGCTGAAAACCATCCTTGATCAACTCGGCCATAATCGGCGAGCGCTCAATGCACTGCACTTCATAACCCATGCGAAACAAGGCCAAGCTGTCCTGTGCCCATCCCGTTGTGGCGTCGATAATGGTTTTGGTTTTCTTGCCAACGGCCTGCGCCAACAAATCTTTTTTGGGGGCTGGATAGGAATGTTGCTCGCCGGGACGCGGATCGATTTCGACTATCAAGCCGCCTTTTTTCAAGGTTTGCTTATCCAGCAGTTTTAGGCAGCCGTCACGATAACAAAGAAAACACCCTTGCAGGAATTCGGTAGGTAGCTCTGACAAAGCCAGCAAGGGCCAAGCCAAGCGCTCGGATAACGCCTGACTGGCGGATAACACCGAGTCATCGGCATAGACCACCGCCCCCTTGTCCGAGAACACCACCACGAGCGATAAATTACTCGGTGGAAATTGACTGGGCTTCGTTTTTCAAAGCAGCATCTAAGGTATGCCAAGCCAGCGTGGCGCATTTCACCCGGGCCGGATATTCGCGCACCCCAGCCAACACGGCCAGTTTGCCGATGGCTTCTAGGTTAATATCTTCAGTTTTACCCGTCGTCATTTCATGAAACTGCTTGAACAAAGTGTCGGCCTCGGTTTCAGTTTTACCTTTGACGATTTCAGTCATTAATGACACGGAAGCCGTGGAAATCGCGCAACCGGAGCCTTGGAAACTGGCGTCGCTAATCACGTGATCGTCAATTTTCAAAAACAGCGTCAGCCTATCGCCGCACAAAGGATTGAAACCTTCCACTTGGCGATTGGCATTTTCCATCACCCGAAAATTACGGGGATTACGGTTGTGGTCGAATATGACCTCTTGGTATAGATCGCGTAAATCTTCAAACATTAGCCAAACACCTCTATTAAGGATTTGATGCCTTGCATCAACACATCGATTTCTTGACGGGTATTGTACATGGCAAACGAAGCCCGCGCCGTGGCGGGTACGCCGTAAAAGTCCATCACCGGCATGGCGCAGTGGTGACCGGCGCGAATTGCGATGCCCAAACTGTCCAGCATGGTGCCGATGTCGTGCGGATGAATCCGATCCAGGGTAAACGACAAGATGCCACCCTTGTGCGCCGCCTGTCCTATGATGTTCAGGCCTTTAATCTGCTCGGCTTGCTGAGTAGCGTAATCCAACAACTCTGCTTCGTAAGCGGCGACCTTATCCATGCCAATGGCATTGATGTAATCAATCGCCGCGCCCAAGCCAATGATTTCGGCAATGGCCGGGGTGCCCGCTTCGAATTTATGCGGCAGGCCGGCGTACTCGGTTTTTTCAAAAGTCACCTGCCGAATCATGTCACCTCCACCCTGATAAGGCGGCATAGCTTCCAGCAAAGCTTGCTTTCCATACAGCACACCGGTGCCGGACGGTCCATAAAGTTTGTGCCCGGAAAACACATAAAAGTCGCAATCCAAGGCTTGTACATCCACCGCCATATGCGGAATCGCTTGCGCGCCGTCCAGCAACACCGGAATGCCTTTAGCGTGGGCGGCAGCTATAATTTTTTCCACCGGATTGATCGTACCCAAGGCGTTGGACATCTGAGTGATAGCGACCAATTTGGTTTTGGCGTTCAACAATTGCTCAAACTCGTCGAACAGCAACTCGCCTTGCTGATTCATAGGCGCTACCTTCAATACCGCCCCCATCTGCTGGCAAAGCATTTGCCAAGGCACGATATTGGCGTGATGCTCCATCGCGCTAATCACGATTTCATCGCCGGCTTGCAGTTGCGATTTGCCGTAACTCTGCGCGACCAGGTTTATCGCCTCGGTCGCACCGCGCACGAAGATAATCTCTTTGGTGCTGGCAGCATTGATAAACGCTCTAACCTTTTCCCGCGCGCCTTCAAACTTGTCCGTAGCCCGCACGCTTAAAGTGTGCACACCACGATGGATGTTGGCGTATTCGTGGCTATAGGTGTACACGATACTGTCGATCACCGCTTGCGGCTTCTGGCAACTGGCGGCGTTATCCAAATAAACCAAAGGCTTGTTACGGATGGTTTCGCCGAGGATAGGGAAATCGGCGCGGATTTGTTTTACTGGAAATATGCTCATCGCTAACTGTTTGGTTTAATTGATTTCGTCTTTAGTAAACACTAGAATCGAGATAGTCGATTCGATAAATGGATAAAACTATGGTCGCTGTCTTTCCGCAAAAACACCTTACCGACATCGCCGAGTGGCACCGCATGGGGGAAGCCGGGATTTTCCCGCCGGAAACCCGTATGGAACTCATCGAAGGAGAAATCTTACACATGGCGCCGATAGGATTTAATCATGCAGGACATGTTACCCGGTTAACTCGTTACTTCTTCCGTTTGTTGGATGACACCGTTTCGATTCGGTCTCAAAACCCCATCCAACTTGGCGATCTATCCGAACCCGAACCTGATTTAGTCTTGGTAAAGCCTGATACCGACGACTACACGACTCGCCATCCCGCAGCCTCGGACGTGCTGCTGTTGGTCGAAGTCTCCGACAGCACCCTGCGCTTCGACCGTACCCAAAAACTGCGCCTCTACGCCGGTCACAACATCCCGGAATACTGGATCGTTAACCTGATCGACCACTGCCTAGAGGTTTATCGACAACCGCAGGACGGCGACTATCTGGATAAATCCGTAGTGACAAAAGCCGATAGCATCAATCTCGTGGCTTTACCGGCGCTTCAAGTCTCTATCGCTTCGATCTTATAAACTGATCGCCGGAAACCGCTCCAACAACTCTTTCAACAGCAAGGCTTTTAATTCGGCGTTCTCAACCTTATCCACCATCTCATTGGCAAACGCAAAGGTCAGAATGTTTCTGGCCGCCTCTTCATCCAGCCCTCGTGATTGCAGATAAAACACCGATTTTTCTTCCAACTGCCCTACCGTCACTCCGTGCGAACACTTTACGTCGTCGGCATAAATCTCCAACTGCGGCTTGGTGTCTACTTCCGCGTCCGCCGATAACAGTAGGTTGCGATTATTCATTTCCGAATCGGTCTGCTGGGCATCCTCCGCCACGACCACCCGACCTTGAAACACCCCGCGCGCCTTGTTATCCAATACGCCTTTGTAAAACTCGCGACTAATACCGTGCGGCTTTAGATGGTTGATGCGGGTGTGATTATCGATATGTTGGCGTTTATTGGCCACGAACAAACCGTTCAAAGAACATTCCGCTGCGGTATCCAAATCGCTATGAATATCGCTGCGCGCTAAACCGCTACCCAAAGCAAAATTATGATGATTAAAGCGGCTATCTCGGGCCTGCTTAACGTAAGTGCCACCAAAATGCTGGGCTTTTTCGCTTTCAAGCTGGACTTTGTAAAGCGTCAAACCGGCATTGTTGCCCAACAGGCATTCACTGACGGAGGCGGTGAAATAGCTATCGACGCTGCCGACATAGGTTTCGATAATTTCCGCTTCGGCTTGCTCATTCAGGACAAACAAATTCCGTGTTGCTGCCAGCGCATCGGCTTGGGTAACCACGTGCAGAATCTGCAGAGGCTTTTCCAATTGCTGCTTAGGCCCCACTTCGATCACCACACCGTCGGCGAACCAGGCATTATTGAACGCCACTAGATTATGTTCAGTGCTAGTGACGGCTTGACCCAATCGGCTTTCCAACCATGCCGGACGGTCTTGCAAAGCCTGTTTAAGACTGGAAACAGACACTTTGTCTGACAAGTCTTGCAGGCGCGACAAGGACTCGGAAAACTGACCGTTGACCACTACCACAGTCGCTGTGTCATCCAATCGGTACTGATTCAACCAGTCTTCATCGACTGTCTGGCTGGCGCTGGGAGCAAACAGGGTTTTATTCAGCGCCGACAAATTGGTGTAACGCCACTCTTCCTCTCGATTGCCAGGAAAGCCGCTGACGCCAAAAGCCTGCAAGGCCTCTTTTCTAAAGCCTTGCAGCCAAGGCAAATCCAGCCCCGGCAAGCTCGCCGCCAAGCGGGAATATTCCGTTAAATACGCTGCGCCGCTCATGCCGCTTGCCCTTCCAGCCAGCTATAACCGCGTTCTTCCAACTCCAGCGCCAGTTCCGGCCCACCGGATTTAACAATCTTGCCGTCGGCCAACACATGCACCACGTCGGGCTTGATGTAGTCCAGCAGACGTTGGTAATGGGTGATCATCAAGAATGAACGCTCGGGGTTACGCAAGGAGTTCACGCCTTCGGAGACGATACGCAGCGCGTCGATATCCAAACCGGAATCGGTTTCGTCGAGGATGCAAAGCTTGGGCTCCAATATGGCCGCCTGCAAAATCTCGTTACGTTTCTTCTCCCCGCCGGAAAAGCCTTCGTTAACCGCTCGGTATAAGAATTTTTCGTCCATCTGCAGCAGCTTGACCTTACTTTTCACAATGGTCAGAAAATCCATCGCATCCACTTCCGGCAAACCCTGATGTTTGCGCATGGCATTCAGCGCCGCTTTCAACAAATAGATATTGCTGACACCGGGAATTTCCACCGGGTATTGAAAGGCCAGAAACACCCCTTCACGGGCGCGGATTTCCGGAGCCAATTCCAAGAGGTCTTTACCGTTATAGGTCACACTACCTTCAGTGACCGTGTAACCGGCTTTACCAGACAACACATGCGACAAGGTGCTCTTGCCGGCGCCGTTAGGGCCCATGATGGCGTGAACTTCACCTGGGTTTATGTCCAGGGTTAGGCCTTTTAGTATGGGTTTGTCGTTGATGGTTACGTGGAGATTTTTTATGCTGAGCATACGTATGGTCACCTAAGTTTTTTTAAATAATTCCGAACCTAATCTTTCCCACGCTCCGGCGTGGGAACGCAGCTTTTGACGCTCCAGCGTCATCATTAGCCTAGCTAGGTTGAATAACCCAGCATTTAAATCTTTGTTATGTGTCGCTATCGCGACGGATTGTTTTGACGTCGGGTCTCGGCCCGACAGCCGAGATACTTTTCTTTGCTTGTCCAAAGAAAAGTATCCAAAAGAAAAGACACCCGGACGCCGCTTGTTTCCTGCGCTCCGAAGCTTCTGAACGGGGTTGCCGAAAGGGGCTTCCTGCCCCTTCGACAACGTGCGGCATCCCTGCCGCACCCCTACGGGCTATTCCGTTCAAAAGCTCCGGTGCTCGGCGCGGCATACGGGGCCAAAACCATCCGCCGCCGAAAGCTATCCATGCTAAAAAATCAAAATGCGTAGGATGTGCTGAACGTAGTGAAGCGCATCTGTCGCGAACGATGCGCCTCCTATCGTCGGCAGCATCCCACATCCAATACAAACAAGATAATCTAACCACTATCAATCCCGCGTCGGGGTTACTCCCGTTATTCCGCCCCGAGCATCGCAGCTTTTGGCGAGATTGGCCCGCAGGGGAGCGGCAGGGATGCCGCTCGTTTTCGGAGGGGCTGGGAAGCCCCTTCCGAAAACCCTCGCCAAAAGCGAGACGCGCAGGATAAAGGCGGAATTCCGGGTGGCCTTTTCTTTGGATACTTTCTTTTGGCCAAGCAAAAGAAAGTATCTCGGCTGTCGGGCCGATACCCGACTTTTAAATAAACCGGTCGCGATAGCGACACCTTACCCCAGTTGATTCCATTCATGGTTCGACAAGCTCACCACGAACGGAATCAACTCGCCACCACCAACAGCTCACAAAATCCAATTTACCCAACCGCCCCCTCAAGACTAATCCCCAACAATGCCTGCGCCTCAACCGCAAATTCCATCGGCAACTCCTTAAACACTTCCTTACAAAATCCATTCACAATCATCGACACCGCATCTTCAGCAGACAAACCACGTTGTTGGCAAAAGAACAATTGATCTTCACTGATCTTGGAGGTGGTGGCTTCGTGCTCAATCTGCGCGGTCGGCTGTTTCACTTCCACATAAGGGAACGTGTGTGCGCCGCATTTATCACCAACCAACAGCGAATCACATTGGGTATGGTTACGAGCGTTTTCAGCAGACTTAGCGACTTTCACCAAACCACGATAAGTGTTTTGCGCCCGACCGGCGGAAATACCCTTGGACACGATGGTGCTGCGGGTGTTTTTGCCGATGTGGATCATCTTGGTGCCGGTGTCGGCTTGTTGCAAGTTGTTGGTCAACGCCACTGAATAAAACTCGCCGACCGAATCATCGCCTAGCAATACGCAACTTGGGTATTTCCAGGTGATCGCCGAGCCGGTTTCGACTTGGGTCCAGGACACTTTGGAATTGTGACCGCGGCACTCGGCGCGCTTAGTCACGAAGTTATAGATGCCGCCCTTGCCGTCCTTGTCGCCCGGATACCAGTTTTGGACGGTGGAATATTTGATCTGGGCATTATCCAGCGCCACCAGTTCTACCACCGCCGCATGCAGTTGGTTTTCGTCGCGCATTGGCGCGGTGCACCCTTCTAAGTAGGAGACATGCGAACCTTCGTCGGCGATGATCAGGGTTCTTTCAAATTGGCCAGTGTTGGCGGCGTTGATCCGAAAATAGGTCGACAACTCCATCGGGCAGCGCACACCTTTGGGGATGTATACAAAAGAACCGTCGGTAAACACAGCGGCATTCAATGCCGCGAAAAAGTTATCGCCCGTCGGCACTACGCTACCGAGGTATTGCTTCACTAAGTCCGGATGTTCATGCAAGGCTTCGGAAATCGGGCAGAAAATCACCCCGGCATCTTTCAATTTGCCTTTAAAAGTGGTGGCTACCGACACACTGTCGAACACTGCGTCGACTGCGATACCAGCCAAGCGCTCTTGTTCGTCGAGCGGGATGCCGAGCTTTTTATAAGTATCCAGCAATTCCGGATCGACTTCATCAAGGCTTTTCGGGCCGGCTTTCTTTGACTTTGGCGCCGAGTAGTAACTAATGGACTGATAATCGATAGGATCGATTTTCAGTTGCGCCCAGTCTGGCGAGGGCATGGTCTGCCAATGCCGGAAGGCTTTCAGCCGGTATTCCAGCATGAATTCCGGCTCGTTTTTGACTTTGGACAGCCGACGAATCACGTCTTCGTCCAGGCCTGGCGGAAACGTATCGACTTCCAGTTCGGTCACAAAGCCTTGTTTGTATTCCTGACTGATGAGATGTTCAATTTCTTGGGCGCTAGTAGACATAATCGTTTTCAATAATTAGCGAAACAACTGGTTAACCGGAATGGAGACTTCTTCCGGCGGCTTAAACGGCAAAATCAAATCAGCCAAGGTTACCGATTCCAGGGCATTGGCGATCTTTTGGTTGATCAAATGCCAATTGCCCTGAATCCGGCAACCACTGGCTTGATCGCAACTCTTGTGCGATACGGTACATTCAGTCAGGGCAATCGGCCCTTCCAGAGCAAAAATCACGGTGGCCACGCTGATCCGGCTAGGCTCTTTAGCCAAGGCGTAGCCGCCTTTTGCGCCGCGCATAGACACCAACACACCTGCCTTGAGCAATATCTTTAAGATCTTACTTACCGTTGGCTGCGAGATGCCGGTGGCCTCAGCAATTTCTAAAGCCCCATGCACACAACTCCTGTCCCTTGCCATGTAGCTCAAGATCACCGTGGCATAGTCTGTTAGCTTGCTCAACCTTAACATCGCGCTCCCTTTACATTTAGGACTATTTTAGTCTTATTTAAATCCTTAGTAAACAGCTTGGTTATTAAAGATCTTATTTTCCCATGAACACCGTTATCTTGTGAGTTCTCGTACACGGCGTTATCTGGTTCAGCATCGGGGAAAAACAGCTTGCAACAACTTTTCCCTGAAAATCTTGGTTTTTTGCAATACACTTCTTAAGAGAACGAAACGCACTCCATTTGATAAAAGCCATGACCCAAACTCGCAGCCCTATTGTTTTGATGTACCACGGTACGCCCGACGCTCAACCCGAGTCGCATTACTCGATAAGCGCGGACTTGTTTGCGAAGCATTTGCGGTATCTAAAGCAAGAAGGTTGGACAACGGTTTTGTTCAAAGACTTGC
Organism: Methylomonas sp. 11b; assembly: GCF_000515215.1. Lineage (NCBI taxonomy): Bacteria > Pseudomonadati > Pseudomonadota > Gammaproteobacteria > Methylococcales > Methylococcaceae > Methylomonas > Methylomonas sp. 11b. The sequence continues at coordinate 1,324,087 of NZ_KI911557.1, forward strand.
AAAGTACCAAATCGCTACCTGAAAAAAGTGTGGTCATTACTTTTGATGATGGCTACGAAGACAACTATCCGGGGGCTTTTTTGCCTCTGATGGTACTTGGGATGAAGGCCACATGGTTTATCGCTACCGATTGCATCGGCGGTCATGCCCATTGGCTAGGCAAACCATCAACTCAGACACGGATGCTAACGACGGAACGACTGCTTGAAATGCATGCAGCCGGAATGGAAGTTGCTTCGCACACCTGCTCGCATCCAGACCTATCGATACTCAGCGCAGACCAACAACAGTTCGAACTTTCAAAAGCCAAAGCTGTCCTCGAAGATTTATTGTCGACCCAAGTCAGCAGCCTGGCCTATCCCTTTGGCAGATTCAACTCGGATTCGATCACTTTGGCCGAACGGACAGGCTATAGCATGGCTTGTACCACCCGTCCCGGCTGGTTCGATAGCGAACCAAACCCTTACCTAGTTAGACGTATTGCCATATTCTCCGGCGACAGTGTCAGCACACTAGCCCGCAAATTAAACTTTGCGGATAACGATGTATCGTGGAAAAAAATGACGCGCTACTATGCGAACCGTGTTTGGGATAAACTGGTTCATACGATTTGATTGCCAATCACTGCAGATTTTAGCGAAGCTATGAATCAACAGTGATTAAGGGCGCAGAAATTCGTCACCACCAGAATTCAAAATTTTTACGCCGAGCTCAAAAACCCAGAACCTTGAACATGACTTTGCCCGGCAACTCTTTACCACTCTCTGCATTTAGATATCGACAATGAGCCTGGAAAAAGCCTCTAAAAAGCTCACATTCGCTTTTTGCACCTACAACCGTGCGGAAAGGTTAGAGAATCTGGTGTTTGCGATGCGAGCGCAATCTTGTCCTATTCCATTTGAAATTCTTGCTGTCGATAATAATAGTAGCGACACGACAAGCGATGTATTGAAACAACTTCAGCAACTACCAGGCCCGACACTCCGCTGGGTGCATGAACCCAACCAAGGCATAGTCGCAGCGCGCAACAGAGCCATACAAGAGGCAATCAATTCAGACATTCTGGTGTTTATTGACGACGATGAACTACCTTTATGCGGACTCTTGGAGACAGTTGTACACGCATACCTTAGCGAAGGCGCCGAATGCGTTGGCGGACGAATCGATATAGACTTTACAGACCATAAGCGTCCAGAATGGCTTGAGGACGAATTATTGGGATTTCTAGGCGCGCTGGATCACGGTAAACAAGCTTTCTGGATAGAAGACAGCACTACACCGGTTTGGGCCGGCAACATTGCATATGATATGGCGATATTCCGAAACGATCCGGCATTGCGCTTTGATCGCAGATATGACCGCAAAGGTAAAACCATAGGAGGAGGCGAAGACGTGATGATGTTTAATGTGCTACTCCAGCAAAAGCGCCGAATACGTTACCGCCCGGACATGGCGATACTTCACGCCGTCGAACCATGGCGACTCCGGCGACGCTACTTTTTAGATGTTCACTTTCTGGCCGGCTATCGAGGAGCAATTAATGACTTTCCGGTCTATCATCGCACCTACTTGGGTATACCGCCATTCTTGATCTCGCAAATTGTCCGCCAAACTTGGCAATGGCTTGCATTGGCATTCACTGCAAAACATAGCCTGCGCCAAGCAATGAATGTCAGCTATTCTCTCGGGCAAATATGTGGCTGTTTTTCACGCTGGAAAAACAAAATATTAATAAATAATTAAATTAAGCCGACCATTAAAAGCTTAGTTAAGTGCATTAAAACCTACTAAATTAAACTCCGTGCGCGACATAGTTGTTCTTATTTTTCTGATATGCTGCATAGTTGCCGCAATAAAAAAACCATGGTGGGGGGTACTATCGTTAGCAATATTCAGCTACTTGAATCCACACGCCTATGCCTGGGGAGCAGTACGTTCGCTACCGGTATACTATGTGTTATTTTTGGTAGTTGTTGTCAGCACGTTCAACACTAAAGATAAACAGCCCATCCCTAAAGATTGGCGAATTTCAGTTTTTATAACACTTTGGTTCTATTTCATATTTACCACAACCCAATCTCCTTTACAGGATATTGCCTGGGAAAAATTTTTGTTCGTCTCTAAAGTATTTGTGCCCTTCTATTTCACATGGGTACTCATCAATACCAGGGAAAAACTCTATTATCTTATTTCCACCATAGGGGCCTCTATCGGCATTGTTGCAGTTAAAGGTGGTATATTTGCTATCTTAACCGGCTTTGGTCACCGCGTATATGGACCTCCCAATACGCAATTCGAGGACAATAATTTATTTGCCGTTGCAATGTTGATTGCGGTGCCACTACTATTAGTATGGGAAAAAGAAGTACAGAAGAGCTGGCTTAAAAAAGGAATATTGCTATCCATTCCGATCATCTATGCCGCTTCGTTATCTTCATGGTCTCGAGGCGCATTACTGACCATGATCGCTCTAACGTTTACGCTGATTTCAAACAGCAAACGTAAATACTTGATGATCCCTCTAGTAATTGGCGGTACATTTTTTGTCATCCCCTACTTGCCTGAAGAATGGTTCGGACGTATGCACACTATGGAAACTTACGAGGAAGACCTTTCCGCCATGTCACGAATAGAGGCATGGACAGATGGCTGGAATCACGCGCTGAGCCACCCGTTTACCGGAGCGGGATTCGATGGCTGGATACATGTCACGATGCGGGATTGGCACAGTTCTTACATAGAAATGCTTGCTGAACATGGCTTTATAGCATTCGGGTTATGGATTTCGCTGATACTGGGTAGTGTTTTTGGATTGACCCGTTTATCAAGTCAAGCTAAACGAGTAGAAGGCATGGAATGGGTGCGCCACTATAGCCTAATGATCAGAACGTCGATCATTTGTTATATGGTTGGCACCGCTTTCCTCGGCTTATCCTATTGGGATTTGATTTATCATTTAGTTTTTATATCGATGTTAATTAAAAAATTCGCATTACAAGAATTTTCGGAAAAAGCACACATAAATGAACAGCAGTACAAAAAAAATCGAAATATAATAATTTAGCCACCATTCATACTCATCCAATCGAATAAAATAGAGATGGAAAAAATACTGGTGTCCCTCTACTGCTCATCCGCTGCCGCACTGCTTTTTACTATTACATTAATCATTCTTACCTTACACAACTATTCTCGTACCGGACCCGGTATCCAAAAAGAAATAGAAAAAAAGTTTGGGTATTATGTAGTTTTCGCCCTAACCAGATTAGCCGTTTGGTTATTTATCATATTTTTTCTGACATCCTTACCCGGTTCTATTGCAGCTTATTCAATATCAAAGCTCACTGCATTGATGGAATTTAATTTCATCACAGGTTTAACCTACTGCATAATATCAACCGCACTAATTACTACCTACTTTTTTTTACACCAACTCCTGTATACACCGGGCACCATTCAATTATCTTTCCAGTATAGATTTTCCAGATTGTTTGTTATTTGGAAAATATTATCTCCCGAAATAATAAGCGGCATAAAGTTTTCATTACTTTTATCGCTGTCTATAACATCGGCAATCGCTCTATTTTTCGCTATCGAAGAAAATAATACGCCACTAGTGATCTATATAGTAGCCTTGGCCGTTTTATATGCTTACATCTATTACGCAACGATAGTTAACGAACCAGTTATCGCTAAAGCCACGTCCCAAACAAAACCCAACGTGATTATGATAGGTTCCGATACATTGCGCCATGACAGACTAGGCGACAGTAACTATCACAGAAATCTTACCCCCAACATTGATAAATTAAGCGCGAACGGCTTACGACTTTATAAATGCATAACCCCTGTTGCCAGAACGGCACCAAGTATTACATCCCTATTTACCGGATTATGGCCGCATAACCATAAAATTCGCGACAACTATCCATCCCTGGCAGACTGTATATTACCGCAGCCGTCTTTGATCGACATATTAAACGAGCACGGTTACTTGACTGCATGCATCTCCGATTGGTGCGGAGCCGATTTCGCAAAATTAAGTTTTAACTTCAAGGAAATCTCCGTCGCCGAAGATCAATGGAATATCAAACTGCTACTAAGGCAAGGCCCGTCTTTAATCAGAAACGTATTGTCGCTATTCACCAATAACGCATTAGGAAAACGCTTCTTACCCGAGTTCTATTACTTGGCCGGCGTACCTTTGATCCGAAGCTTGAGCCGCGAATGCCGCCAATTAATTGCCCGTTCGGCGAAAAACTCGCAGCCCTTTTTTATTAATTTGTTCACTTCGGCGACTCACGTCCCGTTCAATTCGGAGTATCCCTATTACAACTTATTTACCCCAAAAGACTATAAAGGTGAATCACGGTTTATTATGACCAGACTCGCCTCGGCGGAAGAAATTATCAAAAAACAGGAAAAAACATCGGAGTTTTTCGACATCCCGCAAATTATTAATTTATATGACAGCTGCGTCAAACAATTCGATGACGAAGTGGGGAAAATAATTGATTATATTGAAAAGTCCAATTTATCCGATAATACCATCGTAATCATATATAGTGATCATGGTGCGGATTTTTTTGAAACCGGATGCTGGGGCCAGGGCAATACCTTGATAGGAGACGACCCCAGCGGCAGAATTCCATTGGTGATGAAAGGCCCTGGAGTGCCTAGTGGCGTAAACTTTAAGCCGACTACCCGCTCTATTGACGTGATGCCAACTTTGCTAGATTTGTTGAATATACCCATTCCAACAAAGCTCGACGGTGTTAATTTGATTCCTTATGTGAAAGCACAAACATCACCTGAGCTTTTTGCTTTTCAAGAAACAGGGATTTGGCTAGGAAAAATACCCGGTTTACATCCCGAACAAATTTTATATCCCAATATTGTTGAATTACTGGATATTCCTGACAAAAAATCCGGCACGCTGGTAGTCAACGAAAAACATTATCCCACGGTTATCCGCGCGAAAAGCCGTTCCATACAGAATGAAAAGTGGAAACTAATTTATATAGCGACTTACACAAAGCCTGTGTATCAGCTATACGACTTAGAAAACGACCCATATCGGGATGTAATAGAGTCTCATCCCGATATATTTGCGGAGCTTAAAAAACTATTGGATAGCCACATCAAAAGTGACCCTTTGTTTGAATCTGGTAATTAAAATAAAAAACTGTTGCACAGCTTAAAACTGTGCAATTGGTGTATTAAAAATTATTCACTGATAGTACTGAAGATACCAAGCAACAAACCGTTCAATACCCTGCTCAATAGTCGTGTTTGGCTTATAACCAACATCCGCCACCAAGGCCTCCACATTGGCGAACGTATCGGGAACATCACCAGGCTGCAACGGCAATAGATTTTTCTCGGCAGTCTTACCGAGAAAGCGTTCCAAGGTTTCGATATAAGACAGCAGTTCCACTGGATTCTGGTTACCAATGTTATAGACCCGCCAAGGCGCTCTACTAGTGCCTGGATCGGGATTTTCTCCACTCCAGTCCGGATTAGGCGAAGCGTTATGATCCATGGTCCGAATCACGCCCTCAACAATATCGTCTATATAAGTAAAATCGCGGCGGTGCTTACCGTAGTTGAATACATTGATTTTCTCGCCATTCAAAATAGCCTTTGTGAACAAAAACAATGCCATGTCGGGGCGGCCCCACGGTCCATACACGGTAAAAAAGCGTAAACCCGTGGTAGGCAATTGATACAAGTTGCTGTAGGTATGCGCCATCAGCTCATTGGCTTTTTTTGACGCCGCATACAAGCTCAACGGATGATCGACATTGTCATGCACGGAAAACGGCATGGATTCGTTCGCACCGTACACGGAACTGCTGGAGGCGTATACCAAGTGCTCCACCTGATTATGCCTGCAACCTTCCAATATATTGATGAAACCGACAATGTTACTATCGATATAGGCATGCGGATTCTCAATGGAATAGCGCACACCGGCCTGAGCCGCCAGATTAACCACTTTTTGCGGCTGGTGCTTTTTAAATAAAGCCTCAATGCCGTCTCTATCGGCAATATCTAATCTGACATCGGTATAAGCGGCAAAATCTTTGATTCGATCTAAGCGACTCAATTTCAGGTTAACATCGTAATAGTCATTAAGATTATCGACACCAATGACCTCGTCACCGCGCTCCAATAATCTCAGCGCCAAATGATTGCCTATAAAACCGGCGGTGCCGGTCACCATAATCTTCATTCTTAAAGCCTTGCGTCTGTTTGATCAGTAGGAAACAAGTATTTGAGGTCATACACAATGGCCTGCGGCGTACCTAAAGCTCTGACGTCTGAAATCGCCATTTTTCTGAACTCATCATGGGCCACAGCGAGAATAATCGCGTCGTATTTTCCCGCTGACGGTTTCACTACCGGCGTTATACCGTATTCGTGTTTCGCTTCCTCGGCATTAACCCAGGGATCGTAAACCTCGACATTGACGCCATAAGTCTTCAATTCAGCAATGATGTCGACCACCCGCGTGTTGCGAATGTCCGGACAGTTTTCTTTGAAGGTCAAGCCCATGATCAACACATTAGCTTCCTGGACATGCACACGCTTCTTCAGCATCAACTTTACTAATTGCGACACAACGTATACCCCCATGCCATCGTTGATTCGACGGCCAGAGAGTATCACTTCCGGGTTGTAGCCGATGGCTTGGGCTTTATGGGTTAAATAGTAGGGATCCACGCCGATACAGTGCCCACCGACTAAACCTGGGCGAAACGGCAGGAAATTCCATTTAGTACCCGCAGCCAACAAAACTTCCTCGGTATCTATTCCGAGTTTATTGAAGATTAAAGCCAGTTCGTTGATTAGGGCAATGTTGACGTCGCGCTGAGTGTTTTCAATGACCTTAGCAGCCTCGGCGACTTTGATGCTGCTGGCTTTGTGTGTGCCAGCAGTGATGATACTTTTATACAAAGCATCTACTTTTTCGGCTATTTCAGGTGTAGAGCCCGAGGTGACCTTCAGAATATTGGTGACACGGTGTTGCTTGTCGCCGGGATTAATACGCTCGGGGCTATAACCGACATAAAAATCCCGGTTAAAAGTCAAGCCCGACACTTTCTCCAGAATCGGTACGCAAACCTCTTCGGTTGCACCAGGATAAACAGTGGATTCGTAAATGACGATGTCGCCGGACTTTATAACCTTTCCCAACAAATCGCTGGCTTTTTGCAGCGGCGTCAAATCAGGTTGTTTATGGTCGTTGATTGGCGTGGGGACTGTGACTATATAAACCGAACAATCGGCTATATCTGGTAAATCAGCACTGTAAGTCAGCAACTTGGCGTCGGCGAGTTCTTCTTCACTAACTTCCAGAGTATGGTCGCGACCTGCGCGTAATTCCTGGATTCGATGCTGATTGATATCGAAACCTACAGTTTGATATTTTCGCCCAAACTCGACGGCTAGCGGCAACCCCACGTAACCAAGCCCAATCATACCGATTTTAATGTTATCTAACATCTAGTAAATCCTCCTCCGTCCCGCTCTGAGTTTTAATGACTTGAATTACTTTTTAACTATACAGCCCCATGCCGTCAGCCAGGCTTGTGCCTGATAACTTTCCGCCGCTTTCGGCAAGTTGCCGCTCAACACCATCGCCAAAGTATGATTGATAATGCCGAAGAAATAAGTGTAGGCCAATAACGGATCCAGCGCCTTCATCTCGCCGTCTTTGACACCATTCTGAAAAATCCGTTTTATTTTAGTAAATGCGGGCGTTTCCAGCAGGGGCTTAGGTTCCGCCAAAAACTCTTCGCTCTTTACAAATAACAAAAACTCGACGATTTCCGGAGCGTCATCAGTTAATTTGAAGAGTAAATCGACTATCTCCCGCAATTGTTCTGCAGCTTTACGATTCCTGCGGCGAATATCATCAATCGATATGCTCAGACTATCCAGAATATTTTCGTACAAGGCTTGCGCGATGGCTTGCTTAGTTTTGAAATACTGACTAATGCCGGTACTGGTTGTTATACCTGCTGCATCTTTGATATCGGTTAATGAGGTATTGAAATATCCTTTCTTGGCAAACAGCTTTAAAGCGGCCTGCAACACTTCATCCTGACTGATGGTTTTACTCGGTTTATTTTCTAGTTCTAATTCTTGTTCCATGCTCTTATATACAGCTTTACCTGCTGTTTACTCTCTGTTGTGGCAGTATCGATACTGCTTTTATTATTCGTTGATGGTGGAGAACGCCGCGACCAGATAATTAACCATAGACCATAAGGTTAAAATCGCCGACAAGTATAACAACCAGTAACCCATGGTATTGATAGGCAGGCCTAATAAATCATCCCGATAAAGCAACAAACTGACTGCCGTCATTTGCGCCGTGGTTTTCCATTTTCCCAATTGCGAAACCCTGACCTTGGCTCGCTGGCCGATTTCGGCCATCCATTCTCTCAGCGATGCAATCGCAATTTCCCTACCGATAATGATAGCCGCCGGCACTGCAAGATAAGGATTACCTTGAGCCTGCACCACCAATACCAGCACAAAGGCCACCATCAATTTGTCAGCCACCGGATCCAAGAAGGCACCGAACGCAGTCTGCATATTCATTTTTCTGGCAAGATAACCATCAAGCCAATCGGTGAAACCGGCAACTAAAAAAATTGCAGTGCAGGCCAGATTGGAATACTGCCACGGCAAGTAAAACACAACGGCCAATAACGGAATCAGGGCGATCCGTAACAGGGTTAAATAGGTCGGAATGGTGAATCTAATGGCCATCTTGATGGTGAAATGTATCGTAAATTCGCTGCGCTAATTGTCGGCTAATGCCATCTATACTGGCTAAAGCATCCACACCAGCGCTGGACACACCCTGTAACCCGCCAAACTGTTTCAGCAAAACCTGTCTTCTTTTCGGCCCCAGTCCGGCAATATCTTCCAGTACCGATTGTTTGTTAACCTTACCGCGTCGCTGCCTGTGTCCCGTTATCGCAAAACGATGCGCTTCATCGCGAATCTGTTGAATCAATAACAAGGCGGAAGCACCCGGTGTCACGTCCAAAGGTTGCCGATTACCGACCAGAATAATTTTCTCCATTCCGGCTTTGCGATCAGGGCCCTTGGCAACGCCGACTATCATAACATCGTTTATCTCCAATTCAGCCAAAGCCTTTTCCGCCTCGGCGACTTGGCCTTTGCCGCCGTCTATTAAAAGGATGTCCGGGGCTGGATGCTCGCCATTCTTCAATCGACTGAAGCGTCTAAAAACCACCTGATGAATCGCCGCATAGTCATCGCCGGCAGTAATGCCATCGATATTAAAGCGCCGATAGTCGGATTTCACCGGCCCTTCTCTATCGAACACCACACAAGACGCCACAGTCTGTTCGCCTTGGGTATGACTAATATCAAAACACTCCAGGCGACTTGGTGTGATGTCGCAGCCCAGTTCTTGCTGCAAACTGATAAAGCGGCCTTGCAAACCTTGCCGATCAGCCAGCCTGGCGTTTAGCGCGCTGTCGGCGTTGGTCATCGCCATTTGCAACCACTTCATCCGTTCGCCGCGCACGTTATTGGCAATCGCTACCGCATGTTTAGCCTGTTCGGCCAACACCTCGGCCACCAAAGCCGATTCCGGCAAGGCATGACTGACGATCAATTCATGGGGTACTGTTTTATCCAAGTAATACTGGGCGATGAAAGCCTGCAAAATTTCCTCAGGCTGGTTTTCATCGCCGACTTTCGGAAAAAACTGTCGGTTACCCAAATGCTGACCGTTGCGGATAAAAAACACCTGCACACATGCCACGCCGTTTTTGGCCGCACACGCGACAATGTCCACATCGCCTTTTTCACCCTCCACACAATGTTTTTCCAACACCGCGCGCAAACGGGCGATTTGATCGCGATAAGCGGCAGCCTGCTCGAACTCCAACTGGGCGGCGGCAGTTTCCATTTTGCCCACCAAGCGATCAATCAGTAAGCCGCCCTGCCCCTCCAGAAACAGAATCGTATTTTCCACATCGTTAGCATATTGCTCTTTGCTAACCAGTCCCACGCAAGGCGCCGTGCAACGCTCAATCTGATGTTGCAGGCAAGGCCGCGAGCGGGCACTGTAATAAGAATCCTCGCATTGCCGCACCGGGAAAATTTTTTGCAATAACTTCAAGGTTTCCTTCACCGCACTGGCGCTGGGATACGGCCCGAAATATTTGCCACGGCGCTTCTTGGCCCCGCGATGAAAGGTCAGTTGCGGAAAATCATGAAAGCTGGAGATGAAGACATAGGGATAGGACTTGTCGTCACGCAAACTGATGTTGTAGCGCGGTTTGTGGCGTTTGATCTGCTGACTTTCCAGCAGCAAGGCTTCGCCCTCCGTGTGAGTCACGGTGACTTCTATCCCGGCAACCTTGGCCACCATGGCCTGCTGTTTGGGCGAAGCATTTTGACTTCTGAAATAACTGGAAACCCGATTTTTTAGGTTCTTGGCTTTGCCTATGTAGATGATCTCGCCCTTCTCATCCAACATCTTATAAATGCCGGGACGCTGGGTTAGCGTCTTCAGAAAGGCTTTGGCGTCGAATTCGCCCGGATGAGTTTCAGTCACGGGCAGCCAGCAAATTTTGAATGGTTACAAACACCGCCGCTAGCATCTCCATGCTCAGGCGCTTGGTCTGCACGTTATAGCGACTGCAATGGTAAGAACTGACCAGCGTGTTACCGTCCGGCAATTCAAAGCTGACATGATGAGCGAATTTAGCCGCACTACTCTTTAAACCATAAGCACGCAATACTGCCTGATGGGCGATATTGCCCAAGGCCAATATCACCGAATGTTTCGGCAGGGTCTTAATTTCCGCGGCCAGAAAAGGATTGCATTGTTTAATCTCCTCGCCGGTGGGTTTGTTTTGCGGCGGCAAACATTTCACTGCATTGGTAATCCGGCAATTGCTAAGTTGCAAACCATCGGCCAAATTTGTCGATTCCAATTGATTGCTGTAACCGAAATCGTACAAAGCCTGATACAGCAACAAGCCGGCATAGTCGCCGGTAAACGGTCTGCCTGTGGCGTTCGCGCCGTGCATGCCAGGCGCCAAGCCAACAACCAGCAAGCGCGCTTCCGGATCGCCGAACGGCGCCACTGGTAAGGCATGATAAGCGGGATACTTAGACTTCACATCGCCGAGAAATTCGCTTAAACGCGGGCATGCCTGACAGTCTTGATTAAAATAGGATGAATAAGTCATAAAACGATAAACACTCAAATTGGCGGAATTTTACCTGAGACCAAGGTTTCTTGCGTCGCTCGCTTTGGTTATTAACTTGGCCTCTAAAACATCATTACTTCCGTCTTCGCCGGAATGACCATCTCCAGACAGAATAAGCGCCGGCTTAACAGCAAGCACTCTTGTCCAGACTTTCCAAATCCTAATAACCCAAGCCCGGAAACAGCTGGATTGGAATACCGCAAATACCAGCACCGGATAAACCTAAATGTTTGCTAATTGATAAAATTGTGGTATTTTCACAACATGCTTGGCAGAATCTACAATTCCCTTTGATTTTTAAAGCCTAATTTTTCTAACCATGGCTTTATCACTCCCTCTCAAGAGCAACGAATTATCTATTTTTATAAATGACAAAGGAGTTTTTATGTTGAAGAAAAGTTTACTGGCAATCGCCACGATAACGGCGCTCGGTTCCGTGTCGACGGCACAAGCCGGCGAGTTCCTTGACGATAGATGGTACGCAGCACCCTTCGGCACCTTCGTACAACCGGGCGGTGATCGTAATGCGCACAGCGGTTGGGGCGGCGGTCTGGGCTTGGGTAAGATCATCAACGAACATCTGAACATCGAAGTCAGAGGCTTATACCAAAACCTGGAAGGCGCCAAAAACAACGGCAACTGGGATTTGACCGGTGGCACGGTAGATGCGCAGTATTATTTGTTTAGAGATAAATTCTCGCCTTATGCCGTGATCGGTGTGGGCGGCATAAACTCTACGCACAATGGCGACAGCGGCGCGGGTTTCATCGGCGAAGCGGGCGCGGGTTTTACTTATGAACTACACGATAACTTCCTGATTCGCAGCGACGTGCGCTACCGTTACAACAACAACTTCAACGCCAAACTGCAACCTGGCACCGAAGAGTTTCATGACATGACGGTCAATCTGGGTTTCGTGATTCCATTCGGCGAAAAACCCAAAGCCGTGGTTGCCAAAGCTGAACCGACTCCTCCTCCAGCACCGATGCCGGCTAAACTCGATTGCTCAAAAATGGATGACGACAAAGACGGTGTGAATAACTGTGTTGATAAATGTCCAACTACATTACCGGGCGTTGAAGTCAGTATTTACGGCTGCTGGATTGTTGACGTGAAGTTCGATAATGACAAAGACGTGATCAAACCACAGTATTTCCCAAAACTGGATAAGGTCGTTGACCGCATCAAACAGTACCCTGACATGGCGTTTGAAGTGCAAGGCCATACCAGCAATACCGGTTCTTACAAACACAATCTGGACTTGTCGGAGCGCCGGGCATTGGCGGTTAAGAAATACCTGACCAAAGGCAGCCACTCTCCCAATATTACCTCACACGGTTATAGCTGGGATAGACCGATAGACACCAACGAAACTGAAGAAGGCCGCGCCAATAACCGTCGCGTGCAATTGGAAGTTGACGGCAAAGCGCAACAACCTTTGAAAAAATAAGAAGACCTGATCAATCTGATTGATTCAGAATCACAAAACCCGCCGAAAGGCGGGTTTTTTATGGCCTGCGCGCCACGAAGGTTAAATTTCACAGACAAAATCAATCACAGACTCAGTGCTCTAAATTCCGCGCAAGCACTTGAGCGTTGCCAGACCCGCTCAAACTCTTCGCGCAACGGCCGATGACGTGCCGGCAAATTAGGACTCCAATGCCCTTCGTAGCGATTACCCAGCAAGCGAAATAAATAGCCGTCGCTATCGTTGATGACAAAAGCAGAGGCATATTGCAAATCTTCGGCTTCATCGGGCACACGAATCAGAAAATATGACGGCAAGCGCTGCGCCAATTCCACGACAGGATGAACCTGATTACGCAGGCTGGTCGGATCCTGAACTATGATCTGCACACTAGCGTTACGATTGCTGAGGGCAAATTGCTTTAACGCCTCGACAAGGTCTTTTTGCCCGTATACGACATAATCCAAGTCTCGGCTGTAGATATAAATCTGCCGACGCGCCGCCATCACCAATTGTCGGGTAGCGGCCAAGGTCGATTCGACTGTCTCCAGCCGCGCAGCCTCGACAGAAACCTCTCGGGTCTGCGGTATTGAACGCACCGTTTGCTCACGCGGCTGCAACATAAGCCGGATAGCCTGATGCGGGATACCAGCTTCGGTAAACACTTCGCCTTCAGCGGCAAAACCGAATTTTTGGTAGAACCCCAACGCGGTAAGTTGCGCACTTGCGGTGATGCTGGTCAGCCCCAGGTTGCGGGCTTTGTCGATTGTCGCACGTAACAAAGACTCCCCAACGCCTTGACCCCGCCATTCGCGGAGCACCGCCATCCGCCCGACTTTGCCCTCCGGCGCGAGCCGACAGGTGGCGATTGGCCGGTAATCCGCATCCCGCACTAGAAAATGATGACAGTCCGCATCAAGTTCGTCGAATTCCACTTCTAACGGTATTTGCTGTTCGATGACGAACACCAAATTTCGCACATACCGTATATCTTCAAAATCAACGGCGTAGCTGGCTGGCTCGAGATAACAATTGGCAATTTGCATAGCGCGACGAATGAGTAGTAAGTGAGGGGACTAGTTTAGATACACTCTGCCAAAAATTCGACTCCGCAAGCCGGTTGCCGGGGTAACGCCCATCAGCTTACAAGTCCCTTTTGATCTTCGACTGCAAATGCTCGGCTAGACGTTTCATCGCTTCGGACGAGTCGTCGGCCGCCAGATGGACATTGATGAGACTGGGCATGCCATCGTTATTCAGGGCATTGACCAGAGCCTCTTCAAATTCAGCTTCCGTTCGCGCTTCGTAGCCGGCTAGCGGCCCAAAGAGCTCTCCCAAACGATCGAAGCGCCACGGATTAATATCGTTGAACGGGCCTTCGAGAATGCAGCGCTCCGTACTGTACCCATCGTTGTTAAACACTACCACGATGGGATTCAAACCCAGGCGCGCATGAGTGGACAACTCGGTACCGGTCATTTGAAAAGCGCCATCGCCAACCAAAATCAATGCCCGCCGATCCGGCCGCGCGATTTGCGCCCCTAGCGCCGCTGGCACGGCAAAACCCATCGTGGTGTAAAAAGCGGAGGCTAGAAATTCGCTCTGCTCGTGCACGCGCAAATCAATAGCCGCAAACAGGCAATCGCCGACATCGCATACCACGATCATATCGTTGCTCAGTGCGCGATTAAGACGCTCGACCAATCGAGCCGTAGTAATTGGCCGGTTTAGTTCCGGAAAGGCAATGCTTGCCGGCGGCTTTGGACTGGATACTGACCCTCTAGGGGATGTGCTGACTGAACTAGCCAATGCACCGAGAAAATCCTCCAAGGCGATACCTGGATAGCGGTGGGCACTGATCACCACCTCGTTCAAGGCCGCGCGAATGGTCGAGTGGGAATTGAGTTTCGCCGTGTAGATGCCGGTATCGATTTCATTCAAGGTCACGCCCAACATCAACAGCAAATCGGACTTTTCGACTCTGTCGCGCACAGCCTCCGAGCTCATCGCGCCTTCATAAATCCCCAGATACGCCGGATGCCTCTCGGACATCACCGATTTACCCGTTAGCGTGGCAACCACGGGCAAGCCGGTACGTTCAACGAAATTGGCCAAAGCATTTTGCAGCCCGCGTCTATGTAATTCAACGCCCGCGACAATCATCGGCGACTTAGCTTTGGATAAAAGTGCCATGGTTTCCGCAATCGCTTCGGATAAAGCCGCTTCGTCACTGGCAAATTTTTCTACCGTCTCGGTAGGCATTGGGTAGCCCTCTGCCATTACCAAGTCGCGAGGAAGCTCGATGTAAACCGGTTTACAAAAGCGACGCGCCGCTTCGATGGCGTGGTCTATTTGCCGAAAGGCGATCACTGGATCGTTGAGCACCACCGACGCACAACTAATGCGTTCGAAAATTTCCCGCTGGAACGTAAACGGTCCAAAACGATGATGAATTAGCGGATCGTCTTTTTGCTCGCTAACGCCGGGTGCGCCGCTGATAAGCACCACCGGCGAGGATTCCGCGTAAGCGCCGGCTATAGCGTTGACGGTATTTAAAGCACCGACACCGTATGTCACCGCCAACGCGCCCATGCCCGCGCAACGCGCATAACCGTCAGCAGCGAAGGCGGCGGAATCTTCCCTGGTGGTACCTATATGCCGAACCTGACTTTTTATCATCAGATCGTAAAATCCCAGCACATAGTCGCCAGGCACACCAAAGATGTCTTTTACACCGGCCTGATATAGGCGTTTGAGGAGGTATTGTCCAATCGTGTCGAATTTGGCAGTGCTCATGCGCTTTGTAACCTCCGAATAGAATCAAACCGTGAGCACCGACGCGTATATGATCAATGCCGCTCAACCGCTTTTAACAAGACGATTAGGGGTCAATACTGCTAAGCCCCATCTAAAAAGTCAACAGACATTCATAGCTCAACAAAAATTTCAGCCACAAAAAAAGGGCCTTGCGGCCCTTTCTGTTGCGGAGTCGAACGAAGTTACTCGCTATCGACTTCTTTCATGCTCAAGCGCACGCGACCTTGACGGTCAATTTCCAGCACTTTTACTTTGACGACATCGCCTTCCGACAACTTGTCGCTGACTTTTTCAACGCGCTCGTCGGAGATTTGCGAAATATGCACCAAACCGTCTTTGCCCGGCAAAATGGTCACGAATGCACCGAAGTCCATCAGACGCACGACTTTGCCTTCGTAGGTTTTACCCACTTCGACTTCGGCGGTGATTTCTTCGATCATCCGTCTGGCTTCTTCGCCAGCCGCTCTGTCAACAGAGGCTACGTTAACCACGCCGTCGTCGGTCAAATCGATGCTGGCACCTGTTTGTTCGGTGATAGCGCGGATAGTAACGCCGCCTTTACCGATCACTTCGCGGATTTTAGCCGGATCGATTTTGAAGGTAATGATACGCGGCGCGAAGTCGGACATTTCGGAACGGGTGCTGGACAAGGCTTTGTTCATCTCGCCCAAAATGTGCAGACGGCCTTGTTTGGCTTGTTCCAATGCAACTTTCATGATTTCGGCGGTAATACCGTCGATCTTGATGTCCATTTGTAGCGCGGTGACGCCGTTTTCGGAACCGGCCACTTTAAAGTCCATGTCGCCCAAGTGATCTTCGTCGCCCAGAATGTCGGACAATACCGCAAATTGATCGCCTTCCTTAATCAATCCCATCGCAATACCGGCAACCGGTGCTTTGATAGGCACTCCGGCATCCATCAAGGCCAAGCTGCTTCCGCAGACCGATGCCATGGAACTGGAGCCGTTGGATTCGGTGATTTCCGAAACCACGCGGATCACGTAAGGAAACTCCGCCATGTTAGGCAACACTGCCGCTACACCGCGTTTCGCCAAGCGGCCATGGCCGATTTCGCGACGCTTCGGCGAACCGACAAAACCGGTTTCGCCAACGCTATAGGGAGGGAAATTGTAATGCAACATGAACGGATCTTTGTATTCGCCGGACAATGCATCGATGATTTGCGCGTCGCGCTCGGTACCCAATGTCGCCACAACCAAGGCTTGGGTTTCGCCGCGGGTAAACAATGCAGAACCATGGGTTCTAGGCAGCACACCGGTTCTGACGGTAATCGGTCTGACGGTGGTCAAATCGCGGCCGTCGATACGTTTGCGATCATTCAGAATCGCACCTCGCACGATATCGTATTCCAGGTGCTCGATGACGTTACGGATGTCTTTTTCGTTATACAGGCCATCGGCAGTCAGTTTTTCAACTACCGCGCTTCTGATTGCGCTAAGTGTGTCTTGCCTAACCAGTTTTTCCGCCACTTGGTAAGCGGCTTTGATGCTTTGTTCAGCTTCGGCGGCCACTGCGGCTTTTAATGCAGTGTTGGTTTCCGCTGGTGTCCAGGTCACAGCCGGCGTGCCAACCGCAGCGGCGAATTCGTTAATCGCATTAATCGCCACTTGCATGTGCTCGTGACCGAACAATACCGCACCCAACATCACTTCTTCGGACAATAAATCGGCTTCGGATTCAACCATCAAAACCGCATGCTGGGTACCGGCAACTACCAATTGCAGCTGTGATTCTTTCAGTGCTGGTTTGTCAGGATTCAATAAATAGGCACCGTCTTTGTATCCAACGCAAGCCGCACCCAAGGGGCCGTTGAAAGGTAAACCGGATACGGCCAAAGCGGCGGAAGCTCCCAACAGCGCAGGAATTTCGGTATCCACTTCAGGATTCAGCGACACAACAGTGGCAATAATTTGCACTTCGTTAGTGAAACCCTCTGGAAACAGTGGACGAATCGGTCTGTCGATCAGGCGGGAAATCAGGGTTTCTGTTTCGCTAGGACGGCCTTCACGTTTGAAAAACCCGCCGGGGATTTTACCGGCCGCAAATGCTTTTTCCTGGTAGTTAACGGTCAGCGGAAAAAAATCGCCGCCGCTAGCTTCTTTTTTACCCACCACTGTCACCAGCAGCGAGGTGCCTTCGACATCGATCATCACCGCGCCATTGGCTTGGCGGGCAATTTCACCGGTGGATAAGGTGACGAGACGATCGCCGTACTGAAATTCTTTCCTGATAGGATTCACTATAAGGTTCCTTTGTTTAAAGGTTATGCTGAAATGTGCCTTAAAGCAGAAACGGCGCCCGATGCGCCGTTTCCAGTTTTGGTGCTACTTACGGATGCCCAAACGCTCGATCAACGAGCGATAACGCGCAACTTCTGTGTTTTTCAGGTAATCCAACAATTTGCGGCGTTGGTTTACCATGCGCAGCAAGCCGCGGCGCGAGTGGTTGTCTTTTTTATGCGTAGCAAAATGCGGAGTCAGTTGATTAATGTTGGCGGTCAACAAGGCAACTTGGACTTCGGTTGAACCGGTATCGGTGTCTGACAAACGATATTCTTCAACGATGGCTTTCTTTTGTTCTGCGGTTAATGACATTCTTAATCCCTATCGATTAATTTTGATTAAATAAAGGCCACCGTGTGATGGCCGTGTAGCCGCTGTTTCCACAATAGGGTGTAGAAACTTTGCGGTTTTTTCCTGGATAATCAAGTTGCTTGATCTTCCAAATGAAACAGTTTTTTCGGCGCTAGTTTACCATCCAATAGGATTTCCCCCAACCCCAAAAAGGCCTGCGGCGAGTATATTCTGACCTGACCGGCCATACCGCCGCTAAAGGCTATGCGTTGACCCAGCTTGATTTTTTCGGCCTGTTCAGCGGATAAAGATACATTCGGGATGGCTTCCAGGGGTACATCCAGCGCGATCAAGGTATTCTGCAATTGTGCAAAATCCATGGCCTGCAACTGCTGCAAGGTATGAGCCTGATCAAGATCGAACATGCCCGCCTTGGTTCTGCGTAACGCGGTTACCGTACCGCAGTTCCCCAGCCAGTGACCAATATCCTCGGCCAGCGAACGGATATAAGTACCCTTCGAGCAAAATACATCCAGCGTCAATTGTCCTACTTCGGCATCAAAATTTAACAACTGCAATTCATAAATAGTGATCGCCCTGGGCTGCCGTTCTACGGTTTTACCTTCCCTGGCCAATTCGTACAATTTCTTGCCTTGATGCTTGAGCGCCGAATACATCGGCGGCACCTGCTCAATCGGGCCAGTGAAGTGTTGCAAACAAGCTTGTATGCGCGCGCCATCCAGTGCCGGCACCGGCATTTCGGCGACGATTTTGCCTTCGCTATCGCCGGTATCGGTCATCACGCCCAACTGCACGGTTACCTGATAACGTTTATCGTCATCCAGCATCAAGGCCGACACCTTAGTCGCCTCGCCAAAACATAAGGGCAACAAGCCGGTCGCTAGAGGATCCAGCGCGCCAGTATGCCCGGCCTTGTTGGCATTAAATAATCGCCTGACTTCCTGCAAGGCCTGATTGGACGACGCACCCAAACGTTTGTCGAGCAGCACGATGCCATGCACATCACGCCCGGACTTACGTTTTGCCATTAATCGTCCTGCTGTGGTTTATCGGTCCCTGCTTGCGGTGCAGCACCAGCGTCCTTAACTTCTTCGTGATGCAAATCGCCAAGTAACTCGGCAACGCGCATACCGGTATCGAAGGAATGGTCGTAGTAAAAGTGCAGCTCGGAGATATGTCGCAAACGCATGCGCCTGGCTAACTCATGACGGATGAACGGCGAGATTTCGTTCAACACCTTCACGTTCGCACGCTTAGCGGCATCATCCTGAGCATCCAACACCGTCACAAAGATCTTGGCAACTGCCAGATCCTTGGACAACTCGACATCGTTTATCGTCACGAAGCCCAAGCGGCTGTCGTCGACGTCGCGCTGTAATATCGACGCCAACTCTTTCTGCATTTCCGACGCCACCCGCTGACTGCGGCCGAACTCTCTCGCCATAACCTAGATTTCCCGTCTGACTTCGATACGTTCAAACACTTCGATCTGATCGCCGTTTTGCACGTCGTTGTAGTTTTTCACGCCGATACCGCATTCCATGCCCATTTTCACTTCATTGACATCGTCTTTGAAGCGGCGCAAGGATTCCAATTGACCTTCGTAAATCACCACATTGTTGCGCAACACGCGGATCGGCAGATTGCGTTTGACGAAACCGTCGATAACCATACAACCCGCAACCGCACCGAATTTCGGCGAGCGGAATACATCGCGCACTTCAGCCAGACCGACGATTTTTTCCTGAATTTCCGGCGCCAACATCCCGCTGATCGCCCGTTTCACTTCGTCTATGGCTTCGTAAATGATGCTGTAATAATGCAGATCAATGTCTTTTTCTTCGATCAATTTCCGGGCTACCGCATCGGCACGTACGTTGAAGCCGATCAGAATCGCACTGGACGCTAGAGCTAAGTTGGCGTCACCCTCGTTGATACCGCCGACACCGCCGAAAATGCATTTAACTTGCACTTCTTCGGTGGACAAACCAACCAAAGATTCTCGTAAGGCTTCCAAGCTGCCTTGAACATCGGTTTTGATAACGACGTTAAGCGTGGAGGTTTCACCGGCGGACATCCTGGAGAACACATCGTCCAATTTCGACGCATGCTGAGCGGCGTGACGGTTGGAGCGTTTACGATCTTCCCGATGCGCAGCCAGTTCGCGAGCGACACGTTCGTTTTGCACCACCAGAAATTCGTCGCCGGCGTCCGGAGTACCGGACAAGCCAAGAATTTCTACCGGCATACTGGGTCCGGCGGACTTAATAGCGTGGGCGTTTTCGTCGAACATCGCCCGTATCCGGCCATACTCGTGCCCGCAGAGGACGAACTCGCCTTTGCTCAAGGTACCTTTCTGAATCAATATTGTGGCAACCGCACCGCGGCCTCTATCCAGACGCGATTCGATACAGATACCGGAAGCGATCCCATCCACCGGTGCTTTCAATTCCAACACTTCAGCTTGCACGATCAGCGCTTCAATCAATTCGTCGATACCGGTACCGACTTTCGCCGAAACCTTCAGGAATTGCACATCGCCACCCCACTCTTCCGGCACCACACTCAGCGTGGCCAGTTCTTGCATGACGCGATCAGGATTGGCTTCCGGTTTATCGATTTTGTTCAAGGCCACGATGATCGGCACGTTCGCAGCACGCGCATGATCGATGGCTTCCTTGGTTTGCGGCATGACGCCGTCGTCGGCGGCAACCACCACAATCACGATGTCGGTCACTTCCGCACCACGCGCCCGCATCGCGGTAAACGCGGCATGGCCCGGAGTATCTAAGAAAGTTACCGCGCCGTGGTCGGTTTTTACCTGATAAGCACCGATGTGCTGGGTAATCCCGCCCGCTTCGCCGGCAGCGACCCGGGTTTTGCGGATGTAATCCAGCAAAGAAGTTTTACCGTGGTCAACGTGACCCATGATGGTGACGATGGGCGCGCGCAGTTGAACTTTACGTTCGTCGCTGTCACCTTGCACCTCGGCCAGCATTTCCTGCTCAAAGTCATCTTCGCTCTGCATGATGGCTTTGTGGCCCATTTCCTCAACCAAAATCACCGCCGTTTCTTGATCGATGGTTTGATTGATAGTGGACATGATGCCTAGCTTCATCAAATGCTTGATGACTTCGGCAGCCTTGATGTTCATTTTTGCAGCCAAATCCGAAACCACGATGGTTTCCGGAATGGTTACGTCATAGACAGTCGGCGCAACCGGCTTTTCGAACTTGTGTCGGGCCTGATTGACATCGATCTCGAATTCAGGCTTTTCCCGACGCGAAGGCGCCTTGCCTTTTTTGCCTTTGCCACCGCGACGCGCGGCATCGCCGCCGCCACCGATATCCCCATCGGTAGCCGGGCCGCGAGTGGGCTTGAATTCGGCTTTTTTCTTATGCAGCGTGGTTTGTTGCTGCTTGGCTTCGGCTTTTTGTTTGACTTTTTCCGCGGTTCTTTGCACCGCAGCTTCCAACCTTTCTTTCTTTTCTTTTTCCAGACGCTGCTCTTCAGTCATCTCCGGCGCGGCACTCGGGGCGGGCGCTTCGACCTTAGCAAGCACTTCAGGCTGAGCTTCAGCAACAACCGGCAACTCCTCAGTCACCTGCTGCTCTGCCGCAATCGGTTCTGCGGTTGCCGTCACAGCCGGCACGGACACCTCAACCGGCTGAGCAATTTCCGCACTGACTACTTGCTCTTCCTGTACAGATTGAGCAGCCTTCTGCTCATGCAAGTGCTTACGCTTTTCTTCTTCGATAGCTTGTTGCCGTCTCTGTTCGTCCAAAGCTTGTTTGGCTAATTCGGCCTGTCTTAGCTCGTCGTTAACAGAGGACGCATCGCTGCGCTTGATATAAGTCTTTTGCTTGCGCACCTCGACACTGACGGTTTTCACAGCTGTACCCGGCGGTGAGGATTGTCTTAATTCGGTTTTGGTACTGCGTTTCAAGGTAATGCGTTTGGGGGCGGCGGCTTCTTGATCGGCGTCCGACTTGCCGTGGCGCTTGCGCAAGTGCGCGAGTAATTTGACTTTCTCTTCATCGTTTATCACATCGTCGGGCGCGCTGGCTGTCAAGCCGGCTTCCTTCAATTGTTCTAAAAAACGCTCCAAAGGGATGCCAACAACCTCTGCCAATTCCTGTACTGTTTTATCGCTCATAGTATCCTCCTGCCTCAGCCCTTATCCTCTGCGAACCAAGATTCGCGGGCTTTCATGATTAGTTTACCAGCACGCTCCTCGGTCATGCCGGTAAATTCGATAATGTCGTCTATCGCCTGCTCCGCCAAGTCATCCAAGGTAACAATGCCCTTGGCAGCCATTTGGTGCGCCAACTCTTCGTCCATCCCATCCATGCTCAACAATTCCTCGCTAGGCACGGCGGTTTCAATTTTTTCTTCGGATGCGATAGCACTGATCAACAAAGCGTCCTTGGCGCGAGTGCGTAAAGCTTCCACCAACTCTTCGTCGAAGCCTTCGATCTCCAGCATTTCGTCGACGGGGATATACGCAATTTCCTCGATATTATTCAGACCCACGTCAACCAGAATACCGGCGATTTCCTCGTCCACATCCAGCAACTCCATGAATTGCTGCTTGGACTTGGCAGCTGCTTCGTCGTGGTTTTTATCTACTTGCGCGGCATCTTGAATATTCAACTCCCAACCGGTCAGCTCGGTAGCCAGACGCACGTTTTGACCGCCACGTCCGATAGCTTGCGACAAACTGTCGGTAGCGACCGCCACATCCATGCTGTGCTTATCTTCATCAACCACAATCGATTGAATTTCAGCCGGCGACATGGCATTAATCACGAATTGCGCGTCGTTGCTGTTCCATAAAATAATATCAACCCGTTCGCCAGCCAACTCATTGGAGATAGCTTGCACTCTGGAGCCGCGCATACCGACACAAGCACCGATGGGATCCAGACGCGGGTCGTTGGCTCTGACGGCGATTTTCGCGCGGGAACCGGGATCGCGAGCCGCCGCCAAAATCTCGATCAAGCCTTCGCCGACTTCCGGCACTTCCAAACGAAACAGCGCGATCAATAATTCAGGCGCGGTGCGGCTGACAAACAGCTGTGGACCGCGCGGCTCTGAGCGCACAGCTTTCAAATAACCACGCACCCTGTCACCCATTCTCACTGGCTCTTTCGGGATCATATCTTCCCGGGCAATATAGGCTTCGACATGGCCACCCAAATCCAAGTAAACACTGCCTTTTTCCAAGCGCTTCACGACGCCGGTGACCAGCTCGCCAACCCGATCTTGATAGGCTTCGACAATTTTCTTGCGCTCGGCTTCGCGAACTTTCTGAATGATGACTTGTTTGGCGGTTTGCGCAGCAATCCGGCAAAAATCGACCGATTCGATCTCTTCTTCCACATAGTCGCCGACTTGGATATTAGGATTATCGAATTGCGCCACTTCCAGCAGCACCTGCCACCCTGGATGCTCGACGTCGCCGTTGATTTCCGGGTTGGCATCGACCACCAGCCAACGACGATAGGTCGAATAATCGCCGGTATGACGATCAATGGCTACTCGGGCTTTAATCGGGTTTTCATAACGCTTGACAGTCGCCGCTTCCAACGCGGACTCAATGGCCTGAAAGATAATTTCCTTGTCTATTTCCTTTTCGTTAGCAAAAACGTCTGCTACTAATAAAATCTCTTTATTTGCCACTGCGACCTCCTTTAGTGAGTAAGTAATCCGGCACCAAGCGTGCCTTGCTCATTGCCTGAAACGGGATGCTTAATAATTGTTCGCCATCCTGCAACAGAACAGTCTCGCCTTCGACGGCCTTAATCTGCCCGGTAATTTTGCGGCGTTTATCGATGGGTTTAAATAAACTCACCAGTACAGTGCTCCCCAAAAAGCGTTGAAATTGGCTGAGCTTGAAAAATGGCCGATCCGCACCAGGCGAAGAAACTTCCAATTGATATTCGCCTGGAATCGGATCTTCGACATCCAGCGCTCCGCTGAGCTGATGACTGACCTTGGTGCAATCTTCCAGCAAAATACCGTTTTCGCTGTCGATATAAATGCGCAACATGCCGTGTGTAGGATGCGGGTTGTACTCTATTCCCACACACTCATAGCCAAGACCTTCCACAATTGGCTCGATCAAATCCACCAAATGTTCAGGAGCCTGTTTCATTAACGCCTCACCTTTTCAAACCCAAAAAAAAAGAGCCTCAGGCTCTTCCATAAACAACCAAAACCCATGGGCTTCGCGTTTTTCGAAAGCCCACAAAAGAAAAAACCCCTTGAAGGGGCTTTCTTAGCAAAACCACGCCTGAAACAGCATTGAGGAGAACACCCTCGTTTATCGAGACACTTATCTCAAAAAACTACGCTTATCAGGAAACAATTTCCCACCTCAAAAACTGCGGCGAAAAATTAAAAACCGAATTATAACCATATCTTTCAAGGAAGTAAATCGGCATTACACTCCACCGGACAAGATTGGCTAAACATGCCCGTTTCCCTGGAAGCCGTGCTCTCGACAAAATCTCGTAGCGCCGCACTTAGAAAAATGACATTGGAGACAAAGGCTTCAAATTATCGTCAACCTCGCTCGCCAGCCAAACCTCAAACGACAATGACATTGAGTTGATGGGGGCAATCCGTCAGTTACTTCTTAACGACAACAAGGAGAATCAGTATGTTAGGTGACTTTAGCCGGTCGGCCGGTATTACGAGGAGAATGCTTGTTTTCAGGTGGTGGTGCCCAGGGACAGAATCGAACTGTCGACACGAGGATTTTCAGTCCTCTGCTCTACCGACTGAGCTACCTGGGCAGCGACTTAACCTAAAACCAGAATGGTGCCCAGGGACAGAATCGAACTGTCGACACGAGGATTTTCAGTCCTCTGCTCTACCGACTGAGCTACCTGGGCGTCAAGAGCCGCGCATTAAACTAGGTTATAAACAATTAGTCAAGGAAAATACCGTTATTGCCGGCTAGCTGGACAGCAGGCGGCGATTTATGCAATTCTTGCGCACCGCAAATTCCTGGTATTTTTATCATGAAATATCGGGCTTTGAAGACACAACACCCATTGAAACAACCCAAGCACACGAGACCGCTTATGCAAGCTTTCACCGACATCCGCGCCCTGATAATAGACATGGATGGCGTCCTTTGGCACGGCGACCGAGCTCAAGCAGGACTCGTTGAGTTTTTTCAGATACTACGCGATTTAAAGCTGCCATTTATCCTGGCCACCAATAACGCCAGCCTGACAGCTGAACAATACGTCGACAAACTGGCGAAAATGGGCGTAACGGTAGCGTTGAAGGAAATCCTGACCTCGGGCATGGCCACCGCGCTGTATTTATCCGAACGCTATGACCCACAAACGACTCGCGTATTTGTGATTGGCGGCATCGGTGCCCGGCAACCGCTGCAGGATTTGGGCTTTAAACTTACCGGACTTTACGAGACGGAGCCGGATCAGCGCGCGCACCTGGTTGTTTGCGGCATGGACCGAGAACTGAGCTGGGACAAACTGGCCACCGCCACCCTGAATCTGCGAGCCGGCGCGCACTTCATCGGCACCAACGGTGACCTATCGCTACCTACCGAACGCGGCGAAACACATGGCAACGGTGCCATTCTGGCAGGCTTGACCGCTTCCACCGGCATTAAGCCGATGATTATCGGTAAACCGGAGCCTATTATTTATCGACAGGCATTGAGCCTGTTGAATGTCGACCCGGCCTATACTGTCGCTATAGGCGACCGGCTGGACACCGACATTCTCGGCGCAGTGCGCACCGGTATCCGCAGCCTGATGGTCCTAAGTGGCGTATCCAGCGAACAAGACATCGCTGCAGCCGATTTCGGTCCAACCTGGATTGTGCCGGACATCCGCGACATCACCGAGCTGTTGGGTAACAGCAAACTTTAAGCTCTTCTCAGACCAATACAGCAGAGACGAATCATGAAAAAATTTATCGACAGCCCGGACACCTTATTGCAAACCAGCCTACAGGGCTTTGCCAAAGCCCATGCCGACATCGTGCAATTCAATCCTGAGCCGCGATTTGTATATCGCAACGTGCGTAAAACCGGCAAGGTCGCGCTGATTTCCGGCGGCGGTTCAGGCCATGAACCGCTGCACAGCGGCTTCGTAGGCGTCGGCATGCTGGATGCCGCCTGTCCCGGACAGGTATTTACTTCACCAACGCCGGACCAAATGCTGGCTGCGGCACAAGCCGTGGACGGTGGCGCGGGCGTGCTGTTTATCGTTAAAAATTACGCCGGCGATGTAATGAATTTTGAAATGGCCGCCGAGATGCTTGATTTACCCAACGCCAGCGTCCTGATTGACGACGACATTTCCCTACCAAAAACCCACAGCATTGGCCGTAGAGGCGTGGCCGGCACCGCCATCGTCGAGAAAATCGTCGGCGCCGCCGCCGAATCCGGCGCTGACTTAGCCGCCTGCAAGGCACTGGGCGAACGCGTCAATCAAGCAACCGCCTCCATGGGTATCGCCTTAACCAGCTGTACGGTGCCGGCCTTAGGCCACCCAACTTTTGCTATTGCGGACGACGAAATCGAAATGGGTGTCGGCATCCACGGCGAACGCGGTCGCGAAACGGTGAAACTGGCGAGCGCCAGCGAAATTGTCGAACAATTAGCCGGACATATTTTCGACGAATTGAAACCAGCTTCAGGCCAAGCCGTGTTGCTGCATGTGAACGGCTTCGGCGCCACACCGCTGATCGAACTACATTTGATTTACGAATTGGCCTGGCAATATTTCAGCAAACGCGGATTAATCATCCAGCGCTCTTTAGTCGGTAACTTCACCACCTCGCTGGATATGGCCGGCTGTTCGCTAACGCTGACGATGCTGGACGAAGAAATGCTGGGTTTGTGGGATGCTCCGGTGAATACCGCTGCGTTGCGCTGGGGTTGTTGAAACGGGTAACGACCTAAGCGGCTTGCGCCTGGGCGTTTTTCAACACCTCGGCTATCGCCTCGATCATCAGCTGCGCAGTCTTGGCACCGGCGTCGATATGGCCTTTGCTGCGCTCGCCCAGAAAGGACGAGCGGCCCTTGGTAGCCAGCATGTCCCGAGTCGCTTCCACGCCATCTGCCGCCACCAGGCTTAGGCTATCCAGAATCTCGGCCAGCGGCTTACCCGCAGCCGCCTGCTCCCGCAACTTCTTGGCGACCGGCACTAGCACATCCAGCATGGTCTTCTCACCAACATCAGACTTGCCGCGTTGCTTCACAGCCTCGACTGCCTGCAAAAATGCATCAGAAAACCCAGCCAGATCGATAAGCTTGTCCTTAGCATTTTTTGCCAACGCGATGAATAAAGTCGCGTACAAAGATCCGGACGCGCCACCGACAGCAGCCATCACCGTCATACCAATTTTCTGCCACGCAGCAACCCAGTCGAGTGTCGCTATCTCACCGGCATGCTCGCGTAAGGCCTGCAAACCACGCTGTAAATTAAACACATGGTCGCCGTCGCCTATCGCTTGATCCAGTTCGGTTACTTCCTGGGCATGCGCATCGATAGTATCAATCAGTGCTTGAATCAATTCCGGAAACAATGATGGGGTCAATGACATGCAGCCTCCGCACAACAAAACAATTTGACAGAGGAGCATAGCTAAAACGCACTACTACTGTCCAGCTGTCAGCATTTGTCGCTGCATACGGGACTAAAAAAAATGGCAATACGCCAGAATTCGTTAGCCCAATACCGGCTGGGCATAATTGAAATGAATTACGATTTAACTATTTTCCAGAACCAGGGAATCCAGCAATGGCAACTCTGCATCCGGGTCATACACGCTGAAGCGGTATTTCTCCTTCAAGTATTCCAAAAGCCAGGCGTTGGTGTCGGCTCTGCGCTGCCCGGCAGCCTCGTTCATTTGTTGTAAGCGCTGACGCACCGCGTGTTGCGGCAGTAACAACAACTCAATATCGGCCATCGACACGAATTTTTCCGGATCAGGGTTCTTGCCGTTAAAAATCTTGAATAGCTGATGTTTTTTTAAGCCCAAATGCGTGTTGAGCTCATCTTTAAACTCTATAAACAACGGTAACAAATCGCTGCCGACGCACGTGTCTTCATGCAGTTTGTGTAAACGATTTAGCAAATGGTAGACCGCAAACCGGTACAATTCGGACTCGCGCACAAACAGCCGAGCCGCCATGGCACGCACGGCAATTCGGTCGGAATTGTTCAACCGAATGGAAACAATGTGCTTTTTATCGTCTAAAAGATGTTCGTTGTCGTTCAACGCAAGTCCTTTGTGAGTAATCGCCGGCAAACTCACACCGGTCGAAACAGCTTAATTTGCGAGAATTTAAAGCATCAATGTTACAGATTTATAACAAACACCCCGACACGCGAAAATTTCCTGTAAGCCGCTCGGATAGGGTTTACTAGTCGAGCAAATCAGCGGATTTTCAGGAAAAACTATTTATTGCTTATACGAGATGAAAAAAATATAATCGCGCGCTTTTTTCGAGCGAATAGCGTTTTTCAAAACACTTTCAGAGTCTTAGCACAATGACCAGTCACATCATGCCTACTTATGCCCGCCAGTCGGTCACTTTTGCACGCGGCGAAGGCGCGTGGTTGTGGGATACCGATGGGCGTCGCTATCTCGACTCGGTCGCCGGCATTGCCGTGTGCAACCTCGGCCACGCGCATCCGGCCGTGCATGAAGCGCTCTGCCGGCAAAGCAAAACCTTGCTGCATACCTCCAATCTGTACGGCGTGGCACTTCAGGCGCAACTCGCGGATAAATTGATCGAGCTGAGCGGCATGGATAATGTGTTTTTCAGCAACTCAGGTGCGGAAGCCAACGAAGCGGCGATAAAAATCGCCCGTAAATACGGTCACCAACAAGGCATCGACAATCCCGTGGTGTTGACCATGGAAAAGAGCTTCCACGGCCGCACCATGGGCACCCTTAGCGCTACCGGCAACACCAAGATCAAGCAAGGCTTTACGCCGTTGCTGGCTGGATTTACTCATGTGCCGTACAACGACATTGCAGCTATCGAAGCCGCCATCGGCACCGATAAAAACATTGTCGCGATTCTGGTGGAACCGGTGCAAGGCGAAGGTGGCGTGAATATTCCGGCTGCGGATTATTTGAATCAAATTCGCGCGCTGTGCGACCGGCACAATTTGCTGATGATCCTGGATGAAATCCAAACCGGTGCCGGCCGTACCGGGCGCTTTCTGGCTTACCAACATAACGGCATCCTGCCGGATGTATGTACCATGGCCAAAGCCTTGGGTAACGGCGTGCCGATAGGCGCTTGCTTGGCGCGGGGCAAAGCGGCGGACGTGTTACAAGCCGGCAATCACGGCTCGACCTTTGGCGGCAACCCGCTAGCCTGTAGCGCGGCGTTGGCGGTGCTGGAAACATTGACGACCGGCACACTGATCGCCGATGCGCAAACCAAGGGCGCGCAAATTTGCCAACTTTTCAAAGACGCGCTGGCAGACAACCCGCATATCGTCGATATTCGCTATAAAGGCTTGATGATAGGCATCGAATTAGACCGGCCTTGCGGCGAATTGGTCGGTAAAGCCTTGGCACAGGGCTTGTTGATAAACGTTACCGCGGACAGCACCATCCGCTTATTGCCGCCACTGATTATCGACGACGCGCAAATAATAACGCTGACCGAAACCTTGGCGGCGCTCATTCAGGAATTTAGCAGACAATAACCATGCAACCCAGACACTTCATCAGTCTGCTGGATTTGTCCAGCGCCGAATTACACAACCTGATTCAACGGGCGATTCAACTCAAAACGCATCGCGACCCGAACTACCAGCCTTTCAAAGGCAAAGTACTGGCGATGATTTTCGAAAAATCCTCGACCCGCACCCGGATCTCCTTCGAAGCCGGCATGGCCCAGTTCGGCGGCACCGCACTGTTTCTGTCGCCGCGCGACACGCAACTCGGCCGCGGCGAACCGTTGGAAGACAGCGCCAAGGTTATCTCCAGTATGGTGGACTGCATTATGCTGCGCACCAACAACCACGACACGGTGACCACGTTTGCCAAATACTCGCGGGTACCGGTTATCAATGGCCTGACCGATCTGCTGCACCCGTGCCAACTGTTGGCCGATATGCAAACCTATTTCGAGTTGCGCGGCGACATCGCCGGCAAAACCGTGACCTGGATAGGCGACGGTAATAATATGTGTCATTCCTATATCAATGCGGCTCGCCAATTCGATTTTAAATTGAACATAGCCTGCCCGGTCGATTACCGGCCACAGCAAAGCATCGTCGATGCCGCCGGACATAGAGTGGCGTTTTTCAACACGCCGGAGCAAGCCGCACAGCAAGCCGATTTGGTGGTGACAGATGTCTGGGCCAGCATGGGCCAGGAAGAGGAACAGAAAAAACGCGAATTCGTATTTAAGGATTTTCAGGTCAACAGCAAAACCATGGCTGCCGCCAAAGCAGATGCGCTATTCATGCATTGTTTACCTGCACATCGCGGCGAAGAAGTGACCGCCGAGGTGATCGACGGCCCGCAAAGCGTGATATTTCCGGAAGCAGAGAATCGCCTGCACGCTCAGAAAGCGTTACTGGAATTTCTCATCTGCCGATAATTTCGCTAGAATCGCCGCTTTCTTTACGCCGAACGAAGAGTGATACTGTGAAAAAATCTTTTGCCTACATTTTTGCCTGTCTGCTGATTAGCCCGCTTGCCATGGCAAGAACCGCCTACGTCACCGACAAAGTCGAGGTGCCATTACGCAGCGGCGAAAGTGAGCGCACCAAGATCGTGAAAATGTTGGAAAACGGTATCCCTGTCAGCGTGTTGCAAGAAAGTACCGAAAACGGTTACACCTATATTCAAACCGGAAACGGCGCGGAGGGCTTCATTCTCAGCCGCTACCTGACCGGCGAACCCAGCGCCCGCACCCAACTGGAAGCAGCCACCAAAAAATTGGAAGCGCTGCAAGAAGAAAACAAACTGTTGAAGACCGCTCAAACCACCGGGCAAGAAGCCGGAAAAGAGCGTGACCGTCTTAGCGCCGAACTCAGCGAACTACAACAAACCGCCGCGAACGCCATCCAGCTCAAGCAACAACGCGACCAATTACAGGAACAGGTTGTCGCCGTGAATCGCGAACTACAGCAACTGAAACGCGAAAATCAGGCGTTAACCGACAGCAGCAACCAGGACTGGTTTTTATACGGCGGCGGCTTGGCTTTATTCGGCGTATTGCTGGGCTTTATTCTGCCAAAACTCAGCTGGCGCCGCCGTTCCAGCGGCTGGGATAGTTTTTAGTTTTAAACGAATCAGCCGCAGGGCTGCCCTGCTTCAAATGACGCCCGTTCCCGCGGCAGTTTAAGCGCCGCTTTTGCTTTCATCCGGAATCACCATGCCTGTATATCGTTCTCATACCACCACTCAAGGCCGCAACATGGCGGGCGCGCGCGCGTTGTGGCGCGCCACCGGCATGAAAGACGGCGACTTCGATAAACCGATTATCGCCATCGCCAACTCCTTCACCCAGTTCGTGCCGGGCCATGTGCATTTAAAAGACCTGGGCCAATTGGTGGCGCGTGAGATTGAATTGGCCGGCGGCGTCGCCAAAGAATTCAACACCATCGCCGTTGACGACGGGATTGCCATGGGTCACGACGGCATGTTGTATAGCCTGCCCAGCCGTGATTTGATTGCCGACAGCGTCGAGTACATGGTCAATGCGCATTGCGCTGATGCCATTGTCTGTATTTCCAATTGTGACAAAATCACCCCGGGCATGTTGATGGCGGCGATGCGCATCAATATTCCGGTGATCTTTGTCTCCGGCGGCCCGATGGAAGCCGGTAAAGTACGTTTGGCTGAAAGTCCCGACATCAAAAAACTTGATTTGGTCGATGCGATGGTAATGGCGGCCGACAGCAAAGTTTCCGATGTCGATTTAGCAGCTGTGGAGCGCTCCGCCTGCCCCACCTGCGGTTCCTGCTCGGGCATGTTCACCGCCAATTCCATGAACTGCCTGACAGAAGCTTTGGGCTTATCCTTGCCCGGTAACGGCACGGTGCTCGCCACCCACGCCGACCGCGAACAGTTATTCAAACAAGCCGGACGGCGAATTGTTGAACTGGCCAAACAATACTACGAACAAAACGACGAATCGGTACTGCCGCGTTCGGTCGGCTTTAAAGCGTTTGAAAATGCTATCGCGCTGGATATTGCCATGGGCGGCTCGACCAATACCATTTTGCATTTACTGGCTATCGCCCAAGAAGCCGGTATCGATTTCACGCTGGCAGATATTGATCGCATGTCCAAAGTGGTACCGCAATTGTGCAAAGTGGCACCCAACACCAATAAATACCATATCGAAGACGTGCATCGCGCCGGCGGCATCATGGCAATTCTGGCCGAACTTAACCGGGCGGGCCGCTTGCACACCGATGTACCGACCGTACACACCAAAACTTTGGGCGAAGCCTTGGCGCAATGGGACATTACCGCCAACCCCAGCGATGCGGTAAAGACTTTTTATATGGCCGGCCCCGCCGGTATTCCGACTCAGGTGGCGTTTAGTCAGAATACCCGTTGGCCAAGCCTGGACACTGATCGTGCCGAAGGCTGTATTCGCTCCATCGACCATGCCTTCAGCCAGGAAGGCGGATTAGCGGTATTACATGGCAATATCGCTCTGGACGGCTGCGTTATCAAAACAGCCGGTGTCGATGACAGCCTGCTGGTATTTGAAGGCAACGCCCATGTGGTCGAATCGCAAGACGAAGCCGTGGAAAATATCCTCAATAACAAAGTCAAATCCGGCGATGTGGTGGTGGTGCGTTACGAAGGCCCCAAAGGCGGTCCGGGCATGCAGGAAATGTTGTATCCGACCAGCTACATCAAGTCCAAGGGCTTGGGGAAAGCCTGCGCACTGCTGACCGACGGTCGTTTTTCCGGCGGCACATCCGGTTTATCCATCGGCCACTGCTCGCCGGAGGCGGCGGCAGGTGGAGCTATTGGCCTAGTGCGCAACGGCGACCGTATCCGCATCGATATTCCCAACCGTACCATCAATGTACTGGTCAGCGACGAGGAACTGGCCCAGCGCCGGACCGAACAGGAAAAACTCGGCTGGAAACCGGCCAAGCCACGTCCTCGCAAGGTGTCAGTCGCGCTGAAAGCCTATGCCATGTTTGCTACATCCGCCGACAAGGGCGCGGTGCGGGATTTATCAAAGTTTGAGAATTAACTTCGGCTGTTACCTCATCCTACCGAACTTGAGGTAATCAGAAGTGGGTAATAACGCTATTAGAATGCTGACCACTTGGCCGTTCCTCATTTGCCTTGTATCCCTGATTGCCAATGATTGGTGGCTTAAGGCTGCTTATCCAGGAGTATTTACCGGAAAACTTTCTGATTTCGCCGGAGTAGCCGTTGTGTCTTTAATGACATTCAGTGCATTGCCGCATCGAAAATGGCTCTTGTGTTTGTTGATTTCGGTTACTTTTCTGTGGTGGAAAAGTCCGCTGTCGGATTCAATGATTCACTTGGCGAATAGTCTGAGTATTTTGCGAATTGGACGAGTGGTTGACTACAGTGATCTGTGGGCTCTGTTGGTCGTGCCTGTTTGCCTGCACGTTTCCGAAAAACAGTCCAGGTTTCGTATTGCGTCGAAATATTTTAGAAAGATGCTGACAGTTCCTGTCTCGGTGGTTACGCTATTTGGCGTTATGGGGACATCAGCTCTTCCGATACGCGAAGAGTACACTGTACGGCCTGTATCCAGTTCTACGAATATTTCGCGCGAGCAATTGGTCAGCGTAATAGCAGAGGTTGCCGCAAAACACGAGCTTACTTGCTACATATGTAAGGGTACGCCAAGGGCAGATTCCGCAAGATATTTCGGGGAGTCACTTTCTATGACTTATACCCTCACGCCTGAAAATGCTGTCTTGTTCGTAATTGAGTATTCTCCAGGCGGGCCGTTGCCAACATTGTTTAGAGAGAGCAGCTACGAGAAAGCCGCGGCTTTACGAACCTCGCTAAAATCATCGCTGGCCGAACACTTCGATGGCCTGGAATTCGTAGAGCTATTGAGAAAATAATTGATTGTTCCCACACGCAAGTTTCGCGGCCATTAGGTTAATCCGTGTAATTTAGATTCGTCGCCAAGTAATCCACCAAACCTTGAGAATTTTTCGGCGTTTTGCTTTCTCGGAACCGCCCTACACATAAAATTATCGTGAAACGCTTCCTCCTCCAACTGTTCTACATCTGGAAACAAAAGCTAAAAATCTACTTCATAGCCGGCTGGGTAGGTGCGGGGATGGGGATATTTTTGTTAGCCCCCAGTTACGATTACATTAGCTCGCGCGAGCGCAACGCCGACCCGCTGTCATCGATCGAATTCGTGTTTGGCCAATTCACCGAAGTAATGACCGGCCAAATTAATCAAAATAATTTGATCCTGTTTTATGCCGAAATTGGCGCGATACTGGGCTTGCTGTCGCTGGGTTTTTATCAGATTTTACACAAGCGACTGGTGGACCTGGACGCACTGAAGACCGAGCTGGAAAAGGATTTGCCGACCATCATCCGTCAAGGTGAAGGACCGTTGCTGGAGTTTAAATCCTCGCTGCGCTGGGATATTCAGGAGCAACGCGTCAATAAGACCCTGGAAGGCGTGGTTATGAAAACCCTGGCCGGTTTCTTTAACAGTCCGGTTGGCGGCACCTTGCTAATCGGCGTGGCCGACAACGGCGAAATCCTCGGTCTGGAATCCGACTTCCAAACTCTGAAAAAACCCGATCATGACGGCTTCGAGCAAACTCTGATGACTGCGGTCTCGGCCAATCTGGGGGCCGATTTGTGCCCGCTGATCCACGTGCTTTTTCATAAATTGGCCGACCGTGATGTGTGCAGGGTTATTGTTTCCCCCTCGCACCGGCCCGTGTTTCTGACGCAGAGCAACACCCCCAAATTCTTCGTGCGAACCGGCGGCGGCACTCGGGATCTCAACATTCAAGAAGCGCTGGATTATGTGACCAGTCGTTGGAAAAAAACCAAATAATCTGCCCTGATTGGGTTTTAACGCCAGCAAAGTTAAACTAAGCAACCGGCAACATAGCAAACGATTTGTAAACATTCCATGGAACATCAATCAACTTTCGTTAATTGGTTCAGAAATTCATCGCCCTACATCCACGCGCACCGCAACCGCACCTTTGTGATTTTTTTCGGCGGCAACGCGGTGACGGAGCCGGATTTCGACAATCTGATTCACGACTTCGCGTTGCTGAGAAGCCTGGGTGTCAGGTTGGTGCTGGTGCACGGCATTCGCCCACAGATCGACGAACAAGTCACCGGACATGGCAACACGCCGCAGTTTCACCACCATTTACGCATCACCGACGCGACCACACTGCAATATGTGAAGCAAGCAGCCGGACTGGTGCGGGTGGAAATTGAAGCGCTGTTATCGATGGGTGTTTCCGGATCGCCGATGGCTGGTGCGAAGATACGCGTGGCATCCGGCAATTTTGTTACCGCCAAACCTTTGGGGATATTGGACGGCATCGACTATTGTCATACCGGCAAGGTGCGGCGCATCGACGCCCAAGCCATCCATCAGCAACTTGATCAGCAGAATGTGGTGTTGATTTCGCCCGTCGGCTATTCGCCCAGCGGCGAGGTATTCAACCTGTCGGCCGAGGAAGTGGCAACCGAAGTAGCCATCGCCTTGCAAGCCGAAAAGTTGATTTTGTTGACCGAACAAAACTGCTTATCGCCTGCCGATAACCAGCCGATCCAACAGCTCACAACGGCTCAGGTATCAACACTCTTGCAAGATACACCGACGCTGCCGGACGAAGTCGCCCGCTCGCTGCGGGCTGCGATGCAAAGCTGCGAAAAAGGCGTACAGCGCGCGCACCTGATCAATCGGCATGTGGATGGCGCCCTACTCCTGGAACTGTTTACCCGCGACGGTATCGGCACGCTGATTAGCTCCACCGCATTCGAAACCATACGGCCGGCAACATTGGACGACATCGGCGGCATCATGGAATTGATCAAGCCGCTTGAAGCACAAGGCATCTTGGTCAAGCGCTCTCGCGAAAAACTGGAAATGGAAATCGGCGACTACATCGTCATCGAGCGCGACGGCTTGATCATCGGCTGCACGGCGTTTCACGTAATGAACGACGGCAACAGTGCGGAAATTGCCTGCCTGGCGGTGCATACCGACTATCAAAAAGGCGCGCGCGGTAACAGCTTATTGGAGTATCTCGGCAATAAAGCCAAAACCGAGCATATCCACCGCTTGTTCGTGCGTTCCACACAAACCGTGCATTGGTTTGTCGAACGCGGTTTTAAACCCTGCGACATCGACGATTTGCCCGAGCCTATGAAAAGCGCTTACAGCTATCAGCGCAATTCCAAGGTATTGTATAAAGACGTTTAACATCACCCTCCACCCACTCTCAACTCGCGGAATCTAGGATGCTCCATAAACAGGATTTTCTGACAGTCGTAAAAAACACGCCCTTAGTTGCTATCGATTTAATTGTACGTTCCAGCAAGGACGCAATATTGATGGGCATGCGCGTGAATGAACCGGCGGCAGGCTATTGGTTCGTACCCGGCGGCAGAATTTATAAATCCGAAACCCTGGAAAATGCGTTTCAAAGAATCACCGAAACCGAATTAGGCACTGCCTACGGCATCGAAAGCGCCGAGTTACTGGGTGCTTTTACTCATCTCTACGAAACGAATTTTGCCAAACAACCGGGCATTAGTACCCATTACGTGGTTTTAGGCTATCAATTGCGACTGGATATCGATATTAATCAGTTACCGGCACAACAACACGCTAACTACCGCTGGTTTGGCAAACATGAAGACTTGAGGGAAGTTCATCCTAACAGCCAAGCCTACTACCCCTATCTGCGCTGAACAATGCCAATCTTAAAAGTCTTGCAGCTGACAGACCTGCATATATTGCCGCATGCCGGCGATAAAATGCTCGGCATAGACACCGAACAGTATTTCCAAGAGGCCCTAGCCCACGCGCATGCCACTCACGGCCCATTCGATCTGATTTTATTAACCGGTGATTTGGGCCAAGACCCTAGCGCTGATAGCTACCGGCGAATTTGCAAGCATCTGCAAACTTATCAAACACCTTGCCTGTGTTTGCCGGGCAATCATGACGACTGGGAACTGATGGAAACCGAGCTGAACGTAGGCTTCGTCAGTTGCCGCAAACACCTGCTGCTAAAAAATTGGCAGATTATTGCTTTAAACAGCCAAAAACCCGGCAGTCCCGCTGGGTTTGTATCTCAGGAAGAACTGGTATTTTTACAGCAAACGCTAAGCACAAATGACATGCCTGTCCTGCTGGCGGTACACCATCATTGCGTTGCCAGTGGGAGCAGTTGGATGGATACGATGCAAATTGAGAACGGTGAGGCATTGCTGGCAATAGCGGAACGCTTTGTGCAGGTTAAAGCCATCACCTGCGGTCATTTACATCAGGAAATGCAAACTAATCATGAACAAATAGCAATATTCGCCACACCGGCCAGCTGTTTTCAGTTCAAACCTTTTGCCACCGAGTTTGAACTGGACTCGCTAGCACCTGGCTACAGGGTCTTTGAATTGGGCGATGACGGCGACTTGCGATCCAGGTGCTATCGCCTGCCCATCAGCATGAACGACTTACAAACCAACTTGCACAGTTACTAACCAAACGCCAATCTTCCGGACAAATAACTCTCGGCGTTGACGCCAACATCGTTGGCAATCAGCAAAGCCCCTAATTCGTCCATCGCTTTGCGGTACACCCGGCGTTTGAAGTAAACCACGTCTTTCAGCGGATACCAGTACTCCACCCACTTCCAGTTATCGAACTCCTGCTTGTGCCCGCAATCGAACCTGACATTCGATTCATCTGTCATCAAGCGCAAAATAAACCAAATCTGCTTCTGACCGATGCACAAGGGCGTAGAATTTTTGCGGATATACCGATCCGGCAATTTATAGCGCAACCAATAACGGGTGCGCCCCAGCAACTGCACATGCTCTGCACACAAGCCGGTTTCCTCCCACAACTCCCGATACATCGCGGTTTCCGGATCCTCGTCGCCATCAATTCCGCCTTGCGGAAACTGCCACGAGTTAGCGCCTTTGCGCTTTGCCCAAAACACACGACCCTCGTCATTGCAAAGGATAATGCCGACATTAGGCCGGTATCCTTTCGAGTCTATCATGTAAAAACCTGTATTATTTGCCGCCCTGTTGCTAATGCCTGGATGTTAAAATTAACAACGGCACGGCCATTAAAATGAATGGCGCAATTGTTCCACAAATAACCGGCGGACGCCACAGGCCGCTACTTTTTTCTTTATGACGACGGATTTGCCGTGAGCTTAGCGATTTTTGATCTGGATAACACGCTGATCGCCGATGACAGCGATTTTTTATGGGGCCAATTCTTGGTCGACCGCGGCATTGTCGACAAAGAGCAGTATGAACAGGCCAATAAAAAATTCTACGAGGATTACAAACAGGGCACGTTGGATATTGTCGAGTTTTTGCATTTCTCACTAGCGCCGCTGGCGCAGCACGACGCCGAGCAACTGTACCGCTGGCGCGCGGAATTCGTCGAAACGCTGATCGAGCCGATCACACTCGACGCCGCACGGACTTTGGTAGAAAAGCATCGCGCGGCCGGCGATACCTTACTGGTGATCACCGCCACCAATCGCTTCGTCACCGAACCTATTGTGAAACTTTACGGTATCGACAACCTACTGGCTACCACACCGGAATTTGTCGATGGTCGCTACACCGGGAAATTCAACGGTACGCCTTGCTTTCAGCAAGGAAAAGTCGTGCAGCTAAACGACTGGTTGGCCAATTCCACGGAAACGCTGGCAGGCAGTTGGTTCTACAGCGATTCGCATAACGATTTGCCGCTATTGAACTTGGTCGATCAACCGGTTGCCGTCGATCCCGACGAAAAACTACGGAAAGTTGCTCGGCAAGCAAACTGGCCGATTATTAGCTTGAGGAAATAGAAGCTGCGGACAAGGTTCAAAAGAAGCGCCATTTTGAACCTTTATAATATTGAATCGCTTCTATTTTTTCTGTATAAAGAACACTTGTTTGTCGGCTTCCTTGAATATCTTCAGCGGGATATGTCCGGCCTGATCGATATAGACACCAAAGTCCAAATGGGCCGCCGGATCGGTAGCAATCACTTTGACTACCCTGCCGCTTTCCACTTCCATAATCGCCTTTTTCAAACGCAGCAACGGTAACGGACATTGCAACCCGCTGGCATCGACTTCCAAATCAAATTCGATCATAGTGGTGTTCACTCAACTGTTCTTTAGACAACGCTTATAATAACACCAACCCCAGACCACGAAAATCAAGCACCATGGATTACTTCCCGCTTTTCTTAAAACTAA
Organism: Methylomonas sp. 11b; assembly: GCF_000515215.1. Classification (NCBI taxonomy): domain Bacteria; kingdom Pseudomonadati; phylum Pseudomonadota; class Gammaproteobacteria; order Methylococcales; family Methylococcaceae; genus Methylomonas; species Methylomonas sp. 11b. The sequence continues at coordinate 1,363,736 of NZ_KI911557.1, forward strand.
AAGACCAGCCATGCCTGGTTGTAGGCGCCGGCGAAATCGCCTCGCGTAAAATCGAGCTATTGGCAAAAACCGGGGCGCGAATTACCGTGGTAGCTCTGGAAATTGGCGCCAGCGTCGCAGAGATGGGCCAAGATAATCGCGTACTTATCCAAGAAAAAGCCTTTGCAGCGGATGATGTGAAAGGCATGCGCGTGGTTATATCCGCCACCAACCAGCGCACGATCAACGAAGCGGTCGCTCAAGCGGCTACAGCGCAGAATATTCCAGTGAACGTGGTCGATAATCCTGATTTGTGCAGTTTCATCTTTCCGGCGATTGTTGATCGCTCGCCATTAATCGTAGCCGTGTCTTCTGGCGGCGTCTCCCCGGTGCTGGCACGTTTGCTACGCTCCAAGGTGGAAAGCACCATTCCCGGCGCGTTCGGGCTGCTGGCGCAGTTTGCCGAGGATTTTCGGGCATTGGTTAAGGAACGACTAAAAGAACCTAACCGCCGCCGAGTATTCTGGGAAGACGCATTGCAGGGCCATATCGCCGAATTGGTGTTTTCCGGCCGCCGCGAGCAAGCTGCCACAGAATTGCAAGCCAAACTCGATGCAGCGGAGCAGACGCAAAATCGCGGCGAGGTGTATTTGATCGGCGCCGGCCCCGGCGATCCGGATTTACTGACTTTCCGAGCCCTGCGTTTAATGCAGCAAGCGGATGTGATTGTCTATGACAGGCTTGTATCCGCGGAAATATTGGAGATGGTGCGACGCGACGCGGAAAAAATCTACGTGGGCAAACAACGCAGCAATCACAGCCTGCCGCAAGAATCGATCAACGAGCTGCTGGCCAATCTGGCTCTTTCAGGCAAACGCGTCGCCCGCTTGAAAGGCGGAGATCCGTTTATTTTCGGCCGGGGTGGCGAGGAAATCGAGACCCTGATGCAACAAGGCATTCAATTTCAAGTCGTACCCGGCATTACCGCCGCAGCCGGTTGCGCCAGCTATGCAGGCATACCGCTGACGCATCGAGACCATGCGCAGTCCTGCACCTTCGTGACCGGGCATTTAAAAGACGGCAATATCAACCTGAACTGGAGCCAGCTAGCCTCGCCCAATCAGACCATCGTGATTTACATGGGCTTGGTCGGTCTGGAGACTATCTGTCAATCGTTGATCGAACACGGCTGCCCCGCCGATCAACCGATTGCGCTGATCCAGCAAGGCACTACCCGCCATCAGCGGGTCATTACCGGCACCTTGGGCGACATGCCTAAACGCGTCGAAAACGCAGACATCAAACCGCCGACCTTGATCATAGTCGGCACCGTCGTGCGCCTGCGCAAACAGTTGGAATGGTTTCAACCAAGCCAAAACTAAGCGCGCGTGAATTTTTCCCTATTTCAGACGATGTTAAGTTTTACTTGGAAAAATCAGCCCGCAAACCCGGTAAAGGCGCGAACGACAGAGAAAATCGATTGAATTTTTCGCTAAAGTTCCCTATCCTTTACCCGCTTAATTTCCCAATGAACTGCCTATGCAAATAACAATATGCAGTTCTTTTTTTAAACACAACGAGAGAATCATATGAAAAAATCATTCGGTTTATTAGTAGGCGCAGCTTTGATCGCTATCAGCGGACAAGTTGCAGCTAACGAAGCGGAAGAAATCGGCGCAAAAATTTATGAGCGTGCTTTCGGTCGTGGCTGCGGCGCTTGCCATGACATCGCTTCCAACCCACAATTATCGGCCTTGATCAGCGCCGGCAAACTGCCTAAAGACCAGTTCGCTAAAGTTCTGAAAGAAGGCAAAAACGGCATGCCTAAAGCTGTTGCAGCTATCATGGAAGTCGGTCCTGTGAAAAAAGCAGGTTACACCGAAGACCAAGCTATCGATGCAGTTTACGAATATCTGAAAAAATAATCGTAGCCTTTCGGGGCAAAGAAAAAGCCGCTACCCTTTCGGATAGCGGCTTTTTTATGTCATAAAGAATATGCCAATTAATCTTGTTTACTGAGATACGCCTGTTGACTACGTTGATGGGTCAACCGGTAACGGTTGCGCAGCCAAACTCCGGCAATCGCCGCAATCATCAATCCACAAGACACAAAGGTCAGATAGACCAAATCCTTAATGTCATTCAGTTCTTTGATCAGAACTTGATTGACAGCCGCGCCTTCGACCTTGGCCGGCGAATCAACAGAATAAGTCGTCAGTATCTTCACATCGCCTTTCAAATCCTGAATGGTCTCCAGGGAATCGGCGACGCTACCCTTTTTGATATTCTCTTCCAGGGCTCTTAATTTGCTGTCGATGGAACCGCTTAACAAGCCGAACAACTGGCCTTTCAAGGCGCTAATCTCGGCGGATAGCACCGGATTTTGGGTAGCGTAGGCTGTCGAGATAGCCTGGTGCTTTTGGATCTCGGTCAACAGATTTTGTTTAGGTAGTAATACAAAACCCAACAAAAAAACCGCCGCCATCAACGCCAGAACCAGCATTAACAAAAAGCGATTAGCCTTCATCAGCGCCTGATGCTGATGGGCGCGCAGATAGACTATCTCATGCTTATCGGTATTGACATCATCCAGATTAATCTCAGGCATATCGCTCATTATTCTTTTAGTGTTGCTAATCGGGAAGCTCTATATATATCACCTAGAGCACGCGGCGCCTAAACGGCACCCCATGCCCAACGGAAATACATCGGCGCATTATACAAGCTAAATCAAAAATGTCCTGTTTTATACAAACCGCAATCAACGGCCTTTCTTAGCGGCAATCCGCATTCTCAAGGCATTCAGTTTGATAAAGCCTTCGGCATCTTTTTGGTTATAAGCGCCGCCATCTTCTTCAAAAGTAGCAATATTTTCATCGAACAGGCTATTGGTTTCCGAGGCCCGACCGACCACGACCACATTGCCTTTATACAATTTCACCCGCACCTTGCCGTTAACATTGACCTGCGAAGCATCGATCATGGTTTGCAACAGCGCCCGCTCCGGACTCCACCAGTAACCGTTGTAAATCAAGGACGCATAACGCGGCATCAATTCGTCTTTTAAATGCGCTACTTCGCGGTCCAGGGTCAGCGATTCGATGGCCCGATGCGCTTTCAACATCACGGTACCGGCTGGTGTTTCGTAGCAGCCTCTGGACTTCATACCGACATAGCGATTTTCGACGATGTCCAGGCGTCCCACACCGTTAGCGCCGGCGATTTTATTTAACTTCTCCATCACTTGATGCGGGGAATGCGGCACATCGTCGATGGCGACGATATCACCATTCTGATAGGTAAGCTCGACGTAGGTGGCTTGATCCGGGGCATTTTCCGGTGACACAGTCCAGCGCCACATATCTTCTTCCGGCTCCGTCCACGGATTTTCCAAGATACGGCCTTCGTAAGAAATGTGCAGCGAGTTGGCATCCATGGAATACGGCGAGGTTTTGCCTTTTTTCATTTCCACTGAAATGCCGTGTTGCTCGGCGTAGTCCAGCAGTTTTTGCCGTGAATTCAAATCCCATTCGCGCCACGGCGCGATCACTTTGATGTCCGGACGCAAGGCGTAGGCGCCCAGTTCGAAACGCACCTGGTCGTTGCCTTTGCCGGTCGCACCATGGGAAATCGCATCGGCGCCGGTTTCGTTGGCAATTTCGATCAGGCGCTTAGCGATCAAAGGCCTGGCAATCGAGGTACCGAGCAGATACTCGCCTTCGTAAATCGTATTGGCACGAAACATCGGAAATACGAAATCGCGAGCAAATTCCTCGCGCAAATCGTCGATATAAATTTCCTTGATGCCGGCCGCTGTGGCTTTGGCGCGAGCCGGATCCAACTCTTCGCCCTGACCGATGTCGGCGGTAAATGTCACCACTTCACAGTCGTACACATCTTGTAGCCACTTCAAAATAACCGAGGTATCCAAACCACCGGAATAGGCCAACACCACTTTTTTAATATCCGACATAATGCGCTTCACACCTTTTACAAATTAAAAAACTGGCGAATTATAACGGAAAACCTCAATGAATTGCCCGCTAACCACCCTAACCCAAGCGTAAAACTTACAGGTACTCCGCCAACAATCCCGCCACCCGTTTTGTAGCGCCCTGGTTATTTTGTACAAACAACCTGCCGTTATCGATCAATCTGTTTCTAAACGCTATGTCTCGATAGAGACGCAACACGGCATCCATTATGGCTTGGCGATCTCGACACTGTATCGCCCCTTCCAAGGCTAAAATCCGCTCGGCAATTTCCTGAAAATTAAACATTTCCGGGCCAAATAACACCGGTACGCCAATGACGGCCGGTTCCAGCACGTTGTGTCCGCCCACCGGCACCAGACTACCGCCGATAAAAGCCAGATCGGCAGCGGCATATAACATTTTCAGCTCGCCCATGCTGTCGGCGATATAAACATCGGTTTGCTCGTGACACTGCCTTTGCTCGCTACGCATCACCACTGCAAAACCCTGCTGTTCGCAGAGCTTTTTAACCGTTTGAAAACGCTCGGGATGACGCGGCACAATCAATAACAGCAATTCGGGTATCGATACTTTAAGAACCGGATAAAGCGCTAGAAATATCTCTTCTTCGCCCTGATGAGTGCTGGCGACAATCCAAACCCAGCGTTTTGCGAATAACTGCTGCTTGAGCGCTCGCCCCTCCGCGATAACGGCGGCGTCTATCGTCACATCAAACTTAATATTACCCAACACTTGAACTTGCTGAGGAACGGCGCCGATTTCGATAAATCGTAAGCGGTCCTCATCTGTTTGCACAGCAACAGTGCTGACGCAAGCCAACGCCGGCTTTACCAGTCCGGGAATTTTTCGATAAGACCGCGCGGAACGCGCCGATAATCTGGCATTGACGATAAACAACGGGATATTCTGCGCTGCGCAGGCAACAAACAAATTGGGCCAGATTTCCTTTTCCATCATGACCGCTAGTCGGGGTCGAAAACATTTCAAAAAACGCTCAACCACAAACGGCAGATCATACGGTAGATAGACATGCTCAACTTGACCGGCCAATGCCGTCCGCACCCTGGCAGAACCGGTTGGCGTGGTGGTGGTAACGAGTACCGGCAACTGCGGATGGCAGTGACGCAAATGTGCGATTAACGGGAAAGCAGCTTCCGCCTCCCCCACTGAAACAGCATGTATCCAGATTACCCCCTGCCTGGACGGCATTTGGTAAAAGCCCAAGCGCTCTAACCAGCGTTGCCGGTATTGCGGCGCCTTGCAGCCCCGCCAATACAGTCGCAATAAAACAGCAGGCAACAACAATCCATAAAGCAGCGTGTATAGGTTACGCATTACATCCGTTCTCGCAAATTATTGGGTTAAACAATGCAATCTTAAACTATTAACCGGCCAATTTCGCCCGTAAGCTACCTTTAACAGCCACATCGAAATCGTTTAAGCGTGCAGATAAAACGACGACCCGGCATCCAATCCTTCATTTGCGGAAGCATCCGCCAAGCATGACAGCCTCTAGTGCTCCGCGGATATTTAAAAGCATAGTCAGGATCGAAACTACGTCGCGCAGCCACATTGCTAACACAGTTGTTTAGTCGCTGCATATAAGCTATTCCCGTCTATACTGATCGTCGGACCAGCCCCATCAAGGTAAATTTATTTCGCTACTCAGAGACTCACGCACCAGTCAACCTAACTGGAGCGATAGGGTTATATACCCGAAAGACGGCTTTTGGATTCAACTGACAGCAAAGTATTTTTTACGCTCATGTTCAATTCTGGTTTTGGCATTGAATCGAGATCGCAGCGCAGCGGTTTCCAAATAGCCTTCGCTCTTCCCCTTATACCCGGAGACCAAACAACAAGTCAGATCCAATTTGCTTTTGAAAGTGCGTTACATCTAGCAAGAGGAGTAATTCGGCATCTTGCAACCATGTTTTAATTTCGAACAAAACCAACCGAGGAGATCGATTTATGAAGTTAACTCATTTGTTTTCAAGCCATAAACAAGCAGCGGAAAAACAGACCACCCTCGAAATAGAAAGGGTCGCCCAGGCCATCGTCGCCGGGCAATGGGATGCACGCGTCAATACTGCGGGATTTGCCGAGAACAGCATGCAATTCGGTCATGCGATTAATCAGATATTGGATGCCGTTACCCAACCGTTCAATGCAGTTGCCGATTGCATCGAACAAATCGCCACCGGCGCCGTTCCGGCTAAAATCAGCGATCATTACCGAGGCGATTTCAACACACTCAAAAACCACCTCAATCAGCTTATAGAGGCTATCGCCCAGCAATCAACCGCCGCCCAGGCCATTGCCGATGGGAATTTCTCTATTCATATCAATGTTCGCTCCGAACACGATGCTCTGGCGAAAAGCTTGGTCAAAGTCGTTGATGTGCAGCAGAACTTGAAAACCGAACTCCAGCGTCTGACCGGGGCGTCAAAAGACGGCCAACTAACCGAAAGGGGTAACCCGGCACAATTCAAAGGCGCTTACGCCGAAGTCATTCATGGGGTCAACCAAATGTTGGACGCCATTCTGCTGCCGATTGGCGAGGGTAATCGCATTCTGGCGCAGATTTCTAGCGGAAAAATCGATGAATTGATCAACGACACTTACCGGGGCGATCACGAGAAAATGAAACAGGCCGTTAACAATGTCGCCACCACCTTGCAAGGCTTGCAACATGAATTGCAACGTCTCACCATCGCTTCCAGACAGGGACAGCTTACCGAGCGGGGTAAAGTCGAACAGTTTAAAGGCGCCTATGCGGAAGTCATCGGCAGCGTCAATGAAATGCTGGATGCCATTCTGCTACCGATTGGCGAGGGTAATCGAATTCTGGCGCAAATTTCCGGCGGCAAAATCGATGAATTGATCGAACAAACCTACCAAGGCGATCACGAGAAAATGAAACTGGCTGTCAACAACGTCGCCATCTCGATACAAGGTCTGCAAAAAGAGCTGCAAAGACTCCAAGACGCCTCCAGCGAAGGACAATTATCCAAACGCGGCAACACCGAGCAATTTAAAGGCGCCTACTCCGAAGTCATCGGCGGTGTCAATCAAATGCTGGACGCCATTCTCCTACCTATCGGGGAAGGCAATCGCATCCTGGCGCAGATTTCCGGCGGCAAAATCGACGAATTGATCGAGCAAACTTACCGGGGCGATCACGAAAAAATGAAGTTAGCGGTCAACAATATGGCAATCACCTTGCAAGGCCTGCAGAGAGAGTTGCGCCGTTTAACCACAGCATCCGGGAATGGTGAACTCTCAGAAAGAGGCAAAGCCGAGCAGTTTAAAGGCGCTTACGCCGAGATTATTAGCGGTGTCAACGATATGCTGGATGCAATCCTGATTCCCATCGGCGAAGGCAACCGCATTTTACGTATGATCAGGGGCGGCGATTTACGCCAACGCGTGGAAATCGCCTGTAAAGGCGACCATGACCAGATGAAACAAGCCGTTAACGGCGTACACAGCTGGCTATCGGATTTAATCGCTTACGTTACCAAGCTCGCCAACGGTGACATGACCGCGGAAATGGGCAAGGCATCAAACGACGACCAAATCCATGAATGGCTGATGCTGCTAAAAAGAAATGTTCAGGCTTTGGTATCCGATGCCGACAAACTCTCGATTGCCGCCGTGGAAGGCCGCTTACAAACCCGCGCCGACGCCGGCAAACATCAGGGCGACTTCCGTAAGATCGTGGAAGGCTTCAACAATACCATGGACGGCGTCATTCTGCCGCTCAACGAAGCGGTAGAAGTCCTAACATTGGTTGAACAAGGCGATCTGACCCGGAAAGTCAAAGGTGACTACAAAGGCCAGCTTAATGACTTTAAAGATACGGTCAACAATACCATTACCAAACTTTCACAAACCATCGCCGAAGTCGTCAGCGCCGCCGATCAGTTGGGAAATGCCTCCGGACAAATCAGCGCCACCTCGCAATCCTTATCGCAAGCATCCAGCGAACAGGCGGCCGGCGTCGAGGAAACCACGGCCAGTATCGAACAAATGGCGGCAAGCATTAACCAGAACGCGGAAAACGCCAAAGTCACCGACGGTATAGCCGGCAAGGCCAACCAGGAAGCCATCGAAGGCGGTATCGCCGTTAAACAGACGGTGACCGCCATGAAAGACATCGCGAGCCGAATTGGCATCATCGATGACATTGCCTATCAAACCAATATGCTGGCCCTCAACGCCGCCATTGAAGCGGCTCGGGCCGGCGATCATGGCAAAGGCTTCGCGGTTGTGGCGGCGGAAGTCCGGAAACTGGCGGAGCGGAGCCAGATAGCGGCACAAGAAATCGGTCAACTGGCGGGGAACAGCGTGAAGACCGCCGAAAGCGCCGGCCAATTGCTGGACGCCATCGTGCCCAGCATCGCTAAGACCTCGGATCTGGTGCAAGAAATTGCGGCGGCCTCTCAGGAACAATCCGCAGGCGTAAAGCAGGTTAATATCGCCATGAGTCAGATGAATCAAATTACGCAGCAAAATGCTTCTGCGAGCGAGGAATTGGCGGCAACCGCAGAAGAAATGACCAGCCAAGCCTTGCAATTACAGAATCTGATGAGCTTTTTCAAAATCAAAGATTTACAACCAACGCTTTCCCGCAATACCACAAGAACGCCGCCTAAATCGCTAAAGGCAATAGTGCCGGCTCCGCATATTAATCACGCAGACAATGCTGATGGGTACGACATTAACCATTTCGAACGATTCTAGTGATTAGTTAGTGACTGAGACCGGGTAGATCATCCTTTAACATTTTTTCTCCATAAATTAAGTCTTAAGCATATAAGACTGTTTCCTGAGAGCTTTGTCGAAGGACAAGCGGGATTTTTCAATCACGGCGGAGAGTATGTTGCAGGCCCTCCATGCTTCGACCTTGCTCAGCACGAACAGTCTACCCCCAACGGCTATTTTTAGGTTGATCGGCACAGCGGCAAAACGGTATCGGTGATGCAATTGGCTAAGATACCGCGGACCGGACCAAACATGCGTGTACGCTTTGACGTGAGGTAGCAACAACGTGGCGTGGGTATCAGCCCAATAATTAGCAACGGGTAGACAAGACCAACCAGCTTTGGCTCATGGATTGAGCCGGTGACGTTAGAAAGCCACCGGGGTAGGTGCGCCATCCCTGGCGATCATCCCTAAAACAAATCCTAACGCTACAAGTTTTTAGACTTGCCGCGGCATTTCCGGCCTTAAGCTGCTACCGCCGCTTTACGACGACCGCCAAAACCGATCATACCTGCCATCGCACTGCCGAATAACCAAACAGCACCAGGGACAGGTACTGCGGCGATGGATAATTCATAGCCGGAGACATTGGCATTCCATCTCCCAACGCCATTACCACCCAGAGCAATGGTATAAACTTGGCCTGCCTCTGCGAAAAACTCAAGGTAGTTAACTGCGTCTACGCTAGCGTCATGAGTAAGGTACTCCATACCGGAACCAACCCCTGCGGCGTAGAATGGGTTGCTGGTAGTTTCCGGCTTGCCGGCGTTATTCCAGCTACCATGGTGGCTGTAGGATACTGAGTTGGTAGTATCCATACCTTTAAACACTGTAACCCCAAAATTACCGTTAATGGTACCCAGAGAGGTCAGGTTCAGCCTCAATAAAGTAGAGACGTCGGATTTAATCAAACCCATGTCAATTTGGTGTTTCCAACCGGTTGGACCTGTTGCGGTAGGCACGCCATTAGCATCGAGACCATTATCTTTCCAAGCACCGGCGCCAGTATCGATTTCCGCTGCCACGCCATAGTCAGCCAGTGCGTCGGCGGCCGACACTTCCAAGGTTCCTGGCCCGTGAATCGCAGCAGCCCAGTTCAAATGTGCGCGACCGGTATATCCAAACGGCAACGCACCATTTGCTGTGCCAAGCCAAGGGACTTGAGTACCTTGATAGCCACCGCTCTCAGGGCCGGTTGCAACTGTATCGGCATCGGGACCGTCGTAAGTGTAGTTCCAACCATCGGTTGCACTGGCCGCAGCTGTCGTGAAGGTGTTGTACATGACATGCGCCGAAGCGGTAGATGCTCCTGCTGAAAGCGCGACACCGGCAACCGCCATGGAAACAGCTTTAGCCAATTTTGTTTTGATCATACGTTTTTACCTTAAATCTTAAGTTAGGGGGAGAAAGCACCTTGAGCCCAGGACTTAACAATCTTGTAAGCCATAACTGACAGGCGCCTGCGTCCACAACGCAATCCTTATGCCACCTATAAAACGTATAAATTACAAACAATTAGAGTTTACTTATTCTCAGCGCTTAATCAAAATCCGTGATTTAGCTCACAAAAAACAGGTGAAATAACATAATTTAGATTTTTCACTTACTCGAACAACTTTTTCCGGCCTGTGTTCTTGAGCAAGACCGATTTAGGTGTAACGCTGCATTGCAAAAATCAGCGGCAATCCATCCGAGTATTTTTGTCTCGCCCTAACCCACACTGGTCGGCAATCAAGCGGTAAGCAACAAAAGCCCAAATTCGCTATCGTCTCAACCTAAGTTCCAAATCCAGCAGACGCTGGGTAGTCTGCAACACCGTATCTGGATTCAAACTCATCGAATCAATGCCGATTTCGACCAGATATTCGGCCATTTCCGGATAATCGGACGGCGCTTGACCGCACAAGCCGGAATGCCGGCCATTGCGGCGCGCGCCTTCCACGGCCCATTTGATCATGGTCTTCACGCCGGCATCCCGCTCGTCGAAATCGTTAGCGACGATTTCCGAATCCCGATCCACACCCAAAGTCAATTGCGTCAAATCGTTGGAGCCGATCGAAAAACCGTCGAACAACTTGGCGAATTCGTCGATCAGGATGACGTTATTCGGTATCTCGCACATCACATAAATTTCCAGGCCATCATCGCCACGCTTCAAACCCAGCTCCGCCATGTAAGCCAAAACCCTTTCGGCTTCATCAATTCGGCGACAAAACGGGATCATCAATACCACGTTCTTGAGGCCCATCTGCTCGCGGACCCGCTTCATCGCCGCGCATTCCAAGGCAAACCCCTCGGCATATGCAGGGTGTACATAGCGCGAGGCACCGCGAAAACCGATCATCGGGTTAGCCTCGTCGCGCTCGAACCAACGTCCACCCAACAAGGTCGCATATTCGTTGGTTTTAAAGTCCGACATCCGCACGACCACAGGCTTGGGATAAAACGCCGCCGCGATGGTGCCGACGCCTTCCGCCAGCCGCTGGATGAAAAACTCTTCCGGCTTGGCATAGCCCTCGGTCAATTGCTTAAGTTGCTCCAGCTCGCCGGCCTCTTCGACTTTTTCGGGGTGAATCAAAGCCATCGGGTGAGCCTTGATGTATTCGGTAATAATAAATTCCATCCGCGCCAAACCGACGCCATCATTGGGCAGAAAGCTGAGTTTAAACGCCAATTCAGGATTGCCCAGATTGAGCATGATCTTGGTTTTTGGCCGCTGGAGTTGCGACAAATCAGTATGCTTGACCTCGAAATCCAGCCGGCCAGCATAGACTTTGCCGACATCGCCTTCCGCACACGATACCGTGACCACGCTGCCACTGGTTATCGCTGCCGTCGCGTTCTCGCAGCCTATCACGGCCGGCACGCCCAATTCGCGGGCAATGATCGCCGCATGACAGGTTCTGCCACCGCGATTAGTAACAATAGCGGCGGCGGTTTTCATCACCGGCTCCCAATCCGGCGTGGTCATATCGGCCACCAACACTTCGCCCGGCTTGAAACTACCGAGTTTGGCCACGTTATCTATCACCCGCGCCTGACCCACCGCGATCTTGCTGCCCACGGCATGGCCTTTGACGATGGCTTCGCCAGATTGTTTGAGTTGATATTGCTCCAAGACATTGCCGACCTTTTGCGAAGCCACGGTTTCCGGGCGGGCTTGCACGATATACAGCTTACCGTCCAATCCATCCTTGGCCCATTCCATATCCATAGGCCGGCCATAATGCCGTTCGATTTTCAAGGCGTAATCGGCCAATTGCAGCACTTCCGCATCGTCGATACAAAATTGCCGGCGCTCGTGATTTGAGGTGGCGACATTGCGAATCGGTTCCCGGGTGCGGCCGTCGCTATAGATCATCTTGATTTTTTTAGCGCCCAGCGTGCGCCGCAATACCGCCCGATAGCCTCGGGCGAAAGTGGGCTTATGCACGTAAAATTCGTCGGGATCGACAGCGCCCTGCACCACGTTTTCACCCAGACCATAGGCACCGGTGATAAACACGGCATCATTGAAACCCGACTCTGTATCCAGCGAAAACATCACGCCGCTGGCCGCCAAATCGGAACGCACCATTTTCATCACGCCTATCGACAAACCGATTTTGAAATGGTCGAAGCCCTGATCGAGTCGGTAATGAATCGCCCGGTCGGTAAACAAACTGGCGAAACAGCGTTTACAAGCATCCAGCAAGGATTGGCCGCCGCGAATATTTAAATAGGTATCCTGTTGACCGGCAAAACTGGCAGTGGGTAGATCTTCGGCGGTCGCAGAACTACGCACCGCGACGGTTAAATCGTCTTGATATTGCTGTTGTAATTGCGCGAAAGCATCCAGAATTTGCTGTTGCAAATCGGCAGGCAACGGCGATGCGTAAACCAAATCACGGGCTTGTTGCGCGCGGCGCGCCAGCTCTGCGACGTCGTCGGCATCGACATCATCGAGTAAAGCGTGCAAATGCGGCCAAGCGTCGGCCTGATCCAGCATATAACGGTAAGCTTCGGCGGTAATCGCAAAACCATTGGGGACAATCACGCCCTCCGAAGCCAACTCGCGATACATCTCGCCGAGTGAGGCGTTTTTACCGCCGACCAGCGGAATATCGTGGATGGTGAGTTCTGCAAACCAGCGGATATATTGATTGTGCTTGGACATGTTGCGCTCCTTGGCTGTTGTTATGCTTGTCCTTATAAGCATACGCCGTTGGCGGTAATCGGCAAGGGTCTGGAGCTGTCGCCTAGGGCTGGTGTAATTCCGGTAAGCGAGGTTTTAGCGAAATTTTAAAGCGGGTGGATTGTGAAGGTCGGGGATAACTCCCCGCCCCGCCAAGAATCGGTGAATTATTTACGCAACAGATAACCGATTATCCCGCCTGCGCCGCGGACAAGATCGACATCGCCCACTTTTTCTCTTCCGCGCTGGTGGTAGTTGCCACCAAGGTGGCGTAGCACAACCAGACGATTAAAACCACAAAGCCGAGCGCAACAACGAATAGCGCTAAATCCTTGAATAAGCGGACATTCCGTTCGGCGTCGGTTTCCTGCCGCTCAACCGAAACGCTGAATGTATGATTGGGCGGTGGATTATTGAGATCGATATGGCTCATAAGCCGATAATTTCGGTTTCCAGCTTTTGGGTTTCGGGTTCGACCAAACCGATTTTTAGCCCGCGCCGACGTCCATCCTTAGCCGCCAGATACAGGGTGATCGCTTTGCGCAAAATTTCGCTTTTATTGGTTTCGCCTTCCTCCGCGGCCTTGTGCAGTTCGCGATTCAGGTCATCGGACAACACAACATTGAAACGTACAGACATAAACACCTCCTCTTGGTTAAATGATGTGTTTTTTATACGGATATTTACACATCAGGCAAGCAGAATGCATGGGCTCCGGACTGTCGAGTTTAATCAATTCAAAACCTGATCGGCTGTCGCACACTTAGCCAAGCCAAGCCGCTTCCGGACCGTATGAGCCAAGCGTCAAACTCACTGACCTAAGCCCCGCCCGTAAGGTTTCGGGCGGGGCTTGAAACGGGTTTTAAACCATCAGGCGGAAGCCGAACCATTGAGCTTAGGGACTAAAACCCAACCGTACTTGGTACGGTAATTTCGCGCCGCAGCGCAGCCGGGTTTTGAATTCCCACGCAGCGTGTGGGAATGAGAACAGTCCCCCTGGTTCCCAAGCTCCCGATTGGAAACCAATCACTTGGAAGCTCTTGCTTCCTGTAGAGTTAGAAAGCTGGAGCTTCCAAGGCCGAGGTTCCCAACCTAGAGGTTGGGAACCAGAAAGACTAATACTCCACTCTTACTGATCCCATAAATGTCCTCGGTGTGCCGACTTCGATAGCATTACGGCTGAAAGCCGCGCTGGGAAAATACTCTTTGTCGAGCAGGTTGTTGACATTCAACTGCGTAGTCAATTTGCTGCCGCCAACTTTCCAAGAATAACTGGTCAATAGATTTACCGTCGCATAGCCGGGCAGCACGACGTCAGTGTTACTTGTTTCGGTAGTTTGGGAGCCGCGAACCAGTACCCCACCACCGAACTTCAAGCCTCGCAATGTACCGGCTTGTAGCTCGTAAGTGGTAAACAAACTGCCGCCATGTTTGGGAACTCCTGGCAAGCGTTGACCATTTTCGCCCGGATAACCTTTAATAACTTTCGCATCGGGTGTATAAGCATAAGCACCGATTATGTTCCATCCGGGTAGGATTTCTCCTTTTACATCGAATTCCAGGCCAGCTGTTTTAGCCTCTCCTATCGCTCTTGCGTCGATAAAAGTCGGTGGCTGATAAATTGCCATATTTTGCTTGGTCAGATCGAACCAAGCCAACGTAGCCATCAATTTTTTGTCGAAGAGTTCTGTCTTGGCTCCAAACTCCCACTGCTGTGCAGTTTCAGGACTTAATAACGAACCGCCAATTGATCTACCAGATTGGACACCAACAAAGTTTTCAGTGTAACTGCCGTACACACTAAATTCAGGAATAGGTTGCCAGATCAAACCGCCGCGAGGTGTCAAGCTATCCTGCATGGGATTTTCAGTAACCGCCCCACTAACAAGATCGATATATTCATTTTCCGCACCGTCATAGCGAAAACCCGCCAGTATAGAAAAGTTAAATGGCAATTTGATTTGATCTTGCAGATAAAGGCCGAACCATTGCTCCAATGCTGAGCTATTAACAACGGGTGCATTAGCTATTTGATTTTGGATGGCATTAGCTCCAAGATAAGTAGGATTATAAATATCGACGGCATTGAAATAATATTGCTCAGTACCTTGCCTAAAGGTACGAAAATAGTCGCCCCCTAATAGTAACGTATGCTGTAATCCCCATGTATCGAAATGCCCCGTCAAATTGATCGCATTAAAATAGCTGGCATCATCTTCCGGCGGGCGATGTCCGACCACGCCAAATATATTTAACATTCTGTTGTCAGTATTTAACCCTGTCGGATTAGCTGCGTAAGTCTCTATACCATTGTAGACCGCGGTGAAACGATGGCTCAGCGTCCAATTGTCATTAAAGGCATGAGACCAATTCATGCCGACCAGAACCCTTTCGAACATACTTCGCGGGTCTGCTTCACCTAAAAATCGACTGCGTGGTACATCGGCTGGTCGATTGCCAATTGCAGGTATGCCTCGGTCAAATACCACATGACCGTAATCGTATTCCAATTCAAAATTCACCTGGGTTTTAGGGCTAATGTTCCAAGTAACCGTCGGTGCGATAAAAATACGGTCACTGCTTACCATGTCACGAAACGAGTTGGCATCCTTATAAGCCAGGTTAATACGGTACAGTAACGATTTGTCGTCGGTAATCGGCCCGGTGGCATCCACAGTGGTGCGATAGAAGTCGTAAGAACCGAATTGTTGTTGTAAGGAATAATACGGCGTTGCCAACGGTTGTTTGGTGACGTAATTAACCACACCGCCGGGCGCAGTCAGTCCATAGAGTAGAGAAGCTGGGCCTTTCAAAGCTTCTACACGTTCAACATTGGCCAAATCCCGGCCACCCCAACCCTCCCAACGGAAATGGCGCACCATTGCGATAATCGCCTGCGGGGTAATTATCAAAACCTCGTCGTCTTGACCAGTCCAGCCAATCACCCGAATTTGCAGTGCCTTGATAGATACCGCTGACATAATTCAGCGCGTCGCCCGGACGGACAGCTTGCGTGTCTTCCAAAACCTGTTTCGGCACGACCTGAATCGAATACGGCGTTTCCATGATCGGTGTATCGGTTTTGGTGGCAGTAGCCGCGTTAGGTAGGCTGTAATCCGGGTTGTAAGGATCGGTCGAATCATAAACCGCCTTCCCCATCACCGTCACCGCCGGCATCGTCGTAGCCGTGCGCGGCTCGGCGTTCGCTGCTGGTTCCAGCGTAAATGTATCGTCCGCCGTTTTCCGCACAGTCAAGCCCGAATTCTGCAACATCCGCTGCATGGCCTGCTCCGGGGTGTATTGGCCGGACACCGGGCTGGAGCGGAGTTTGCCGACGAGTTCCGCCGGATAGAGCAGGCGCAGGTTGGTCTGGTCGGCGAGTTCGGTCAGGGCGCTGTCCAGGGCTTGCGCCGGGATGTTGAAGGCTTGCGCAGCGTCGCCGGCCATCGCGGCCAGGCTGACCGTGCCGAGCAGTAATAATGCGACAATAGGCTTGGGTTTAAACATACGGGCCTGGCCGGGATGGACGCTGCCGGTATCGCGTGAGTTTTTCATCTGTAATCCTTAACGTGGCGGCGGCACCATTGCCGCGTACCGGTTAAGATGGACGGCCGGAAAAATCTTGTAATGGCGGCGGGATTTTTTTTGCGCTAGCCGTGCAACACGGTCAACCACGGCGTGATTTGACTGATTTTTACCGAAAGGATTTGTTGCAGCATCGCCAGTGTGGCGGCGCGGTCCGCCAGCGGGAAGACGCCACTGACCCTTAGCGCCGCCAGTTTGGCGTCGCTGATGACGATCTTTCCGGGGAAATAGCGGTCCAGTTCCGCAACCACATCGGCCAGGGCTTGATTTTTAAAGACCAGTTTACCGCGTTGCCAGGCGGCGTTTTGCTGCGGATCGGCCGCCACTGCGGCTTGCAAGCCGTCGGCGGCACTGTAAACCGCTTGTTGCCCTTCGTGAATGCGGGCGTCGGGCGGGTAATCCGGGGCGTGCAGACCTTTGACACACACCGCGTGTTCCTGCACCGTGATGCGGGCGGAGTGGTCTTGCTGCAGCACTTCAAAGACCGTCCCTAAGGCTTTGACCACTACAGTATCGGTGGCTACCTCAAACGGCCGTTTACGGTCGGCGGCGACCTTGAACAAGGCCTGACCGTGTTTCAATGTCAGTTTGCGGCCGGTATCCGAATAGGCAACCGTCAATGCGGTATCGGTATTCAACAGCACCTGGCTGCCGTCGGCCAAAGTCACGGTTTTTTGTTCGCCGACAGCGGTGTAATAGTCGCTGAACCAGCGGTCGCCAAGATCGGAAAACGGCAAAACCAGAGCCAAGGCAACAGCGGCCGCTGCCAAGCCGCGCCAGACGGGCCGGCTAAATCGGCGGCCCCTGGCTTGCGTCGGTATCGGCAGATCCGTTACCGACCAGACCTCGCCCATGTCCAGCCACAGTTGTTCGGCTTCGACAAAGGCGCGACGGTGTGAGGGGCTGCGATTTTGCCATTCGGCGGCCGCACGCCGCTCTTGCTCGCCTACGTTTCCGGCGCGCAGCCGTATCACCCAATCAATCGCCTGATCGGACAAAGTGGTGATTTCGGAAACGGGTGCGTTACTCATCGACATAAGGTTTGGACGGTTGAAACTATTATGACGGATGACGCAGCCGTTCTTGCTGATATTTTCCGGGCGGTCGGCAATTTGCCTCAATGTTGCTTGAGCCTGTCCCGACAATGCCGCATGGCCCGCGCCAGATGCTTGGCGACCATGCTTTCCGAGATGCGCAGGCGGGCCGCGACTTCGGTATGGCTGAGGCCTTCGACTCGGTTCCAGTAAAAAGCCAGACGGCAGTCTTCGGGTAATTCCGCCAAGGCCTGACGAATGGCTTGCAAGCGCTGGGTCTGCTGATAACGCTGCTCGGGGCCGGGCGACTGTTCGGGAACGGCGTTGTAGGTGTCGTCGTCGACATCCTGCTTGAGCCGATTGACGCTAAGCCGCTGGTAATCGATCACCAAATTACCGACAACCCGAAACACGAAAGCCCGCGGATTCTCGATAGTTTCCTGCGTTTGCTGGCGGCTCAGCCGTAAATAAGCATCTTGCAGTATGTCCGCGGACAGGTCTTCCGAACCCAGTTTACGCACGATAAAACGACTGAGCTCATCGCGATGTTTATCGATGAATGCCGCAATTTGCTCTGCGCTTGGTTCGGATTGTTCGCCGCTGTCGGAAGGTTTTGCGGAAAATACTTGGTCGGACATGAGTCATCGCTGCGTTATTGTCCAGATGTTACGAGCACGATACGCACCCAATCGCACAAGCAAATAGAAATCAGGCAATTAAGTTTTTTCGCCGGCGCATACCGGGAATGACAGGCGGAAAAAATAAGTGATATGCCGCAGCCGTTTGCGGCGAATCCCCTATTGGCTGCAAGGCGCGTAAACACGGCGACGCTGGGGCTTGATCTAATATAAGGCTGTCAACCTCAGCAGCGGCGAGCAACCGGCCAGCGCTTTACAGCGGAAACTAACCGAGTCAGGCTTTCCTTCCGGTAGTGAGCTAAAAAACGCCTACAGCGAGGGCTGGGCAGCTGCGACGACCTGATTGCGGCCGGCGTCCTTGGCTAGATAAAGCGCTTTATCCGCCGCCCCGATCAAGGCCACCGAAGATAGGCCGTTTGCGGGATATGTAGCTACACCAAATGATGCAGTAACACCGATACAGATGTCGGCAACGGCAATAGGCTGCGCAACCAGGGCCAAACGTATCAATTCGGCGCGTTCACTAGCCGTTTGTAGCGAGGTATCCGGCAACACCAGAAAGAACTCTTCGCCGCCATAGCGGCAATCCAAATCGCTGGCGCGGGCATGACGCCTCATGATGTCGGCAAAAGCTTTCAGAACTGCATCACCGGCCTGGTGTCCATAACAATCATTGATCATTTTAAAATGATCCAGATCGCTCATCACCACGCTCACTTCATAGCCTTGCCGCTCAGCCAAACGCAATTCACGTTCCAAGTTTTCGTTAAGGAACAGGCGGTTATACAGCCCGGTCAACGGATCATGAATCGCCTGGTATTGGAGTTGCTCGTGCAGAACTTTGACTTGCCGCTCGGAACGTAATCGCTCGCTAATATCCGCCAATACGGCTATCAATGCAGGTTTACCACCGATATCAATTGCCGGACTAGCGGATACCTCTACCGTGATCATTTGGCCATTCCTACGCACGGCGTTGGCTATAAAATTGATTTTCGCAATATCTTTGTTTAGCGCTTTTTGCATCGCTTCGCGCAAGGCAGGCTGATCGGTATCGCTGATGAGTTCCATCATGCCCATATTCAAGAGGTGATCGACCTCGTAATCGAAGATTTCGGCAAACTTAGGATTCACATAATGAAAGCGGTCTTCGATAATCATGGTTATGCCGACCAAGGATTGATCCAGAACCCGGTGAAACTTTTCCTCGGCCTCTTGCAGCGCTCGATTGATCTTCTCGTTCTCCCGCAACGCCGCTTCCAACTCCTTTGTCCGAGCCCGTACCAAATTCTCCAGCATAATCGTGGTTTGAAATTGATCAAAATCCGAATAGTGTTGAGTGGAACTATGCTCTACTCGATTCATCAAGGCTTCTACAACCTTATTCAGGCGAACGATTTCCGCCCTTAATTCGCTCTCTGTATCGAGTGTATCTGTGTCAATCATCCTCGCCGCACCTATCAACTGCACCGATAGCAACCGCGGCGAAGGTCTGATTGACGTGCACGCCGCGAAACTGCTCGCCATACGTATTGAAACCTATCACCTTGTTATCACTCAGTATTTGTTCCGCTTGCGCCGTTAACCCGCGCTGTACCAGCTCAAGCTTTCTAAGTATGCAATCGCAAGCTAGCGTGACCTGAGGTTGACCGATCTGTGCCCGAACTTCGGCAAACGCCTGCTGTAGACTTTCGATAGGATCCACCCCTCGCGCGACTCTCAACACCAAGCCTTCCTCGATAGCGCAGTAAAATGTCAGACTTTGATCTTCGTTGGCACTACGAATAGCCCGCACATAATAGTTACCATCGATAGCGACCACGACCGGCGCCGCGGCGAAGTGCTCAGGGCTCAATTCTTCGACCATAACCCCGATGAGTCTGGCGTATTCCGGGGCCGCCGGTAGCCCGTTAATTTCATGTACGATGCGCCGTCTGGCATCGGCGTGTGTGACCACCAATCTTTCCGCCGTCGGTACAAAATGTTGCGCTTTGAATATTTTGAACGGTAACGACGTATGCACCAGCAATAACAAGGCACTGTCCGCATGAAAGTCACCATCGCAATAAACGTATGTTTTATGGAACAGCAAGTCGTCGGCCGCCGAGCCGCCAATCATGGCGATATTGCCTAATGCGTCTTGTATCGCATGGGTAACCTGCTCTTCGCGCACCGATAAGCCGTCGATCAACAAAAAACCAAAACAATTTTCGGCGTTAAGATGCGTAACTCTATCTTGCAAGCCATACAATAGTTCGTTGGCAAGCGCATGCCCTTCGGCGATTTGAAACTGTTGCAAGTTAGGAATTAGCCCACTGGTCGCAATAAAATCCGGCGCGGAAAAGCCGACACCTACCAGACTTTGTTGACTCAGTCCTGCATCGCCTATTTCGCCGGCGGTCGTGCAGCCAACCACATGCATACCTTGAAATCGACGTCTTATTTCGGAAGCCAGCACAGTTCGGTCATAACTATTCGAACAAAAGAAAATGACCAAGGTGGTATCGGAGTGGAGCAAGCCTAAAGCAAGTTCCTCGACCGCCCGCTGAGGGTCAGATAAACAGGAATGGGCAATGCGAATTGCCGTGCGGCGACTCATCTGCTATCTCGGCAGTTGCAGTTGTGGATGAACAGATATTTTACAACCGGGCTAGCGACTGTGCTGTAGAAAAAATCGAAAACTATGCGGATATACTTACAACTCTCATCTTAAGTGATGACAGAAATTGACGTTACTAGCCGTTCAACCATTCCATATAGAGTTGCACGCCTTGCTCGACGGTTTTGAAGTCATGGCTGCAACCAACTGCGCGCAATTTGTCCAGATTGGCTTCGGTGAAGCTTTGGTAGCAGCCTTTCAGGTGCGCCGGGAAGGGAATATATTTGATATGGCCGCGCTGGTGGAATTTAATCACCGCATTTGCCACGTCATTAAAGGTTTGGCTACGCCCGGTACCGCAGTTATAGATGCCGGATGCTTTGGGGTTATCAAGAAACCAAAGGTTAATATCCACCACATCGCCGACATAAACAAAATCGCGGCGCTGTTCGCCGTTGCCATAACCGTCACAACCTTCGAATAAGCGTAATTCGTCGGAATCTTTTATCTGATTGTTCAAATGAAAGGCCACACTGGCCATGCTGCCTTTGTGGGCTTCGCGCGGACCGTAGACATTGAAATAGCGTAAACCAACCACTTGCGCGGTCAAATTTTGCTGTCTGCGCAAATATTGGTCGAACTGAAACTTGGAATAACCGTAGACATTCAGCGGACCTTCGTAAGCCAATTCTTCCTTGAAGGTTAAATCGGCACCGTAAGTAGCGGCGCTGGAGGCGTAAATGAACGGGATTTTGTGGCTTTGGCAATAATGAAACAGCGTTTTGCTGTATTCATAATTATTGTCCATCATATAACGGCCGTCCCACTCGGTCGTACTGGAACAGGCGCCCTGATGGAAGATGGCTTCTATCGTTTCTGCTTGGAAAGCACCTTGTTGCAGTCGTTCCAAAAAGGTGCTTCTGTCCAGATAATCCGCTATCTGACAGTCGACCAAGTTTCGGTACTTGATACCGTTGCTTAAATGGTCGACTACTAAAATATCATCATAACCGCGGGCATTCAGGCCCAATACCAGATTGCTGCCGATAAAACCGGCGCCACCGGTTACGATGATCACGGCTTTACTCGGCTACCACTTTTACCGGCAGCGTGATAACGACGTCGGTGTGCAGATTGATAGCAATGTCGTATTCGCCGATGTTACGGATGACGCCGTTAGGCATACGTATTTCGTGTTTCTCGACTTTAATGCCGGCAGCAGTGATGGCATCGGCAATGTTTTGCGTACCAACCGAACCGAACAAACGGCCTTCGTCGCCAGTTTTATGGGCAATGGACACGTTCAATTTGCTAAGCGCTTCGCCACGAGCGGTGGCAGCAGCCAATTTTTCAGCCGCTTGTTTTTCCAGCTCGGCGCGACGCTCTTCAAACTCTCTGATTTTCTTAGGCGTAGCAGGGACTGCCTTGCCTTGCGGAATCAGATAGTTTCTGCCGTAACCCGCTTTGATGGTTACTTTGTCGCCCAGGTTACCCAGGTTCGCCGTTTTTTCCAGAAGAATGACTTCCATCGTTTTCTACCTCTTAGATCGACTTGATTGTCGAAAAATCCGGAGCTTACGCCCCATTTGGTTTTAGTTTATTTCGTAAGTCCAGCCAGGTGTCGGTAAGCCCGCAAAGTACAATCACCACCATGACATGCGGGATCAACATCAAGGTCACGTATAAAAACGGCACCATGAAACGACTACCCTTCATGACAGAGAACGCCGCATGCAAGACTGCGGTGCCTATCATCGTGTAGGTCACCAACAGCACCAACAATACATTCCAGCACAACTCCGCAGTCTTGCCGGAAGTGATCATCGCTACGCCAGCCACCAGCAAGGTGATTAATGTCAGATGCACATGCCCTTTCAACGCCAAAAACTCGGCTCTGAAACCGCCCGGGTTGTATAGCGCCGCTTGCCACCATCTGGCCAAAAACAAACCGAACAGCAAGCCGTAAACGCTGCCGGCCGCGGCAACCCCGGTCATGAAATGCGCCAACAGTTCCGCAGATTGTTTAATTTGCTCCATTGGCACATCCGTTTTACCTTCAAGCATGGGCTGTAGCATGAAGCTCAACACTTCGCGCCAAAGCTGTACCGGCTGTTCCTGAATCGTATATATACCCAGCACCACCGCGACACCCAACAATACGGCAATTTCAATTGCCAGAGTCAGATAACGGCCCTCGCGCAGTACTATCGAAATCAGCCAAACCGGCAGCCAAAAGGCCAGACCGTAAAGCAATGCGTACTGGTAATTACCGATCAATAAGGTGCTTAATACGGCGGCAGCCAGACATGAGCAAATCAGCACATACAAGCCTTCACTAGCCCCACGCCTCAATGTTACCAATGAGACAGCGGCTGAACTTACGATACTGACAGGAGGAAACAGCAGCGATAGCAAGGCTAGGCTGGATGCGACCGTCATGGCCTGCATCCGTCCTTTCATAATGAAAGTCGCCAGAAATTGCACGCGCTACCCCTCCCGCTAAATCACTTGTGTGCGTCGCAGAACGGCAACAATGCCAGGAACCGCGCTTGTTTAATCGCAGAAGTCAACTGTCTTTGATATTTAGCACTGGTACCGGTAATACGGCTAGGAATGATTTTGCCGGTTTCGGTAACGTACTCGCTCAATAAGTCCAAATCTTTATAATCGATTTTGATCGCGTCTTCGCCGCTAAAACGGCAACCTTTTTTGCGTCTAATGTTATTACGTGCCATCACAATTCTCTTGGTTCAATGTTGATTATTCGGAATCCGCTACGACTTCAGTCTCGACGACTTCTACTTCAGCTTCTTCGGTTTCTTCTTCGACTTCTTCCTTAACCCGGCTACCGGCTTTTTGACCGTCGTTGCCGCTGACGGCAATCGCGGAAGGCTCGGTTACGGCCGCTTTTTGCGCCAGGGTTTGGCTGCGCAAGATGGCGTCGTTGAAACGAAAACCGCTTTCCAGTTCTTCAAGAGTGGCTTGATCGCATTCGATATTCATCAACACGTAATGTGCTTTATGAATTTTTTTGATAGGGTAGGCCAAATGTCTACGGCCCCAATCTTCCAAACGGTGAATTTTGCCTGCGGCTTCTTCAACAGTGGATTTATAACGTTCTATCATAGCCGGCACCTGAGCACTTTGGTCAGGGTGGACTAAGAAGACAATTTCATAATGTCGCATGATTTCTCCTTACGGGTTTAAAAGCCTCCCATCCGTCAGGACAGTGAAGCAAGGGACGGGGATAAATTCCCCAAAAAGCTGGGCATTATAGAAATAGGCGCTGTTTTTGCAAAGCAATTTTTCAACAACGCCTAAAGTTGACTAGGCAAATAGGCTCAATAAACCGTTACTGGCAATGGCTCGGCCTGCTTCAATTTCTTCGAGAATAGCGTTGGAAGTATCGGTTGCTGCACTGTCGGTGTGGCCTTGGCCTTGACTATTGCCGCCGCGATTTTGCTCGCCGGCCGTTTGAAAGGACTCGCGTCCCGGTCTTTGTTCGGATTGTTGCTGGGAAACGTTAACATCCGCCAAATTCAAGTTTTGCCCGCCCAACATTTCCCGCAACTTGGGGATAGCCGCCTCTATGGCGTCCCTGACCGCCGCATGCTGGGCGGTGAAGACCACACTGGCTTGATCCTGATTCACATCAATCTTGATGGAAATGGGACCTAAATGCTCGGGATTCAAGCGAATTTCGGCGGAAGGCACCGCTTGTTTATGCATCCACAGCAACTTTTCGCCCAAGTCGGTGTTCCATTCCGGATGAGTTAAATGTTTTTCTATCGCCGGCGCCGGCGTTTGCCCGGCATTATTTACCGATTTATTCATTTGAGCGATGTCGGCCGTCATTCTGGACAAGCCCACGTCAGCCTCGCTACCGCCCATTTGATGCTTCGGCACGTCGCCCTGCTCAGTTTGAAAAGCATTGGCCGCGTTGTCTTGCGCAAATTGCTGGGACGCGCCCTCTTCGGCGGCAAGGGTTTTGGCAAAACCGCTCTCCGCTGCCATGGCCTTCCGCCCTTCATCCGTGCCGTTCAATGCCGTCAACGCTTCTTTTTTAGCATCCATACCCAACAGTTCCGGACTGTTTTTGACGGCAGACATCGCCTCACTGGTTGCTACTGCGGATTTTAATACCTCATTAACGCCACTCACGCTATCCGCAACCGGCAAGGGCTGAGCCTGCATCCCCGCCAACATCGCTGCATTCTCTGCCTGCTCATTTGCGGTCTCCGTATTTTCCGCAGCTATCTCGGCAAAGTTATCTTGATTTGCCGAGGTAACCGGTAAAACCGGGGCTTGTTGTTCGGTAACCGTAGCAGCCTCCAAGCCTTGCAGATATTGCAACACATCCGCCAAGGCTTGCATGGTATCGTCCAGATTAATATCCTGACCGAGCTTGGTTGCCGTCGGCAAACTCTTGCCGAACAGAGCGGTAAAATCCTGCATGCTTTGACTATTCAAGGTGTCCGCGCCCAAACCACCCAGCTGCTGTAAATTCGCCAAACCGGCGTCACCGGCCGCCCCCTTGCTCAATAAACTATTCTGCAATTGTGCCAGTTGCTCAAGCAGCGTCGCCGAAAACACGCCGGCACCGCCACCTTCGCCCAATAGACCTGTAGTCGCAACACTGGCGCTATCGGCAGAGGCTAATAGAGACAGCGGATTTAAACCTTGGATATTCATGGCATTTCTCCTGACATTTTTATTTAATCAAGCACTTCCCGTGCCATCCTTACGTCCTGATCGCGCAGCCCGGTCGTCTTGCTCGGCCTGTTCACGTTTTTGTTCGACTTTCATTTCTTCGACCAACGCCAAATCACTGACTTTTTGCAGACTTTTGGTACGCTGATGCGCATCTTCCCAGCGCTTGCGGGCCCGCTGCACCTCGCGCTCATGGTTGCTAACCGTCTGCTGCTGGCTTTCGATGGCCTGGTCGAGCTTGTCGGCAAAGGCCCTGAACTCCATCAACTGACTAATATTGATACCGGTCTGTTGTCTAAGGGCGAATTTACCTAAATAATCCAGACGGTAACTTTCTAGACTTTCGAGCTGGGCTTGCTGCTCTTGCAGCTTTTGCTGACTGATACCCAAGGCCTCCAAAGCGTCACGTTCCTGACGCGCATGCAGGTCGATGATGACTTTCAGGCGCTGGGACTTTTTCATCAGCTAGCCAACAATTCCGCTAACTCGCTCAGACTCCGGCTCAAGTCCACCGATTCATCCATGCTTTGTTGCAGAAAATCCATGATCGCCGGATTTTTTTCTATCGCTTTATCAATGCGCGGATCAGCTCCCGGCCGATAGGCGCCTACACTGATCAAATCCTTGTTCTGTTGGTAGGTGGAATACAAACGCCGCAAATCCCGCGCCATTTGCAGATGTTCCGGCTCTATGATGTCCGGCATCACCCGACTGATCGACGCTTCAATGTCGATTGCCGGATAATGACCGGATTCGGCCAGGGAACGCGACAGCACCACATGGCCGTCCAGTACACCTCGCGCCGCATCGGCAATCGGATCGTTGGTATCGTCGCCTTCCGCCAATACCGTATAAAACGCGGTAATCGAACCGCCGCCTTCGTCGCCATTGCCGGCGCGCTCCACCAATTGCGGCAATTTCGCAAACACCGAGGGCGGATAGCCCTTGGTAGCCGGCGGCTCGTCTATCGCCAAAGCAATTTCCCGGTACGCCTGGGCGTAACGAGTCAAAGAGTCCATCAGCAACAACACGTCCAGACCCTGGTCACGAAAATACTCGGCAATACTGGTCGCCAGCAAGGCGC
This sequence comes from Methylomonas sp. 11b, assembly GCF_000515215.1. Classification (NCBI taxonomy): domain Bacteria; kingdom Pseudomonadati; phylum Pseudomonadota; class Gammaproteobacteria; order Methylococcales; family Methylococcaceae; genus Methylomonas; species Methylomonas sp. 11b. The sequence continues at coordinate 1,390,301 of NZ_KI911557.1, forward strand.
CGTGCACCCGCATCAACGGCGAGTCGTCAGCGGGAGACGCCACCACCACGGCTCGGCGCAAGCCTTCTTCACCGAGGATCTTCAGCACAAATTCGTTAACCTCCCTGCCCCGCTCGCCGACCAGGCCAACCACCACTACATCGGCGTTGGTAAACTTGGTCATCATCCCCAGTAATACGCTTTTGCCGACGCCGGTACCGGCGAACAAACCCATACGCTGCCCGCGGCCGACGCTGAGAATGGCGTTGATCGCCCGCACCCCAACATCCAGAGCCTCACGAATTGGTTTGCGGCTGAGCGGATTGATGGTGGTGCCGGATAAGGAAACTTTGGCATCGGTATCCAGCGGACCCTTACTATCGAGGGGTTTGCCCGCGCCGTCGAGCACCCTACCCAACAGACCAAAACCGACGTTGGCCAAACTGTTCTTACCCATCGGAATCACCCGGCAACCGGGTTCCAGACCATGCGTATCGCCGGTCGGCATCAAAAACAAGCGGGATCCGCCAAAACCGACGACCTCAGCCGTAATGATCTTGCCGGATTTGGTAATCACCTGACACAACGAACCAATGGCCGCCCGGCAGCCTTCCGCCTCCAGGGTCAAACCCACCATGCGTGATAATTTCCCTTCAACGACCAACTCCAAAGGATCAGCTGCCAGTCTTTCCCTGTATGGCTGCAAGCGCGCCAACCACAAATCGGAACGGTCGGCACTGGGGATCATCGGCCAAAATCCTCGCGGCGCTCGCCGCCTAATACCGTGGCAATCACGGCGGCCACACGGCTTTCGACGCTGGCATCGATTCTGGACACTTCGGTTTCGACGGTGCAACCGCCACGACTCAACAAAGGATTTTCCTGTAAACGCCAGGGTGGCATGTTTTCATCGAGTTTTAACGCGGTGCGAACCAAGGCCGCATCTTCGGGATGTAAGTTCACGGTGACTTTCTGCGACGCCAGCGGCAAGGCATTGATCGCCTCTCTGACCACACCGACGATCTCGCCGGGTTCCAACTTCAATTCCCGGCGAATCAATTGACTGGCGATGGCGATGGTTAATTTAACCAACTCCTGCTCGACCGATTCGTCGAGTTGCTTGAAGGGCTCGCTGAGCGCTTCCAGCAAAGTTGTGAGTTCGGCAGCCTGCTTTTGCAGCAAATGCAAGCTTTCTTCATAGCCTTGTTTGCGCCCGGCCTCAAACCCTTCCTTTTGTCCGTCCGCATAACCTTGTTGCTTACCTTGTTCGAAGGCTTCTGCGTAGGCCTGTTTCTGAATTTCTTCAATCTGCTCGGCGGTCAGAACCTCTGTGACTTCTTCCAATTCAACCGCTTCGGAACGCGGGTTACTGAAATCCTGCAAATTAGTCCAGCGATCCAGAGCTTGCAGCTCGGACTCGGAAAATTTATTGCTCTTAGACGAACTCATCGCCACCGCCACCGCCGCCCAAGGCTATTTCACCGGCATCGGACAAACGTTTAGCAATTGCCAAAATGTCTTTTTGCGCGGCTTCCACTTCGCTCAAACGTGCAGGCGGCGCGGCTTCCAAATCGTCGCGCAGCATTTCCGCAGCGCGTCTGGACATATTGGCAAACACTTTGTCACGTAAACCGGTTTCCACGCCACGCAGGGCCAGCAACAACTGATCGGTGGACACTTCGCGCAACAGCGTTTGAATACCGCGATCATCGACATTAATCAAATCGCCGAATACGAACATTTTATCCTGGATACGTTGGCCCAAATCGGCATTGGCTTCGTTGATGTCTTGCATCATCGGATCGCTGACACCGCTTTCGATAAAGTTGAGGATGTTGGCCGCCGCGTCGATACCGCCGATTTGCGAGGATTTGACACCATCGCTGCCGGTTAGTTGTTTCTCCATGATGTCGTCCAGTTCGCGCAATGCTGCGGGCTGCACCCCTTCCAGAGTGGCGATCCGCATCAAAATATCCGAGCGCATGTTTTGCGGCAACAAAGTCAGTACATCAGCGGCCTGATCCGCGTCCAACAAGGATAAAATAATGGAGATGATTTGCGGATGTTCCAGGCGAATCAAATCAGCGATGGAACGGGTATCCATCCACTTCAATTGTTCGATACCCTTGCTGTTCGCACCCAGTAAAATTCGATCAATGATGCTGCCGGCTTTATCCGCGCCCAGGGCATTGGTCAGCATATTACGAATGTATTCGTCGGAATCCAGACCCAGGCCGGTTTCGTTTTTGATTTCGATGATGAATTCTTCCAGCACCTCATCAACCATGCCTGAGCTAATCGGCCCGAGCTGAGCCATGTTCGAACCGATCAATTGCACTTCTTTCGGTCCCATGTGCTTCAACACCGAGGCGGCTCTATCCTGTCCCACCGCCAATAGCAGCAGCGAAGCCCGTTGTGCATGCGTTAATTTCTCTTGCTCAGCCATCGTCTTTTAACCAGGTTTTGATCACTTGCGCGACCAATTTAGGATCTTCGTCGATCAGTTTTTGGACATATTCCAAACGTTTTTCGTAGCTTTGTGGGGCTTCGAGTAACAATAAATCTTCCACACCAGTGGTGATGGTGCGCACTTCGCCGGTTTCCTCATCGACCGAGACCGCGACAGCCACCGGCTTGCCGGTCTCATCGAAACGCACCACACCACCGGTTGCTTCCGCGATTGCCTTGGCTTGTTCAAGCGCTTCTAACTGTTCTTCCTTGGCAATCAGGGTGCGCAGACCTGGCCGCAATACCCCCATGATCAGCAGCAAGACGACAGCAACCGCGGCCAACTGTTTCAGCGCACTGGCAAACCAGGGTTGTTCCCAGATAGGTTCGGAAGGTACTTCTTCCATTGCATCGGGCAATCTGAACGCGACATTGGTTACCGTCACCTGATCGCCGCGGCTATTATCATAACCGACGGCCTGTTTGACCAAGTCGCGAAGTTGATTCAGATCTTCTTGCGAGTATGCAACTAGCGTAGCTTTACCGTCGGCTTGCACCACTTTTTTATCGTCAACCACGACCGCCACCGACAAGCGGCGTAAGGCACCGGTGGCGAGTCTAGTATGGGTAATGGTTTTATCCAATTCGTAATTACGGGTGGCGGTTTTGTTGGACGAGCCGGAACCGGATTCCGCGGCAGCTTGTTTTTCCTGGCCGCTGGCGACTTCCGGAGCGGTACCCGTTGGTGGAGGTTGATTTGATAAGGCTCCGGGCACACCTTGCACTTTGGATAAGGAGTTATTTTCTTCCTGAGTTTGCTCGCTACGTAGGGCCGGCAAATCCGGGTTAAACATTTCCTGGGTTTTTTCGGTGACGGTAAAGTCGACGTCGGCGGAAATTTGCGCCCGCATGCCGTCACCGCCTACCAGTGGCGTCAGGATGTTTTCGATCCGTCCACGCAGGTGTTCTTCTATATTTTTCTTATATTCGAATTGCTTGCTGGACAAGGACATATCTTCGCCGCCTTCCTTGCTGTTCAACAAACGACCTTTTTGATCCACGACCGTCACTTGACTGGCTTCCATTAACGGTACGCTGGAGGCAACCAAATGGATGATGGATTCGATTTGCTCTTTTTCGAGGGTGCGGCCTTGATACAGCTCCACCACCACCGAGGCACTTGGTTTTTTTCGTTCGCGGACAAATACCGATTGGACCGGAATAGCCAGCAACACTTTCGCGGATTTGACGTTTTGGATGGTTTGAATAGTCAGCGCAATTTCGCCTTCCAACGCTCTTTGAAAACGCATTTGCTCGACATTCTTGCTGGCGCCGAAGCCATTGTCTTTGTCCAACAACTCGTAGCCCAAGCTGGCGCTACGCGGCAGCCCTTGCGCCGCCAATTGCAGTTTCAATTCCCGGACACTATCCGCCGGCACCATGATTGCGCCGGAGCCGGTTTCAACTTTGTAATCCACATTCAATTTAGTCAACGCGTCGAGAATTTCAGCAGAATCTTTTTCGGCGACGCCGGAAAACAGTAAATCGTAAGACGGGGCCTGCGACCACAACACCACGGCCACGCCCATCGCAACGCTGAATGCCAAGCCCAACATTAGAACAAGCTGACGAAGCATCGGCATTTTGCTCAGGCTTTTCAAAGCAGGGTGCATTTTGTCGGCGTTTGCCATACTTGATTGGCTATGGGCCTCCATCGGTAGATTTCTGTCTAGTTCGCTCATGGCTTATATTCCGCTAGCCTACATTGACATGCCCATCACGTCCTTATAAGCATCCACCAGTTTGTTACGCACCTGGAGCATGGCCTGAAAAGAAACGCTGGCTTTTTGCGAGGCAATCATCACTTCCGCCAAACTGACGTCGCTCTGACCCATCTCAAAAGATTTAGCCATACCGCTGGCGGTTTGCTGGGTATTGTTCACGGCGTCGATGGATTGTTTCAACATGGCGGCAAAATCGCCGGACGTGTCGCTAGGCTGTGGCTTGGCGCCGGCCTCTATGGACATGGCCCGCATTTGTGCGAGCACTTGGTTAACATTCATATCTGACATGATAATGACTCTTTTAGGTTGCCTTGCTTAGAATAAGCATTTTTTAAGCCAAGATATTAACCTGGTACCATCACTCCTGCTTCCTTCATCCGCGCAATTTTGTAGCGCAGGGTACGCGGACTGATACCCAGCTTGGCGGCTGTGGTTTTCCGGCTGCCGCTGACATCGCGTAGCATTTGCAAAATAATTTTTTCCTCGGCCGAACGCACGCCGTCGCCCAAACTGCCGAGCTCGAATTGGCTATTGTCGCTATCGGTTTGCCGCGATTCTACGGCAAGACTTTGCACAGCAGCGGGCAAACTCGGCAAAACCAACATATCTTCCTCAAAAATCAGGTCGTCGACGCCGATTTGACTCCGGCTTTGCAGGATCAACGCCCGCTGCACCACGTTTTCCAACTCTCTGACATTACCTGGCCAGTTGTATGCAGATAACTTAGTCATTGCCGCATCATCAAAGCTGCAAGCAGCTTTCCCTGCCGGACTATGCTTGCTCAACAACTCCAGCGCCAGCGGCAAAATATCGCCAGGCCGCTCCCGCAGCGGCGGAATTCTGAGCGGGAATACGCTCAAGCGAAAATACAGATCTTCGCGAAACCGGCCATCCTGCACATAGTCTTTTAATTTGCGATTGGTAGTCGCCAAAATTCTGACGTTCAAGGCTATCTTGCGATGACTACCCAAACGTTCGACTTCCTTTTCCTGCAACACCCTTAGCAATTTTGCTTGCAGCGAAATATCCATCTCGGAAATCTCGTCCAGCAATAAGGTGCCACCCTGTGCCAACTCGAATTTACCCGGCGCCGATTGAATGGCACCCGTAAACGCGCCCTTTTCGTAGCCGAACAGCATCGCTTCCAGCATGTTTTCCGGAATCGCCGCGCAATTGATGGCCTCGAACGGGCCGGCATGGTAAAGCGAGTTGCGATGAACATAACGGGCCAGCACTTCCTTACCGGTACCGCTCTCGCCTTCCAGCAGCATGGTCACATCGGTTTTGGCTACTTTGCTGGCCAATGCATAAAGCTTTTTCATACTCTCGTCAGCCACTACGCGCTCGTTAATTACTGGGGCTTGCAGCGTAATCAATGATGCTACCTTATCGACCAACATGCCCGCTTCGAACGGTTTGATCAGATAGTCGGCCGCACCGGACTGCATGGCTTCCACCGCTTTGGGGATGGTGCCGTAAGCCGTCATCAGCAACACCGGCAACTGCTCGAATTTTTGCTGAATATTCTGCAACAGCTGAAAACCGTCCATCACCGGCATTTGCACATCGCTGACCACCAGCCTGACCTGATACTTGGCTAACTGGCTCAGTGCCTCGATACCGTTTTTTGCGGAGATTACCCGATATCCTTCAATTTCCAGGGTATCGCATAGCGCCTCGCACAAAGCCATGTCGTCTTCGACGATAAGCACATCATACTGTTTCATAATTTTGCTCCATTGTGGCAATACCGGCGGACAAGCCGAGGGTGTATTGGCTGGTACAGGGCAAATTCAAGGTAAAACTTGTACCTTGCCCCGGCGTCGAACGACATTTGACGCTACCGCCGTGCGCGCGCGCCACGCTATCGACCACCGCCAAACCCAAGCCGGTGCCATTGGACTTGGTGGTGTAGAACGGTTCGAATAATTTAGTTTGCTGTGCTTCGGCAATACCGGGACCGTCATCCGTCACCGTGATGTCGATACTGCCTAAATCGCTCCGCCGGACCGTTAAAGCAATTTTGTGCGCACCAGCCTCGGCCGCATTATTGATTAAGTTTAATAATGCCCCGCGCAGCGCATCTTCATTTCCAAGAAACTGATCGGTGCTGATGCGGTTTTCGATGCTACATTCGCCCGCAAAACTATCGGCCGCTTCGGCGAGATGCGCCAGCAGCCGCTGCAATGAAAAACTTTGCATCGCCATCCGACCCTGTTTGGCAAAGATCAGCATGTCGTTAACTTGGCGCTCCAGGTAATGCAGACGTTCTAAAATTTTCTCGGAGAACTGTTGGCGCTTTTCGTCGGGAATCGAGGGTTTGCTCATTTGTGATGCATACAAAATCGCGGTCGCCAGCGGTGTACGGACCTGATGCGCGAGACTGGCCACCATTTCCCCCATCGCGCTTAGTTGTTTTTGCTGCGCCAGCGTATCTTGTAAGGAACGCAGTTCGCTGACATCCGACAACAGAATGATTTGCTCCGCGTCGTTACCCAACGAGCTGTGGGTAATATTCACTTTACGGCCGTCTCTGAGTTGGCGTTCATGCGGCGATTCGAACACCGGTTGCAGACTGCGCGCCGCCACACTCGACCATAACTGGCCCAGCAAGGGTTCGCCCAAAAAGTCCACGGAATGGACATTGCAGTCGATGATCAAACCGTGCGCATTCAGCACAACCACCGCCGCCGGCAAGGCCGCCAGAATCTGTTGCAAGCGGCTGGCGAGCTTTTCCTTCTCGATCAACGTGTTCAGACGCTCGCTACGCGCGGCCAGCAACTCGCGATTCAGCTTGGCTACTTGCTCTTCCAACCCCTGATAGGAATGCGCCAGATTCTCCGAAAGTTCGTTAAATATCCGAAAGGCATCGGTCAAGCGCTCGGTTTTTTGTTGTTGATGCAGCTCTAAAGTACCCATATTTAGTCGCCTAATTGATTGTCTAGACGCTAAAAGCAAAATTTAGACCATTTAAATTTTTATTTAAAAACATATGCTTAAATAAGAGTTGTCAAGTTTTTGACGAAAAGAGACAGGCTGTTAGCTTCGGACTGGTGACGAATTGGCTTTGCGACTATGCTATGTACACACTTGAGCAACCCCATCTTCGCTATGCGCAAAAATCCGATGAAACCCAATTTCCCGTTAAATAAACTGCTGCTGATTCTGGCGCTTAACCCCGTGCAGATAAGCGTTGCCGATGACATCCAGGCCGGCAAGTTTTACGAAGAAGCTCTCCAGTCTTACAGAAGTCAAAATAACGCCGAAGCCATCATCCAGTTGAAGAATGCGCTACAGCAAAACGAAAGATATGTTTCGGCTCACATGCTGCTTGGCGAAATTTACTTGCAACAGAAATCGTTGACGGAAGCAGAAGTCCAACTCAGATTAGCCAAACAATTAGGCGCGGATCCTTCTTTAATAGCTGAAAACCTGGCCAAACTTTACACCTACCAAATCCGCTACAACGACCTGCTGAAGGAAATCGATCCAGCACAGTTTAATAGTGGATTACGCCCGGTTTTGCATGTTTACCGCGGTAACGCATATCTGCAACTCAATTTAATCAGCGAAGCGCTGAATGAATTCGACATTGCATTGCAAATTGCTCCCAACCAAGTTAATGCCGCAATTGGGCGCGCGAATGCACTGTTAAAACGTGGTGACATTAAAGGCGCAGATCAGGCCGCCGATAAAGCCAAGCAAATGCAAGCCAACGATCCCGGCGTTTGGTATGCAAAAGGCTCGATCAAGCATGCCAACATGGAACTGGATGAAGCGCTAAAGTTTTACGACAAGGCGATTGAGCTAAACCCCGCTCATGTAGACACTCGACTTGCCAGAGCAGGCCTTTTAATGGACTTAAAGCGAGACGAGCGGGCGCGGCAAGATTTGGAATATATGCGCCAGGCTTATCCATTTGAACCGAAAGCAGCCTATCTGCATGCGGTTTTACTGGAGCGCAATAATCAGAGGGAAGCGGCAACCAAGGAATTGGAAGTGGCCGCCGACATTATCACCGGGATCAAACCGGAATACTTATCGGCGCACGGTCCGACTTTAATGCTCTCCGGCTTGATTAATTACAGCCTGCAACGATTCGACCTGGCAGCGGAGTACTTGCGTCAGTATGTTAAGCAATACCCGGAACAATCAGGTCCGTATAAGTTGCTGGCCACCATACTTTTACAAAAAAACGAACCGGAACAAGCGATTGATCTGCTCCGCCCCATTCAAATCCGCAATCCCCAGGATCAGCGTCTGGCATTTTTATTGGCAAGCGCGTTCATGCAGGCCGGCAAACACGATATGGCCAATAATATGTTTGGAAAAGCCGCTGCGTTAGGCAGTGACAGTGGCACCCTGCAAACTGAAATCGGCTTAAACAGATTGGCAATGGGGCAGGAACAGGCGGCCGTTCAAGACCTTGAAGTGGCATTCAAAAAGAATCCGGATGCGATCGAGGCAGGGATTCCTCTCGTGGCACTTTACATGAGCCGTGGTGAACCGGAAAAAGCGTTAAAAACCGCACAAGCGTTACATGAGAAAGCGTCGAAAAACTTTACACTACTAAATTTACTAGGGACTGCTCAAGTCAATACCGGGCAGTACAAACAGGCCCGGCAAAGCTTCGAGAAGGCGATTGAACTGAACCCCAAGTTTCTTGCCGCACAAATTAACTTGAGCAAACTGGACGTCGGCGAGAATAAATTTGATCAAGCCAGGCAAAGACTGCAAACCTTGCAGCAAAGTCATCCGGGTGACATAGATATTCTTATTGAATTGGCCAAAGTCGAGCAAAGCGCCGGACGCTATCAGGCAGCCAATGATTGGCTAGCAAAAGCGAAAATGATCGACCAAAAATCATTACCGACACTTTTGGCTTTGGTTGAGTTGAATCTGAAGATGGGTAACGCTGCTGAAGCTAGTGCCGCTGCGCAAGCGGCGGAAATGGTCGACAAGAATAACCCTCAGGTTATAGACGCTCTGGCTCGAAGCTACTTGGCTAACAACAATAAGGAGAAAGCCTTAGGGGTATTTATCCGCATGGCAGACCAAGCTCGCTTTAATGTCAAACAACTTTACAAAGCTGCTCGTTATCAAATAGATGCAGGCGATTATTTCGAAGCCATAAAGACCTTGAAAAAAGCAGTTTTGGTTGACGAAAATCATATACCTTCGCAAATTGCCTTGGTGGAAATGGAACTGAACCATGGGAAACCGGTATTTGCATTAAACCGCGCAGAAAGCCTATTAAAACAATATCCAAAACGCGCTTTTCCTCACCAGCTGTTGGGAAACATTGCCAATCATGACAAAAACCTTAGTTTAGCCAACAGCCATTACCAAGCGGCTTTCGAGCTGGAGCCGGACACAACGTCATTGATGCAGCTCTATGAAAATTTGAAAAAAATCAACCAGCCTGACAAAGCCTTTAATTTACTGGATCAGTGGATTAAAAAGCATCCGCAAGACCAACTGCCGATGGCGGCTTTCGCGAACGAATTACTGAAAAGCGGAAAGTTTAAAGAGGCCGAAAAATACTACGTCGAGCTATTGAAGCAATTCCCCAATGAACCGCAGTTCCTGAACAACCTCGCCTACGTGTATCTCAATACCGGCAACGACAAAGCCTTATCTCTGGCCGAGCAAGCCCACAAAACGGCCCCCGATCAACCCGCGACTAACGACACTCTGGGCTGGATACTGGTTAACGCAGGACAAATCGAACAAGGTCTTCATTACTTACGAAACGCACATTCGCTACTCTCGCAAGACCCGGAGATACGCTACCATATCGCTGTCGCGCTGAATCAGTTGCAACGCCAGGAAGAGGCTAAGCAAGAACTGGAGGAAGCGCTAAGAGGCGACACTATTTTCAATGGCCGTGAGCAAGCTAAAACGCTGCTTGAAAAACTCCGCAGGTAGTCGATTTTTTAAAATATGTCGTAATTTTTTACACCATACACAACCGCTGGTCACATTTACTAACCAAGCAATGATTAAACGATTGTATTCGAATGATAAATTTACTATGGCCCACTAAGTGCTTGTTAATAAATAGACCGTAATTCTTTGTTTATGGCCAATAGTACAATGGTTATTTCCAGACCGGCGAAGACAATGACGGAAAATGAAATTCGAAAAATGTGAGGACATTATGACCCGAAAATATTTGGCTATAACAGCCCTGTTGTTATCACCGCTTGCTGCTAATGCCACGACATGGGACTTTAATAATACAGGGACCACCGTGCCAGCGGGCATCACTAATGTCAAGGCTTACTCGGCTGGAACAACTACTGCGTCGACGTTTGCGGCTGCAAACTGGGTTAGTTATTCCGGCGGGTTGGGCGTAACAACCTCTGGCGAAACCACCACTTCACCAGAGCATGCAACAGATAACGTGGGCAATATCGAAGCCTTACTTTTTCGCTTCGATACCAGCACGATTTTGGATAAGTTGAGCATAGGCTGGCCCTCTCCAACTGCTTACGACTCGGATATGTCAGTCCTGAGATACACTGGTACGTTGACTAGTAACCAACTACCTACGGATAGAGATATTACCGGAGAAACAATAGCCCAGCTTATCACACGTGGCTGGGAATTCGTGGGTAGTTACAATGCAACTCAAGGCTCTGTGGAAGACATCAACCCAGGCAATTTGTCTTCCAGTTTTTGGCTAATTAGCGCTTACAGCAGCAGCTGGGGTTCAGGCCTAGGGGAATCTAACGTGGATGGCGGCAACGACTACTTTAAGCTTTCCCAACTCGTTGGTACAGCAGGTGGCAGTGGCGGCGGCGGCGGTGCTGGCAGTGTTCCAGAACCAACCAGCTTGTTATTATTGGCTAGCGGCATGTTGGGCTGGAGAATGAATCGTAAAAGACAAACTCTAGCTGCTTAAGTCGACTTAGGCTCCACAATAAAAACCGCCTTCCGAATTGAACCGGAAGGCGGTTTTTTTATGCCCCACGTTTTAATGGCAACTCAAGGATATAAAGCAACGGTCTCTAACGACTCATGCTCAGGCAACCCGAACATCAGATTCATATTTTGCACTGCCTGCCCCGACGCACCTTTCACCAGGTTATCAATCACCGACAAAACCACCACCGTATCTCTGCCTTGCGGTTGATGCACCGCAACTTGGCAACGATTGCTGCCCCGCACGTTACGAGTGTCGGCATGACTGCCACTCGGCAACACATCCACAAATTTTTCGTCGCGATACTTCTCTTCAAACAGTTTTTGCAAATCCAGCTCCCGGTTTAAACGCGCATAAAGCGTTGCGTGAATACCGCGGATCATCGGCGTCAAATGCGGCACGAAAGTTAGACCAACCGCCTGCTTGGCGAGATTTTGCAAACCCTGAGTGATTTCCGGCAAATGTCTGTGTCCGCTGACCGCATAGGCTTTAAAACTTTCACCCGCCTCGCTCATTAAGGAAGAGATTTCCGCCTTGCGCCCTGCGCCGCTGACTCCAGACTTTACATCGGCGATCAAATGCTGCTCATCAATCGCCCCGGCCTCCAATAACGGCAAAAATCCGAGCTGCACGGCTGTCGGATAGCATCCAGGACAAGCGATCAAACGTGCTTGCTTGATTTGCTCGCGATTGACTTCCGGTAAACCGTAGACGGCTTCGGCGATCAAATCCGGACTGGCGTGTTGCATGCCATACCATTTTTCCCATTCCTGCCGGTCTTTAATCCGGAAATCGGCGGACAAATCGATGACTTTGATACCAAGCGCCAGCAATGACTCAGCCATCAGCATGGCGGTGCCGTTTGGCGTCGCGAAAAACACTACATCGCAGTCTTTTAAATTATCCAACTCCGGCAAGGTAAATTTCACATCGCAGTAGCCTCTTAGACTCGGATACAACTGATCCACTCGCAATCCGGCATCAGCACGGGAAGTCACTACGCTAACCTCCACCTTAGGATGCAACACCAAAATTCTTAATAATTCGACGCCGGTATACCCGGTACCGCCGACAATACCTGCACGTATCATGAATGCTCTCGTTGAAAAAATACTGTTAGTCCAATGCGGCACATATAATACGATACTCTATCCGCAAAGCTTAACACCATGCGCGCCATCGATATTTATCGCACCGCCGAGTTCACCGATTTAATCCTGACAGATCAGCCGCTACCCTCACCCGGCGCGCATCAAGTATTGATAAAGGTGTTAGCGGCCGGAGTAAACCGTCCCGACCTAATGCAGCGTAGGGGCTTGTATCCGCCGCCACCTGACGCATCCACCGTTCTCGGCTTGGAAGTTGCCGGCACCATCGAAGCGATTGGGAGCGAAGTAAATGAATTTAAAGTTGGCGACCCGGTTTGCGCCTTACTGACGGGTGGTGGCTACGCAGAATATTGCCTGGCAAGCGCCTGTTGCTGCCTACCCGTACCCAAAGGCTTGAGTTTTATTCAGGCTGCCGCCATACCCGAAACCTTTTTTACGGTCTGGAGCAACATTTTCGACCGTGCAAAACTGCAAGCTGGCGAAAGTTTATTGGTACATGGCGGTACCAGCGGCATAGGCACCACTGCCATTCAACTCGGCAAAGCCTTCGGCAGCCAGGTCATCGTCACCGCCGGCAGCGAGGAAAAATGCCTGTACTGCCTAAAACTAGGCGCTGATCTGGCGATTAATTACCGGCAACAAGACTTTGTCGAAGCCGTGATGTATCACACCAACGGCAAAGGCGTTAATGTCGTTTTAGACATAATCGGCGGCGACTACTTGCCCCGTAACTTGAAATGCCTGGCTATGGACGGCCGACTACAACAGATTGCCATCCAGCACGGCGGCAAGAGCGAAATCAATCTAGCATCCGTGCTGATGAAACGCCTTACCATTGCCGGCACGACCTTGCGCCCCCGCAACGACGAGTTCAAGGCTAAAATAGCCCAACAACTTTTTGCAAAGGTTTGGCCGCTACTGGAATCCGGCCAACTCAAACCCATCATCGATTCGGTTTTTCCGCTAGATCAGGCCTCCCAGGCCCACGAGCGCATGGAAAGCAGCCAACATATCGGTAAAATTATTTTGGAGGTATAAGCATGTCCTACACCACGCTGGTTTCCACAGACATTTTAGCTGCTAACCTGAACAATCCGGATTGGCGAATATTCGACTGCCGATTCTCGCTAGCTGAGGTGACAGCTGGGCATAAAGCCTATCGACAAGGCCATATTCCCGGCGCCCGCTATGCTGATTTAAACCAGGATTTGTCTTCGCCTGTGCGATCCTACACCGGCCGCCACCCGTTACCGGACTTTGCATTATTAGGCAAAAAGCTGGGCGAGTGGGGCGTTAACAATCGTAGTCAAATCGTGGTTTATGACGATGCCGGCGGCGCGTTTGCCGGCCGGATGTGGTGGCTGCTACGCACGATGGGTCATACTCAGGTCGCTGTGTTGGATGGCGGATTTGCGCGCTGGCAAAAGCAAGACTTGCCGGTCACTACCGCGCTTCCGAAAATTACAGCCAGCCAATTCCGCGTCTATCTGGACAACAAAGAATGGCTGGACGCCGAACAAGTAGCAAACGGTTTGGCGACACGAAAAATCACCTTGATAGATGCCAGAACACCTGAACGCTTTTATGGCTGGCAAGAGCCCATAGACCCAGTAGGCGGCCATGTACCCAAAGCGCTAAATAGGCCGCTGCAAACTAATCTGGACAAATCGGGATTATTTTTACCCGCCGACCAGTTGCGCCAACAACTTAGCGCGCTAGTTACTCCTTATCCTGCCGAGCACGTAGTACATATGTGCGGATCCGGTGTGACCGCCTGTCACAACCTGTTAGCGATGGAAATTGCAGGATTAAGCGGCTCGAAACTTTACGCCGGCTCATGGAGCGAATGGATTACCAACCGAAATAGACCGGTCGCAACCGATTGAGTGGCGCCATCAAAGACAACAAACGTGTTTAAAGGATTTCTCTAAACCAGTTATTAATTGAGCGGAAAGACAAGACGCTGAATAAATTCAGCGTCTTAAACGAAGGTTTAATACTTAAGCGTTAGGCCTGGAATGGATTTTCCAAGACTATAGTTTCGTTCCGGTCCGGGCCCGTGGACAAAATCGTTACTTTTACACCGACCAGTTGTTCCAGCCTCGCAATATAGGCTTTGGCATTTTCCGGCAATTGCGCAAAATCGGTGACGCCGGCCGTAGTACCGGTCCAACCCGGCATTTCCTCAATCACCGCTTCACACGCAGCGTATTGATCAGCACCCAACGGCGCGGTTTCCGTAATTTGACCGTTAATCTTGTAAGCGGTGCAGATACCTATTTTGTCCAGGCCATCCAGCACATCCAGCTTGGTCAGACAAATACCGCTCAAGCTATTTAATTGGGCTGATTTGCGCATTGATACCGCATCGAACCAGCCACAACGGCGCTTACGCCCTGTCGTGGCACCAAACTCGTGGCCTTTCACACCAAGATGTTCACCATAGTTATCCAGCAATTCGGTCGGGAACGGGCCATTACCCACTCGGGTGGAATAGGCTTTGGTAATACCCAACACGTAATCCAGCGCCAAAGGTCCCACGCCGGTACCGGTGGCAGCGCCGCCTGCCGTCGTATTGGACGAAGTGACATAGGGATAAGTACCGTGGTCAATGTCCAGCAGTGCGCCCTGCGCACCTTCGAACAGCACGTTCTCACCTTGGTTTTGATAGCTGTAGATAGCCTCCCCAACATCGGTCAGCATCGGCTTGATGATCTCGCCCAAGCGCAAGGTATTCGCCAGCACCGCGTCATAATCCACAGGCTCGGCATGATAATAATTAGTCAACATGAAGTTGTGATATTCAACCAGCTCTTTTAAGCGCGCGGCAAATTCCTCGCTATTGCGCAAATCGCCCGCTCGCAGGCCACGTCTGGCTACCTTATCTTCGTAAGCAGGCCCAATGCCGCGCCCGGTAGTACCGATAGCTTTGCTACCCCTGGCTTTTTCGCGGGCCTGATCGATAGCGACGTGTATCGGCAGAATCAAGGCACAGGCTTCGCTAATTTGCAACCTATGCCGAACCGGCACTCCAGATTTTTCCAGAATCTCGATTTCCTTCAACAAAGCTTCCGGACAGAGCACCACGCCGTTGCCGATCATGCACTGCACGCCTTCGCGCAAAACCCCGGAAGGAATCAGATGCAACACCGTTTTTTCGCCATTAATCACCAAGGTGTGACCGGCATTGTGACCGCCTTGAAAGCGCACCACCGCAGCAGCTTGTTCGGTTAAAAGATCGACCAGCTTACCTTTACCTTCATCGCCCCATTGCGTGCCAATAACAACAACATTCTTTCCCATATTATCTAACCTTAAACTAGTGGTTTAACGACAGCTTATTGATCTAACGACCCACTGTTGATTGTGTTTTTCTAAAATAGCGTTGCAGCCCTGCTGTTCGGCGCCGCCTTGTTGTTCCGGCAGATGTTGAATCACCGCCACGCCTTGCGCGCGTAAATCTCTGACCGCTTCCCGCAAATCGGCGTCTTCCGCAAAGGGCGCAAACACCACCTGAGCCGCTTCATCATCAACTTTAAACATACTGGCCAATACTTTTAAGTCCGCACTGAAACCCGTAGCGGCTCGCGCTCGGCCGAACACTTCGCCGATGTTATCGTAACGGCCGCCACGGGCGATTTCTTTGCCCAGAGCAGGCACAAAAGCCGCGAACACCATGCCGGTGTGATAGTGATAACCACGTAACTCGGCCAAATCGAAACTCACCGTCAACGCCGGAAAATCGCGGCGCAATTTATCGGATATACCTTGTAAATCGGCCAAAGCGCCGACAATCTCATCGGCACCGGCAAAACCGGTTAATAATGCTTTGGCTTTGTCCAGTATATCCCTACCGCCATTCAGCTTCGGCAAGGCATTGAATATGTCTTTGTAACGTGCGTCAATCTCAAACTCGGCAAGCAATTCCGCCAATTCGGTTCTGGCCTTACGCTGCAGAACATCGAACAATTCGGCTTCCTGCTGCGGATTGAGACCGGCATGCTCAGCCAAGGCCCGGTAAATAGCGACATGCCCTAAATCCAAGTGCACATTCTGCAGACCGCTAATTGCCAACATTTCCAGCATCAGTTGGATGACTTCGTAATCGCTTTCCAGGCCTGCATGACCGTATAGTTCAGCGCCGATCTGCATCGGGCTACGGCTCTTTTCCAACGGATCACCCAAGGTGTGCAACACGGTACCGGCATAGCACAGCCGGGTCGGGCCATCGTGCTGAAAGTGATGTGCATCGATTCTGGCAACTTGCGGCGTCATATCCGCCCGCACGCCCAACATTTCTCCACTCAACTGATCGGTCAGCTTAAAAGTCTGCAAATCCAGATCGTGCCCGGAACCGATGAGCAAGGATTGCAGAAAGTCTACGAACGGTGGAATAACCAACTGGTAGCCCCAGCAGGCAAAAGTATCCAAAAGTTTTCTACGCAAGGTCTCGAGGTGCGCTGCCTGTTCCGGCAATACTTCGCTAATCCCTTCCGGCAACAGCCAGGTGTCTTTTTTTTGCATTTTTGTCTATCTCAAACACAGCAAACGCCCCGCGAGGCGGGGCGTTTGACTATACATAATCCAAAAGGAGTTTATTTCTGATTCTTGAAATATTTGAAGAAGTCGGAATTGGGTTCCAGCACCATGATGTTGCCGGATTTACCCAAACTTTCCTTATAAGCTATCAGGCTGCGATAGAAAGCAAAGAAATCGCTGTCCTCGCTGTAGGCCTTAGCGAAAATATCGGCTGCTTTAGCGTCGCCTTCGCCGCGCATCACTTCGGAATCGCGGTAAGCATTCGCCAAAATGATCTCCCGCTGTTTATCGGCATCCGCGCGAATCCGCTCGGCGGCTTCAGAACCTTGCGAACGAAACTCGCGAGCAACCCGGGCCCGTTCGGCTTCCATTCTTTGATAAACCGAGGTGCTGACTTCAGCAGGCAAATCGATGCGTTTTACTTGCACGTCGACGATAGTGATACCCAGTTTCGCGGCATGCGGCGACACATTGGTAATCAACGCATCACGAATCGCGCTACGATCTGTGGAAACCAATTGTTTGATCTCGCGTTTACTGAACTCGCTACGCGCGGAATCTTTGATGATTTGATCGAGACGGATATTGGCCTGATTCACATCGCCGGCAACGGTGGTATAAAAGGTTTTAACATCGCCAATCCGCCATTTCACGAAAGAATCGACAATAACGTTTTTCTTTTCCGCTGTCAAAAAGCGCTCAGGCGTCGAATCCATGGTCAGGATTCGGGCGTCGAATTTTTTAACGTTGTTAATGA
The DNA here is from genome assembly GCF_000515215.1 of Methylomonas sp. 11b. Lineage (NCBI taxonomy): Bacteria > Pseudomonadati > Pseudomonadota > Gammaproteobacteria > Methylococcales > Methylococcaceae > Methylomonas > Methylomonas sp. 11b. Next base: position 1,407,845 of record NZ_KI911557.1, read on the forward strand.
AAGGCAATTTAAAATGCATGCCCGGTTGGAAATCGGCTCCCACGATCTCGCCCAACTGAAATTTAATTACACGCTCGGTTTCGGCCACGGTAAACACCGACATCGAAAGCAAGACTACTACTGCGCCAACGGCGACTAAAATCTTATTTCCCATCTTAGCGTCCTCTCACATCGCGTTCACGGCTTGACGCGCGCACATCGGTTTTAATTTCTTTCACAGGCTGCGAAGGCAAAGAAACCGGTTCGTGGCTGATTACTGGTGCCGGCGCGGCGTCCTCGACGGCCTTATTCGCCAACTTCTCCAGCGGCAGATACATAATGTTATTGCCGCCTTTCACATCAACCAGTACGTTGTTGGAGCGACCCAAAACCAACTCCATCGCTTCAATATACATCCGCTGCTTGGTTACAGCCGGCGCTTTTTTGTATTCCGTTAACAATTGCGAGAAGCGGCTGACATCACCGTTCGCGCGGGCAATTACTTTTTCTTTGTAACCTTCGGATTCTTGCACGATACGCGAAGCCGCACCGCGGGCTTTAGGCACCACGTCATTCGAATACGCTTCCGCTTCGTTAATCAAGCGCTGTTTGTCTTCCCGCGCCTTGATGGCATCTTCGAAAGAACCTTGCACTTGTTCGGGCGGCTGCGCGTCTTGCAAGTTGACACTAGTGATTAATATGCCGGTTTTGTAAGCATCCATTACCGACTGAATTTCCGATTTGATCGCCAGCACGATGTCGCTACGGCCCTCGGTCAGCACAAAATCCATATCGCTACGACCGATCACGCCACGCTGCACGCTTTCGGTGACTTGTTTCAGAGTTGAGGCGGGATCCAGCACGTTAAACGCATAATCCTTGGCATCTTTGACTTGATATTGGACAGCCAGACGAACGTCGACGATATTTTCGTCTTTGGTCAGCATCATCGCTTCCTTGGGCACTGAGCCCATACCCTGCCCACCGCCGGAACGGTAACCCACTTCGATAAAGCGTTGTTGCTCGACATTGATGACCGCCACCTGCTCTACAGGCGACGGGATATGCCAGTTCAGACCCGGCTGAGTAGTATTGACATAGGCACCAAAACGGGTGACCACGCCACGCGTACCTTCGTCCACGGTATAAAACCCGCTCAAACCCCAGAGAATAACGGCGCCTGCAGCCAGTAAACCCACGCCTTTCATTGACGGCCCGCTGCCGAGACCGCCTTTGGAACCGCCGCCGAAAATACCGCCGAGTTTGTCCTGTAGCGAACGAATTACCTCGTCCAAATCGGGTGGATCATTCTTATCATTACGACCACTCCAGGGGTCTTTTTTACCACCGCCGGGTTCATTCCAAGACATACCAAACACTCCAAAAATTGGATTTGAAAACTCTAAAGCTGCATCTCGTATGGACAGCCTGTTCGATGACTCGAAGCGTTGGCTTGTCTATCCGAAAAACCGCCATTCTATCGTAAGTTAGCCATTTCCGAGCAAATAACTAGGTGATTGTTCCGGCAATCGGCCGATCAAACCTGCTCATGGACATCAATACCCTTCAACAAGCCCAAATGCTTTTTGTCGATTTCTATCGTCAATTCGCAATCGCCGCTATCGTTATTGACTTCGTCGATTATTTTCACGAAAGTGAATAACTTTGCTTTTAATCCCGCTTGGCCGGCTGGCAAATAGCATTTTCGAATCACCTTGCTGCTAGCAAATAACTCGGACAAGGCCTGCTGCAACAAATCACAGCCTACCCCGTTTTGCGCGGAAATCCAGACGCTGACGGGTTTCCCGTCAGCATCGTAATCAATATGCGGCGCCACATCCTCGAGCAAATCAATTTTGTTGAACACCATCAACTGGGGGATTTTAGCGGCGTCGATGTCGCTCAAGACTTGGTTTACCTGATAGATCGTGTCTTCACGATCTTCGGCAGCCGCATCGATCACATGCAACAACAAATCCGCTTCGCTGGCTTCCTGCAAAGTGGAACGAAATGCTGCCACCAATTCATGCGGTAGATGCCGGATAAAGCCGACGGTATCCGCCAAAATGATTTCGCCGCCATTACTGAGCGACAATTGCCGCAAGGTAGGATCCAGCGTAGCAAACAATTGATCAGCCGCGTAAATACCGGCACCGGTTAAGGTGTTAAACAGCGTCGACTTACCGGCGTTGGTGTAGCCAACTAAAGATACGGTAGGAATTTCGGCTTTTTTGCGCTTGCTACGACCTTGATGACGCTGCTTTTCTACCTTCCCCAAGCGCTGTTGAATTTGCTTTATACGCACCGCCAACAACCGCCTGTCAGTTTCCAACTGGGTTTCGCCGGGACCACGCAAACCAATACCGCCCTTTTGCCGCTCCAAATGCGTCCAGCCGCGAATCAATCGGGTAGACAGATGTTTGAGCTGCGCCAGTTCGACCTGCAATTTACCTTCAAAGGTTTGCGCCCGCTGCGCAAAAATATCCAGGATCAGACCGTTACGATCCACCACCCTGACTTCCAGCGCTTTTTCCAGATTGCGCTCTTGGCTAGGTGTTAGTGGATGATTGACGATAACGATATTGGCTTCGTGCTCGATGATCGCCGACCTGATTTCTTCGACCTTACCGGTGCCAACGAAATATTTCGGATCAGGCCGATACCGGCTTCCGGTTACTACATAAGTCGGTTGGGCGCCTGCGGATTTGGTTAGTTCTTTCAGCTCGTCGAGGTCTTCCTGACCAGCTTGCAAATTGAGGTGAACGAGAATGGCTCGTTCACCCGCATCGGGACGTTCAAACAAAAAATAACCTCTTAGCTCTCATCGCTAACGTCGGGATCACGGTGCATCGTGACATTTTTGCCGGGAACGATAGTGGATATGGCATGCTTGTAAACCATTTGATTCACAGTGTTTTTTAGCATCACCACGTATTGGTCGAAAGAATCGACGCGGCCTTGCAGCTTGATACCGTTAACCAAAAAAATCGACACGGGAGTGTGTTCTTTTCTGAGGGCATTCAAAAAGTTGTCCTGCAAGTTTTGTGCTTTCGACATCCTATTTCTCCTTATTATTGTTCGGTGCGCTATTAATACATTACCCGCTACACCCGCCAATTTCAACACGCGGGCTGCGGATCAATAAAAAACTGTTAATGACTTTGGGACTGGTTTGCGCTATTTCAAGTTCAATCAGATCTTTATTAGCAAAGCCGTTGCGAAAATAACAACGGCCGCTTAAGTTCAGCTTAGCCGATTTTTTTATATTTGAGACGATGCGGGTTATCCGCATCCGTACCCAAGCGACGATGCCGATCGGCTTCGTAGTCGGCATAATTACCTTCAAACCACACCACCTCACTGTCGCCCTCGAATGCCAAAATATGCGTAGCGATCCTATCCAGGAACCAGCGATCATGCGAGATAACCACCGCGCAACCGGGGAAAGCCAGCAATGCTTCTTCCAAAGCTCGCAAGGTTTCCACGTCCAAGTCGTTGGTCGGTTCGTCGAGCAATAACACGTTGCCGCCGCTTTTCAACAGCTTGGCCAAATGCACACGGTTGCGTTCGCCGCCCGATAATTCGCCGATGCGTTTTTGTTGATCCCCACCTTTAAAGTTAAACCGGCCGATATACGCCCGGGACGGCGTCTCATATTTGCCGACGGTGATCATGTCCAGACCGTCGGAGATTTCTTCCCAAACCGTTTTGTTGTTGTCCATGTCGTCGCGCAACTGATCGACATAGGCCATCTGCACGGTTTGACCAAATTTGATGTCGCCGGCATCCGGTTTTTCAAAACCAGCCATCATCCTGAACAAGGTGGTTTTACCGGCACCGTTAGGACCGATGATGCCTACAATCCCGCCCGGCGGCAATTTGAAGCTCAAATTATTGATCAAAAGTCTGTCGCCAAAACCCTTACTGATGTTCTCAACGTCGATCACTACATCGCCCAGACGTGGACCGGGTGGAATATAAATTTCCTGGGTCTCGTTACGTTTTTGCGTTTCGACTGACGACAATTCTTCAAAGCGCGCCAAACGCGCCTTGCTCTTCGCGTGCCGGCCTTTTTGGTTTGAACGCACCCATTCCAACTCGGCTTTCATGGCTTTTTGCCGAGAAGACTCTTGTTTCTCCTCCAACTCCAGGCGTTTTTCCTTTTGTTCCAGCCAAGATGAATAATTACCTTCCCAAGGAATACCCATGCCGCGGTCCAGCTCCAGAATCCAACCGGCAACGTTATCTAGGAAGTATCTATCGTGAGTTACCGCCACCACGGTACCGGGATAGTCGTGCAAGAAACGCTCCAGCCAAGCCACCGATTCCGCATCCAAGTGGTTGGTCGGCTCGTCGAGCAGCAGCATATCGGGCTTGGACAGCAATAAACGGCACAGCGCCACCCTGCGTTTTTCACCACCGGACAATTTAGTTACATCAGCATCCCAATCCGGCAGACGCAGGGCATCGGCAGCCACTTCTAAAGTGCGATCCAGATTGTGACCATCACAGGCATTGATGATATCTTCCAGCTTGGCTTGCTCGGCAGCTAACGCATCGAAATCAGCATCAGCATCAGCATAAGCCGCATAAACCGCATCCAATCGGGCTAATACATCTTTGATTTCCGCAACCGCTTCTTCAATATTGCCGCGCACGGTTTTATTAGGATCGAGTTGCGGCTCCTGCGACAGATAGCCAATCTTGGTACCTTTCAGCGGAATCGCTTCGCCTTCAATTTCCTTGTCGATGCCGGCCATGATGCGCAGCAGGGTCGATTTACCGGAACCGTTTAAGCCCAATACACCGATTTTCGCGCCGGGAAAAAACGATAGGGAAATATCCTTAAGAATATGCTTTTTGGGCGGTACGATCTTGCCGACCCGATTCATCGAGAAAATATATTGCGCCATTGTTTTTCTGCTGAAGAAATAAAATGGCATTATACCGTGGGATATCGGTTTTTTAAGGGTGTTAATTTTTTTCGCGCGATAGGTGGCGATTCAATGAAAATTGAAACTGTTCCAGCAACGCTGAACGCAACCGACATTTATATCAACATCCATTGCCACCAAACCGGCGCCAAGAAGAGCCTGGAAATGATCAACATCGCCACCCAGGATTTCGACGCCGCGGCAGCGCAAAACGGTTTTTTCAGCTTGGGTTTGCACCCTTGGGATCTGCACAGACAAGATACTGAAACGGCTCTATCTAAAATCAGTACGGCAAGCCATCACCCGAAACTACTGGCCATCGGCGAATGCGGACTGGATAAGACTATCGATGCACCTTTAGCAGTGCAAACCGCAGCATTTTTTGCTCAGATTAAACTCGCCCACCAATTAGGCAAGCCACTGATAATCCATTGTGTCCGGGCTTTCAATGAGCTAATACAGATCAAAAAATCATCGCAAAATTCCAAAGTAGCCTGGATCATTCACGGTTTTAAGGGCAAGCCGGCATTGGCCGAGCAATTGCTAAAACATGGATTTTATCTGTCCTTTGGTGCCGCCTTAATGGATCCAGGCAGTCATGCCGGTGCAGCACTGCGCAGCATACCGCTTGATCGCTTGTTTCTGGAAACCGACGCTGCGAACGTATCCATTGACGCAATATACGCCGCTGCGGCTAAAATGCGCGGCTTGGACACCGCGACCTTGCGACAACAAATTATGCGCAATTTCAAACGAGTATTTCTGAATGACTGATACAAGCTGGCTCTCCCGCACCGAACTATTGATCGGCAAACCCAAGCTGGATAAGCTGCAGCAATCCCATGTATTGGTGGTCGGCATGGGCGGCGTGGGCTCGTTTGCCGCCGAATTCATCTGCCGGGCCGGGGTTGGCGAGATGACTATCGTCGATGGCGACGTCGTCGATCCCAGCAATCGCAACCGGCAACTGCCGGCGCTGTCCACGACGCACGGCCAATCCAAAGCCGACATCATGGGCGAGCGCTTGCTGGCGATTAATCCGGATTTAAAACTGACCATCAAACACGAATTCATCACCCCCGATACCGCCGACGAGCTATTGAGCCAGCATTACGACTACGTGGTCGACGCGATCGACAGCCTGACGCCTAAAATCACGTTGATTCGCGCCGCTAAAGCCCGCAACATGAAAATCGTCAGCTCAATGGGTGCCGGCGGCAAGATGGATCCGACGCATCTCAAGGTCGTGGACATCTCCAAAACCTATAACTGCCCGTTTGCGCAATTCATCCGCACGCGTTTGCGCAAACACGGCATCAGCCGCGGCGTGAAGGTGGTGTTTTCGCCGGAAGTGGTCAACAAGGATTCGTTGATGTTTACCGACGGCAGCAATTATAAAAAGTCTGCTTATGGCACGATTTCCTATTTGCCGGCGGCTTTCGGCGGCGTCTGCGCCTCGGTGGTGATACGCAATTTGATTCACGATCCCGCGCATTCAACCCACAACAAACATCATGGCTAAATCACCCACCCGCCCAGCGGATTCGCTCTTGGTCAATCCTGGCAAAAGTTCGCGTTTACAGGAGATGCGTCAGCGCGCGGCCACGGCAAATCAGCCAATCCCCGTGCCCACCCAACCCGCTTTCCAAGCCAAGGACGAAGGTTTAAGCCCCGAACTTGCTCTAGCTCGTCAATTGATCGATCAACGTTTAAGCGAAATTCTGGCAGCGCTACCGGTCGGCAAACAGCGGCGCTTGTTCAAGATTCGCTTTGGCATGGAACCCGAGCAAATCAAAGAGTTAGCCATAAAACAGATATTCACCGCGCTGGAAATCAATCACCCGCAACTAAACAATCTGTCGGCTAGCATGAAGCGAATCGCCGATCTGAATTATAATGGCCGGCAACCCAACTAATCCGGCCGTTTACCTTGCCTTACGCTCAGTCGTCCCGTTCCTCGATTCCCGCTACGATGTACAACCTAGAACCCAATCAAGATTACCGCGACCAAAGCCTGCGCGATAACGCCGAATTATCCAGCACCGAACTGCAAGCGGACGCCGCGAAACACTACGACGATTGCTACAACGATTATCTGGTGGCCTGGTGCAACCGTGACAATTTGGCCTTACATTACGGCTATTGGGACGAAGCTAAGCCCTATGACCAACATCAAGCGCTGCTGAACAAAAACCAAGTTCTTTATGACAAAGCCGGCATTCAAGCCAGCGATACGGTTCTGGATGCCGGCTGCGGGATCGGCGGCAGCACGATCTGGATGGCTAAACAGCATGGCAACCAGGTCACCGGCATCACCATCAGCGCCAAACAAGCCGAGTATGCCCGCCAACACGCTAAACGCCACGGCGTTGCGGAACGGGTCGATTTCGAAGTCGCCGACTTTTGCTCCACGCCATTTCCTGACGCATCGTTTGATGTAGTCTGGGCTTTGGAAAGCTCATGTCATGCGCTGCACAAAGGCGACTTTTTGCGCGAGGCCTGGCGGGTATTGCGTCCCGGCGGTCGGATTGTGGTCTGCGACGGCTTTGTATTGCAGCGGCAATTTAACGAACAGCAATGGCAGGCGGTAGTCACCTGTTTGAACGGTTGGGCCGTGCCGAATCTGTGTGCGCGGGATGAATTCAGCGGCTTGTTGGCACAACAAGGTTTTCAAGACATCATTTGCCACGACATCACCGCGCAAACCCATGCCTCGGTGGAGCATATGTACAAAGTAGCCAAACGCTTGAAACCGGTACAGACTATCAGCCAATGGCTGGGACTGCGTTCCAAGGCACAAACCGCCAACTATTTGGTCGGCTTGGCCCAACATCAGTTGTTTACCGAAAAACTCACCGAATATTGCATTTTTACTGCGCAAAAGGCTTAAACACGATGCCGACGGTCTTACCACGTTTGAAGTTTCTGACTCTGTTTACACTGGTTAGCTGCGGCGTAATCGGTTGCGCCAGCGTACCAGCCAATAGCCAGCATGACAGCTTTGCCGACTACGCCGAATCGGTATTCCGTCACCAGAGCACGGTATTAAGTCGACTCATGATGCTCAGTGAAGCCGAGCAATTGCCGGATAATGAGGACTTCGAAAATACCGAACAAGCCATGCACGATGCCTGTCATCTGTTGAACGAATACGCGGAACGGGAAAGCGATGGCGAACACATGGGCTTGCGCTTTAAGGCCAAAGTGCAAGCCAGCATCGAAGGCTGCGATGCCAGCATTCAGAAGATGGAAGCGCTAATGACCGGCCTGGACCAAGAGCCAGCGCCCCCGCACGCCCACCCTTAAACGTCAAACCGGCAGCGAAACGCTAGTCTTCGCTGTTCGTCCATTGCCGGCGATAATCGGCATAACTATCACGCTTTTGCAGCACCCAACGGGCCGGATCGACGCCATAAACATCCGGCAGCTTATAACCGTTAAACCGGTTGGCCTTGATCAGCGAATACGCCCCCACATCGGCAAACACTAAACGCTCGCCAACCTCGGGAATCCGATCAAACCGATATTCGCCGAACACATCGCCGGCCAAGCAGGTCGAGCCAGCCAAAATTGCCGACTGTTCACCGGCACTATCTTCTTCGCGCAAACGCGGTTTCATCTGATATTCGAACACCTCCGGGTGATGATTCACCGAGGTATCCAAAACCAACACTTCCTTGCCGTCACTGACAAACCGATCCAACACGGTGGTCAACAAATAACCGGCATTACCGACCATCCCCTTACCCGGCTCCACATACACATCCACACCAAACTCAGCCTTCAGCCTATTAATCAATTCGACGATTTGCGCCTGGTTCGCGATGTCGTGATACAAATAACCGCCGCCCAGATTCAACCATTTAAGCTGGCTGCGTTTCAGAATCGGCAGCAGTTTTTCCAGGGTTTGTTGCAACGGTGCGAAATCCAGACAAGCGAACACCGTGTGAAAATGCAGCCCTTCGATACCAGCCGGCAAACCGGTTTGTAGCAACTCAATATCGGCACCCAATTTGGAATGAGGCCGGCACGGATCGTAGCGTTGATCGTTGGCAAACGACAGCTTGGGATTGACTCGCAAGCCTTTCGAATAGCCGTCAGCCAACCCATGCAAACGTTGATATTGCGACAGCGAATTGAAGCTGATGTGACTGCAAAGCTTGCTCAGCTCAGGAAATTCGTCGGGGCGTATGCCTGGCGTGGTCAGATGAATGCTGCGGCCATTTACACCCAAAACCTCTTTTGCCAGACGCGCTTCGAACAAGGAGCTGACCGATATGCCATCCACTCCCCCAGACAACAATTCCAGCAAAAACGCCAAAGGCAGCGCCTTCATCGAATATAAAATCTTGCAGCCCGTGGCCTGCCGCAAAGCAATCAACGGTTGCAGGTTGGCAAGCACTTGCCCTTCATCCAGCACAAAGGCCGGAGAACTCGGAATTTGCCGTTTCAACTCTGCGGGAGTCATCGCCAAGCTCGGCCCTCGCCAGGATAAATGGCCTGCTCGGTGACCACAAAGTTCATGAATACATCGTGCGTATCTACCGCCACCTGCGGCAATAGCTGGGCTTCATAGCACACCGCCGCCAATATTGTATTGGGTCGTACTTTTTGCAGTAGACGGTCGTAATAGCCGGCACCGTTGCCCAAGCGCCTGCCTTGCCGGTCGAAGGCCACGCCGGGCACAATGACCACATCTAGCTCATCCGCGCCAACTTGCTTTGCGGGCTCCAGCCAACGTGCCCGCGGCGGCTCGAGAATATTCCACATGCCCGGTTGCAATTCGTCGATAGCTTCCAACTGCCACAAACCCAGTTGCTTATGACCCTCGTTATCGACCGTACAATAAGGGATGACAATGAGCTTGCCGCTTTTTAATTCCGTAGCAACGGCTGGCAGGGTCCTCACTTCGGAACGACAATGCAAATACCACATCACCGTCCGGGCGGCTTGATACCAGGGTTGCTCGACGACACGCCGGCAAATTTCGGCGCTGATCGCATCCTTATCAGCCTGAGCATTACGCACCGCGTAGGCGATTTGGCGTTGTTCGGCTTTATTCATAGGCGCGGCAATAGGCCAAGGCTTGTCCGACTAGGTCTTTAGATCCAGTGATCAAATGATGGGCATCCTGCTCCTTGCGCAACCAGGTAAATTGGCGCTTCGCCAGTTGCCGGGTGGCGATAATGGCTTTGTCCCGCATTGTTGTCAGGTCGTATTCGCCGTTGAGATAGGACCAAGCCTGCCGGTAACCGACGCAACGTATCGACGGCATGCTTTCATCCAGATCGCGGCGTTGCCATAAAGCCTGGACCTCGTCGAGAAAGCCGTGCGTCAGCATCTGATCGAAACGTTCGGCGACGTTGGCGTGTAAGGTACTGCGCTGCTCCGGCGCGACGATGAGTTTGATAAACCGAAAGGGCTGCTCAGCATGCTGGTCGGCATCGAAAAAGCTGGATAACGGTCGGCCGCTGATTTCATAAACTTCCAAGGCCCGCTGAATGCGTTGCGGATCGTTGACATGAATCCGCGCCGCCGCTTGCGGATCGACTTGCGCCAGACGGGCATGCAACACCTCCTTACCCAAGTCTTGCAATTCCTGATCTAATCGCTGGCGTATCTCCGGATCGGCTTCAGGCAATTGCGCCAAACCCTGCGTCAAGGCGCTGAAGTACAACATGGTGCCGCCGACTAACAAGGGCAATTTGCCGCGCTCCGTAATATCTGCCATCAACTCCAAAGCGCGGTTGCGGAATTGGCCGGTGGAAAATGCTTCACTGGGATCGAGAATATCAATCAAGTGATGTGGCACGCCGCCGCGCTCCGCCAGCGTGGGTTTTGCGGTGCCTATATCCATACCTCTATACACCAAGGCCGAATCGACGCTGATAATCTCGGCGTTCAGGGCTTGGGCCATCGCTACGCCGAGCGCGGTCTTGCCGGATGCGGTCGGCCCCATCAACAGGATGGCCGACGGTTTTTGTAACACACTCATCTATTGGCCGCGCATGAAAAACCGGTCCAAATCCTGATGGCTCAGCGCCACCCAGGTCGGTCGGCCGTGGTTGCATTGACCGATGCGCTCGGTCTGTTCCATATCGCGCAACAAGGCGTTCATTTCCTCGATGCTGAGTTTGCGTTTGGCGCGCACCGAGCTATGGCAAGCCATGGTGGCCAAAATGGCGTTAAGACTTTCCTGGGCTTTATGACTGACGCCGTGGGTGGCTAGATCCGCCAGGATGTCCCGCACCAGCTGATCGACATCGGCTTTTGCCAGCAAGGCCGGCGTGGCTCTCAGCACCACCGTTTCCGGGCCGGAACGGTTTATTTCAAAGCCAAGCCCCGTGAAAAACTCGTGCTCTTGCTCCGCCAAGTCGGCCTCGGCGGCGGTCACCTGTAATTTGATCGGCAGTAACAATGGCTGGGAAACGATGGCCCGATTAAGATAATGCTGTTTCAAACGCTCATAAGTCACTCGCTCATGGGCGGCGTGGGCATCCACCAAAATGATGCCGTTAGCAGTCTCGGCTAGGATGTAAATATTGTGGATATGCGCCAGGGCAAAACCCAATGGCGGCATCGCCGATTCCACCGCTGGCTGCGCCGGAGTTGCATTGTCAACTTGCGGATAAAGCTTGCCGTAAGCCTTGATTTGCTCGGCCACTTCGGACAAACTCGACCGCTCGGGCGAGTAGCGATAAGCTCCGAACGCCTCGGGTGTAGTGCGTTGCTGCACACGGTCCAAACCAGGTTCCGGCATAGTCAGCGGTAAAGACGTTTGTTGATTTAACGGCGTCCGCAGTGGCGCAACCGCAGGTTGTATTTCCGAAAAATCCGCGACTGTTTCAATCTGTTTTGCCACAACGGCAGCGCCAGGCCGTTGATCGGCCAAACTGCGGTGTAAAGCCTGAAACAGAAAATCGTGCACCATGCGCCCTTCCCTAAATCGCACTTCCAGTTTGGTGGGGTGAGCATTGACATCGACCAAGGCCGGATCGAGCTCTAGGTACAGGACAAACACCGAATGCCGGCCATGGTACAACACATCCTGATAAGCCTGTTTCACCGCATGGGCGACTAGCCTATCCTTGATCAAACGACCATTGACGTAGAAAAACTGCATATCCTGCTGGCTGCGGGAGAAAGTCGGCAAGCCAACCCAGCCGTGCAGATGTAAACCGGAGGCGGCAAAGTCGATCTTCACGCTGTTGTCGACAAACGCCGAGCCGCAAATTGCAGCGATACGTTTTTCCTGAGCCTCCTGAGTTGCCGCCGGTTTCAGATTCAGCACTTCGCGCTGATTGTGATTTAAGACAAAACCCACATCGAAACGCGCCAACGCCAACTTCTGAATCAAGCTCTCGATATGAGCAAACTCAGTTTTCTCGGCTTTTAAGAACTTGCGGCGAGCCGGCGTGTTGTAAAACAAATCGCGCACATCCACAGTCGTGCCGGGCGGATGCGGATCGGGTTGCGGATCGAAGTTGCTCTCGGTACCATCGGCGCTGACTTGCCAGGCGCATTCGGCATCGACGGTGCGGGAAATTAAGGTCAAGCGCGCCACCGAGCTGATGCTGGGCAAGGCCTCGCCGCGAAAGCCCATGCTGATCACATGCTCCAAATCGTCCAATGAGGCAATCTTGCTGGTGGCATGCCTTGATAAGGCCAGGGCCAAGTCGTCTTTGACAATGCCACAGCCGTTGTCGCGAATCCTGATTTGCCGTGCCCCACCCTGCTCAACATCGATCAGAATCTGCGTCGCACCGGCATCGAAACAATTTTCCACCAGCTCTTTGACCACGGACGCCGGCCGCTCGACCACCTCGCCGGCGGCGATTTGATTGACTAATTGGGTGGGTAAGGCGTGAATCCGCATCGGTTGCGCTCGGGAAAAAGCGCGTATTTTAGCGGATGGAAATGAAACGGGGCGAAATGATTCACCCCGTTTTAGATTGGATTATTAGCTGTCTCGCGGAATTTGTAATACTTGGCCGATACGCACGTTGCCGTCGTTCATCGCATTGGCCATACGTAAAGCCCGCATGCTTATCCCGTATTGCTGGGCTATGCCGGACAGCGTTTCGCCGCGGTTGATGACATGATGAGTCCCGGCGTTGCTCGCCACCACGGTCGGAGCGGCATCCAGCTCTCTAGCCGCCAACACTGGTTTTTGTTCCGGTTTTGCTTTAGCCACAGGTTCATTATCATCCACAGCCAATGCCGCCAATTGCACGGCTTTGGATTTGCCGGAACGATTCAGCTGCGCCATCATCGTATCGGCCGGCGCATATTGTTTAAAGTGGCCCACTATCCCGCTAAACACAGCAGAAGCCATTTTGTTTTGATAGGCCTTGGTGTTCAAACGACGCTCTTCTTCCGGATTGGAAATGAAGGCGGTTTCCACCAAAATTGACGGAATCTCCGCAGACTTCAACACCACGAAACCGGCTTTTTGCACCGCACTTCTGTGCAGATGCCCAACGCTTTTTACGCTTTTCAGCACCTTGTTACCGACATTCTGACTCGCTTCTTTTGCGGCCTTGTTAGATAAGTCCATCAACACCGAGTTCAAGGTGTCATCCCGATCCTCACCGGCACCGCCGCCATCGACTGCGTTTTCGCTGGCTGCCAACCAACCGGCGCCAGCGCTGGAAGCCCCGTTGCTGGCCAAGGTATAGACAGATGCACCATGAGCCTGACTGTCGCTGAACGCATCGGCGTGGATGGACACGAACAAATCGGCTTTGGCGGCTCGCGCAATGCGGCGGCGTTCGTTTAATTTCACAAAATAATCGCCGTCGCGAATCATCACCGCTTTCATGCCAGGCTGGCTGTTAACCATACCTTGCAGACTCTTGGCAATTGCAAAGACCACGTCTTTTTCCTGGGTGCCGTTTGCGCCCTGCGCGCCGACGTCCTTACCGCCGTGGCCGGCGTCGATGGCAACGATGATGTTACGACCTTTGGCTTTGGCGACGGATTTAACCGCGACAGGTTTGGCAATGGTCTCGGATTTCTTGCTGGGTTTATCGACTTTTTCGGCAACGGCAACCACTGGGGTAGCTGCCGGCTTTTCAGTTTTAAGCGCCGCAACCGGAGTAAACGCTCTTTCCGCTGGCTTGGCTGCCAACTGAGGTTGCGCCGGCTGGTCTTTTGCCGCCAAATCAATTTGCAAATTCTTGCCGACCATCGCCACCTTGGCGTCCGCATCGGCTTTCAATTCAACGACGATACGCAAATCTTTGTTGTTCCGCATCGCGCTCCGGGCAAAGCCGAACAAAGGATGATCGGCGGCAGGTTGATTCAAACCCTGCGCCATTTTGGCATCGACAAAATCCACAACCAGACGATTGGGACTTTTCAACACAAACGCGTGATGCTTGACCGTGCTCGGCAAATTGACCAGCAGTTGATTGGCCGATGAATAAGTGACCGCACCCAGCTCAGTCTGAGCCGCGAATGCGGAAAACGTGGGCAATAACAAACCCCATATCCAGAAAATTTTAGACATCTGCTGCATACCCCACATTTCCACTAGTGACAACTTCGTTGAAATTATAGCAGTAGGTTATTGTTTTTCCAGTTTAGTTTTATATCGCTTAGCCGATTTTTTGCTAACACATTGATTTCAGCGGTACGTTGTTGCTGAAAATAATTCAACCTTACTTCCAGATCGGCCGTAGGCAAAAACCCCGCGCCCATTTGCGGCCATTCGATGCAGCACAACGCGTTTTGATTCAGATAATCGTCCATGCCCATCCATTCCAGCTCTTCCGGGTCCTTCAACCGATACAAATCAAAATGAAACAAACGCCGACCGTTGACTTCGTATTCTTCAACCAAGGTGTAAGTCGGGCTTTTCACGGCACCTTGATGACCGGCGGCGCGCAACAAGCCCCGGACCAGCGTGGTTTTGCCGGCACCCAATTCGCCGTACAAAAACAGCAGACATTTTTCCGGCAGTGCTTGCCAGAGTGCGGCACCCAGCGCTTCGGTATCTTCGGGGGTTTCCAGAGTAATGTTCATTAATTCAATAATTTCCTGATTCGTGCCGGCAAATCGCCGGCCAGCAAGCCACGCTCACCAAATTCCAAAGCCAAACTGTCGGCGGCTTCGCCATGCACATAGACACCCAGCCGCGTTGCTTCATCCAAGCTCAAACCCTGCGCCAGCAAGCCGCCGATCAAACCCGACAACACATCGCCCATGCCGCCGCTAGCCATCCCGGGGTTGCCGGTAGTGCCGACATAGACCGTGTCGCCGCAGGTAATCAAGGTACCGGCACCCTTTAACAAACAAGTGCCGCCGTATTGACTGTGCAAATCCGCCAACGCCGCAAAGCGGTCAGCGGAGATTTGCCCGGCGCTACAGCCCAGCAAGCGCGCGGCTTCGCCGGGGTGTGGCGTTAATACCCAATTCGCGCGCCGCTTGGGTTGCAAGGACAACAGATTCAAGGCGTCGGCATCGATCACGCACGGCTTGTCAATGGCCAGCGCCGCGCCGAACATCTCCCTGGCCCAATCGTCCTGGCCCAGACCGGGACCAATCACGATGACGCTGGCCTTCTCCAGCAAGGCATGTAGCGCTTCGCCGCATTCCACGCCGTGGCACATTAACTCCGGCCTACCGATGTTGATCAACCCGCTATGCGATGCGCGGGTGGCGATGCTAACCAGACCGGCGCCGGAACGCAAGGCCGCCTCCCCCGCCAAACGTATCGCCCCGGTATAACCCAGATTGCCGCCGATCAACAACGCATGCCCGAAACGACCTTTGTGAGCAATCCGCGCGCGGCGCGGCAAGTCGATTTTTTCCAGCAACAGCGCAAACGGCGGCATCGCCGCCAACACAGCAGCGTCGATATCCAAGGTGCTGCAAATAATCTCGCCGCAATATTCGGCTGCTTCGCCGGTAAACAAGCCGCACTTCAAACCGATGAAGGTCACCGTCACATCAGCCTTGACTGCGCACCCAAGTACCGAGCCGGTGTAGGCGTGCAAGCCGGACGGCACATCCACCGCAATCACCGGACAGCGGGAGGCATTGATCGCCGCAATGGCTAACGCGTAATCTTGCCCGACCTCACGGCTCAAACCGATCCCGAACAAAGCATCGACTATGACACCTTGCAGCTTGGATTGTCCGGCTTCGAAGTCGCTGACACGTCCACCAGCCTGTAAAAAATCTTGATAGGCACTCAGAGCGTCACCCGGTAAACCGTCTGGATCGGCCAAGGCATAAACGCTTACCTGAAAATTGGCCTGCAAGGCAAGGGTCGCAACATCGTAACCGTCGCCGCCGTTATTGCCGGCGCCGCAAAACACTGTGACTGCTTGTTGTTCCGGCCAGCGCTGTCTTAACTGTTCGAATAGCGCGTACGCAGCCCGGCGCATCAATTCCCGGCCCGGAATCCCCAGTTCGTCGATCGCGTACCGCTCGGCTTCACGGATTTGGGCAGTGCAGTAGAGTCTGTTTGAGGGGGTTTGCATAAGTTGACCTTCGGAAAGTCGGTAGGGTTTTGTCGCTAATCTTAGCGGGATTGCTTAATTGGGGTACTCCAGCGCCTATAGGCCAGTTTGCGACATTCAAAGATTTCCGTGTACCGACAGCAGTAAAACTGATTGTGTTGAATAAGTAGGTTTTTGGCAAAATTACGCCGGCTTTTCCAGCAGCATTGTTCTCGAGTTATTGTTTTTATTCATTAATATTTAAGATCGAATAGTGTTTTTCTCTCAAAAGGACTTTTTCAACACCATCAAACTTAAAGCAGCCGGTGAACGTTGGAATTAAGGGACGTAATTCATAAATCAGAATTTTTCAATCTTTTCAATGCAAACTTTCCACGCTCTGCCACTGATGGTGATTTGTCAGACGCAAGCAGATGTGCCAACTTTAAAGACTCAGTACCAATTTTCGCTAGCTCACGAATAAGCATTTCACCCGCAACACGTCGAACTATTGGTGATCGATCTGTTGCTGCCGATATTAAAATTTCTAGGGATGGGCTAGTGACAAGTACATTTCGCTCACGGATTATCGGCTTGAAGTGTCCCTTACAATAACGTTTGTCAGTCCATTCCCACTTTCTCCCAGCGAACCAAGCCATTTTTCCTTCAAGCAAGCATCTATATGATTTTGCTCGCACTGATGGTTGAATAGCTTTTCTTGCAATCTCGTCAAGATAACGATCTAGTGTTTCTGCACGACCCACCTGCGATAGTACGGAGGTCATCGGACCGGAGGTGGTAGACAAAATCCTCGATTTGAGCGCCAGCCCTATCTTTTCGATACATGTAATCTCTATTAACACTTGTTTGTCTTTGTCTTCCATGCGGCCCCATGAATTCCAATGGGGCAACGTAGCACATAAAACATCAACAACAAGCTCTGGATCCGTGTGTTTTGCAACAATTGGAAGTTTTTCGCGGGCTGCCTCGCGAACTTGTGGGACCCAATCGTTGAGCCGACGAACAGCGATGGCAAAGAAAAATCCATTAGGGGCTGCCCCAGATAGAGTGCGTAGCGTTTTTTGACGTTTAAAACCGTCCTCGCTGCACAAATCTATCCACGTTAGAAAAGGGGTAGGTTGAGTCCAAAACTTCCATTTGGAGGGTATAGTGTTTTTCAGCTCTCTAGAGAACTCCCACCGAATTAATCGTTCCCAAAAATCTAAATTCGCCAATGATAAATTTGAAGTTGCAGCCACCAACATTGACATATCGGCAACTACTTTACGACCAGAATTGACTGATTGGGCAAACTGCTTTACCGCAGATAACACTTCTGCTTCATGTTCCTGTTGATATGGCACAGAATGTTCGCCCCAAATAAGGAATTGGATAGTTAACTACGCATCAGCCGGCAAACCTTTTTCCGCACAATAAGCTATTGATTACCATCTGTTTTGATTTCAACATTTCATCGGCGATGGGGCAATTATGGCAGGTATTAATCAAATTGCCGCCATTGAATCTGATGAAATGATAGACCCTTTTGTCGATCACCAAAAAATACGAACATCCCATCGCAGGAAAAGATTACCCGAAAATACCCTGTCGATCCTCGCCAGACATAACTTTACGAACAATCCATCAAGCCGGTTATGTCACAATTGCCCCATTAAATCGATACGGAGCAAAACCATGCGTCAGTTTCTGTTGATCATCGTGACCCTGATTGCGCTAAGCGGGTGCGCATCGGAATCCTGCGATAAGGATGTCATCAACATCCTTAATCCCAATCAAACCAGTGCGAAATTGCTGATGGATTACGCCAAAACCGCCATCTGTAAGACCGATTCAACTGGCACGACAAAGCCTACAACAGTAGACGAAGAACGCAAGCTAGTGTTGATTTATGATCTGTATGCCAAAGCCAGAAGCTATGCGATTTTAAATAAAGTATTTTTCTGGCTCTCGCTGATTTCCGCGGTGGCGGTATTTCTGTGGCCGTCGCTAGGGGTGTTGATGAAAGACCGCCTGGGCGAGCGCGAATGGTATAAATCGGCGATTGTGCAAACCACCGTTACCGGCATCGCGGCGTTGATGTTCGCGTTTTACA
This sequence comes from Methylomonas sp. 11b, assembly GCF_000515215.1. NCBI lineage: Bacteria > Pseudomonadati > Pseudomonadota > Gammaproteobacteria > Methylococcales > Methylococcaceae > Methylomonas > Methylomonas sp. 11b. The sequence continues at coordinate 1,426,318 of NZ_KI911557.1, forward strand.
GCCAATATAAAGACAAGCAAACCTACACGGAAAACCTGATGCGCTACGCAGTTTTTTCCGATAAGCCGGTGGCTGAATTGAGTCAGAAAGTGATCGAAGAAATCGGCAAAATCGATATTGGCTTTAGTTTTAGCGGGGTGTTTGACAAAAAGGAAGAAAAATAAGCGGAAGGCGCTAACCGCCGCTTTGTCGAAGTTGAAAAGATTCCGGTAGCCTTTTAATCGGGATCCACCACCATTTGAGCCCGCCATAGCCTCGTAGTTTAAGTTGGAAACAGATGTCGGCGACTGGTTCACTGCCATCGTAAGCCGGGCTGTTGGACTCGTAAACTATCCTTGCGTTATGCGTAGCTTTTAAACGATATTGCACTCAATACCTGCGCTAAATCTTAAAAGCCACGCGCTAAACCATGAACTCGGAAAACCTCAACAAACCACTCCCGCCGAAATCAGCGACTCTCTCTGCCCGGCTTTATCTGTGGGTGTTGTTGGCTATCGTTGCCGGCGGCGTGTTTGGTTATCTGGACGCCGAACATGCCGTGACGCTAAAACCCATCGGCGACGGCTTTATCAGCCTGATCAAAATGCTGATAGGACCAGTGGTATTTTGCACCATCGTGCTGGGCGTCGCTGGCGCCGATGACATGAAAAAAGCCGGGCGAGTTGGGGTAAAAGCCTTGCTGTATTTCGAGATTGTCTCGACTTTCGCGCTGGCGCTGGGCGTGCTGGTGGCCAATCTGCTCAAGCCTGGCCAAGGCTTTAACGTCGATCCGGCCACGCTGGATGCGCAGGCGGTGTCCGGCTACGTGAAACAAGCCAACCAGCAAAGTACCGCCGATTTTCTGCTGCACATCATCCCCAAAACCTTCACCGATGCCTTCACCGGTTCCGGCGATTTGCTGCAAGTATTGCTGGTAGCGGTACTTTTCGGCTTTGCCCTGCAACAAATGGGCAGCGCCGGCAGATCGGTGTATGTGTTTATAGAGGAATGCTCACATATCTTTTTTGCAATGATGAATGTGATCATGAAACTGGCGCCGTTCGGCGCCGGCGCGGCGATGGCGTTTACCATAGGCAAATACGGCGTCGCCGCATTAAAACCGCTGGCTGCGCTGATGGGTAGTTTTTATCTGACCTGCGCTTTGTTCATCGTCTTGATACTGGGCAGCATAGCCGCGCTGACCGGCTTTAATATTTTTAGACTGCTGCGTTATATCAAGGAAGAAATGCTCTTGGTACTGGGCACCTCGTCGTCCGAATCGGCGCTGGTGCCGCTGATGAATAAGCTGGAAAAACTGGGCTGTTCCCGCTCGGTGGTGGGTTTAGTGATTCCGTCCGGCTACTCGTTCAATCTGGACGGCACCAATATCTATCTGACCATGGCCGCGCTGTTCGTCGCTCAGGCCTTGAATGTCGATTTAAGCCTGAGCCAGCAATTGACACTGTTATTGGTAGCGATGTTGACTAGCAAAGGTGCTTCTGGCGTCACCGGCGCTGGCTTTATCACGCTGGCGGCAACCCTAGCGGTGGTGCCGGCAGTGCCGGTCGCGGCTCTTTCGTTAATCCTGGGGATAGACCGCTTTATGTCCGAAGCGCGGGCCTTAACCAACATCGTCGGTAATGCAGTGGCAACTATTGTGGTGTCGCATTCGGAAGGCGAGCTGGATAGGGAAAAAATGCAGGCACAGTTGCGGCCAGATCTGTCAACTCAAGGTTTCTAAACCCAGCAAGCGTAAGCCTTGACGCTGCCGATAGCCAATCACCGGCATGATGTTTTGTGCCAAAAGATTGTTTGCTTGCGCTTCGTTCAACACTACTTCCGTAGCCGCCTGTAATACCTGCTCGCCGTCCAAATCGTAGCTAAACGCCGGCACATCGGCAAAAAAGAATTGCTCTGCTGTCGCTTCATCCTGAGCAGCTCTCAACAAAACCCTAGTCGCCAAAAAGGCCGGATTCCCCCATAGCAATTCATCGGTCTGCGGAACAGTGTCGCATTCTTCAAACGCAAAGGTTTCCAGCGGTTCGCGTTTGCTGCCGTAAGGCAAACGCATCAGCACACGCGGATAAACCAGAATTACGCTGTCTGCCGCGATTTCCTGACGATATGCCAACCAATCCGACGCGTTCTGCAAAGCCCCGACCACCAAACCGTTTCCAGCGGAGGCCAGAAAACCCGCTCCACATTTTGCAGCTAATTCGGCACAAAAACCCAGCAAAGCCTTGTCCTCCGCATTGTCGGAAAACACATAATCAGCCACGAACAATACGTCCTGCTCTCCGTCGCCTGTTTGCATATGTTGTTGCAAACGCTGGACCACACTATCGCTACCCTTTTCCAGCTCTGTCAGCAACTGGGCTTGGCTAATATCCAGTAAATAAATTTGTTGTGCGTCGGCGGCTTCTTCGTGCACCAAGCCATCTGTTGCTCGCCACAAGGCTTCCAGTGCTTGAAAGTCCTGCCGGTGCAATAAGGCTTTCACAAGCTGCGCCGTCGCGGTGTCGATCAAATCGATTAAAGCCCGATGCTGCGGGTTGGCGTCCTTGGCGACATGCGGTTCCACAATTTGTTTCAACAAACTATCCAAAGAGTCGGACGCAGCGACTGCGCCTTCCGGCTTTTTACCCAACAAACGCTCCAGCATATCGTCCTGGCTTTCCGTGGCAGGAGCAGGTGCGACCGGATCGACCACAGCTACCGCCGGAAAAAACGCCTGAATTTTTGCCGCCGCCTGTGCCGCGGTATTGGGATTGCCCAATTCGGACTTTAAGGTCCGCAAATCAGCCAGCAGCTTGATTTCCCCCAGCCAGGCATCGGGGTGAAAATCGTCCAGCGTCGGAAATTGCAAGCTGATACCGGGGCTGACTTCCAGCGTCGGCAGGATTTGCGCCATCACTTGCTCGAAGTTATCCACATCGATTTTGCGGATTTTACTTTGCTCCCAGGGTGCGGCGGCACCGGAAAAATTTCCGAACACATAAACCCGGTAGCTGCTATCCCCATTGCCCGCTCTAGCCGCATTTCCCGCGTTAAAACCCATCGTAAAATCAATTCTGCCTGACATGTTTTCTCCTCGCGCATTAAACGCTTTACCGTCAACAGTAGCAGAGCAAACCCGGTCCAACAAGCCAGCCAGTTTTTCCGGATAGCGGTATGCTTATAAGTGTCTGTCCAACAGGTGATAGCAATGAGCCACGCAAACCGTTTATCCGAACTGCGCCAGCGCATCCATCAGGCATTTACCCAAGCCGAGCCGCAAGCAATCTCCGGCCTAATCGCCAGGTTGGGAAATTACGATAGTCAGGCCATCGGCGTATCTTCGCAGGCATTGATAGAAGCGGTGCGCACTAAACACAAACAGCCGAGCATTTTCGAAGCTTTCTTGCATGAATACAGGCTGAGTAGCGATGAAGGCATCGTGTTGATGAGCATTGCCGAAGCCTTGTTGCGGATACCGGATAGCGCCACGCAAAACCTGTTCCTGCGTGACAAATTGGCAGATGCCGACTGGTATAGCCACTGGCTACACAGCGATTCAGTAGCGGTCAATCTGGCTAGCAGCGCGTTGTGGGTGAGCGGCAAAATGGAAGCGTTGATTCGGCAGCGGGTTTTCGCTAGCTTGTTAAGCCGGCTGGGCGAGCCGCTGATCCGCACAGCCATCAAGCAAGCCATGCAGCAAATGGCCGAGCATTTCGTCATCGCTGAAGATATAACAATGGCTATCGAACAAGCGAGCCGCAACCCTGCCTACCGCTATTCCTTCGATATGCTCGGCGAAGCGGCCTTGACCGAAGAGGATGCTGAGCGCTATTTCGCGGCCTATCGCCAGGCAATTGAAACGCTGGCCGAATCTGCTAACGCGGATTTATTTACCAACCCCGGCATTTCGATCAAGCTCTCGGCGCTTTATCCGCGTTACGAACCCTTGCAGCATCGCTACGCGGTGCCGGCCATCAGCAGCAAGCTGTTGGCCTTGGTCAAGCTGGCCCGCGCCGCGAATATTTCCGTGACCGTGGATGCGGAAGAAGCCGAACGGCTGGACCTGTCCTTGGATATTTTTGCGGCAGTGCTTAACGATACCGCACTGGCCGGGTGGCCTGGTTTCGGTCTGGCGGTGCAGGCTTACCAAAAACGCGCTGTAGCAGTGATCGAATGGCTGGCGGTGTTAGCCGAACAGCAACACCGGCTGATTCCAATCCGCTTGGTAAAAGGCGCGTACTGGGATAGCGAAATCAAGCGCGCCCAGGAAAACGGCTGGGACGACTACCCGGTGTTTACCCGCAAAGCTGCCACGGACTTGTCTTATCTGGCTTGCGCCCGGCTGATCCTGTCTCGCCCGCAAATCTTTTATCCGCAATTCGCCACACATAATGCCCACAGCGTGGCGGCGATTTGCGAGTTTGGCAAAGGCCATCCGGGATTTGAATTCCAACGCCTGCATGGAATGGGTAGTGCGTTGTACGATGAGTTGCTCCATCAACAGCCGATCAACTGCCGAGTGTATGCCCCGGTAGGCGGCTACCGGGAATTGTTGCCTTATCTGGTCAGACGCTTATTGGAAAACGGCGCGAATACCTCGTTCATCAACCAAATCGAAAATCAGCAGATCAGCGCCGCTAATCTGTCCGGCGACCCATTGGTCCAGTTAAATCAAGTCGACTCTGAACCGTTGGCTGTACCCAGCGAGTTATTTGGCGCGCAACGCCGGAATTCGCAGGGGCTGAATTTGAGTAATCCTGAGGTATTGCAGCAGTTGCAACAGGACTTGGCCGCAATGTCCGACCACAAATTGCAAGCTGCGCCAATGGTCGCCGGTCGGCAAACTCCTGGCGAACCGCATCCTGTTTATAGTCCGCATGACCGACATAGACTGGTTGGCGAAGTGGTATTCAGTTCCCAAAGTGATATAGAACAAGCCTTGCAACAAGCAGCCAGCGCGTTCAATGACTGGCGTTTATGCCCAGTCGCAACCCGCGCCGGGTATCTGCGTAAAGCAGCGGACTTATTGGAACAGCAGCGCCTGGAAATGGTGGCGCTGTGCATCCGCGAAGGCGGTCGAACCCTGCGCGACGCGCTGGCAGAGGTGCGCGAAGCGGTCGATCTATGCCGTTACTACGCGGCCTGTGCAGTCGAGCAATTCGCTCAGCCCCAGCAACTGCCCGGACCCACTGGCGAAGATAATCAATTATTTCAGGTCGGGCGCGGCGTGTTTGTCTGTATTAGCCCATGGAATTTTCCGATTGCAATTTTCATCGGCCAAATCGCCGCTGCGCTGGCGGCCGGCAATACCGTGATCGCCAAACCGGCTTTGCAGACTTCGTTAACAGGCATGGCTTGCGTTCGCCTGTTACATAGCGCCGGGGTCCCGGAACAGGTATTGCAGTTTTTACCCGGCGACGGCGCTGAGATTGGCCGGCACTTGTTGAGTGACGAACGCGTCTCCGGCGTCGCGTTTACCGGCTCTGGGGCTACCGCACAGCTGATCAACCGGCGACTGGCTGATCGACACGGCGCCATCGCCACTCTGATTGCCGAAACCGGTGGGCAAAACGTGATGATCGCCGATAGCTCCGCGCATCAGGAACAACTGGTTGCGGACGCCTTGCTATCGGCGTTTAACAGCGCCGGCCAACGTTGCTCGGCGTTGCGGGTGTTGTTTCTGCCGGAGGCTATCGCCGACAGCATCGTCGCGCGTTTGATTGGTGCGATGCGCTTGCTGCGGCTTGGCTCGCCAATGGCTATAGCCACCGACGTAGGCCCTATCATTGATAGACACGCCTTAGCCAAACTACTGAACCACATCGAAAAGCTTAAACGCGAAGCCAAGCTGTTATATCAATTGCCCATCCCTCCCAATCTGGCAGACGGCTGCTTTTTTCCACCCACGTTGGCGGAAATACCGGCACTATCCTTCCTTGACCACGAAGTGTTCGGCCCCATCCTGCATATTGTCCGTTACCAAGCCAACGAGCGGGCAAAATTGGTCGAAGCCATCAATGCCAGCGGCTACGGCTTGACGCTGGGTATTCACAGCCGCATCAACGCCAATATGCGTTACATCCAGCAACACGCGCGGGTCGGCAACATTTACATCAATCGCAATATGATAGGCGCAGTAGTCGGCGTGCAGCCGTTCGGCGGCATGGGCTTATCCGGCACCGGCCCGAAAGCCGGCGGCCCCCACTACTTGCAACGCTTCGCCAACGAACAAACCGTCACCACCAACCTCACCGCCATCGGCGGCAATCCTTGGTTGTTGCGGAAATAAACGTGGATTTTATGGCCTCGGTTCGCGAAATTTGGATTCCGCACCCTGCTAGATAGTGTAATTTTACAAAAATCGTTGTTAGTTTCTGCCTTTGAAGCCGAAAACTTCTAGTGTTAGTCTAGTAGCACAACCGGGTATGTCCCACTATCTCTCCATATCAATCAAAGCTTGGCGCTTATGTCCAAAGAAAACAAATCCTCGCTGATTTCGCCAAACGTATTAAGTTTGCTCTTGATCATTCTGGGTGGCAGCCTGTTCGTCGGTCAAAGCCCCTTCAACGATTCCAGACCTAACAAAGCACCGATACCGCAGCAGCAAGCCGGGTTTAAATCAGACGTGGACGCGCGTTTGTGGCAAGACCCATTCGAAGCCATCGCCAACCAAAATTTAAACCGCGAGAATTATCAGCAATATAAAAACACTGAAGAAGTGATAAAAACTGTTCAAAAGCAATTGGGTGAATTACGCGACACGCGGCAAATTGTGATGGCCACTCTGATGCCGAATGGTCACTATCAGGAAGACGTAGAAACCCGCCGGCGTATCCGCTATGCGGTGCTGTCCGGACTGACAGCCGACCAAAACAACGAGTATGCGCCTAGTGACCCGGAGCATATTGGCTACGTCAATTACCGGCTTAACGATACCAGTACCTTAATCGCCTTCGAATCTCTGGTGTGGAAACCCAATCCTGTGTACTCACTTCGGGATGACGATAAACATCCGCCGATCTTAGTGTTATACCTGGACAACAAACTGTTCGGCTATCAGCCGCTGCACGACTTGTTCGAGAATCTCCGCAAGATTTATCTGAAAAACAGTCAATTCAATCTGGAATTCAATGTGCTGGGGCCGGCGACTTCTGATGAATTGCAAAACATGGCTCGGGCGGTCAAACCGGCCGCTAAATCCGATGGAAAGCCCTTATTTCGAATATATTCGCCTCGCGCCACAGTCGATGAAGGTAAATTACTGTTTGGCACTAGAACCCCAGATAGGAATGAACCAACCAATTTGACCGAGCATTTCGGAGCTGGCCTGCCTTTTATTCGTACAACCGCTACCGACAGCCAGTTAGCCACGGCCTTGAGTAAGGAATTGGCACTACGCGGCGTCCGAATCGGCAACCGCGCCAAGTTGGCTAATTCCACTAAGCACGTGGTATTGATTTCCGAAACCGAATCATTGTATGCCTACCATATTGGCACCACATTTGCAGATGCCTTAGTCAAAACCGCTATGAACGGGGAAAATCCGGCTACGGATTGCGATGGGCAATTAACTCCAAAATCAGACTGCCTACGCCAATACGTACACCAATACACTTATTTTCGCGGATTGGACGGCAAAACTCTGCGAGGCCAAAGCTCACCGATTACCGCTACTAAGTCCGGCGACAATGAATCCAGTAATTCCTCCGAGGCATCGAAAGCCATGGAACATGCCGACGGCGATAGTCAATTCGACTACATGCGCCGGCTGACCAATCAGATCCAAGACATAGAAGAGAAGCTTGAAGACAGCAACCACAGCATTGGCGCCATCGGCGTCCTAGGTAGCGATGTCTATGACAAACTATTGGTACTGCAAGCACTACATGCGAAGTTTCCTGACATTTGGTATTTCACGAACGTCATGGATGCCCGGTTTTTACACCCAGATCAAAACGAGTGGGCGCGGAACCTGATTGTGGTATCCAGTTTCGGCTTACAACTGCCACAGGAATTGCAACACGGCATTCCGCCATTCCGCGACAGTTACCAAACCGCCTATTTTTTAGCCGCGCAAATGGCATTATGGGACTCCAATCCCGCTTCCTCTGAGCCGACGTCGGTAACGGAAGTATGCAATACAATAGACAGTCAAAGCCTATTAGACCAAACAGTGTTCAGCCACCCAGCGATACACGAAATCGGTCGTACCAAGGCGTTCCCGCTCAGCCATGCGAATTCCGAACCTCAAACCAGACGTAAGGATTGCAAGGTGCTTGGCCCTATGGCCAGATTTATCCAGGCAGCCGACAACACTAGGGATAAGGCCCGAAGAATGGACATCGAGCAGCAACCATTATTAGCGGATCAACCCTTTTTAAAGTTTTTCCGCATCGCGCTGAAAATTCTAATCTGCGCCTTGTTGTTTGCCTGCCTATGGCTTTATTTTCATCGCAAAATAACAATCGCGGATGCTGCCAAACTGCCGGTAGAAGTCAGCGTACTAAGTTTGCAACGAACTTGGCTGCTGTTTTGTCTGTTAGTGGGTTGCGGATTAACGGCATTCGTGCTGAACACTGAACAGACCGAACCTATAGCGCTAATAGAGGGTGTCAGCATGTGGTCAACTGAGGCGGTCCGATTCGCGGCGCTGGTGGCTACGGTGTTTTGGGTAATCGAAACCGTCAAGTTTCCGCGGTTATTTTGGGAACGGCTGAATTTCAGCGGTAAGTTTGGTGTGTCTGCTGATAATCGTTGCCATGCGCATGATCAATCATTACAAAGACGACTTGAACGAAACTTGAGTATGGGTAGAGTTGGCATCTTGACGCTAGCAGCCTGGCTACTCACCTTTGCCATAATTCTGTCACTGGGCGTACCGGTTACACCTTATCGTGGCGAGTTTGTCTATCACCTTGACTTTATATTGTTACGATTGGTGTTAGTCCCGACCTATTTGTTTTTGATGATTAGCGTCACCGAAGCAGCGCAAGCGATCATCCAGTTTATCCGCTCCATCCCACGTGCCGAGCCCTGGCCGGTATCGATGACGGAAGAATATCGCGCCACGCTGAATATCGATAACGCTTACCTTCAGGATTGGGTGACGATCCGCCTAGTGGGTGATATGACGCAACAAGCCAGCCGCCTGATCTCTTACCCGCTATTCGCTGCGGCCCTTATGGTGTTGGCACGAATGAGTTATTTTGATAACTGGCATACACCGCCCGGATTGTTGATCGTGATCGGCGTTTGCATCGCCTATTTGTTCTATTGTGATTTTCGCCTAAAAGCAGTGGCGGATAAAACCGAACACGAATCTCTGAAAAATCTGCGCCGCCTGTCCATAGCCAATCAAGGTAACGCCGACAACCCTCCACTAGCCGGCAAACTGGGAAGTCTGTCTGACTTGGCTGAACGCTATGCCGAGGACACTTATAAGCCTTTTGTACAACGCCCCATTTTTCAGGGCGTGTTGTTAATCATTATGGCCGCCGCCATCGGCTACACCGACTACTTATCGATCGTGCTGAAGGTGCTTGGCTAACAGGGCAATTCCATTTTAGGCCGTTAGCATCTCCGGAAAGAGGACTTAGGCGATTGAATTTCGTATAAAAAAATGCGATGGTGGTACCGTAAATCCTGCGTTAGTAAGATATTGGCTTAAGCTCGCTTAAGTCTTTTTATAGACACCTGACAACCCAGAGAAAGCCTATGCTCGCTACCAAACGCTACGAATATTTACCCATCGAACAAATCGAATTTCATCACACGCTCACCAACCATAGAGAACTAGATCGGGCCAAGGTCGCGCATCTGGAAAAAGACATCGTGGTCAATGGCCTGTTCGAGCCACTGGTGGTTTGGGAGCGTAACAACCGCGAATATTATCTGGTCGGCGGCTTTCATCGCATGGAGGCCATTCAAGGCATCCGCCGCGCCAATCCCGGCTATTTCGATAGAGTGGACGTCAGAATCGTCACCGGCGACCCGGATGAAATCAAGGCGCTGAATCTAAAACTGAATTCCGACCGCGTCGACACCCGCATCACCGATTATTTCCAGACCGTGATTTACTTGAACAATGCCAACTGGTCCAGAGAGCGCATCGCCGAATTCTTCGACAAAAGCATCAGCTGGATCGACGACATCATTCGCTACGCCCCGCTGACCACGGAAGCAATGCGCGAAAAACTGGCCGGCGGCGAGTTGTCCTGGGCCAGGGCACGCGACATCTTGCGTAAAGCCTTAAACGCACCGCCCGGCAACGAAAAAGACATTATCGAAAGCGAACTGTCCCGACCCGCGCAGCCCGTTGCCAAACCCCTACCCTTCCATACAACGATCAAACGTTTATCCAGCTCGGTTAAAGCCGATCCCAAACGCACGTTTAAAGTCAGCACCCAGGATATTTACGCCTTGGTGCTGACCTTGCGCGGCAAAAACGTCGATCAGGAGGCCATCGAACGGGTGCGTAAAGCCTTTCCTATTTTGTGGGACGATGAATAGTTCGATAACCGGAAACTAGCCATTCCTGAATTGTCATAAAACCATTCGCCCGCGTCAGCTAAGATAAGTTTGACTGGAACAATCCTCCGCTTAGCGAATCATAAGCGGGGGAAACTTTGGGAAATTCAATGCTGAAATAATGTGTTAGCAATGAAAAATCTTATTTTGAAAATAGTGAACGCTCGCAAACCGTATCGGAAACGCATGCCGCCGTTGGCTGGCGTATTGCTGCTCTCGCTGAGCGGCTGTATGCCGATGAGCTATCCACCCGGCGCTAAGACCAATACCGCGCAGCTGGGCGAGAATACTTTTCTAACCGAAGACGGCGCCAGTCTACCGCTACGCCGCTGGCTGCCCGACACCGAACCCAATGCAGTGATCATCGCGCTGCACGGCTTTAACGATTACAGCCACTTCTTCGATGCGCCGGGCAACTATTTCAGCAAACTCGGCATCGCCTGTTTCGCTTACGACCAACGCGGTTTTGGCGCAGCACCACAGCGCGGCTTGTGGGCGGGCAGCGAGGCTTACGCACAGGATTTAAAACAATTAACCCGCCTGCTGAAACAGCGCTACCCGAACAAACCACTTTACCTACTGGGCGAAAGCATGGGCGGCGCGATTGTGATTACCGCCGTACAGCAGGACGATATGCCGGATGTGGCCGGCATCATCCTCGCCGCGCCGGCGCTATGGGCCAGGTCGACCATGCCTTGGTATCAAACCAGTTTGTTATGGACGCTGGCGCATAGTCTACCCTGGCTAACCTTGACCGGTAGCGGGCTGGAGATCATGCCGTCGGATAATATCGACATGCTGCGGGCGATGGGCCGCGATCCGATGGTGATCAAGGCCACCCGCGTGGAAACGGTATACGGCTTAACCAACCTGATGGACGCCGCGTTCGACAGCGCCGGCTCGCTTCGGGCGCATACGCTAATGCTGTACGGCGAGAAAGACGAAGTCATCCCCAAGGAACCCACCTACGCTTTCTTGCAACAAATGCTGAACACCACCGATACAGCGGAAAAAACCGTGGCTATTTACCAGAACGGTTACCACATGCTGCTCCGCGATCTGCAAGCCCCTACCGCCTGGCAAGACATCGTCGCCTGGATTAAATCCGGCCCGAACCAGCTGCCTTCCGGTGCGGATAGCCGCGCCCGGCAATTGTTGAGTAAGGGCTAAAGCCTTTTTACCGGCAGACGCGCGCGGAGTGTGTCGGCCAAAAGTCAGTAAGCGCTTTTGGGGCGATGGCATCGAAACTGTTAAACTGCGACGCAGTTTATTAACCTAACCCTTAGATCCCCCACTATCCATGCTCCGCATCATCTCCGTCAATCTAAACGGCATTCGTTCGGCAACCAGAAAAGGTTTTTACGACTGGTTAGACACCCAAAATCCAGACTTCGTCTGCCTACAGGAACTCAAAGCCCAGGCCAGCGATATGACAGCCGAGATGCTGGCTCCGAAAGGTCTACACGGTTATTTTCATTATGCTGAAAAGAAAGGCTACAGCGGCGTAGGCATCTACAGCAAACAGCCGGCAGATGCAGTAATAGCAGGCTTAGGGCATGCCGACATCGATAGCGAGGGCCGCTATCTGGAAGTGCAAGTCGGTAATCTATCGGTCATTTCCCTATACCTACCGTCCGGCTCCAGCAGCGAGGAGCGGCAAACTGTCAAATACAGCGTGATGGAGCGCTTCAACCCGCATCTTGCCGAACTGAAAGCCAGCGGTCGGGAAGTAGTAATTTGCGGTGACTGGAATATCGCCCACAAAGAAGCCGATTTGAAAAACTGGCGCGGCAATCAGAAAAACTCCGGTTTTTTACCGGCGGAAAGGGCCTGGATGACCCAAGTTTACGATGAGTTGGGCTGGGTGGACGTCTATCGCCGTCTGCATCCAGACGCTACCGACACCTGCTACACCTGGTGGAGCAATCGCGGCCAGGCTTGGGCCAAGAATGTCGGTTGGCGCATCGATTATCAAGTCGCCACGCCGGGCATTGCCAGCCGAGCGCAGTCAACCAGCATTTTTAAAGAGCAACGCTTCAGCGACCATGCGCCGTTGATCGTCGATTACGCTGACTAGTCGCCAATCGACAAGTGCACCGAATTAGCGACACAGCTGTTCGATTGACGCACCAGCCTGGTTACTCGTGCTGACAGGCGCACCAATTCAGATCAAAGTTTGTCATCGACAGGGAAATACCCTATAAAAAATCTTATCACCCAAGCGCCCCAACCGGTTTATTAACCAGCTCCCTCAACCCATGGTGCGGTCATTTCCGCAGACACAGGGGCCAGCATACTTGATGCAAACGGCTAGACTTGACCGCTATCACCCCGTAACTTCGCTTGACTCAATTTAAACTCACTAGCACCAATATGGTGCATACATATAGCGCACAGCCGAGCATCCGAGTTTGCTGATAGGCTTCTCAAACATTTTTGCCGCCGTGATGGATATTGATCCTATACCAGCGCATAAGGCTTAAAGCCGGGATAGTGATAAAAACCCCAGCCCTAGCCCACCTTTGCACTAACATGAGCCATCAATTCGGGCGAACGCACTAATATTGTGCATTCGAGCTGTTTTTTACCCGGTAAATGGGCCGATAAGGCAACTTTAGGCTTGGCGTACAAATTGCTTATTCACTATAACCCTTAAAACTTAAATTAACCCGTGCACAAAAAGATACTGGATCACTTAAACGAAGCAATCCTGCTGTTTGACAAGGACTTGCGCCTGACCTATATCAATCCCGCCGGCGAGATGCTGCTTGCCGACAGCGCTAAACATTTGCTTGGCCAAACGGCGCACAAACTATTCAAAACCGCGCATAACACCCTATTTAACGATTTGCTGCCGCGTTTGTATTTGCTGGAGCCGCTGGTCGATAGAGAATTAATCCTAGAGCGGCTAAGTCAATCGATTACGGTTAACCTAAGCGCCACACCGTTGCTCGAGGATGGAAAATTAAGCGAAATCCTGATCGAACTGCAACAAGTAGACCGGCATTTACGCATTACCAAGGAAGAACAATTGCTGGCCCAACAAAACACCAGCCGCATGCTGGTGCGCGGCTTGGCGCATGAAATCAAGAATCCGCTGGGCGGTTTGCGCGGCGCGGCGCAATTGCTGGACCTGGAACTGCAAGATCCTGAATTAAAGGAATATACGCAAATCATTATCGCCGAGTCCGACCGCTTGCAGGATCTAATGGACAAAATGCTCGGCCCCAACAAACCCGCGCATAAAAGCCAGCTGAATATTCACGAAGTACTGGAACGCGTCCGACATCTGGTCACGGTAGAAGCCGCCCACGGCATTATGCTGCATACCAATTACGACCCGAGCATCCCGGAGATTTTCGCCGACAAAAACCAGCTGATCCAGGCCATTCTGAATATCGTCCGCAATGCTGTGCAAGCCGTGCAGAACCACGGTGTGATTACCATGAAAACCCGGGTGCAACGGCATATGACCATAGGGCGCAAACGCTACAAGCTGACCGTCAAAATCGACATTATCGATAACGGCCCGGGTATCAAACCCGAGCTGATGGGACAGATTTTTTATCCAATGATTACCGGCCGTGCCGAGGGCACCGGACTTGGCCTATCTATTGCGCAATCTTTGATCAACCAGCATAACGGCTTGATTGAATGCGAAAGCGAGCCGGGCAACACCGTATTTTCCATCTACCTACCTTTGGAGACGAATCATGCAAATACCTGACAAGGTCTGGATTGTCGATGATGACAAATCCATCCGCTGGGTACTTGAAAAAGCCTTGCAAAAAGCCGGCGTGCATACGCAAAGCTTCGCCAGCGCCAACGAATTGTTGAAATCACTACCTGGCGGGCTACCGCAAGTATTGATCACCGATATTCGCATGCCGGGCATGGACGGCTTCGAGTTGTTGCGGAACATTCAAAACAGTTATCCGGATTTACCGGTGATCGTGATGACCGCTCATTCCGACCTGGAAAGCGCGGTGTCGGCGTTTCACGGCGGGGCGTTCGAATACCTGCCTAAACCCTTCGATGTCACCGAAGTCGTCGAAACCGTACAACGCGCCTGCGCTCACAGCAAACAACGGCAAAGCGACATTGTGCAAGCCCCGCCGACCGTGGAGGAAACTCCGGAAATCATCGGCGAAGCGCCGGCCATGCAAGAAGTGTTTCGGGCGATAGGCCGTCTGGCGCGCTCGCACATCACCGTACTGATTAACGGCGAATCCGGCACAGGTAAGGAACTGGTCGCCAAGGCCCTGCATCGCCACAGTCCGCGCGCCGAGCAACCGTTCATAGCCCTGAATATGGCGGCCATTCCTAAAGACTTGATGGAATCCGAACTATTCGGCCATGAAAAAGGTGCGTTTACCGGTGCCCAAGCCCGGCGTATCGGTCGATTCGAACAAGCCAACAACGGCACATTGTTTCTGGATGAAATCGGCGACATGCCCGCCGAATTGCAAACCCGCTTGCTGCGGGTACTGGCGGACAATGAGTTTTATCCCGTAGGTGCTCACACCTCGGTAAGAGTGAACGTGCGCATCATCGCCGCCACCCACCAGGACCTGGAAGCGCTGGTGGCCCAGGGCCGGTTTCGGGAAGACTTGTTTCACCGACTGAACGTGATTCGGATTCATATTCCGCCATTGCGCGAACGCAGGCAGGATATAGGCTTGTTGATGCGGCATTATCTGTATCAAAGCGCGAAGGAACTGAATACCGAGATCAAACTGTTAAAGCCGGAAACCGAGGCATTTTTAAGCGGTTTGAAGTGGCCTGGTAATGTGCGGCAACTGGAAAATATCTGCCGCTGGCTGACGGTGATGGCCTCCGGCCGGGAAATTCATCTGGAAGATTTACCGCCGGAACTGACCCACAATAGCGGCGATTCCGCATCCGGCGAAACAACACCGGGAGATTGGGAAAGCCAGTTTAAAAACTGGGTCAAGCAACAATTAACGACCGGCAAAGTGGACATCGCCAAACAGGCTATTCCCACCTTAGAAACTCTGTTGATTGAAGCGGCTTTGAATCATACGCATGGTCGCAAACACGAAGCAGCACTGTTGCTGGGCTATGGTCGTAATACCTTGACCCGCAAAATCAAGGAGCTAGATATTAAAGAATAAGCGCCCCCGCTGCCGGGAAACCGCCATTTCCTGCACAGCGGGGCGTCCTCGATAGCCGTTTGCTGAGGCATTTTGGCCGGCAAAAACCGGCAGGTTTTTTTATCCGTTTAAATGCCTTCGGTGTATACTCCCGCCGTCTGATTAACCTCAATAACAAGCAGAGAAGGTTTATATCTAATGGCGGATAAAACGGTAAGTAAACACCTGACCAATCTTGAAAGACAGTTCGCGGCGAACGATCCGGTTTTGCAAAAAACCGCCAAGATATTTCAGGATCTCGATGAAATCGAGTTTGAACTGGGTTTGATCGATAACGACGAGACTACCGCGCGCAAAACCAGTTGGTGGCCAATTGTCAGCACCTTGGGCGGTTACTCACCAGCCAAATCAGACTTTGTCAATCGCTACCTGGGCGTACAACTGCACACCGCCCGCCATAAATTCACCGTACTGCAATATACACCGCAAACCAATACCGCTACCCTACCCGGTACCGCATTGGACGCCGACCACCGCTTGCCGTTTTATCAAATCAGCCGTCAAATCGATTTGGCCGCCAACGGCGAAGGCAGCAAACTTAACGGTTATCTGGAACTGGTCACCGTCAATAGCGGCAAATTGAAAAATAAGCTGTTGATCGACACTCCGGTATTAAATCCGGCGGCGGAAAATCCGGTGTCCGGCCTACTGCGGAAATACGTAATAGGCATCTCCGATCTGGTACTGGTATTTAACGACTTATTCGAAGCCGACGCCGATTTGATCAAGGACACCCTGGCAGAGATCGTTGCCCACCAGGATGCCAACAAATTTATATTCGTCATCGATCATTCCGAAATCACTATCGATGCGCTGAAAAGCCAGGAAATCGCCGCATCCTGGCAACGCCGCCTGGCCGAACTGGGCATCCACACCGGCCAATTCATTGTGTTATCGCAATCCGGCGATACCTCGCTGTTCGATCAGCGCTTCAACAACATTAATAATGATCGCTCATACCGCATACTCGGCACACTAGAAAACAGTATCCGCGCAATTGACGACACCATTTTCCCGGAAGTGGAAGAAGCCTTGACCACCTGGAAAGATAGATGCAACGCCTCCACCTTAATCGTGCTGGGTTTTGTGGTGATGTTGATGTTATTTGCAGAAATCGCCGTGGGCATCCTCGAATTACTGATCGATCCGCTGATAGGCCCAGCCATTCTCGCGGTGTTGATCGGCGTGTTGACGCCGCTACATATAGTCGTCAGCCGGGTGCATGCCAAATTCCTGATCAAGCAATTGCACAAGCGGCAAAAACAGTTAAATCTCAGCGAAGATTTGGCGGGGTTGTTTGAAAAAAGCCTGAGCTTCTGGCGAATTTTGATGCCGATCACCGACCCGGTCGGTAAAACCAAGAAAAACCGTAAAAAGCTAAACGGTCTTATCGAGCAAAGCAAAGATTTGGTGCAAGCTCTGAACGACCAGTTCAGCCATAGTCAGCAACCGGAATATCGCAGCCAATACGACGCGTATCCTTATGCCGACTCTGAGGAAAACTGATTAAGTAGCGTGCATCGTAATGGAAATCTTCAGACATTATTTCCCGCTGTGCTGGTTCAATGTCTCGGTCTTGGACCTGCCCAGATCGACGCGCTTTTTTAAAAACAATGCGATTTTTTATTTTATCGCCGTGTTTTTTATTCAATTCAACATGTCTGACGACATCGACGCAATCTTCGAGGTAGCCTTGGAAGTATTGCTAACCCTGGGCTTTATCGCGCTGGTGTTAGTACTGAATAAAACCTTTTATACCTTCATACAAGTCGCGTCGGCCATTTTGTTTTGTGAAAATGTCGTCGCGATCTTTCTGATCCCTATCGTGTTTTGGGTAACCGTGGCGGAAGATACGCCCAGCTATGCAACCTTGGCTTTGTTTTTCCTATGGGACATGGCAATCGTCGCGCGGATCTTTAAGGACGTATTGCAAGTGAATACACCAGCCAGCCTGGTGGTATCTTTGTTTTATTTTTTAACCACTTACGGCGGCGCTTACGGCATCTACAGCCTAGTGGGCGGCTGAGGCTTCCGGTTTAACGCCGTAATAATTGGACAGCACGTCGTAGGCACCTTGCACACCCACAACCGCTGCCGCTTTTAAAGGTAAACAAGCCCCGCTCCATTGCTTGATCTTGCCGTCAAAATAAAACGCCCATTCCCCCTGCCAGCAATCGCCTTTCTTAGCAATGCGACCGGCCATCACCGACGTCACTTCGTAGCGGGCAGATACCGCTAGTAAATTGCGTGAATCAGCGCTTAGCACTTCGCTCAGCGAGATTTTTTGCTGTTCTTCCAAATCCAACATCGGAAATATCATCGGCACGCCTTTAATTTTCGACGCAAACGCCAATGCGCTTTCCAATTCCGGCATGCTGTCAGCGTTGTAAAACCGCCGCCCCTCTTCGTCATCGACGACCAGCCACACCAGGGTTTCCGGCCTGATCTCGCTCCAAATGCCTACTTGGCTTTTGCGCATGACTTCCATCAATTGGTCTTCATCAAACTGCACTCTGAGTAAACGCGCGTCGGTGTCGGGCAGTTCGTCGGCGGAAATCAAGGAAAATTGCGATTGCTTGACGTAGTTCTGCGCACTGGACAAAGCCTGCTGCACCACCGGAATTTTGGAAATATCCTCCGACACCAAGACCCGACTTAGAACGGCATACATGGCCTGCTTGATCGCTTGCGTTCTATCCTCGGCGGACTGACTATTGGCTATCAGCTCAATCTCATACAAGCCTTTTACCTCGACAGCCTCTGCTAATGGGCAATTGCACAACAATCCCCACAAACACAGCCTTAAAAACCCGGATTTACCCTTCATAAAAACCTTGACCACAAGCCTACCCTGACAGTGCATTAATGGGAACTATAGTACAATATCGCCCGTTTCAACCTTAACTTTAACGAGAGACTGACATTGAGCGAACAACAACAAGACCGCCTGAATTATAAAAGCGCGGGCGTCGATATTGAAGCCGGCAACGCTTTAGTCGAACGCATCAAACCCATCGCGGCCAAAACCCGTAATGCGGGCGTCATGGCCGGTTTAGGCGGCTTCGGTTCGCTGTTCGAATTACCGCTGGATCGTTACAAACACCCAGTACTCGTATCCGGCACCGATGGCGTCGGCACCAAATTAAAGCTGGCGCTGGATTTAAACATCCACAACAGCGTCGGTATCGACCTAGTAGCCATGTGCGTTAACGACATTATCGTCCAGGGCGCCGAGCCGCTGTTTTTCCTGGATTATTTCGCCACCGGCAAGCTGGAAGTCGACACCGCCGCCAGTGTCATCGAAGGCATTGGTAAAGGCTGCGAACAGTCCGGCGCGGCATTAGTTGGTGGTGAAACTGCGGAAATGCCCGGCATGTACGCGGATGGCGATTACGACTTGGCCGGCTTTTGCGTCGGTATCGTCGAAAAAGGCCACATCATCGACGGTAGCAAAGTGCAAGCCGGCGACAAACTGATCGCTCTGGCCTCGTCCGGCCCGCATTCCAACGGCTATTCCTTGATTCGCAAAATCGTCGCTCGTAGTGGTCTGGCCTGGACCGATAGCGTCAACGGCAAACCACTCGGCGAGACCCTGCTAACTCCGACTCGCATCTACGTCAAACCACTGTTGGAACTGCTAAAAACCGTGCCGGTGCATGCAATGGCCCATATCACCGGCGGCGGCATTACCGAAAACCTGCCGCGCGTGTTACCCAACGGTCTGAACGCCAATGTGCAACTATCGGCCTGGCAATTGCCGGAGATTTTCGTCTGGCTGCAACAACAAGGTAACGTGGAACTGGCCGACATGCTGGTCACTTTCAACTGCGGCATCGGCATGATTGTCTGCGTCGCGGCGGAAGATGAAGCCGCCACGCTGGAAATATTGACACAGCAAGGCGAAACCGCATTCAGCATCGGCGAAATCGTCGCCGGTGACGGTAAACCTCACGTAATCTACTCCTAACTCTCAAACTATCTCCGCCGTGCCTGAATTCACAGGCACGGCGTTAAAAAGTCTTCAGTTTCACCTGCGATCAATTCAACACCAATAAAGTCATTTCCTGATCAGTCAGTTGCCAACTGATTTGAAGCAAGCCACCTCAAATCGCCATTTCCAAAGAAATTGCCAAGATCTTGAACTACGGTGATTTAGTTCTGTGACAGACTCAATACCCACAAGGGTATAAAACGAAAGGTATGTTGTTGATTCCGTTCTTGGTAAGTTTGCCTAACCTCAATCGGAATCAACCGGTTCAAAGCTTGCTTGAATCCGCTGATAACTTAAGCTTTACGACGAACGCCCAAAAAACCTAACAATGCGGAACCGAACAACCAGACGGCGCCAGGGACTGGCACAGGAGCAGCGGTGACCGTGAAGTTAGTGGTATTTGGAACTTGCGCTGCGAAAACACCGTCACCCAGGTTAGTCCAATTCGCGTTAGTATTCACCAAAGCTTTGTATTCTGCGAAAGTGGCTTTTCCGCTGCGTACGCCGTTATACCCGGCATAGTCGGTGCTGCTGTTCAATTGGACTGCGCTAGTACCTACCGCCAAACCAGTATTTGTCAAAGTACCGTTACTGCCAAACCCTCCATTAGAAACCGCAGCCAAGAATGTCGTTGGTGCATTCGCAGTTGAGCCTAATAGGGCATAAATCGTTTCGTTAGTGGCGTTCATACCATTGTCGCCGGACGCACCGAACAAAGAACCCGCCGATACTGAGCGCGATAGTTGATCATATTTGCTGAAACGCACGACAGTTCCGGCAGCAATGGTCGAAGCGCCACTGTTCCAGGACATAATACCTTCGCCGGTATTGAAAGCACCGCCCGCACCAATCGCGCTGCCGTTCCACTCATTGTCGTTGAAGTGAATCACGGTGTTGGCACCAAGATCAACGAAAGTCACGAATGAAAAACCATCTTCATCAGCGTTAAAGGAAGTAAATGCGATGTCGCCAGTTGATAAAGCAGCGTGCGCATTAACGCCAGCGGCCATCAGCACTGCCGCAGCTAAAACTTTGCGTAACATGAGATTCTCCAGTTTTTGAGTGCTCGCTTGCCTAACAAAGGCAAGTCGGCTAGTCATTCAGAAATACAAAAAAGGCCCGGCAAATGCCGAGCCCTCATTAAAATTGGAGGCGTTCCTGCCTCCCTAAGCAATTAAGCTTTGCGGCGACGCATGCCAACGAAGCCAGCTAATGCTGAACCGAACAACCAAACCGCGCCAGGTACTGGCACAGCCGCTGGCGTTGCGGTGATCCTCATCGTGCGATCAACACCGCTGTTAGGATGTTGAATGTTGACGTAAGCGACGTTTGCGTTGAATTTATCGAAGTACAAGCCAGTGAACTCGGAACCTACAGTGCCGTTAGAAGCCCAACGAGCCAGACCTTCGCCTGCGTCCAACAAATCACCGTCTTTATTGATGTCTTTGGCAAACCAAATATCGTCGTCGATAGCACCATCGCGGTCTTCGATGATGTACATATTGCCTTCGGCATCGATTGCCAAGTTATCGGCATTTCTCAAGCCGCCACCCACCGCCAAACCGGTTGCCAAATCAATGGTGTTGGAATCGGCAAACAGGCTAACGGTGTTTGTAGCTACATTGAAGTTATAAATGCGGCTACGGCCATCTGTAGTATTGGCGTTGGTGTCAGAATCTGTAGTAGCAAAATAAATCAACTGATTGCCGCCCAAATTTTGAACTTCCAAATCTTCCGGACGGTTGTAGCCGGTAGCACTCACTGCTGTAGCTGAAGCGCGGCCATCGATATTTCCGTCTTTAGCCAGAACAGAAACACCAGTTAACGCGCTACCGCTAGTGTTTGTGATAGCTTCCCAAGTAAAACCACCCGTAATAGCTGGACCGTTGTTACCTTCGAACTGGCTACCAGCACCCACTTTCATGGCGAAAGTTTGGCCTGCGGCGAAAAAGTCGTCGCCAGTGGTTGCTAACGGATTTGCTGACACGTATTTAAAAATCGAACCGCCATTCAACTCGTCGATAAAATACATGCTGTTGCTGCTGTCGAAAGCCAGACCTTCGTGAGAAACGTGCGGTACCACAGAACGTTGAATGAAGTTACCGCCATTGGCTGCTGCAGTCGTAGCGTTGGTCACTTCGAACAAACGACCTTTGCTGCTGTTTGCGCCCCAAGATTCTTCGGCAGTTAAATAACTACCCCAAGGTGTCCAGCGTGACGCATCACCTGATACAAAGCCTTGAGTACCTGGTGCAACGATAGTAGTAGTGCGAGTATTGTAGTTGCTGTCTTGCAAATCGATACGTTGTACGCCACCGGTGCCAGTTTCAAACGGCATGAACAAATAACGACCCGCGTTAGCGCCGGTTTCGTTAGCAGTGATCATGTCCCAGTTGCCTGAATTTGAGCCAGGTACCAAGGTGTTTTGCGTGGCACGATCAGCGATGGTGACTTGAGTAAAGCCTGGGTTTGACAAAGTAATTGGGGTTGCTTCGTTAGCGGTCGGACCAGCCGAGCTTGTCAGCGGAGTAAAATTATCAAACCAAGTGTCTGCCGCGTGAGCGGTCAAAGGCGAAACAACAGAGGCTACTGCCGCTGCGATCAGAGTTAATTTAAAAGCTTTCATAAAATAAACATTCCTAAAGCAAAGTCGGTTAATTGTTTTTGGTCTTCCGCAAAAATCTGCCTCACAGAATTTGCAGAAAGAATGTTAACCAGCGCTCAAGAAATTAAAGTTGCAGTTCTGTTAAGTTTTCGTGACATGTAATACGCCTCTAGAACCCAGCTTGCCGCGACTAAAATCAACTTATCTACTCTCGCTTGCAGCCCCCCTGCCTTCAACCTAGCAAATATCCAATCCCCAACGATACCCGTCGACAAAAGCCATGCACATCAGGGACTCAGCATGGCAATTAGGCAACAAGACGCTCGATAGCGGATATTTGCAATCCTGTCTCTACCAAAAGTTTGGCGTAACAAAACCAGTACTGATTCTTAAGCTTTAGAGCAATAAGGTCGCGGTCGAAAACTGGGCGCGAATGTCACAGAAGACAGAGCTGGCCCCGAAAAATTGAACAGCCGGTTAAGTGAAAATCCCTGCTACTTTTGAACGTCCGTAAGGACAAAACAATGGAGCAGAAGATGTCCAAAAAACCGAGAAGAAAACATTCGCCGGCCTTCAAGGCCAAAGTCGCCTTGGCCGCTTTGACGGGTGATAAAACCCTGGCGCAGTTGACCCAGGAGTTTGAGATTCATCAAAACCAGATTGTCGACTGGAAGAAACAGCTGACCGAACGGGCTGCCGAGGTGTTTGGGAAACCCGCGGAGCCCGAATCACCGCCAGTCGACCTGCTAGCCCTGCATGCGAAAATCGGCCAACTGACCTTGGAAAACGATTTTTTAGGGAACGCGCTCACCAAGGCGGGATTGCTGAGCGCAAAACGATGATAGACCGTGAATCCAAACTGTCGATTGGCCAGCAAGCGCACCTGTTGGGGATCAGTCGAGGTAGCGTTTACTACCTGCCCAAGCCGTTATCAGCGCGCGATCTGGACATCATGAAACGCCTGGATCGATTGCACATGAAACATCCCTTCATGGGCGCCCGGCAATTGCGAGATCAGTTGAATGAACAAGGGATCACCACTGGCCGTAAGCATGTGAAAACCTTGATACCCACAGGGCACAAGTGAAGCGGATGGGCATCGAAGCCGTGTATTGCAAGCCTAATACGAGCAAGAAAACGCCAGGGCACGAAATCTTTCCCTACTTGCTGCGCGGCATGACCATCAACCGAGCCAATCAGGTTTGGGCCCTGGATACGACCTATATTCCGATGGCAAAAGGCTTTGTTTACCTGACTGCGGTTGTGGATTGGGCCAGTCGGAAGGTCTTGGCAGCCAAGGTCGCGATTACACTGGAAGCCTGTCATGCCGTCGATGTGCTGGAACAGGCGTTTCGGCTGTATGGTAAACCGGAGATCGTTAATACCGACCAGGGTAGCCAATTCACCGCCAAGGCGTTTGTCGATGCCGTGAAAAATCAGGGTTGCCAGTTGAGCATGGACGGACGGGGCGCCTGGCGAGATAATGTTTTCGTCGAGCGATTGTGGCGATCGGTCAAATACGAGCGGGTTTACCTACATGCGTACGATTCCGTCGGCCAAGCCAGAGCCTCGATTCTGGATTATTTCGAGTGGTATAACCACAAGCGACCCCATTCCAGCTTGAACCGAAAAAAGCCTCATCAGGCCTATACCGATTTGCTGCCACCGGTCAAAATGGCAGCCTAACCAACAGCAGGGATTTCACTTTAATTTTGGGAATTGCTGTTTAAAGGTTTGGGGCCACCTCTATAAAAAAGGGAATCAATGATGTTATATGTCATTGATTCCCTTAATTAAATATGGAGCTGGCGATGGGACTCGAACCCGCGACCGGCTGATTACAAAGCCTGACAATAAAGGCGATAACCTTGTATATCAATAACTTGCCGGCTTCGCTTATACCAAACCTACCCCATTCATACTTAAGTTGCAGGACTCGAACAACATGCGCTGGTACAATTTTGGTACAGTGCACAACCACTGGATTAGCGCTGTCATTGATTCGACAGAAGGCAGATGCCGACCCATAGTTGACATTCGAACCCTTATGCTCAATGTCAGGAGGGCTTGAATTAGCAGTCATTCAACGTAAAGGTAAGGGGCGCGCCGCTCCAAGAAGCCGAGCGAAGCCGCAGAACCTGATTAAAAAGCCAACCTTCAAAACCGCATCAGAGCGGCGCGTCCCTTTGACCGTTTTGTTAGGCCGAGGATAACGCCCAAGGAAGGCCAACCTGCCGCTAAAAAAACATTTTGAATCACGGTTTAGGAGCCGATTTAATGGCCCAAACAAAAACAGCCATGTAGGATACGCACCGGGTACCTTTCGAAGGCTTGACTCATCGGAAAGCGTTGAAAATGGTACGCGGTGCGTACCCTACGCGGCTTACACGTCCGCAGAACCGAAGTGGCGGGCCAGGTTTGCTGCAGCGGATGGTTCGGCCTACTCGCCGACCCTGCCCGCGGCGATCCCCTCACTGGAGATTGCCGCGGGCATCGTACCACTGAATGTGATCGAGTTGTGCCAATACCGGCGTTTTGTCGGGACCTGCCTTGAAAACGGAGGCCGTCCCCGAAGTCGCCGATGATGCAGTCGCGAAGGCACCTGGCCATCCGCCGACCAAGATGCTGTAGTAACCCTTCATACCAAGGCCCTTGGCGAGGATCGATGCAAGGCACTCGCCTGCCTTGTTGCTTATCAACTCGAGGTTCTTCGCGGCGACTCGGGTTGAGGCGGCCTTGGATGGGACGCTGGACTGCTCGGAACCTGACAGATCTGCGTTACCTTCCGCGGACGTGATGCTCGACATCCCGCCCCCATAGCACGTGATTAGCAAGATACTCTGATGCGTCTTTGGTAGGCCATCAGTCGCGAGCAGATCAGCCAAACTGCTTGCCGGCAGGCGGACGCGGCCGGTAGCGCCGACCATGGAGATGTTGGCACTCCCCACGCCGCCGTGTCCAGAGATGATCAGGAGGTCATCGTCATTGACGGGCGCGAGACATTTCTCGGTGGAACGTTCTGCCAGTTCGAATTCGAGGCCGACTTTCTTGAATCCCTTGACATCGTTCTTCAGGACACTATCTTCTTCCCAGTTCGTAAATGGGAAGTACAGGTAAATTCTTGGCACTTATATCCTCCTCTGTTGCTCAGGACATTAGGGACCTCCGCCGATTGAGGACGATCCTGGAATCGGACGTACTTCAGCGACATGTGGCTGAACTAGTTATTAAGCTGTCAACAGTATATCTACCACTAAACTTGGGTCGCAACAATAAATTTGTGAACTACAAGGATTTTTCCCCTCCGTATATCATCCAAACTGAAGCAATAGGTGAAATTGGAGGGTGTCATGTTGACTGTTCCCGCATCCCTGAGTCAGACGTTCAACACCCAAACGGCGCTCAGTGTGACGATTAAAGAAGCTAAAAGCCCGCTGAATTTTTGACCCAATTCAAATCGTTGGCGGTCATGAGCCAGTTTGCAGTCGTTGACAAAGGACTGTCCTGTGTCAGGAATTGGCCGTAGTTGCTCTGCCAGGCGAGATAAATCGTTTAGCCTGTAGGTGTCTACTATCGGGTTTCGCCTAACCGACGCTAACGATTTGTAACCGCTTATTTCTTGCGCTTTTCAATCAGGCTGTTACGTTGCTCTAACCATAAAACGCTTGCAGCCTGTTCGGTAATGCTGCCGTCCTGTACCAATTGGCATAAGCCTAAATAATGCGCGTAAAGGTTGATGATGCCTTCATCATCGGGGTAGTGTTTAAATAGGTCTCGCTGCTTTTGGTCACTCGCTGAATTGCAGAATTCGCCTGGGACCGGAAGAAAATCAAATCTGTCACCATCGCCTATGGCTGCAAGGCCCGTTGTTACAAACAGTAATAGCGTTGTAAATAAAACTTCTCTAACGACCATAAATAACTCCGGTGTTATGCGATTGCCGCAAAGTCCATCAGCTAGTAACGTTTAGCGCATTGTCGAAGTAAGTCGCGAGGCATCCACTTTCTGGCGCAGATCGAGTCCTGGCTTGAAATGCAGTGCTGCTCGTTGCGGGACGCTGACCCTCTCACCGGTTTTGGGATTACGCCCGGTGCGTGGGTCACGTCGAACCATTGAAAATCCACCGAAGCCACGAATTTCAATCCTTTCGCCATTGGCTAAAGTGGTCGTCAATACATCCAGAATATTGTTAATCGCTAGCTCGACATCTGTTTGCAGCAGATGGGGTTGTTTATCGGAAATGGCGGCAATCAGTTCGGATTTGGTCATGGTAGTTCGTTAGTGAACTAGGGCAGTAACGGCGTAAGTCATTCAGTATAGACAGCTAATTATTGTAATACTGCTGTGCTTCTTGCAAAAGCCCATCTGTATTGTTTCCATAAAATAAACAAATAAAACAATAAATACCTTATTGTTTATTAATTGAATAGGTATATAGTTAAGTCGTACTTACAAAGCGACCAAACACAGACAAGGTGAACCAGATGAATACTTCAAAAAGCTTACACAAAGATGTAATGACCGGATTGTTTTTTGCAACCGGTGTACTGAGCTTTATGTCAGGTCAGTTTATCCTCTCCACGCTGTTGTTTGGTGCCGCATCGTTAGCTAGTAATCTGAACTTGGCGATGCCTGCTCGTATTTAATTTTTGTAACCTCCCTCGTTGTACTTCGCGGCTCCTCCTAGCCGCAACACTCAATAGCCTCTACAGCTAATTACTGTAGGGGCTTTTTTTGTGTCTGCTAGAATCAGTGGCAACCCATTTTAAATAACGATTAGACCCACAGTCGCCAATGGACCAGCGCAGAATAAATCACGTAACGGCCACGTTGACTAAAAGGGCAGAAGCCGCGTGAATTGCTGTTGCCGACCCAGGCCAAACAGGCATTAAAGCGCTGGTTGCATGGACGCGGAGGAATGCCGGGGCCGTTGTTTTGCCAATTGGCGAAAACCCAGCGCTGTTCTGATCAAGATCATGTCCAGCGAAACCGAAGCCGTCAGGGTTGTTTACCGACCGAACCGATCAACGCCCATCAAGTGTATGCACTGCTCAGGCGGCGTTGCCGGCAGGCGAAGCTCAAGCCCTGTTCACCGCACGATTTACGTCGCACGTTTATCAGCAAGTTGTTGGAACAAGGTGTGGACTTTAACACTACTCGGCAATTGGCCGGCCATGAGCACTTGCAAACCACGGCCTTGTATGACCGCCGCACAGTGAAAACGCAACGACAACGCGTGGGTTTGCAACAGGTCAGAATTCACGACCTGAAGCACACCTTCGGGCGACGTTTAAGGGCGGCGAATGTATCGTTTGAAGACCGGCAGGATTTGTTGGGTCATAAATCCAGCCGTATCACCGATCACTATTCGTCGGCAGAACTAGCCAACTTGATCGCTGCGGCGGAAAAAGTCTGCATAACCAAGTCACGCAAAATTCACGCAACGGAAAATTAGGGGCAATAAAAAAGGGAATCAATGATGTTATATGTCATTGATTCCCTTAATTAAATATGGAGCTGGCGATGGGACTCGAACCCGCGACCGGCTGATTACAAACCAAAGGCGAAATTTGTAAATCTTTAAAAATCAACCATCTAAAGCGCTTGCCATTGTTATTCCATAGTTGAATTATCAAACACTTGCAAATCAATATACATACAAGTGACACAAATCTGACACAGCTACAGAACTAGCTAATCTAGTCCCGTTTTTCGTTTCCATCTAATAAGAATCCATAATTCTTTGGATCCTGCTCGCCCAGAGTTTAGTAACACTTTCACATGGGGAATAAAGCTTGGTTACTGAACTCCAATGTTTATACCTCTTGTTCTATTGAGGGTGTAAGAATTTTTGTGTAAACGGCCCTGAGGTAGGAAACTACCGATCCTGACAAGGAGGAAACCATGACCGTATCATCAAAAGCCATACCGGATGACCTACTCGACGCCTTGATGTCGCACTATCAAAAACCCGAGGACCTGATCGGTGCCAATGGTCTGCTGAAGCAGTTGACCAAAGCGATAGTCGAACGGGCCCTGGAAGCGGAAATGACCGCGCACTTGGGCCACGGTAAGCATGAGGCGGTGACCAACGCCAGCAGCAATGCCCGAAACGGCAAAAGCCGGAAAACGCTGAAAGGTGACTTCGGCGACTTGCCTATCGAGATTCCCCGCGACCGTCATGGCGAATTCGAACCGCAGATCATTCCTAAGCATCAACGGCGCTGGACCGGTTTCGACGATAAGATCATTTCGTTATATGCCCGAGGACTGACGGTACGGGAAATCCAAGCCCATTTATTCGAGCTTTACGGCACCGAGGTATCCCCCACCTTGATTTCCTCGGTGACCGACGCGGTACTCGAAGAGGTGGGCGTCTGGCAAAGCCGCCCGCTGGATCCGATTTACCCGATTGTGTACCTCGACTGTCTGCATACCAAAGTGCGCGATAGTGGCAGCGTGCGGGTCAAGGCCGTCTATCTGGCCATCGGTGTCAATCTGGACGGCCACAAAGAAGTGCTGGGGCTGTGGATTGCCCAAAGCGAAGGCGCCAAATTTTGGTTGCAAGTGGTCACCGAGCTCAAGAACCGTGGCGTCAACGACATCTTTATCGCCTGTGTCGATGGTCTGAAGGGATTTCCGGAGGCTATCGAAACCGTGTTTCCCAAAGCGGCCGTTCAACTGTGTATTGTCCACTTGGTCCGTCATAGCCTCAACTATGTCAGCTACAAAAGGCGCCAGTCGGTTGCCGACGACCTCAAGCAGATTTATCGAGCCGCAACGGCGAGGGAAGCCGAGCAAAAGCTGACCGAATTCGAGGCCAACTGGCTGGAGACCTATCCCACGATCGCCCCCATCTGGCGACGAAACTGGGGGCACATCATCCCTTTTTTTGACTATCCGCCCGAGATTCGCAAGGTGATCTACACCACCAATACCATCGAATCGGTGAATCGAAGTCTGAGAAAAATCATGAAAAACCGCGCGGTCTTCCCCAGTGATGACGCCTTGTCCAAACTGCTCTATTTGGCGTTGCGCAATATCAGCCAAAATTGGACCATGCCCGTCTACGATTGGAAAGCCGCTTTGAATCGGTTTAGTATTCAGTTCGAAGATCGCTTCCCTAGCCATTAAACCAAACTACCGTTTACACAAAATTTGGGACACTCCCGTTCTATTTGAAATTTCGGCTTGTGTGGTTTTTATTTTCTCATTTAACTCTAATTTCCAATTTTCTGGGCAGAACACTTGAACACAAACCTCAAGGGCCATACTGTATGCTTCGATTGCTTCTTCTAAACAATTAGTTCCGCAGTTCATATTTCCTAGTGTTCGCAACGTATCCCCGAGGTTTCTATAGGTTGTAGCCAAAAATACAGTTGGCATATCTAAACGTTTTTCTGACAGGGCCTCGCGGTAGGTCTTAGCTGCCTCTTCGAGCCTACCCGTATCAGACCTGATTTCTCCTAATCTTTGGAGTGCAAGCGCTAAATTGCCCTTGGTTTGCGCCCAATGCAAAGGAAAGCTCTTTCGATTACGTACTTTCAAAGCCTCTAGGTATGCATTCATGGCTTCTTCGAATACTATGACACTAGCATTTTGCTTACCAAGAGCTAGCAAAGCTGAGCCTAAATTGTTCTGAGAGGTCGCCCAGTAAACAGGACCATGGTCATATGTAAATTCTAGAAGCGCATTGTGTTGAGCAATTACTGCTTCTTCCAAACGCTTTCCATTAGACTCCAATTCACCAATTCTAGTCAGTACAAGACCAAGATTCGTCTGTGTTGCAGCCCAGTCCAGAGGGACTTTTTCGCGAGTCCTTTCCTTCAATGCTTCGCGATATGCTTGGAGCGCTTCCTCCAAAAGATCAATACTGCATTTACTTTCCCCTAAGGATTTCAAGGCAGTACCTAAGTTGTTCTGAAGAGTTGCCCAGTAAAGGGGCTTGTTTTCCCTTCTCCATTCCTTTAAGGCTTCTCGAAATGCTACGATTGCCGCATTTAATTGATCTTGATTTAAATCCCGATCACCTAGCATCTTCAAAGCGTTACCTAGATTGTTTTGGGCATGAGCCCAATCTAACGGCATTCTGTCTCTAGTCCACTCCTTCAGTGCCTCACGATATTCAAACACAGCTTCTTCGAGACGAGCACTTCCAGTTTCCCTCTCTCCCAATCTATAAAGTGCTAAACCGAGATTGTTATGGACACCGGCCCACAATGCAGGAGTATTTTTACGGTTAATTTTTTCGAGAGCTGAACGAAAACAACTGGCAGCTTCCTCTAAGTTGGATGATCCAGACTCCCGCTTTCCCAAAGTCCAATGCGCTACACCAAGTTTATTTCCAATTCGAGCAGAATATAATTTATCTAGACTACTTGTGGCGGATTTTAAAATTGCCTTATATAGTCTGATTGATTCATCCAACGGTTCATTGCGACCAGTCTGCTCCCCGAGCGTTTGAAGCATATCAGCCAACACATACTTAGTATCTTCGAGGGCTTTATTACTCCACCCTCGTTTCTTGCTCGTTTGAATTAGTCGTCGAAGTGCTTCAATAAATGGATGAAGTATATCGGCAACGTAATGACCTTCTAGTTCTTGAAATGTTTGGCTCCGTGCTACAATCAAAGCGCGCAAAACTATTATAAGATCTCTAGCGGCTAGCTCAGGGAGCTTTTCATCTTTGTTTGATAAATGATAATTTTGGTATGCATCCTGATGAGCCAAGGTTGTCCAAAATAACGTGGGTGACGCAGCCCGTTTTTCTCGGACTGCTCCCCAAATAAGAACATCGTAGCCATATTTTTTTAGAAACTTACACGCCATTTTGTGAGCGCATTCCACGCTTGCACCATCAGCCTCACTGTATAAATCGACACTGTAAGATACCGGAACAATATTTACATATCTATTCCTTTTAGTTCCGAGCTCATTAAATTCATTGGCAAACCTTTGTAGCTCGATGATTAAATTAGTGCGGATATCATCGTCATGATCGTTATTAAGCCTAGTAATAGCTATATTAAAATAACCCTTGACAGGAAGCGGTGGCTTTTTGTTTCTAAATTTTAAATAAGTTATAAACGATTCGATGAATGGTTTTTCTTTTATTTCTTTCCAGTTCCACCATAAATAGCATAGTGTGATGACAGCAACTCCAGCCCAACCCCAGTGCTGTATAATCTGACTTTGAATACTCTCTATCAATTCGTCTAATGATTTAAAGTCTGTTATTGACTCAAACATGTTTAATGCACCATCATGACAAGATTGTTGAATATGTTAAGAATAATTCATAGTTATAAATATTGAGTTTATATTTTAAATAAGCCATAAAAATTTTATACTTCTTGAAAAAAGTAAGTTTTAAACCCCGACGCTCAATCCGCATAAATTATTATCGTGATTAACATATCATACACGAACGATAACAATATTTTTTCAGAATGGAACAGGTAAAAAAATCAACAATCATTCGTTTGCTTAGCTTACTGATGCCTGATGTCCATGTAGAGCTCTCTAACATGGATAAAAATGGAGGATGGATAAAGTTACCCGAAAAAGTCATTGATTTGTTAATTCAGTGGAAATTCAACTGGTGGCAGCTTTATGAGGACGAACAGAAGTTAAAGGCACTTGGGGCGACAATGCTTCTTGATAATCAAGAAGCTAAGGAGCTCTTTGAGAATAATCCAAAAGATACCATTTACCATGTATTTGGTGATTATTTAGAGGCGGTTGATGATATGCCGGAACCCACTGATGCAGAAGGGAAAGAATTTTGGGATCAGGTAAATTCTGCCTCCAAGGATGAGCAAGCGGAGCTACTGAAGCCCTTTTGCAAATTAGTACTGGGCCTTTTGTCCGTCACCTTTAACTATCTGGCCCTAATGGTTCATGGTAGAAGCATGTGCCAATTAGTCGCCGACGCAAAGAACGGTGATGACACTGCGTACCGTTGCGCAGTACAGATTGATAGGTCAGTGCTAAGACTAGATTATTTCCAAGGGCGTTTGTTACGCGCTCAGTTTTCCGGTGATCAGGATTTTCTGGATAAACTCAGTTATCGAATCAAGGCGCCCATTCTTCAAGCAAAAATCAAATACAAGACATTACTCCTAACATTTGCCATTTTGGAAGATGATGGTTTTTTGACCACGCTTTCCCACGATGAATTGTTAAATATTTGTGAGGAGGTTGGCGTCTATGGAAAAGACTTTGGCGTCGAGGACGTCGGGCATCTACGAAAAAGGCTTAGCGACTATCGGAAGCTCCAGAGGAACTCAAAATATTTTTGACGTCTTTCCCTTCTTAATCATTCGCGCATAATTTATCTGCCCCATAGCAAGACGGATTGGCTGTCTTGCGTTAACCAAGGGGCTATAAATGAGAAATAAAGATGATCAACCAAGATTCGCAACTCCCGATAACCTGAAGCAAGGAAGCGCAGCCGCCAGCGAGACGCGGATTTGCGGCGGCCAGCCGCAAACCGCGCGATGCGGCGGCAACACTGAAGATCGGGAAAGCCTGGGGACAGGTGCGCCGCCTAGTAACACAGCACCTGCAAATTACATTACAGACACAACTACACAGGACAAACCTGGTTTTCAATTATTACGCTGTGGCGTTGATAGTTTGTATCTGTCCTACCGGGGTGAGTTGGCTTCCGGCTGGGATCAGCGCCTAGAAGGATTAAAACGGGCAGCGCAATCCACCGAAGAAGGCGAACGCTCGAACGCACAAGTTAGGATCGGTGAGCATCTGTTCGAAGTGCGGGATAAGGGCAAAGGTCGCTTTGCCTATGTGTTAGTCGATAACTGTTTCCATATCCAGCTCTCCACCGGAAACACTAGCTCACTGCCCTTGGCTTATGTGCAGGTTTCCAGTGAAATGCTGACGGCCTTATCAGTCACCGAAGCCGAAGAACGGCTGCGCTATATCATCAACACTCTCGGCCAAGTTAAAGGCGAAGCCCAAATCAGTCGCGCCGATTTGTTTGCCGATTTTCTTTCAACTGTTGCGATGGATTCCTGGGCGCAAGCTAGCTGGATTACTCGCGCGGCCAAAATCTGGATTCATTACGAAAAACGCCAGTTTACCGGCTGGAGTATCGGCCTGGGCGGTGTGATGGGCTGTCGGCTCTATAACAAAACGCTGGAACTGGAAAAAAGCAAAAAGGATTGTCTGAAGCCGTTATGGTCGGCGATGGGCTGGCAAGAAGGCCAAAGCGTTTGGCGATTGGAATTCGAATTTAAGCGCGATGCCTTGAAAGAACTGGGGGTTTCCTCCGTCGATCAGTTGCTGGCGTCTCTGCAGGGGTTATGGGCTTATGCGACCGTCTCTTGGCTACGACTGACTATCCCCAACCCTGACGACGAAAACCAAAGCCGTTGGCCGAATCACCCCTTATGGGATTCCCTGGTTGCGGTTCCCTGGGCTGATGGCGTTTCTTTGCCGCTGTCGAGATTGCGCAAGGAACGACTCCCCTCCGATGAATCACTGTTCGTCAATGGTCTGGGCGGCTTGACCTCGTTTATGGCGGCTCATGGCATGACCGACTTGGGTGAAGGCTTTGGTGAATTCCTTGCCCATGCGAATCGCTTTCACAGTAACCGGGAACGCACCACCGGCAAAACCTTTATCGGTTATGTCTCCGACAAGGTAAAGGCCAAAGCCCGAAAATATAACACCCTCAAGAATGAATCCAGCGATACGCGCCGCGAGGATGAGGAACGCAAACGCGAGCAAGCCCGAAATTATAAGAAGGTCAAAGATGGAGACTAATCGCCATGTCACACTTGATCTGGAACAGGCTGCCGAGTTTTTGCATATGTCGCCTGCTGTTTTGCGCCAGAAGGCCAAAGCCGGTTTGGTTAAGGGTGCCAAGCCGGGCAAATGTTGGGTGTTTCTGCAAGATGATCTTGCCGATTATTTGCGCTCGTTATATCTTGGTGCTGGGCAAGCGCCGCAGAGTGGTTTACCAAGGGAGGTAAAACTATGTCACTCTTTAAACGCGGCAATATCTGGTGGACGCGGTTCACAACACCCAACGGCGAGCGCATACGCGAATCGACTGGGACTGACGACCGCAAGCAAGCCCAGGAGTACCACGACCGGCTAAAGGCGAAATATTGGGACGTGCAAAAGCTGGGGGAAAAGCCTGAACGCAGTTGGCAAGATGCCGTCATGCGGTGGTTGGATGAAACCAGCCACAAGGCTTCCCAGCACGATGATATTCATCATTTGCGCTGGCTCGATCCTTATCTGGGGGCGTTAAGCCTGAACAATATTACCCGTGATCGCATTGATCAACTGATTGCCCGGCGTAAAAGCGAAGGTGTCAGCAATGCCACCGTCAATCGAATGTTGGCAGTGATTCGGGCGATTCTCAGGCGAGCATCCTTGGATTGGGAATGGATCGACAAGATACCTCGAATCAAGCTGCTGCCGGAACCGAAACGGCGCATTCGCTGGATCACTCGCGAGGAAGCGGCGGCTTTGATCGAGGATTTGCCGGAACATCTGGCGGAAATGGTGCGCTTCTCCCTGGCGACAGGGTTGAGGCAAGCCAACGTCACCCACTTGGAATGGTCGCAAGTCGATCTGGAAAGGCGGGTCGCCTGGATTCATGCTGATCAAGCGAAGGCACGGAAAGCGATTTCGGTGCCGTTGAATGCTGAGGCGGTTTTAGTGCTTAGGCGGCAACTAGGCAAACATCAAGCGCGGGTTTTCACCTATCAGGGTAAGCCGGTGATCGATGTGAATACCAAAGCTTGGCGGCATGCGTTAAAGCGGGTCGGGATCGAGGATTTTCGCTGGCATGATCTGCGGCATACCTGGGCGTCCTGGCATGTGCAAAACGGTACGCCGCTGCATGTGCTTCAGGAACTGGGGGCTTGGGAATCGGTGGAAATGGTACGGCGCTATGCGCACCTGGGGCAAAATCATCTGGCAAGTTATGCCGAAAGTCTGTGTCAGCTTCAAGCAGTCCCTGACACAAATTTGGCACAGCAAGCCGGAAGGCAATAAAAAAGGCCTAGGTTTTTCAACCTAAGCCTTTGATATATATGGAGCTGGCGATGGGACTCGAACCCGCGACCGGCTGATTACAAATCAGCTGCTCTACCAACTGAGCTACACCAGCAAATGATTTGCGCATTATACCTGTAATTTCGAACTTTTCCAGCATTAAGTTTAGTTGGCTCGTCGAATTGCAGTCACACCCCTTGAATACTGCTCAGCATACTGCCAATGTAATTGAGCGTTTCATGCAGAAAAACAATTAGCTCATCCAGTTTATCTTGCACAAACACCAGGAAATGACTGTGGTTGAAGTTTTGATCTTGGTAAAAACTCAAACCGTTGTTAATGGTATTGGCCCCCATCAACAACATGATGAATGCCGCAGCTTTCAACATTAAACCGCGTAGTTTCACACTCATTTTGCCGAAGGCGACGCTGATAAACAGCATCATCGGTAAAGTCCCTGCGCCAAATGCCAACATCAACGCCCCACCCTCAAGCAACGTAGCAGCAGTGGTGGCTTTCACAGCCATAGCAAACGTCAACATACATGGCATCAAACCATTCAACAGGCCAGCGATAACTGAACCTAGCAATGGTCCTTTTTGATTAGCCGCAGCATAACCTTTGCGTAACACTTGCATGGGAATCAAGCGTATCGAGCCTTGCCAGGGTATCCAGCCCAATACACCCAGTGCCAACACAATGACGACCGCGCCCATCAACATTTGTAGGATACTCTGGATCTTGCCGAACAAGCCGCTGGATACCAGCACCACGCCCAAAGAAGCAGCTAATACGCCGATCAAGGTATACACGGAAATTCGCGCGGCTTGATAAGCTATATAAGGTAGATAACTGCGGCTTTTCCCGGCCCGCATGAAATAACCGGATACTAGCGCCCCACACATCCCCAAGCAGTGCCCGCTGCCCAAGAATCCGGCAACGAACGCCAGGGAGTAATCGAATCCCGTGGCCGCAGCCATTTCGGTCATGCCGTGCATGGCATGATCCATACCTTCCATATTGTGTTCCATTTATTTGTTCAATCGAAGTGAGTTGACGATGACCGACACAGAACTCAAAGCCATCGCCGCGGAGGCGATCATCGGATTGAGCTTGCCCAGCGCCGCCACCGGAATCGCTATAGTGTTGTAACCGAACGCCCAGAATAGATTTTGCTTGATGACGCGGATGGTAAACGCGCTAAGTTCGATGGTATCGGTGACCTTACCGATATCGCCTTGCACCAGGGTCAGATCGGCGGATTCGATGGCAATATCGGTACCGCTACCTACTGCAAAACCAACATTGGCAGCGGCCAGCGCCGGCGCATCATTGATGCCGTCGCCGATCATGCCGACATTGTGTCCTTCATCCTGCAACTGGCGAATGATTTGCAGCTTTTGCTCAGGCTTGGCGTTGGCGACCACATCGGCTATCCCGACTTTTTCCGCAATATAATGAGCGGTCCTTTCGGTGTCGCCGGTCACCATCATGGTTTTGATGCCCAGTTCATGCAGACGCGCTATAGCTGCCGCAGCTTCCGGACGCGGATTGTCGGCGATTGCAAAAACCGCAGCCTCCTTGCCGTTGATCGCCATGTACACCGGGGTTTGCCCTTGATCGGCAAAATTGTCGGCCTGCTCCACTAAGCGGCTTACATCAACTTGCTGATTCTCCAGCCACCCCCGATTTCCCAGCAGCAATTTGTAACCGTCCACCTCGGCACGAATGCCGTGGCCGGTTTCGCTGTAAAAATAAGCGCAATCCTGCAACTCGACACCCGCGTCGCGGGCGAATGCCACCACGGCTTTGCCGAGAAAATGTTCGGAATTGTTCTCGGCGGATGCCGCCAACATCACTAGTTTATTCTCTACCAGACGGGATAATTTGTAGACCTTGCTCACCCTGGGCTTACCCTCGGTGATGGTGCCGGTCTTATCGAAGACGATAGCATTCAGTTTACTGGCAATCTCCAGGCTTTCGCCGTTGCGGATATACACGCCCTGCTTGGCGGCTTGGCCGGTGCCGACCATGATTGCCGCCGGTGTCGCCAGTCCAAGCGCGCAGGGACAAGCGATCAACAAAACCGTGATGGCATTGCCGAAAGCAAACGCGAACGGCGCGCCGGCCAGCAGCCAACCCACCAGCGTCGCGCCGGAAATAGCCATCACCGCCGGCACGAATACCGCCGAAATTTTATCGACCTGTTTTTGAATCGGCAGTTTGGCGGCCTGGGCTTGATCGACCATATGCACGATGCCCGCCAGCACGGTATCCATGCCTATCGCCGTGGCCTTGATTTGCAACACGCCGTTGCCGTTGACACAACCGCCGATCACTTGATGGCCGATGTTCTTCACCACCGGCATACTCTCCCCGGTGATCATCGCTTCATCGACCGTGGAAAGACCCGCGATCACCACGCCGTCGGTTGGGATTTTTTCACCGGGCCTGACCAGCATCACATCTTCGATCTTGATGTCGTCAACATCGACAATACGTTCGCTACCGTCATCCAGCAACAATGTCGCGGTTTGCGGTTGCAGATCGACCAATTTACGGATCGCTTCGCCGGCCTTGCCCCTGGCCCGCTCTTCCAGATAGCGACCCAGCAGTACAAAAGTGATAATCGCCGCCGCCGCTTCGAAATACACATGGCCGCGCCGCCGGAACAGAGATGGAATGCTGTAGCCGTAAGCAGAGCCCACGCCCAGCGCAATCAAGCTGTCCATATTAGCCGCGCGCTGTTTGGCCAGCCTATAGGCCTTGCTGAAAAACTGGCTGCCGGTGCCGAATACCACCTGCGTGGTCAGCGCAAACTGCAACCAATGCATCCAGGAGCGGCCGCCCATCGTCATGGCAATCGTCACCACCGGAGTGGTTAACAGCCCTGCCCATACAAATCGACGCCGGGCTACGTCAATTCGTTGCAACTCCTTTTCGATAAGCTTTTTCCGCTGCGAGAGCGTATCAATGGGCATGGCGCTATAACCCAGTTTTTCGATTTTATCGATCACCTCTGCCTTGCTGATCTGGCCCTGCACCGTAACGGTTTCGGTGGCAAAATTGACGCCGGCTTTTTTAACCCGTTCGTCGCGGTTTAACACCATTTCGATCAATAGCGCGCAGGACGCGCAACTCATGCCTTGCACGGCTAAATCAACTTCTTGCAGGGGCCCGTCGAATGCTTTTTTCTTGTCTTTTTTAAACTCAGTCTGCTTTAACGCGATATTACCCAACACAGCGTCCAACATGATCAGCAAGTTTTTTGCCGGTAAACGATTGGAATCGAATTCAATCACCACTGAACCGATTTCAAATACCGAGCGCACACTTTTAATTTCCGGGCGCTTTTTCAGCAGTATTTCCAGGATATAGCTGCGTTCAGGGTCGTTAAGTAACACCGGCGTAATGATCCGGATACGACTTTTTAGCTGATGTCGAACGGAAAAATGCACGTAATTTAGAGTATCGGTTTCCATGGGCGACTGAGGATTTGATGGGCTAGCGAGCCAATCCTATGGAAATCATAGGATTGGCGTTGACAATCTCTACTTGGGCCGGCGCGAACGCACTAATAAGAAAAACATATAAAACACCGCCATCCACTCGTAACGATGCACGATGGGTTTGACCAACCACTCTTGCGTGATGCGGGTCCAGTGAGTTTTTATCAAATACAAGACCAGCACATCGTTCAAAAAATCTATCGTGGCTTTTTCGGGATCTTTAAACAGAGCTTTCGGGCCTTTGGTACTGACCTTACCGATAATTTTGGCCGCCTGTACCGTTTCCTTGCCGGCTTGATATTTATCATTGAACCACCCGCCAATCCGGGTACCTTTCAATCGCTTTTTGATGCCGAGAACAGACTTTTTAGCCTTCTCAGCCAGCGGTTTACTTTCGAAAAACTCTTGCTGCTCCAGTTCGGCAAGAATTTGAAACAGCTGTGCCGCTACACTGGTAAAGCCACAGATAGCCTCATCGTATCTGATTGATAATTTGCCCTGCCTGCGATACAGGCTCACGGATTGGACGCCGTTGATCGCACCAAGCTTGGTGCTTATCAATGTTGCCACCGTCGGTTGACAAGCTTGCGTGGGCACCTGAAAACGCACATGACCGTCATGGCGGTAACGTAGTACAAATTCTTTTTGGATAGCCATAGTCAACAGGGGAAAGTAAAACGGGCGGCCCTGCTTTAGCAGCGACCACCCGTTTCAAGTTACAGCCAAATGTCCAAGAATCGAACGGGGTTAATTGCCTTCTTTCGCTTCGGCAACGATGTCTTCGAGATTTTCTTTTTGATGCAACACAAAATCCTTGCCGGCATCAATCGTTTTTGTGGCGCTGGAAATAATTTCCTTTCTGTATTTGTAAACAAAATAGCCCGCCACCATGCCTGCACCGAACACCAATAGAGGGTGCTTCGCTAATTTAGTCATCAATTTTCCTCCAGTGTTTACAGTTGCAGTGGCTAGTGTACCAGCCACCACCTGCTTAGTCATGGATGAATCGTTCGAGCTCTTCTTTGAATTGTGAACATGGGCCATATGCGTCCTCGTTGCTGGTTAAGACCGGGGCTGGTTTGAATCGTCGGCGTCTTCAGGTAAAACCTGTGCTTCGTGCAACATTTGGTAGATCCCCTTGCAGCCCTCGCAGCAAAAGCGCTTGTCGCCTTGCAGGGTTTTTAATCTAAACCCTTCCACTTCAACGGCTAACCCGCAAAGATCGCAGCTTTTCTTATTATCATCCATTGTTACACGAACTCACTTATTACCTGTGCACATTGCAGGATTATAGCGCCTAAATAAACCTGGTAAACACCAGGCGCAAAAACAAAACAAGCACCGCCAAGACCTGTAAAAATAGGAAATTATCGATAGCCCTAACGCTTACCAAGCCAGTAACAGGTAGATACATCTGTGCGGTCATCGTTTGCCGTGTGCGGCTCGGCTAGATGCCTTCATCAACGCAATTCTCAGGGCACCAGTCAAACTTGCGCTCAAACCAAGACGCATCGCCAAGGCAGGTACCAATATCATTGACGCCACCGCCAAACCTGCCCCCAGCACCAAGCCGGCAGTATTGATTTGCTGTGCCACGACTTCTTGATTTACAACAATTAATTCTTGAGCCATTAACATACCTCACGCAGAAAAAATTAAAAATCCACCGGAGGTAAAGAGCATAAAAGATGCCAAAATATAATCATTTGATTATATTGACTAAAAGTAAAAACGTTTTAAAAAACCAGCAAAAACAAGGGAAATGCCTCGTTATTTTTAAGTTATTTAACATAGTTTTTGTAAAGAGCATTCAAAAAAAATCCCCAGCCTTGTATCTGAATGCGATACAAAAACCGGGGACTATTGATTGTCTAGCGCTCGCAACGAGCAAAAATCAGCGTGTCAGAACTACTCCTGATCAAGGCCAAACGCTTTGTGCAGTGCGCGCACCGCCAGCTCCAGGTACTTCTCGTCAACCACCACGGAAATCTTGATTTCGGATGTCGAGATCATCTGGATATTGATACCTTCGTCGGCCAATACTTTGAACATGGTGCTGGCGATGCCCGCGTGCGAACGCATACCGACGCCGACAATCGACACTTTGACGATACTGTTATCGCCAATGATGGTCGTGTTACCGCCCAAGTCGGCGCGCAAACCTTCCAACACTTTCTGCGCGCGGGCAAAGTCGTTGCGATTCACCGTAAAGGTGAAATCGGTCGTGCCATGTGCGGAAATGTTCTGCACGATCATGTCCACCTCGATATTCTCGGCGGCGATCGGTCCCAGGATTTTCGACGCCACGCCCGGCAGATCAGGCACGCCGGTCAAGGTCAGCTTGGCCTCGTCCCGGTTAAACGCGATGCCTGAAATTAACGCTCTTTCCATTTCTGATTCCTCGTAGGTAATAAGGGTGCCGTTGCCTTCCATAAACGAAGACAACACGCGCAATTTGACATTGTATTTGCCGGCGAACTCGACCGAACGGATTTGTAAGACTTTCGAGCCCAAGCTGGCCATTTCCAGCATTTCCTCAAAAGTGATGTGATCCAGGCGGCGGGCTTTCGGCACCACGCGCGGATCGGTGGTATACACACCGTCCACGTCGGTGTAGATATGGCATTCGTCAGCCTTCAAGGCCGCCGCCAACGCCACGCCCGTGGTATCCGAGCCGCCGCGTCCCAAGGTCGTAATATTGCCGTGCTCGTCCACGCCCTGGAATCCGGCCACCACCACCACCCGACCGGCATCGAGATCAGCACGCATATTAGCTTCGTCGATCTCCCGTATCCGCGCCTTGGTATGCGCGCTATCGGTGAGAATCCGCACTTGCGCGCCGGTATAAGAGCGCGCCTCGCAACCCAACTGATGCAAAGCCATCGACAGTAAAGCGATGGTGACTTGCTCGCCGGTGGACAACAACACGTCCAACTCCCGGTCGGTCGGCTGCGGCTGCAACTCTTTTGCCAAGGCCACGAGGCGATTGGTCTCCCCGCTCATCGCGGACACCACTACCACAATTTGATCGCCCGCATCGCGGGCTTTTTTCACTTTCTCGGCGACCGCCTTGATACGTTCCACCGTACCAACGGAAGTGCCGCCAAATTTATAGACGTACAATGCCATGTTTTTATTGACCTTCTAGGCTTTCTAACGCCCCTAAATTCCCTCTCCCTCAGGGAGAGGGTTAGGGTGAGGGGAATAATGTGTCGCTATCGCGACTGATTTTTTAATGCCGGCATACACCGACAAACGATATAAATGATTTAGCCTATCCCGGCAGAAGGCGCAACAATAACGCCGTAATCAGCATAATTTGCAGCATACCGACACCGACAACCCAGCGTACCATTTCGGCTTTATTTTCCGACATTTTGGCTTGAAGCTGTAATTCAGATTGCTTAATGTCCCGACGTAGATCGGTTTCGAGCTCAAGCAGATCGTGTTTGGTAATCACTTGATTTTCAATGTTCGTTAATTTTAGTGTCGCTATCGCGACAGGTTATTTTAATGTCGGTTCTCGCACCGACAGGCGAGATACTTTTCTTTGCTTGTCCAAAGAAAAGTATCCAAAAGAAAAGACACCCGGACGCCGCTTATTCCCTGCGCTCCTCGCTTTTGGCGGGGGTTGCCGAAAGGGGCTTCCTGCCCCTTCGGCAACGCGATGCATCCCTGCATCGCCCCTTCGGGCTAATCCCGCCAAAAGCTCCGGTGCTCGGCGCGGCATACGGGATGTAAACCATCCCAAAATTCAAGATCTAAAATGAATGCAATTTACGTTCGTTTATTTGATCATCTCAATTAAGTTGAGTGGCCTTGCTAGCACTTCCATGCCTTGCGGCGTTCTTCCAGTCTCAAAAACGGTCTTCCAGAAACTATTGTTTTGTTTTCCACCAAATACTGTGGCGGAAAGATCAGTATTCACCCAAAGCGGAAGGGAAGCCAGGTTCTGTAGAAACTTGCGCATATTTTCCCAAACCTGCTCTGGAAACGGATATTGAAAAAGTCGTCCTTGCGGATCGGGACGACCTTGCATAATGAAATACTGTCTAGCAATCTGACCAGAATATTGCAGCCAGTTATATACGATC
Organism: Methylomonas sp. 11b; assembly: GCF_000515215.1. NCBI lineage: Bacteria > Pseudomonadati > Pseudomonadota > Gammaproteobacteria > Methylococcales > Methylococcaceae > Methylomonas > Methylomonas sp. 11b. Next base: position 1,469,226 of record NZ_KI911557.1, read on the forward strand.
TCCTCCTTGCTCATGCGAAAAGCCCGCAAATGATCATGAGCAAATGATTCACCATTTTGCAATCGGTTTTCGATTTTATCTGTACCAATCTCTGGATCAAATTTATCAACGTAAATTTCCTCAGCCGCCAGATTCATCAATCTGAGAATTTGCTCTCGCTCCAGTTGTCGTGGATTGGAACCTTCTTCAAGATGAAAATTTATAGGTGTCTCCAATACTTCCTGATAAACGAAGAACGAGTAAAAGGTCTTCTCGATGGTACTGTATGACAGTGGACGCTCTTTTCCTCGACCGCCAAAATCGATGTAGTCTCGTAGCTTATTATCTGGATCAGAAATTACACCATCACGCAACGCATCAAGGATATAGCGTTTAATTTCCCTAGACTGTCCTTTGAAGTGATTCACCAGGTCCCGTTCCGAAAATCCAAGATCATCTTCACTACGCCCCGTTTCCTTTTGAAAACGGGCTATGCGGTCGTGATATAGCGAACTACCAAGATGTCTTTGTACTGATTTATCAAATGCTACTTGCTTGAGAGTTGTTCCCGCGTTGGTGTTCGTCGTAATCAGCGTGTCTGGATCAGGGTCGATGAATACTCGAACGGGTAAGTATCGTGCACCCAGCATGATTTGAGCAGCGGCCTTATGTTGACCATCAAAGATGTGGATTGCACATTTGTTGTCATCTGACCGAATCCAACCCAATGGCACATGTAATTGTGGACGCTTCTGATAAAACTCTTCTATAAGTTTTGAGATGTTAGGACCAATTGACCGTGGATTGATATGGTTGTCATGCGCAAGATATTCAATTGGGATTCTGGCGAAGAAATACCGAAAACCACTCATCTCATCTTCATACACCGGCACGTTGAAGAGGGTATTATTTCCTAATTCACTCAGACTGTAGGTAAAGACCCCATCAGCTAGGTTGAAACCCAGCTCATGACATCCACCCCCAACCTGTTTGAGAATGTCGCCAAGGTTTGGGCTACGATTTTCTGGTTCCAAAATTTCTTTTAATCGCGCGAAACGTTGAAGCACTCTCGCAACTTTGAGGTTAGAAGCTTGTTTACTTCTATTGCAACTTGCGTGAGCTAAAGCAAAATTATCTTCATCGTCTTTACCGCCAAGTTTCAAAGGAACAACATGGTCAATATCTACCGCTCCTTTGTGTACTTGCAAATCGATTGCCTGCTCACATATAAAGCAATTCCCTCCTTGGATGCGATGCAGTTTAATTTCTAATACCTGCCTGTCGTCTGTACTCAATCGATTTAAAAATAAAGATGCCACTAGATTTTCCCTTCCAAATTATTTTTGTTGACACTGACAGTTCGACAAATATTCAAAATTAGTCTCATAGGTTGGATTAGATATTAGCCATAACCAAACTACTGCTGCTCCGAAATATTTGGTTACTCTATCGCTAACCCAACCTACATTGGGGAGGGTTTTATCCCGTATGCCGCGCCGAGCACCGGAGCTTTTGGCGGGATCAGCCCGTAGGGGCGATGCATGGATGCATCGCGTTGCCGAAGGGGCAGGAAGCCCCTTCGGCAACCCCCGTTAAAGGCGAGGAGCGCAGGAAACAAGCGGCGTCCGGGTGTCTTTTCTTTTGGATACTTTTCTTTGGACAAGCAAAGAAAAGTATCTCGGCTGTCGGGCCGAGACCCGACATCAAAAAACCGTCGCCATAGCGACACAACTAAACCAACAGCCTATTTACCACTCAATTTCTTGATAATAGTTTTCGCCAGATAATCGTTAATTTCGTTATGTCTCGGCACAGCCTGAGATTGCCGCGTTTCTTCGTTGGTATACCAATCGTGATTGCCACCATGCCTGGATAAACGACAACCCATTTCTTCAAGAATTTTTAGCAAATCCCGTCTTTTCATCAGGCGACCTGCAAAGTCTCCACTTTACGAAGAAAAGGAATCTCCTGCGTTTCAAAGTCCTTAAACAAATCCAACAAGTTTTCCTGCAATTCTTGCTTGGATTCGCCTTGCGTTAAATAATCAGGATATTCATTCAGAAAACCCAAATAAAAATCGCCGTCTTTCCAGCAAGTATATTCAACCGTTTTCATTGTCATCTCCCAACAAAAGCTTTACGGTAGACGATAACCCCCACCGTAACGATTAACTCAGCCGCTCCCTCACCCACTCCGGCACAGCCGCCAGCGCCGCCGGCAATCCGGCAGGATCATTCCCGCCAGCCTGCGCCATATCCGGCCGACCACCGCCTTTGCCGCCGACTTGGGTGGCGACAAAATTCACCAATTCCCCGGCTTTGACTTTATCCATCGCATCTTTCGACACACTGGCGATCAGACTGACTTTATCGCCGCTGACCGCCGCTAATACTAAAGCCGCACTGCCTAATTTGTTTTTTAACTGGTCAGCCAGATCGCGTAAAGCCTTGGGATCGACGTCGTCGAGCTTCACAGCTAGTACTTTCACGCCGTTGACATCCACCGCTTGGCTGGTCATTTCATCGCCCGCCGAGCTGGCTAATTTAGCCTTCAATTTTTCCAGCTCTTTTTCCAGGCCACGGGTTTTTTCCATCAGTTGATGGACTTTATCGGCAGCCTTATCCGGCGCGGCTTTCAGTAAGCCGGCAATGCTGAGTAGAGCTTTTTCACGTTGATCGATCCATTCCAATGCGCCTTGACCGGTGACGGCTTCCAGACGGCGGACGCCGGCAGCGACGCCGGTTTCGCCGACGATTTTGAACAAGCCGATGTCGCCGGCTCTATCAACGTGCGTTCCGCCGCATAACTCGGTGGAGAAATCGCCGATTTTAAGCACCCTTACTTCGTCGCCGTATTTCTCGCCGAACAAGGCCATCGCGCCGGCTTTCACGGCATCGTCTTTCGCCATGATTTCGGCAGCGACCGGGTTATTCAAACGAATTTGTTCATTTACCAAACGTTCGACGGTAGCAATTTCCGTCGGCGTCATCGGTTCGAAATGGGAGAAGTCGAAACGCAAGCGCTCGGAATTAACTTGCGACCCCTTTTGCGCCACATGCTCACCCAAGGTCGCCCGCAACGCGGCATGCAATAAATGCGTGGCGGAATGGTTGCGTTCGGTAGCTTTACGAATCTCGGCATCGACGCTGACTTCACAAGCTTGGCCTTCGCTGAGGGTGCCGCGCAACACTTTACCTTTATGCAGGAATAGTTTGCCGCCCTGTTTTTGGGTATCTAGAACTTCGAAAACCGCGTCACCACATTCGATGCGGCCGGTGTCGCCGACTTGGCCGCCGGACTCGGCATAGAACGGAGTTTGATCCAAAATCACCACGCCTTCGTCACCGGCTTCCAAAGCATCGACCGGCTGGCCTTGCTTGAACAAGCCCAGAATTTGCACCGAGCCGTCCAGATGGAAATAGCCGGTAAATTCGGTACTGCTGTCGTGTTTGATGTCTTGATCGTAATCGGCTGCGAAGCTACCGCCAGCCCTCGCCCGATCGCGCTGTGCGGCCATTTCAACTTCGAAACCGGCATGATCCACACTGAGTTGGTGTTCGCGGGCAAAATCGGCGGTCAAATCCACCGGGAAGCCGTAAGTGTCATACAACAAGAACACCACGTCGCCGGGGATGACATGACCGTCCAACTTAGCGGCACAGGCTTCCAGAATTTTCATGCCCTGCTCCAGGGTTTCCGCGAAGCGCTCTTCTTCTTTTTTTAGCACACGTTCAACTTGTTCCTGCGCCTTAGCCAACTCGGGATAAGCCGTGCCCATTTCAGCGACCAGCGGCGCAACTAGCTTGTAGAAGAAGGTGTCTTGAATACCCAAGCGGTACCCGTGGCGAATCGCCCGGCGCACGATGCGGCGCAATACATAGCCGCGGCCTTCGTTAGAAGGCAATACGCCATCGGCCACCAAAAACGCACAGGAACGAATATGGTCGGCAATTACCCGCAACGAACTATTCGCCAAATCGTTGGTGCTAGCTAGCTGGGCGGCAACTTTTAACAGGTTTTGGAACAGGTCGATTTCATAGTTGCTATGCACACCTTGCATCACCGCCGAAATCCGCTCCAGGCCCATGCCGGTATCGACCGATGGCGCTGGCAAGGGCGTCAAGTGACCGTCCTTGTCTCGATCGTATTGCATGAACACCAAGTTCCAGATTTCGATGTAACGGTCGCCGTCTTCGTCGGGGCTACCGGGAGGCCCACCAGCTACATGTTCGCCGTGATCGTAGAAAATCTCGGTGCAAGGACCGCACGGACCCACATCGCCCATCGACCAGAAATTATCTTTAGCGCCAATCCGTGAGAAGCGCTTGGGGTCGTGTTTGACATCTTCCAGCCAAATCGCTTCAGCTTCGGAATCTTCATCAAACACCGTGACCCACAGTTTTTCCTTAGGAATACCCAGCTCTTTGGTTAAGAAGTCCCAGGCAAAATGAATCGCATCGCGTTTGAAATAATCGCCAAAGCTGAAATTGCCGAGCATCTCGAAGAAGGTGTGATGGCGCGCGGTGTAGCCGACATTTTCCAAATCGTTATGCTTGCCGCCGGCCCGCACGCAACGCTGACTGGTAGCCGCGCGGGTAAAACCCAGTTTCTCCCGCCCAAGAAATACATCTTTAAACTGCACCATCCCGGCATTGGTGAACAACAGCGTGGGATCGTTGCCAGGCACCAAAGTGCTAGACGGTTGCACGGCATGGCCGTGTTGGCGAAAGAATTCCAAAAAGGCGGCCCGCAATTCGGCGCTGGTCATTTTTTTCATTGTGCTTAGTCGTATGTTGCAATTTAAATTCACTACCTTTCCAAGGTCGGCGCCTATGGAAAGTATTTATAAATATCTTTTCTGTGTAAGCAACGGGTAAAAATTAGCTCGCCGCTCACAAACTCCAGTCCGATTCTGAAATCGCCAATCCGTATCCGATAAAAGCTCTCATAGCCTTGAAGTTTTTTGACATGATTTAGCTCGACCAACGACTCGGCTTTTTGACAATCAATAATGAGCTCCTTAACCTTTGCCAGCAATTTATCGTCTTTGATATTCCGTAAGTCTTTAGCAAATTTGGCTTCGAACCGGACTTTCATTTTGCGCCATTATCGAGAATAGAAAAAATCTCATCTTCGGATACAAATTGATCTTTTCTACCCTCGGCAATAGCATTAGCTAATCCAACTTCCTCCAAGGCCTCCAAAACCACGTCGTACAATATATCTCGCTTGGTTTTGAGTAAGTCGATCATCACCTCGGTGAGTAACTCTTTGGTTTTTTCGTCGCTTATTGATAATTCCATAAACTTATTCTCCTACCTATTTGATGACTTTTTTCCTCCGAATACGCTTCGCTATTCGGAGCTGGCTTCAATTTTTTTGTTTTAACAAATGTTTGTAGGATGTACCGGCGTAAGGAGACGCATCAGTCTTCGGTTGTTTTTTATTCATTATGCAAGAGTGGCTGAATTAATGTAGCGTGATTAAACCTACATGCCAAATTTGTTAGTTAATTTTTTTATAACAAAATCATTATCATCAATTGATTTAAAGAAATTCAGCTCTTCAAAAAACCACTTAATTTGTTTTTGCGCAAAGTTAACTTCATTTTCAGAAGCGTTTCTTAAGTAAAAATCTTCCGAAAGACCTAATGCCAACAAACGATTGATGAATATCAGTTCTATATATTTTTCAAAATCGTATCTCTCAGACAACTGAATCTTTAAGCCATTGATAATGGACTCATAGTTACCGACATTTCTGTCTACCGCGATGCCACCATCTTTAGAGGTTTTTATAAAGTACCTAAAATTTGGGTAATACCTCAATCCATTGGCGTCATCTTCAACATGATCTGTAAATCCGGATACTGCGATAAAAATATTTCCTTCGGAATCCAAACGTAAATTATCTTTCAGAATAGCTCCTTCAGGTTGATCAACCATTCTGGCACCACCTAAGCCTAATTCCCCTGAGACTTCGTTTTTAATTAAAGACACAAAAGCGCTACAGCAGTGATTGCCACCAGATTGCAACACTAAAATAACTCTTCCGTCGCCAAGATCGGCAACATTTTTATCGTAAAACACATACGATTCATCCATTAAATACGCAATTTTGCTATTAACGCTACTTAACACAACAAATCTTGCGTCCAAAATTTTCCTGTCCGCTCTGATACTTTTTATAACGTATGTTTTTTCCGTATTTTCAATTTTTAATATGTCGTTTCCAGCGTAAATCGCATTTTTAACATTAAATACCGTTTCAATCGGAACAATATTAATATCGCCCCAAGCATTCACTGAAAAAATAATGGCAAGCGTTACTAAGAAAAAATTGCGCATTTTATTTATATTGATGACGGCAGATTGATTGGGTAACTATATTTCATCATTCGGCTGTTCGCCTAACTGGCGTCAGCCCTACGCAACTTAATCTTCAATTCCGCAAACAAGCGTTTAATCATCTCGCCGCTGAAACCGCGTTGCTGTAAAAAGCGACTACGCTTCAACCATTCATTTTGGCTCCGCAATTTTTCGTCGTCGTATTTACGCGAATACACCTCCAGCAGCACGGTTTGCCATCCGCCCAGCTCCTCGGCATGCGCATCCAGATCGACATCGTTGATACCGCGCTGTTGTAGCTCATAACGAATTCGCACTGGCCCGTATCCGCTACGGATACGCTGCCGAACATAACATTCGGTGTAGCGTTCGTCGTTTTGCCAATTCAGCTCGGCCATCCCATCGATGACCGGCTCAGCTTCATCGCGGTTAAATCCACGCAAAGCCAATTTGTCCAGTAATTCCCGGCGGCTATGTTCGCGCCGGGACAACAACCTTAGGCAGACTGCTTCAATTTGTTGCCGACGCTCAATCGCCGTCGACAAACTCGGCATCGTCGTCTTCACTGACTGCTGCCGGTGCGGCCGCTAACTTGGCAAAGGCTTTTTCGCGGATAGCTTTTTCCAATTCGGCGGCTTTGTCCGGATTATCCCGTAAGAACTGCTTGGCATTGTCCTTGCCTTGGCCGATTTTCTCGTTATTGTAGGCATACCAGGAACCGGACTTTTGCACGAAGCCAAACTCCACACCTAAATCCACCAACTCGCCGAAGAAAGACACGCCTTCGCCGTACAGAATTTCGAAGTCGGCTTGTTTAAACGGCGGTGCGACTTTGTTTTTAACCACTTTGACGCGCGTTTCGTTGCCGATTACCTCGTCGCCTTTCTTGATCGAACCGATGCGGCGAATATCCAGACGCACCGAGGCATAAAACTTCAAGGCATTGCCGCCGGTGGTGGTTTCCGGGTTGCCGAACATCACCCCAATTTTCATCCGCAATTGGTTGATAAAAATCACCAGCGTATTGGAACGTTTGATGTTGGCGGTGAGTTTACGCAAGGCTTGCGACATTAATCGCGCCTGCAAGCCCATATGCGAGTCACCCATGTCGCCTTCTATCTCGGCTTTTGGGGTTAAGGCTGCCACCGAGTCGATGACGACAATGTCTACCGCGCCGGAGCGCACCAGCATGTCGGTGATTTCCAGGGCTTGCTCGCCGGTATCGGGCTGCGACACCAGCAGGTCTTCGATATTGACGCCGATCTTTTGCGCATAAACCGGGTCCAGCGCGTGCTCGGCATCGACAAACGCCGCCGTGCCGCCCAGTTTTTGCATTTGCGCGATGGTTTGCAGCGTTAATGTGGTTTTACCGGACGATTCCGGTCCGTAAATTTCGATGACCCGACCGCGAGGTAAACCACCGACACCCAGGGCAATATCCAAGGACAGCGAACCGGTGGACACCACTTCGATATCGCGACTGGCGGCGACGTCGCCCATCCGCATCACGGAGCCTTTGCCGAATTGCTTTTCGATCTGCATCAACGCGGCGCCCAGCGCCTTTTTCTTGTTTTCGTCCATTTTAGTACCTGCTGTTGTCTGGCCGGTGAAAGCCGCGCATTATCCCATAGACCCTGGCTGTGAAACAGTTTTAATCGCTCTACAAACCGTAGAAAAAGCCGGCAGCGAGTTGCGGGTTGAAAGGAAAATACAAGTGCAGATATGAGGCTTGTAAGGAGCCGCAGCGGAAAAAGCCTTCGCCATGCCCAAAGCTGCGTTGCGCGGTGGAGGTAGCGAACGGTTCCAGAGCGGTTTCCAGTTTGGAAAAATGAAAGCTGTGGCCGCGAATCTCGCCCTGCTCCAATTGCAGACTATGCATACCGAGGTTGGCTAACCTAGTTTGCATGGCGGCGCTACCGGATAACAAACCTACCATCGCCGCTCGCTGGCCTTCCTTGTCCGCCAGACTATCCAGCAAATACAAAAAACCGCCGCATTCGGCATAGATGGCTTTACCAGCGCGATGATGCGCAGCTAAAGCCTGCTTCATCGCCACGTTGCCTGCCAACGCTTGCAGATGCAGTTCAGGGTAGCCGCCCGGCAAATAAACGCTATCGACCGCCGGCAAGACACTATCGGCCAGCGGCGAGAAGAATGCCAACTCGGCACCCATCGCTCGCAAACAATCCAGATTGGCTTGGTAGATAAACGAAAACGCCGCATCGCGCGCCACCGCGATGCGTTTACCTGCCAGCAAGCGCGGCGGCGGATTGGCGGAAACGTTGGCAAACGCGACTGGGGCCGGCAAAACACAGGACGTAAAGCTGTTTAATAATTCCGCGGCGCGCGCCAGCCGGGCATCCAGATCGCCAATTTCATCGGCTTGCAGCAAACCCAAATGACGGGACGGCAAACCCACCGCGTCGTCTCGACTGATTGCCGCCAACAAAGGCATGCCCGCCGGCAAGGCTTCCTGAAGCATCCTGGCATGACCGGCACTGCCGACCTTGTTGGCTATCGCGCCGGCAAACGGCAAACCAGGCCGGTAATTGGCTAAGCCGTAAGCCACGGCAGCAAAGGTTTGCGCCATGCCTTGCGCGTCGATCACCGCCGCGACAGGCATCGCCAAGGCCTGGGCCAGATCGGCGCTACTGCTATCGCCGTCGAACAAACCCATCACCCCTTCGATCAATATCAAATCCGCTTCGCCTGCGGCTCGGTACAACAACTCGCGGCAATGCGCCTCGCCCATCATCCATAAATCCAGCTGGTAAACAGGCTGTCCGCAAGCGAAAGCCAAAATTTGCGGATCGATGAAATCCGGGCCGGTTTTGAACACCCTTACCCGGCGGCCTTGCTGCCTATGGTGATAAGCCAGCGCGGCGGTGACGGTAGTTTTGCCTTGCCCGGAAGCCGGAGCGCTGATCAACATAGCCGGACAATTACACGGGTCGGTAGTCGTGGATAAAACGGGAGAAACAGTCAAAATATCAGTCCTTTTGGTAAAACCACATTTGATAAACACTCATTAATATTTGCACGCCCATCGATAAGCCCATCAACGCACCACTGAGGACTACCACATAGGCAAATTCAGAAATATGCTTGGTCACAAACCAGGACACCACGTCCAATAGCATCGCAAAAAACGGAATCACCAGCGCCACCCGTTTGACGTAAATATTCATGTCGCAGAGCAGAAAAATTTTGCCTATAAAAAACAGGATGAAAGCAATGCCGAACAAATGAATGTGCGACACCCTTACCAGCGCCGGCGTCGACGCCCCGCCCTTATGCGCGACTTCGGCAACACCTTCATAATGGGTCAGATTAGGCAGACTCGGGTTGGCCGCCGGATTGTGACAATGAATACAATCACGGCTCAAAATCGGCGCAATCTGTTGCTCGTAAGGCTGTTGCTCAGCGCCATCCTGAATCCATTTCAAAATAACTTCTTTATCGCTTTTGTATTTCAGATTGGGCTCCATGATGCCGTTGATCGCCGCGCCCAGTCGCGATTGAGTGGTGGAACCGTGGTACATAATGACGATATCGTCGATTGACAACCCGCGCTTGCCGTCGCGGCCTTGATGGGTGTAATACAAATTCACCAAAGCCATCAGATAGCCTAAGCCGATGGTCAACAGGAATACGGTGTTTAATATTTTCTCACTGGTGGAAATATCTCGAAAACGGCGATATTGTTTGGGCATAGGCGACTAAGAAAAAGACAAAGTGGGCACGATCCATGGTGCTAGACTGGCGCTGAGGAAGCCTCTAACAAGCCAGAGCGGCTCCCCAGCTACTCAATGGCATCAAATGGCTTTTAGAATAATCGATATGCAAATATTGATCTATGCCAAGTTCGCGGAAAAATCCTACCGGCGATTTTTATTTTTATCGCATAATCGACCACGGTTAAGCGCCAAGAATGCTCCAAGCTATCAGGGAGCACGTTCTGGTTTTGAATGAATTTTCCAACGTCCACCCTTTGCTAACACCGCAAAAATAACGATGAAACTATCCCCAGCGATTTAAGTCATTGGGAAATCCAACACAGCAGGAGCACACATGCGCACATTATTACTTTCCTTACTTGCCGCTACCGCCTTTTACAGCAGCTTATCAACAGCTCAAGCCCAAGATTCCGCTAGCGTGGCAGTCCCGGATAAAGTCAGGGCCAATATTTTGAAACGACACCCGCAAGCACAGGACCTGAAAGCGACTCAGGAAACCCACTTTGGTCAACAGCTGCTGGAAGTCAGCTTTAAAGATACTGAAGACGAACTGAAGCATGAGTTATTTAGAGCGGACGGCGCGTTGTTTGCGAACGAAATCCTGTTGGCAAACGGCCTGGAAATATCGCCTGATGTGACCAAAGTGCTGGCCGATAACTTCCCCGGCTATAAGCTGCATAAGGCGGAATTGGTGATTAACCCGAACGGCGTGGGCGAAGAATACGAATTGTTTATCGAAGTGGGCGGCAGCAAATGGAAAGTTGCGGTCAACGACAAAGGCAAAATCACGGACAAAGATGCCTACTAAACACTCACTCTCCACGCATGTTATTCCGGAATCCTAGGACTTCCGACCCATTAACCGGGCTCTTAAATTCCCTGGTTCCGTCATTCCCGCGTAAGCGGGAATCCAGCGTGAAAAATGGTCTCCCGCCTACGCGCTACGCGGGAGCGACGATATTGAGGGCCGGGTTAGTAAATTCCGGCCATTCTCATCAGTGTTTTTCTTATCTCTAAGCCGACTGCCTTTGCCGACGCCCGGTACTACTAACGGCAGCACCATCGACACGCGGAGGAAGCGGACAGAGTAAAGCACATCGCTAGCCGTTTACTCTGATTCCTGGATTCAAAATCCAATTCACAGCAAATCCGCTATTTTCCGCCCCACCTTGCTGGTCTTACAATATCGGTATGACTCAAAATAATTCTTCCATCGCCAAACTGTTTCCCGGCTTTTCAGACGCTGATAGCTTACAGATAGGCCAAGCACTGAAGCTGGTCGAGCAACTTTCGGTGGACTACCACGACACCGTCCGCCCCAAAGGCGTCGATGTCGCAGCGATTTTAATGAGTGTGCATATCGACCTGGAAACTATTCTGGCGGCGCTGCTCAGCGATTCACGCGTTGCCGGCAAACTTAGCGACTCGGCAATACGAGAGCAATTCGGGCCGGTGGTCGCCGACTTGGTTAAGGATGTGAGCTGGCTGAATCATGTCAGCATTTACAGTACCGACATGGCAAACCAGCCCAATCAAGCCGAGATCTTGCGGCGCATGCTGCTGGCGATGACCCACGACGTGCGAGCGGTGCTGATTAAATTGGCTTTCCGCATTCAACGGCTGCGCGGACTACAACACGAGCAAGAAAATATCCGCCGCTTTATTGCCAGGGAAACTCTGGATATTTATGCGCCTCTCGCCAATCGCCTGGGCATTAATCAATTTAAATGGGAATTGGAAGATCTAGCGTTTCGCTATGCCGATCCGGAGCATTACCGCTTCGTTACCGAATCATTGGCGGTCAATCGCGAACAACGCCAAGCCTTTATCGAACGCTTTGTAACGACCCTTAACGACCGTTTAAAACAGGAAGGCATACAGGCCAAGGTCTACGGCAGACCCAAGCACATCTATAGCATCTGGAACAAGATGCACCGCAAGCAGCTGGCGATAAATGAGCTTTACGACTTATTGGCAGTGCGGGTGGTGGTGGACAGTTTGTCTGCCTGCTACATGGTGCTGGGCTTGGCGCACAGCCAATGGCAACATATTCCACGCGAATTCGACGATTACATCGCCAACCCCAAGGAAAACGGTTATCAATCGCTGCATACCGTGGTTTTGGATGAAGACGGCAACCGTATCGAAATTCAAATCCGTACCAAAGCCATGCACGACTTCGCCGAATTGGGGGTAGCAGCACACTGGCGCTATAAGGAAGGCAGCAAGTTCAACGCTGCCACCGAGAAGAACATCGCGTCGCTCCGACAACTGCTGGAAGACAAGGATAACGCCGACAGCTTACTGGAAAACTTTCATACCGAGCTATTTTCTGATCGGGTATTCGTACTCACCCCGGCCGGTAAGCTGATCGACTTGGTCAAGGGCGCTACTCCACTGGATTTTGCCTATGCAATTCATACCGAAGTCGGCCATAGCTGCCGCGGTGCCAAGGTTAACGGTCAGATCAAGCCACTGACCTACAAGCTTTGTTCCGGGGAGCAGGTGGAAATTATCACTGTCAAAAACGGCCAGCCCAATCACAACTGGCTGAATCCCAACCTCGGTTACTTAAAGACCCCCCGCGCGATCAGTAAGGTAAAAAGCTGGTTCAAGCAACAACAGCAGGCCGAAAATGTCGCCGCCGGCAAATTGCTGCTGGATAAGGAGAGTAAGCGGCTGGGATTAAAAACCGTCGATATCAACGAGCTTTTAAGGCATTTTAAATTCTCGGACATAGAACATTTTTACGAAGCGCTAGGACACGGCGACATCAACAACAGGCAATTGGCCGGCGCGCTGAAAATTCCGGAATTGGAACCTACGCCGATTAAGTTGGTGCCAAGCAAATCCCCGACCCAATCGGCGATCACTATCGACGATATCGATAACGTGGTCACCACGCTGGCGCATTGTTGCTCGCCGGTAAAAGGCGACGAGATAATCGGTTTTATCTCGCATAAGCGCGGCATCACTATTCATCGCCGCGATTGCGAGAATATCCGGCATTTATCACCAGAACAGCAACTGCAATTGTTGAAAGCCGATTGGAGTGGTCAACAAACCGTACATCACAGCGTGCCGATTTTGATTCACGCCTTTAATGCGCAAAATTTGCTGAACGACGTTTCTCAGGTACTAGCCGCCGGGAAAGTACATATCAGCAATGCGTCATTGAAGACCCACGACGACTTGTCCGCCATTCTGACTATGACCATTCAAATTGAAAATACCGAGCAGCTCAGTTTGGTGCTGACACGTATCAGTCATTTGCCGAATATTATTGAAGTGAGGAGGAAAGTCTGAATCATCGTAACTTCGACTATCCGGAAGACTTTTTTAGCGGCTCGGCAGACGATTCATGCTAACATAGCCGTTTTAAATTTAGAGCTTTAACTATGGCAAAAGAAGATCAGATTGAAATGGATGGCAAGGTCATCGACACCCTGCCCAATACTATGTTTCGCGTCGAGCTAGAAAACGGTCACATCGTTACCGCCCATATCTCCGGCAAAATGCGCAAGCACTATATCCGCATCCTAACTGGCGATAAAGTCCGCGTAGAAATGACTCCCTACGACCTAACTAAAGGCCGTATCACTTTCCGCAATCGCTAACCCGTCTCCGGGAAAGCGATTGCTTCCCTCGTTCTACACGACTTGATTTAATTCCGAAACGATAAGTTGTTTGCTCTCGATGGCAAAAGCCAACGCATCGTTCTCGACATGTACTCGTACGTGACCGCCATTCGCTAAACGACCAAACAACAAATCTTCCGCCAACGGTTTTTTGATCTTTTCCTGAATCAAACGCGCCATTGGCCTTGCGCCCATTTTCGGATCGCAACCGTGCTCGGCCAGCCAAGACCGCGCGGCAGGTTCCAAAGTCAATGTAACGTTCTTATCGGCCAATATGGCTTCCAGCTCGAAAATAAACTTATCGACCACACTACCGACCACCGCCATATCCAGCGGTTTGAATTGCACGATGGCATCCAGACGATTTCTAAATTCCGGCGAAAAACCGCGCTCGATCACTTTCATACTATCGGAAGCATGATTTTGCTGAGTGAAGCCAATAGAGGCCCGGCTGCTTTCCTCCGCGCCGGCGTTGGTAGTCATAATTAGAATGATGTTTCTGAAATCGGCTTTACGACCGTTATTGTCGGTCAAGGTGCCGTGATCCATCACCTGTAGCAATAGATTGAACACATCCGGATGGGCTTTTTCCAATTCATCCAACAACAATACTGCATGGGGATGCTTGGTCACCGCTTCGGTCAGTAATCCGCCCTGATCGAACCCAACATAACCCGGAGGCGCACCGATTAAACGCGATACGGTATGCCGCTCCATGTATTCGGACATATCGAAACGAATCAATTCTATGCCTAGTACTTTAGCCAGCTGACGGGTCACTTCGGTTTTACCGACACCGGTAGGGCCGGCAAACAGGAATGAACCGATGGTCTTAGTGGTATCGCGTAAACCCGCCCGTGATAATTTGATCGCTGACGCTAACTCTGAAATAGCCTCGTCTTGACCGAAAACCAGCATTTTCAGATTTTTTTCCAAGTTGGATAGTTTATCAATATCGTTGGACGATACCGATTGGGCCGGCACTCTGGCAATTTTGGCGACGATTTCTTCAATCTCTGCGGTATCAATTAGATCTTTGCGGTCAATACCGGCAAACAAACGCTGCCTGGCCCCAGCCTCGTCGATTACATCAATGGCCTTGTCCGGCAAATGTCTGTCGGTGATATAGCGTGCTGATAATTCCACCGCCAGTCGCAACGCTTCTTGGGTATATTTCAGGCCATGATGCTCTTCAAAGCGTGACTTCAAGCCCTTCAAGATTAATACGGTATCTTCTATCGATGGCTCTATCACATCGATTTTCTGGAAGCGCCGCGCTAGAGCATGGTCTTTTTCGAAAATACCACGATATTCTTGATAAGTAGTGGACCCAATGCAACGCAATTGTCCGGATGCCAACACCGGTTTGATCAAGTTGGACGCATCCATCACCCCACCGGAAGCGGAACCCGCGCCAATAATGGTATGAATTTCGTCGATAAATAAAATTGAGTCGGGTTCTTTTTTAAGCTGGCTAATTAAAGCCTTTAGTCGTTTTTCAAAATCGCCGCGATATTTGGTACCGGCAACCAGTGCGCCCATGTCCAAGGAATAAATGACACTATTCAACAATATATCCGGCACTTGTTCTTCGACAATTCGTTTCGCCAAACCTTCGGCAATAGCGGTTTTACCAACCCCCGCTTCCCCTACCAATAAAGGATTATTTTTGCGGCGGCGGCAAAGCACCTGAATCGTTCTTTCCACTTCCAGCTCGCGGCCAATTAAAGGATCGATGTTGCCTTTCAGGGCTTCTTCGTTCAAGTTGGTTGCGTATTTTTCCAATGGGCTGGACAAAGCTTCATTGCTGCCACGGTCGGCTTCCGGCTCTTCACTACTCTCTTTTCTGAACTGCTCGATTTTGGAAACCCCATGCGCCAGGTAATTGACCACGTCCAAGCGGGTGATGTCTTGTTTGTTCAACAGATAAACCGCGTGTGAATCCTGTTCACTAAACAAGGCCACAAACAGATTGGCGCCGGTCACTTCTTTTTTGTCGGAAGCCTGTACATGAAACACCGCACGCTGTAAAACGCGCTGAAAACCTAAAGTGGGCTGGGTTTCTCGCTGTATGCCTTCTGGAATCAGGGAAATGGTTTCGTCTATAAACCGGGTTAATTCGGCCCGCAACGCATTAACATTGCAGCCGCAAGCAATCAAAATCGGTATCGTCGTGACGTTATCCAGCAAGGCCAGCAACAAATGCTCGACCGTGATGAATTCGTGTCTTTTGGCATGAGCTCCAGTAAAAGCAGCGTTCAATGTCACTTCAAGTTCTTTACTTAGCATGGTTACCCCTCACGCCTCTTCCATCGTGCACATCAGCGGGTGATGATGCTCGCGGGAATATTCATTAACAATATGTACTTTCGTTTCAGCAACGTCTTTAGTATAGGTACCGCAAACACCGACGCCCTGTGTATGCACTTGTAACATCACCTGAGTGGCTTTCTCTTGGCTCATGTTAAAAAAATCAGTCAATATTTCGACGACAAAATCCATCGGCGTAAAGTCGTCGTTAAGCAACATAACCTTATACAGTGGCGGTCTTTTCAGCTGCGGCTTGGCTTCTTGCAGCGCGGTGTTACCGTCGCCATCTTTCAAGGGTTCAAAATCTGACATAAGCTTTGGTGCTGTGAATCATTGTGGTCTTAAAAATAGCGTCTTCAACATTAAATTTCAATCTTTGGGCATATAAAAAACATTTCGAGTAAAATGCGCGCCTTTTACCGTTTTCTATCTACATCATGGTTTGGAAACCTCACGTCACCGTCGCCGCCGTGATTGAAAAAGACGGTCGCTTTCTGCTGGTTGAAGAGACAACGGCACGAGGCCTTGCGTTCAATCAACCCGCAGGTCATTTGGAAGAAGGTGAAGATTTAATCAGTGCCGTCAAACGCGAAGTTTGCGAGGAAACAGCTTGGCAATTTGAACCGGAGGCATTAATCGCCACACAACTATGGCGCAGAAATCCACATATGCCCAGTTTTGTTCGCTTCTGTTTTTCCGGCACGGTCAACAACCACAACACAGAACAACCTCTCGATGACGGCATTATCGACACTCACTGGTTAAGCCGCAATGAAATTTACGCAAAACGCCAACAATTGCGCAGCCCTTTGGTTTTAACCACTGTGGACGAATACCTGAAAGGTCACCGTTACCCGCTTACCATCTTACAGTCTTTTATCGATTTAGAATGAGTAAACACATCATCGTCGGCATGTCCGGCGGCGTCGACTCGTCCGTCACTGCATTAATCCTGCAAGAACAAGGCCATAAGGTCACCGGTTTGTTCATGAAAAATTGGGAAGAAGACGACGGCACCGAATATTGCACGGCAATGGAAGACCTGGCCGACGCACAGCAGGTTTGCGACAAACTGGGCATAGAGCTGAAGACTGTCAACTTTGCCGCCGAATACTGGGACGACGTGTTCGAAGTATTCTTGTCGGAGTTTAAAGCCGGTCGGACCCCCAATCCCGACATCCTTTGTAACAAACACGTCAAATTTAAAGCCTTTTTGGACTATGCCACCGAAGATCTGGGCGCCGAATACATCGCCACCGGCCACTATGCCCGCGTCGATCAGCACAACGGCGAATTTAGATTATTAAAAGGCTTAGACCCCAACAAGGAGCAAAGCTATTTTTTATATGCGATGGGCCAGAAAGCTTTATCTCGAACCCTGTTCCCGATCGGCCACCTGCACAAACCGGAAATTCGCGCGCTGGCCGATAAGGCCGGTTTTGCCAACAGTCGCAAGAAAGACAGCACTGGCATCTGCTTTATAGGCGAACGCAAGTTCAAGGAATTTCTGCAACGCTACCTGCCCCACCAACCCGGCGAAATGCGCACCCCCGAAGGCCAATATATCGGCAAACACCACGGTCTGATGTACTACACCCTCGGCCAACGCCAAGGCTTGGGTATAGGCGGCGTCAAAGATGCCCCGGACGAACCCTGGTTCGTGCTGGAAAAAGACCTGGACAACAACGTGCTGATCGTCGGCCAAGGCCACGACCATCCCTTGATGCTGCACAACATGCTGGAAGCCGGACAATTGGACTGGTGTAGCAACCAACCCTTGACCGAACCGCTACGTTGCGCTGCCAAGACACGTTACCGCCAGCCCGATCAGGATTGCGTCGTCGAACCCATAACCGGCGGCATCCGCGTCAAAGTCCGCTTCGACGAACCGCAACGTGCAATAACGCCAGGCCAGTCCGTCGTATTTTATGCCGGCGAAATTTGCTTGGGTGGTGGCATCATCGAATCCAAATACAACCGATAACTCCATGCCGGATGGGCTGAATAAAATTAAGTCCATCCCATACTTAAGACAGGAAACCATCATGACACTCACTGCCATCTCCCCCATCGACGGCCGCTATGCCGGCAAAGTTGACGCTTTGCGCCCCATTTTCAGCGAATACGGTTTGATCCGCTATCGCGTAAAAGTAGAAGTACGCTGGCTGCAAGCGTTGGCCGCGGAAGCCAAGATCGTCGAAGTACCGGCTTTGTCGGCCGATGCAATTGCGGTATTGAACGGCATCGTCAGCAATTTCTCCGAAGCCGACGCCCAAGCCGTAAAAGACATCGAGAAGACCACCAACCATGACGTCAAGGCGGTCGAGTATTTTCTGAAAGAAAAGATCAAAGGTAACGCCGAACTGCATGCCGTCAACGAGTTCATCCACTTCGCCTGCACCTCGGAAGACATTAACAATCTGTCTTACGCCTTAATGTTGAAGGAAGGCCGCAGCCTGATTCTGGCCGAAATAGACGCCACCATAGACGCCATCAAAAAACTGGCTTTGGCTAGCGCCGATCAGCCTATGCTGTCTCGCACTCACGGCCAATCGGCAACACCGACCACGGTCGGCAAGGAATTCGCTAACGTCGTCGCCCGCATACAACGCCAGCGCGAGCAATTGGCCAAGGTAGAGCTACTGGGCAAGATCAACGGTGCGGTCGGCAATTACAATGCGCACAGCGTCGCCTATCCGGATGTTGATTGGGCGCAATTCTCGCAAAACTTCGTTGAGTCGCTAGGTTTGGCCTTCAACCCTTACACGATACAGATTGAACCTCATGATTACATGGCCGAGTTTTTCCACGCCCTGTCGCGCTTCAACACTATCCTGTTGGATTTCGACCGCGACGTCTGGGGCTATATCTCGCTGGGTTATTTCAAACAAAAAACCGTGGCCGGCGAAGTAGGTTCCTCGACGATGCCACACAAGGTCAACCCGATCGACTTCGAAAATTCCGAAGGCAATCTGGGATTAGCCAATGCGATTTTCGGCTTCCTGGCCGACAAACTGCCGGTATCGCGCTGGCAGCGGGATTTGACCGATTCCACCGTGTTGCGCAACATCGGCGTCGGCATCGCCCACACCAGCATCGCCATCCAGTCGACCTTGAAAGGCATTTCCAAACTGGAAATCAACCCTGCTTTGATCGACCAGGATCTGGATCAGAACTGGGAAGTACTGGCGGAACCAATCCAGACCGTAATGCGCCGTTACGGGATCGAAAAGCCTTACGAAAAATTAAAAGAATTGACCCGCGGCAATCGTGTCACCGGCGAGGGCATGCGCGCTTTCGTCGAGAAACTGGAGATTCCAACCCAAGCCAAAGCCGAACTGCTTGCACTCACACCGCACAGCTACACCGGTTACGCGGCAGATTTAGCCAAGAAAATCGGCTAACCCTCAGGACAGGTAGTTGCTGAACTTCATCTGGATATTCTTCTTCCTGAGCGCATTCGCCACCGCCGCCTTCAAGCTGCTGGTGCTGGGCGACACCAAGGTGTTTTCCGACTTGATGAATGCGATGTTCAGCCTGGCTAAGACCGCGTTCGAGATTTCGCTGGGACTGAGCGGCGTGCTGGCCTTGTGGCTGGGCATCATGAAAATCGGCGAGCATAGCGGCTTCATCGATTTGTTGACCAAGGCGCTCAATCCATTATTCAGCCGCTTGATGCCTGAAATCCCGAAGGATCATCCGGCGTTGGGCGCGATGGTGATGAACATTGCCGCCAACATGCTGGGTCTGGATAACGCGGCGACGCCGATGGGCATCAAAGCTATGCAGGAAATGCAAACTCTGAATCCGCATCCCGAACGAGCCACCGATGCGCAGATTCTGTTTCTGGTAATCAACACTGCCTCTGTGACGCTGTTCCCGGTGACGATTTTCGCTTATCGAGCCCAACTCGGCGCGGCTAATCCCACCGACGTGTTCATCCCGATTTTGATCGCCACCTATATGTCGACGTTTACCGGCTTACTGGCCGTCGCCGCCATGCAAAAGATCAATCTGCTGGACAAGGTGGTATTAGCCTATCTGGGCGGCATCACTGCCTTGGTCGCCGGCATCTTGGCCTATTTCGCAGGGTTGGATCAAGCCGAAATGTTGAAGCAATCGGCACTGGTCAGCCATGTCATTTTGTTCAGTTTGGTGATTTCATTCATCATTGCCGCCGCTTACAAACGCTTGAACGCCTACGAACTGTTTGTCGAAGGCGCAAAGCACGGTTTTCAGACCGCCATCACCATCATTCCCTATCTGGTGGCGATGCTGGTGGCCTTCGGAGTATTTCGGGCCAGCGGCGCGCTGGAATTGATCACCGATGGCGTAAGGCTAATGGTCAATGTTGCAGGCATCGACAACCGCTTCATCGACGGCCTGCCCACCGCGCTGATGAAGCCGTTCAGCGGCAGCGGTGCGCGGGCGATGATGATAGACACCATGCAGACCCACGGCGCCGATTCATTTGCCGGGCGGCTGGCGTCGGTGGTGCAAGGCAGCACCGAGACCACGTTTTATGTGTTGGCGGTGTATTTCGGCGCGGTGAACATCAAGCAGATACGTCATGCCGCAGCCTGCGGCATCATTGCCGACTTCGGCGGCATCCTTACCGCTATTTTTGTGACTTATTGGTTTTTCGGCTAAGGCCGACAGGGCGAAAACCCTAAAGGGTACAAGTAAATTCGCCCCTACGTTTTTTGGATACAGACATGCAAATACATTTAAAAACCCTTGGCTGCCGCCTGAATGAAGCTGAATTGGAAACTTGGGCACAGGCGTTTCAGGCCAAAGGCCACGGTATTACTCGCAATCTGAATGACGCACAATTGGTCATTATCAATTCCTGCGCGGTCACGCAAGATGCGGTGAAAAAATCCAAGCAAATGATACGCCGCATCCACCGTGACAATCCGCAAGCCAAACTAGTGGTCAGCGGCTGTTACGCGACCCTGAACGAAACAGAAGCCGCGCAATTAATGGGCGTGGACTTGATCGTCGGCAACCAGGATAAAAACCAGCTGGTGGAAAAAACCCTGGCCGAGCTGAATCTGGACAGCATGCCGGCCATGTCGACCGAACCCGGCGAAGTGTCTTTGTTCAGCCGTGGCCGTCAGCGCGCCTTCGTCAAGGTCCAGGACGGCTGCCGCTACCGCTGCACCTTCTGCATCGTCACCGTTGCTCGCGGCGAAGAAAGCAGCCGGTCCATTCAAGCGGTCATTGACGAGATTAACGAGTTGCACGCTCAAGGTATACAGGAAATCATCATCACCGGTGTGCATTTAGGCGGTTACGGCAGTGACATCAACAGCAATCTGGTCGAATTGATCACCGAAATTCTAAATAAGACTGAGATTCCTCGCTTGCGCATGGGTTCTTTGGAACCTTGGGAGCTGCCAAACGGTTTTTTCGAACTGTTCAAAAATCCAAGACTGATGCCTCACCTACATCTGCCATTACAAAGCGGCAGCGACAGCGTCTTAAGACGCATGGCCAGACGCTGTAAAACGGAGGAATTCGGCCAGATCGTTAAACTGGCCCGCGCGACGATCACGCATTTCAATATCACTACCGACATCATAGTCGGCTTTCCCGGCGAAACCGAATTGGAATGGCAGGAAAGTTTTGATTACATCAAAAGCCTGGGGTTTGGTCATATTCACATTTTTAGCTATTCGCCTCGCGAAGGTACCAAAGCCGCGGGCTTGCCGGATCAAATCGATCAGAACACTAAGAAACAGCGCAGCAAGCAATTGCATGAATTAGCCGCCACAATGAAGCGCAGGTTCATTGCCGAAAACCTCGGCGAGCAGGCCAATATTTTATGGGAAGGGCAAAAAGAGGCGCAGAGTAATGGCACTATCCGCCATTTCGGTTACACGCCGAATTATCTAAGGGTAGCGTGCGACGTGGCGCCTGACCTCATTCTGGAAAATAGGATGGTGGCGGGAGAATTAATCGAAGCTAAACAGGATTTCGTGCTGGTACGTTTGACTTGACGCCATAAAAAAGCCGCAAAGCTGTTTGCTTGGCGGCTTTTTCCCATAAGAGCGGACAGTTTAAATCAATACGGATTCGGATCAAGCGGCCCTCGCCCGCCGCCCTGCATTTCATCGAATTTCAAGACATCTTCGTCCGGAACCTTACCATCATGAATTAGATAATTACGTCTGGAAAGATAGGCGTTTTTGAAAAACTCGTAACGATCCAGTGCTGCTTCGGTGGCAACTTTTTCCATGCCCAATAAATCTGAACGTGCATCGATGACTTTCAATGCGCCAGGTCCAATTGAAACAGCCGCGCCAATCCAATTTGGATTTATATAGATACCGGCATAAGTAAACGGATTCATCGCGGCATCGCCAACCAATCCGAACACACCACGCGGCGAACTAGGTCCGAAAAACGGTAGCACCAAGTAAGGACCGGTAGGTATTCCCCAATAGCCTAAGGTTTGATCAAAGTCTTCATTATGCTTCGGCAAATCGATCATCGTCCCAACATCTATAAGACCGGCAACACCGATTGTGCTGTTCACCAAGAAACGCGCACCGTCCTGACCCGATTGCAGTAGTTTTCCCTGTAAAACATCGTTGGTACAAACACCTATGTCATCGACATTGCTGAAAAAATTAGTAACGGCTTGGTCCGCAAAATCAGGCATAACCCAATCGTAGCCTTTCGCAACCGGTTTCATGACATAATCGTCCACACCGTCATTAAACGATTGCACTCCTCTATTCCAGCCCTCCCATGGATCTTTAGGATCAACACCGCGGGTTGTGGCACAGCCGCTTAATACAGTCAGTAACCCTAAGATAACCCAACTTTTTTTCCCGTCTAGCATAACTTCACCTCTCCAATTGAATATTGTTTATACCTATCCAAAACTCACGTAACATAACGCACAACCGACTTTTCTAGCCAACCACAACTCAATGGAAATAAACCTAAATCCGTTAGGCAACCGTTTCAGAGGTTACCTTCCTGTTATTGTCGATATAGAGACCGCTGGCTTTAATTCGAAAAAAAACCCACTATTGGAAATCGCCGCCGTGATAGTCGAACCAGACACCGATGGTTGGTTACATATCACCGAAAAACATCATTGCAATATTATTCCTTTCAAAAATTCCGAGTTGGATGATGCTGCACTCAAATTTACCGGCATCGACCCATATCATCCTTTCCGCATGGCTATAGAAGAGAAGGATGCACTTACCAAGCTGTTTACCCCTATCAAAGCCGCTGTAAAACGTAACGAATGCAAGCGGGCCATTTTGGTTGGTCACAACCCGGCTTTCGATATCAATTTTTTGAACGCCGCGATTGAACGTACCAACTACAAACGAAGCCCGTTTCATCCATTCAGTAGCTTCGACACAGCCACACTAGGTGGACTAATGTACGGCCAAACAGTCTTAGCAAAAATTGCTCAAGCCGCCGGAATTATCTGGGATAACGAGAAAGCACATTCAGCGCTTTACGACGCCGAACAAACTGCCGAGTTGTTTTGCCTGATTATCAACCGGTGGAAAAAATTAAGCGAGTATGAAGCGACATAAATCTACTCAATTAGCGACCTAGAGCACATTAGTTTCTAAATAAGGCGAGCGATGAACATATGCATCCAAACCAACTCTCAGATATTGTAATTCAGGGGATCATTAACCGAGTTTACAGAACAAGCGAAAAGCGTCTAACCGAAATTTCGTTTATCGCCCCACTTGGCTTTATCCCAAGATTTCCTGCTCGATTAAAGTTTAGAGGCCACGTTAGTTAGCATATTATTCAATTCGCCTTTATTGAATAGATCGAGGACGATATCGC
Source organism: Methylomonas sp. 11b (assembly GCF_000515215.1). Lineage (NCBI taxonomy): Bacteria > Pseudomonadati > Pseudomonadota > Gammaproteobacteria > Methylococcales > Methylococcaceae > Methylomonas > Methylomonas sp. 11b. The sequence continues at coordinate 1,493,070 of NZ_KI911557.1, forward strand.
AACCACCGACTAATTCGCCGTTGATGTAGAGTTGGGGATAGGTAGGCCAGTGCGAGTATTCTTTCAGGGCCTCACGGACTTCAGGGTCTTCGAAGATATTGATATGAGCATAATCGGCATTGCAGGCTTCCAACGCCTGCACCACCCGACTGGAAAAGCCGCATTGGGGGAAATCAGGGGTGCCTTTCATGTACAAGACGACGGGATGACTGGCTAATTGAGCTTGGATTCGGTCTATTGCACTCATGATTTTTCTCGCTAGACATTGATGAGATGGGATTCTAACAACCACTACTGCAAATTTGAAGCGTGATTATCTGAATGGGATTTTAATACAAAAAAAAGCCCTGCTATTACTAGCAGGGCTTTTGGGATAGGCGCTTGGCGATGACCTACTTTCACATGGCAACCTGCCACACTATCATCGGCGCTAAGCGGTTTCACTTCCGAGTTCGGGATGGGATCGGGTGGTTCACGCTTGCTATGTTCACCAAGCAAACTGGTTAGGCTGTTGTTGCAGCCGTCATGCGCAGGTTTTAAGCGTTTCGCTTTGACCTGCTTTCATGGAAATCTGTATTGAGTTTGTCGTTCTCTTGCGTGTTCAGCTACTGTTGTCTTTTGACTTTACCCAAACGCATTGGGTGTTATATGGTCAAGCCTCACGGGCAATTAGTACACGTTAGCTTCACACATTACTGCGCTTCCACACCGTGCCTATCAACGTCGTAGTCTCCGACGGCCCTTCAGGGGACTTAAAGTCCCAGTGAGATCTCATCTTGGGAGGGGCTTCCCGCTTAGATGCTTTCAGCGGTTATCCTGTCCGAACGTGGCTACCCGGCAATGCCATTGGCATGACAACCGGAACACCAGAGGTTCGTCCACTCCGGTCCTCTCGTACTAGGAGCAGCTTCCCTCAAATCTCAAACGCCCACGGCAGATAGGGACCGAACTGTCTCACGACGTTCTGAACCCAGCTCGCGTACCACTTTAAATGGCGAACAGCCATACCCTTGGGACCTGCTTCAGCCCCAGGATGTGATGAGCCGACATCGAGGTGCCAAACACCGCCGTCGATATGAACTCTTGGGCGGTATCAGCCTGTTATCCCCGGCGTACCTTTTATCCGTTGAGCGATGGCCCTTCCATACAGAACCACCGGATCACTAAGACCTACTTTCGTACCTGCTCGACTTGTCCGTCTCGCAGTCAAGCACCCTTATGCCTTTGCACTCATTGCCTGATTTCCGACCAGGCTGAGGGTACCTTCGTGCTCCTCCGTTACTCTTTAGGAGGAGACCGCCCCAGTCAAACTACCCACCAGACACTGTCCCTAACCCGGATAACGGGTCGAGGTTAGAACTCCAAACATACCAGGGTGGTATTTCAAGGTTGGCTCCACGAGAACTGGCGTTCCCGCTTCAAAGCCTCCCACCTATCCTACACAAGTAGGTTCAAAGTCCAGTGTCAAGCTATAGTAAAGGTGCACGGGGTCTTTCCGTCTAGCCGCGGGTACACTGCATCTTCACAGCGATTTCAATTTCACTGAGTCCCAGGTGGAGACAGTGTGGCCATCGTTACGCCATTCGTGCAGGTCGGAACTTACCCGACAAGGAATTTCGCTACCTTAGGACCGTTATAGTTACGGCCGCCGTTTACTGGGGCTTCGATCAAGAGCTTCTCCGAAGATAACCCCATCAATTAACCTTCCAGCACCGGGCAGGCGTCACACCCTATACGTCCACTTTCGTGTTTGCAGAGTGCTATGTTTTTGCTAAACAGTCGCAGCCACCGATTTTTTGCAACCCCCTTCCGCTCCAGTCGCGAGGACCTTCACGTAATGAGGGCATACCTTCTCCCGAAGTTACGGTATCATTTTGCCTAGTTCCTTCACCTGGGTTCTCTCAAGCGCCTTAGAATTTTCATCCCACCCACCTGTGTCGGTTTAGGGTACGGCCACTAGTAACCTGAAGCTTAGAGGTTTTTCCTGGAAGCAGGGCATCTATCACTTCGCTGTTCTTTCGAACCGCTCGTCATCACGTCTCGGCATAAAGCACCCCGGATTTGCCTAAGATGCATGCCTACCTGCTTAAACTGCCACTTCCAACCGACAGCTGATATAGCCTTCTCCGTCACCCCATCGCAGTTACTACTGGTACAGGAATATTAACCTGTTTTCCATCGACTACGCTTTTCAGCCTCGCCTTAGGTGCCGACTAACCCTGCGTCGATTAACGTTGCGCAGGAAACCTTGGGTTTTCGGCGAGGGGGTTTTTCACCCCCTTTATCGTTACTTATGTCAGCATTCGCACTTCCGATACCTCCAGCCCACTTCTCAATGAACCTTCGCAGGCGTACGGAACGCTCCTCTACCACTCACGCTTAACGCGTAAATCCGTAGCTTCGGTACTATGCTTAGCCCCGGTAAATCTTCCGCGCAGACCGACTCGACCAGTGAGCTATTACGCTTTCTTTAAAGGATGGCTGCTTCTAAGCCAACCTCCTGGCTGTCTGTGCCTTTCCACATCGTTTCCCACTGAGCATAGATTTGGGGACCTTAGCTGACGGTCTGGGCTGTTTCCCTTTTCACGACGGACCTTATCACCCGCCGTGTGTCTCCCGTGCTTGCACTTGCTGGTATTCGGAGTTTGCATCGGGTTGGTAAGTCGGGATGACCCCCTAGCCGAAACAGTGCTCTACCCCCAGCAGTGATACACGAGGCGCTACCTAAATAGCTTTCGAGGAGAACCAGCTATCTCCGAGCTTGATTAGCCTTTCACTCCGATCCACAGCTCATCCCCGTCTTTTTCAACAGACGTGGGTTCGGCCCTCCAGTTAGTATTACCCAACCTTCAGCCTGGCCATGGATAGATCGCCCGGTTTCGGGTCTACACCTTGCGACTAAACGCCCTATTAAGACTCGCTTTCGCTACGCCTCCCCTATTCGGTTAAGCTTGCCACAAAATGTAAGTCGCTGACCCATTATACAAAAGGTACGCAGTCACCCCACGAAGGGGCTCCCACTGCTTGTACGCATACGGTTTCAGGTTCTATTTCACTCCGCTCTCCGCGGTTCTTTTCGCCTTTCCCTCACGGTACTAGTTCACTATCGGTCAGTAAGGAGTATTTAGCCTTGGAGGATGGTCCCCCCATATTCAGTCAAAGTTTCACGTGCTCCGACCTACTCGATTTCACTAAAAAAAGGTTTTCGTGTACGGGGCTATCACCCTGTATCGCCGGACTTTCCAGACCGTTCCACTAACCTTATCCTAGCTTAAGGGCTAGTCCCCGTTCGCTCGCCACTACTTAGGGAATCTCGGTTGATTTCTTTTCCTCCGGGTACTTAGATGTTTCAGTTCTCCGGGTTCGCTTCAGTGAGCTATGTATTCACTCAAAGATGACGTGCTGATGCACGCCGGGTTTCCCCATTCGGACATCTCTGGATCACAGCCGGTTTGCAGGCTCCCCAAAGCTTTTCGCATGCTACAACGTCCTTCATCGCCTCTTACTGCCTAGGCATTCACCGTATGCGCTTATTCACTTGACCATATAACCCGAATACGTCTGTACTTTGGTTATACTGTCAGCTGACATTTTCGCTGATTTTTTCTGCTTGAGAACGACATGCTGCTTGCTTTCCATCTTTATCTTTCGACATTGACTTCATTCAAACCGCAACTCGTTTCAGTTTCGATCATTGCTGATCGTTACTATAGTTACAGATTTCCATATTGTTAAAGAGCTATCGGTACGAATACCAATGCTATACAGTCTTTATCATGCGATAAAACCGTATAGCGCTGATGTCCACATCCAAGTGCTTACATTTGACGAACTGGTTTACCCTCAGCGTTCAGCGTGATGGTGGAGCCAGGGAGGATCGAACTCCCGACCTCCTGCGTGCAAGGCAGGCGCTCTCCCAGCTGAGCTATGGCCCCTAAAACAGACTAAAGACCAAGACTCAAGCCGGAATCCAACTATGCACAACCCTACCCATTTCTAACCAGGAGTGTTGTCTGATCGTTTTCCGCCTTATTGCTTTCGCCTTTTATGCGTTGGTGGGTCTGGGAGGAGTTGAACCTCCGACCTCACCCTTATCAGGGGTGCGCTCTAACCAACTGAGCTACAGACCCAGGTGCGTCTTTCAATCGAAATAATTTGTTGTGAGTACGTGTAACGGTGTGCCGTCTTTGTAAGGAGGTGATCCAGCCCCAGGTTCCCCTAGGGCTACCTTGTTACGACTTCACCCCAGTCATGAATCACAAAGTGGTAAGCGCCCTCCCGAAGGTTAAACTACCTACTTCTTTTGCAACCCACTCCCATGGTGTGACGGGCGGTGTGTACAAGGCCCGGGAACGTATTCACCGCGGCATTCTGATCCGCGATTACTAGCGATTCCGACTTCACGCAGTCGAGTTGCAGACTGCGATCCGGACTGGGACCGGCTTTTTGGGATTCGCTTACTCTCGCGAGTTCGCAGCCCTCTGTACCGGCCATTGTAGCACGTGTGTAGCCCTACCCATAAGGGCCATGATGACTTGACGTCGTCCCCACCTTCCTCCGGTTTATCACCGGCAGTCTCCCTAGAGTTCCCGGCATGACCCGCTGGCAACTAAGGATAAGGGTTGCGCTCGTTACGGGACTTAACCCAACATTTCACAACACGAGCTGACGACAGCCATGCAGCACCTGTCTCAGAGCTCCCGAAGGCACTCCGCTATCTCTAACAGATTCTCTGGATGTCAAGGGTAGGTAAGGTTCTTCGCGTTGCATCGAATTAAACCACATGCTCCACCGCTTGTGCGGGCCCCCGTCAATTCATTTGAGTTTTAGCCTTGCGGCCGTACTCCCCAGGCGGTCAACTTAATACGTTAGCTCCACTACTAAGTTCTTTAAGAACCCAACAGTTAGTTGACATCGTTTACGGCGTGGACTACCAGGGTATCTAATCCTGTTTGCTACCCACGCTTTCGTACCTCAGCGTCAGTTTTAGTCCAGGGAGCCGCCTTCGCCACTGGTGTTCCTTCAGATCTCTACGCATTTCACCGCTACACCTGAAATTCCACTCCCCTCTACTAAACTCTAGTTGCCCAGTATCAAATGCAGTTCCCAGGTTAAGCCCAGGGCTTTCACATCTGACTTAAACAACCGCCTACGCACGCTTTACGCCCAGTAATTCCGATTAACGCTTGCACCCTCCGTATTACCGCGGCTGCTGGCACGGAGTTAGCCGGTGCTTCTTGTATAGGTAATGTCAGTCTACCGGGTATTAACCGGCAGGTATTCCTTCCTATTGAAAGTGCTTTACAACCCTCAGGCCTTCTTCACACACGCGGTATTGCTGGATCAGGCTTTCGCCCATTGTCCAATATTCCCCACTGCTGCCTCCCGTAGGAGTCTGGGCCGTGTCTCAGTCCCAGTGTGGCTGATCATCCTCTCAGACCAGCTATGGATCGTCGCCTTGGTAGGCCTTTACCCTACCAACTAGCTAATCCAACATAGGCTCATCTATTAGCGCCAGGTCCGAAGATCCCCAGCTTTCCCCCGTAGGGCGTATGCGGTATTAGCGTGAGTTTCCCCACGTTGTCCCCCACTAATAGGCAGATTCCTATGCATTACTCACCCGTCCGCCACTCGTCAGCGCCCGAAGGCCTGCTACCGTTCGACTTGCATGTGTTAAGCATACCGCCAGCGTTCAATCTGAGCCATGATCAAACTCTTCAGTTTAATTTTAACTTGTCACTAAATAAGATTAGTGACCAATCTTGGCTCGACTACAGAACATCTTTTCTTGCGAATTGACGTGGTTTCTGTGTCGACTATTTTTAAACAGCACATAGTCGCTACACATACCCACACAAATTATTTCGATTTCGTTTGTTAAAGAGCCAGAGCATTTCGCCCTGTTGAGCCGACATATTCTACAGCGTTTTCAGTTCCTGTCAAATTTATTTTTAAGCCATTTCAAAAACCGAAACACTCAAAACAAACCCGCCACTCACAACCTTAAACCCGCCGAACCCAGCCGACTCCTTCACCGCCAAACCCAAAAAGCTAAAGCAGTGAAGAGCCGCGCATTTTAATCACCCATACACCCCGCGTCAAGATATTATTTCTATCCGCGCAAATTTTCTTTTGCCTACCTGATAAACATGCGTGGCCGGCGCAGGGATTTGGGCAAGACTATTCTGCCTTAAACTGGCCTTGATGCTCTATAAACCATTGATAGGTAAGCTCCAAACCTTTTTTCAGTGGTATCTTTGGTTGCCAACCCAAAGATTTAAGCTTTGAGACATCCATCAGTTTTCGCGGAGTACCATCCGGCTTGGTACTGTCCCAGCTAATTTGACCTTGATAACTAACAACAGCTTTGACCGTTTCAGCCAATTCGCGAACAGTTACATCATCGCCCGTTCCAACATTCAAATGCGACAGCATGGGTTCAGTGCAAGATTGATATTGCTCTTTGCCCAAGGCCATCACGTGCAGACAAGCAGCCGCCATATCCTCGACGTGCAAAAATTCGCGCATAGCCTTGCCGGTTCCCCACACGGTGACAGTCGGAGAATTACTAATCTTGGCATCATGAAACTTTCTGATTAATGCCGGGATAACATGGCTATTTTGCAAGTGAAAATTATCGTTTTCACCATACAAATTGGTCGGCATCACCGACCGATAATCTACGCCGTACTGCCGGTTATATGACTCACACAACTTAATCCCGGCAATCTTGGAAATTGCATAGGGCTCATTGGTCGACTCTAAAACGCCTGTCAACAGCGCACTTTCTCGCATCGGCTGCTCAGCGAATTTCGGATAGATACAAGAGCTACCCAAAAACAGCAGTTGCTTGCATCCAACCCGCCAAGTCTGATGAACCACATTGGCTTCCATCATCAGATTTTGATAGATAAATTCGGCAGGATATTCATTGTTTGCATGAATACCGCCGACCTTGGCCGCCGCGAGAATCACCTGATCCGGACGTTCTTGTTCCATGAAGACCCGCACAGCCGTTTGATCGGTCAAATCCAATTCAGCATGCGTACGCACCACAATATTTTGATAACCGGCCTCAATCAATTGCCGATAAATAGCCGAACCTACCATACCTCGATGGCCCGCTAGATAAATTTTATCTTGCTTATCGAGCATACCGTTACTCCCTACTGACCGCCACGTTATAGCCCTGATTTTTCAGCAAAGCATGCTTCTGCGCTTGCTCAAGATCATAAGCCACCATTTCGGATACCATTTCCTGTAAGGTAATTTGCGGTACCCAACCTAATTTGTTCTTAGCATTACTAGGGTCACCCAACAGCGTTTCCACTTCGGCCGGTCTAAAATAGCGCGGATCGATAGCGACGATGTTTTGACCAACCGCCATTCCAGGCGCTTTGTCACCGGCAATAGCATCGATATAACCCTTTTCGTCTACTCCCACGCCTTCCCAACGAATAGACACACCCAATTCTTTAGCCGACATTTCGATAAATTGTCTTACCGAATACTGCACGCCAGTGGCTATCACAAAATCCTCGGGCTGGTCTTGCTGCAACATCATCCATTGCATCCGTACATAATCCTTGGCATGCCCCCAATCCCTGAGCGAATCCATATTGCCCATATACAGACATTTGTCCAAGCCAATAGCGATGTTGCTGAGACCGCGAGTAATCTTACGTGTCACGAAAGTTTCGCCTCGGCGCGGCGATTCGTGGTTGAACAAAATACCGTTACACGCATACATACCGTAGGCTTCACGGTAATTAACGGTGATCCAATAGGCGTAGAGTTTGGCTACCGCATAAGGCGAACGGGGATAAAACGGCGTAGTCTCTTTTTGCGGTATTTCCTGGACCAAACCGTACAATTCGGAAGTTGATGCCTGGTAAAAACGCGTAGTTTTCTCCATACCGAGAAAACGAATGGCTTCCAAAAGCCGTAATGTACCCATAGCATCAACGTCTGCGGTATATTCGGGAGATTCGAACGATACAGCGACGTGGCTCATGGCACCCAAGTTGTAGACTTCATCCGGACGAATTTCGCTAAGGATACGGGTGAGATTCGAACTATCCGTCAAATCGCCATAATGAAGAAAAAATTGCGGATCTTTGATATGCGGGTCTTGATAGATATGATCGACGCGCTCGGTATTAAATAATGAAGAGCGCCGTTTGATGCCATGCACTTCATAGTCTTTTTCCAACAAAAACTCGGCAAGATAGGATCCGTCTTGCCCGGTTATGCCAGTGATCAATGCTTTTTTTCTACTCATTTACAGCTCCTTTTCTTTTGAGTCAATTCGACGTAAAACGGCCTTAAAGTCGTCGGTCAATTAAACCGACGTCTTGATTGGTTAGCCCGGCAAAGCCGAATAAACGGGCTCAATGACCTTACCCGGCAAATAGGAGGGCAACTCAGGCAACAAATCTTTTAAAAATAGATGCAGCCGTTTGTCGGCGACGACAATATCTTCCGCCTTGTCCACAGGGGTTACCAAGCGAATCAACGCCCCGTCGGTGCGATTCATAGTGATGGCATCATAAAATAAATACCATTTGACCATATATTCGTTGGTTATCATCCGGCCGCGCTGTTGAAACCAAAAATACACTAATTGCCTGCTTTCGCCTTTTTGGATGATGGCCCGATTAAGCTGCAATGCCTGGCCATCCAGTTGCAAATCAGCGAACTCTCGCTGTTCGAAACTGCTAATCTGCCAACCATCTCCAGGAATACAACTGCGTGGCGAATGCACCACGGCGCCCTTACGTTGAGACTGGTAATACGCGCTGTAAAAATTAACGCTGTTCCGGGTTTCAGGCTGAACGAAATTGACAATGACATAATCCGTCAATTTCAACTCGTTTAGATAAAATTGGGTTAAATAGTCATTCCGTCCTTGCCAACTTCCCAACGTTGTCGGAAATGTTAAAAACGCTTTTCGCGCTGGAATGATGTCTTCTCGCCCCTTAAAGACCTCTGAAGCGCCTGCGCCTATACAAAGCAATAGCAGCACAGCGAAAACCGATTTGTTCAATATCGCGGCAATATTTCGACTTGCCGTGTGGCTCCATTCTTCCGGAATCTGCACTAGTTCGCCCATTGCCAGTTTCCTACCGCTAATTCGGCTAAACACCCACATCTCGATAAATAGCAGCAGCATGCAGAGTAAAAACACCGCCCAGCCTTCGAAATCATGTAGAAACCCTTCAGCCATCTCCGTACCCCAGTTATCGACCAGGACCCCGATGACACCTATCCGGAAACTGTTCATGAAAATAGTCAACGGCATCGAGGACAGAAAAATCAGCAATTTCTGCCAGAAAGGGCCTTTAAACAAATATGCGCACAGAAAAGCCAAACTGGCCAACGGAAACAAATAACGCAATCCGCTACAGGCATCGACCACTTGCAACTTATAGCTGCCCAAATCGATAACATTCCCTTCCAGGTAAACCATGATGTCGCAAGCCCGTATGAATTCCACGCCCAGCCAGGACGAAATCAATTGCAGCTTTGAAGACAAGTTATTCAGTATGAAGGATGGAAACGGCACCATGAAAATTAGAAACAACAGGGGGATAGCGCCAACCCGCAACCCGCGTAGACCAAAAGCACTGGCAAACATCCCCGTCAAAACCACCAGAAACGCATACTGCTCCATGGTTTTTATGGTTGCCAACCCGCCCAGAATAAAAAGAATCAATCCTAAGCCTATAATGCCAAGCCCGGGCAGCGATGCATTAAATCCTTCGACCAAAACCAGTTCGCCGCGCCGCGCCCACAGCAGATAAATGGTGATGACAGGGATGAAAAAGCCGTGGCTGTATTCTTCGACGTTAGTCCATGTCGTCGCCATTTCGATAAGGCTATCTCTGAACACCACGCACAGCAGCAATAAAGCCGCACCCCATAATGACCAGACAATGGCCGGTTTCGTATTCTCTGTATTCATTCCGTGTCGAAAATAAGAATTGATGTTTAAATTTCTCCCATACCGGCACTATTTGTTACGCGGTATGGAAATTTGGTCCTACTTACTAACCCGAGCAATCGCAATAGCGCTGACCGGTAAATCTAACCATTATCCCCGAGCTTTATTAAAGCCAAGTGACACATCATTACGGGCAAATAACATACCTTTAGGCATCGGGGTCGACAGTGAAAATCGGGTTTCTTTTGTCTTCTTCATTCAATTTAGCTTTTTCTTCAGGGTAAATATGCCAAAAAGATTGATCGATAGCACCGTCTGTGTAGCTGTTTTTACGGTCATGGGTAAATGGACACCACCAGTTTTCCACCACCTTCACCAAGTAAGCATGCCATTCGAATAAGCCCACGCTCACCGGACAATACCAAGTGCAATTCAAAATCCAGAATAATTTCGATTGCGCCATGCTGAATTTGAATGATCCGTCCATCGTAATCTGATTTTTTAAATCATACCGGTGACTCGCCCTGGCCGGTAAAAAATCTCCCCATTTTTTGACATTTTCCGCACCGACCAATTTCAGACTGAAATAAGTCAAATAAGCACTGGTAATCACAAACGGCAAGGTCAAAATCGGCAAATAGATAAACAGCAAACCGATAGCTCTGGATATTACCGGCATCTGTTTATGATGGCAGCCGATATTGACGCGGTCTGCACAAGATTCGCAGGCTTTCATGTTTCTTTCTCCTCTGGAGTCGTTATTATTATTTGCTCGCTATTGAGCAGTTGAAAAATGCTGCGACAACCTTCGCAACAGAATTTTTTTTCGCCCAGCAAAGTATTGAGCTCAAAACCGGGAATCAACACCCGCTGACCGCACAAACCGCATTGGGGCTTGGAATCCACCATGATTGACTATAGCCGGCTGGATACTGCACAAAAAAAGGTTTTCAAATAATCGGTCTCCGGCAAGGCGGGATGAATCGGATGATCCGGGCCTTGACTACCGGCACCGAAAAACACCAGGTGTCGATCAATGTGGCGCGCCGAAGAGCGCAGAATTTCATGCAGATTATCTCTACTCAAATGATGCGAACATGACGCCGAGACCAAAATACCATTATTCGACAAAACTTGTAGCGCCAAATGATTCAAGCGTCGATAGGCTTCATACCCGGCTTTGAAATCCTTTTTGCGTTTAATCAGCGCTGGCGGATCCAGTATGATCGCGTCGTAATGCTGCTGCTGTTCACGTGCTTGCTTCAAAAACTCGAAGACGTCACTGCGCACGAATTGCATTTTATCCCGCACCTGATTCAACTCGGCACTAGCCGCGGCTAAAGCCAACGCGCTCTCTGAACTATCCACACAACACACTTCCGCAGCGCCTGCCACTGCGGCGGGAATACCCCAGGCGCCAGCATAACTGAATAAATCCAACACCTTTAAACCATGACAAGCTTGCGCAAGCTGCGCCCTGCTGTTGCGATGATCGTAAAACCAGCCGGTTTTCTGGCCCTCTGCGACATTGACTATAAAACGTAGGCCGTTTTCTTCGATTATTAACTGCTCAGGCAATTCACCGTGAGCCAGTTCCGGTTCCAAGGACAGACTTTCCAACTGGCGCTGACTATTATCGTTTTTCAGCAGAATAGCGGTTGGCGCCAGCAGCTCAAGTAGAACCTTGACCAGCAAATCCTTATACCGCTCCATTCCCGCAGTAGTAATTTGCACGGAAAGCACAGCGCCGAAGCGGTCAACCACCAAGCCCGGTAGGCCATCGCTTTCGCCAAACACCAAGCGATAATAGGGTCTATCGAACAAGCGCTCGCGTAAACCCAAAGCTTGAATCAAGCGCGCTTTAAAAAAACTTTCACTGATTTTGATATTGGTTTTACGCGTCAACAAGCGCGCGCAAATGAGTGCATGAGGATTGACATAAGCTATGCCCAAAGCCTTACCGCCGGAATCGTGGACAAGGACTAGGTCGCCGGCCGTAAAATGCTCCAATGGGCTGCGCTGGCTATCAACCTCGTTACTGAACACCCACAAATGCCCTTGCCGCAGGCGTTTGTCTTCGTTTTTTTTCAGAAACAGTTCCGGGTAGCTCATATTGCCCTAAAGTAAGGTAAAGGTGTAACCGCCAATTGACGCGGCAGGCGCCACAATAGCCAAACGGATTTCGACCGTCTGCTCTGGGGCTAGTCCCGTTGGTCTTAACAGGTACTCTGTAGTGCGAAACACCCGCTCTGCAATAACCTGTCCATTAAAATTCAACACACTCAACTTCAAATCCGGCGCCACTTGCGCAAATGGTGCCTGATTGCTAAGCACGGCGCTAAACAAATAGCTGCTATCGCTCTGAACCCGCAAATCGCTATGCGAAACGCTGAATTCCTCAATATTTTTATACGTCGCTAACCGGCAAGCAAAGGCTGCACAGACTTTATCCAAACCCGCCCTGAACTGCGGCTGCATAGTTAAACGATAGCCCTCGAAATACAGGATTTGCGCCAGCAATAACAGCAACGCCAAGTTGGTTGCGACAAACCAAACCGCCGGAGTCTGCGGCCGCTTTTCTGAAATTTGATCATCCGGATATGGCGACTCATCCGCTAGCACCACATCCTCATCTTCACTAAGGAATCGCAACGCATCGAAAGAATTGCCGCATACCTTACAATCCAACAACCCACGCGATTGCCGCAAATGCTCGACGGTAACTTCGTGCTGCTTAGCGCAATGCGGACATCGGCTATACATCTATTCAGTCAGTTTTATAGGCGTCCAATCGACACCAGTCTTCCTGACTGACCGGCGGCGCAACAACGAAGCCCTGCTCGCGATAAGCTGCTGCTACAGATTCGGCTTGTTCGTTCAAAATTCCCGACAAAACCAACTGCCCGCCCGGCCTGACAAATGCGCCAATAGTTGCGGCCAGCTCAATCAGCGGTTTAGCGAGAATATTGGCGAGTACCAGATCAGCTGCAAACGCGGAAAACTGTTCGGGCAGATAATAATCGATTCGTTGCTGTACCTGGTTTTTTTCGGCGTTGTATTGACTGGCGGTCAACGCTTGCGGATCGATATCCACCGCATGCGCCTGCTTGGCGCCCAATAACAGCGCGGCCACGGCAAGAATCCCCGAGCCACAACCGTAGTCGATTAATACTTTGTCTTTAATATCGTTACCGGCCAACCACTCCAAACATAATGCAGTAGTCGGATGCGTTCCAGTACCGAACGCCAAGCCCGGATCCAAAGTCATGCAAACCGTGCCGGGCTCGTGCTGTTCCTGACCACTGGGACAAATCCACAAACGATTGGCAAACTTCATTGCCTGGAAATGCTCCATCCACGCCCGTTCCCATGCCTGATCCTGCAAAACCTCAGCTATCCATTCCTGCAAGGGCTGACCTATGAATTGATTGAACAGCAAGTTGCGTACGATATCCGGATCAGTATCGAGCTCGAACAAGGCGGTGACCCGGGTACGGGTCCAGATTTTTGTTTGATCGATGGCCGGCTCGTACACCGGCTCATCATCGGCGTCGCTGTAAGTCACCGAAACCGCGCCCAGTTCGCTGAAAAACTCCGATATGTCGGGAGCGGTGGTTTCGTCGGTGATAACGGAAAGCTGATGCCAGGCCATAGTTATAAAAAGCTTTTAGCTGGGAAAGGAGACGCCACTTTATTAATCTCCTCGCCCAAGCCGAATTAATGGATACCCAATTTCTTTTCCAGATAATGGATATTTTGCCCACCCTGGGCGAACGCCGCGTCAGCCATGATGCTTTGTTGCAATGGGATATTGGTTTTGATGCCGTCTATCACCATTTCGCTCAGCGCGGTCTTCATCCGGGCGATCGCGCTCGCCCTATCGTCGCCGTGCGCAATCAACTTACCAATCATGGAATCGTAATACGGCGGCACTTTATAGCCATTATAAATGTGCGTTTCGCAACGGATGCCAGGCCCGCCTGGCATATGGAATTGATCGATCACCCCTGGGCTAGGCATAAAGGTTTTCGGATCTTCGGCATTTAGCCGACATTCGATTGCATGACCGGTAAACTTCACCTGCTCTTGCGTGATGGACAAAGGCTCGCCAGCAGCAATCCGAAGTTGCTCCTTGACAATATCGAAACCGGTAATCATCTCGGTGACCGGATGCTCGACTTGCACCCGCGTGTTCATTTCTATGAAATAAAATTGACCTTTCTCGTAGAGAAACTCGAAAGTCCCCGCACCTAGATAACCGATTTCCTGACAAGCCAGCGCGCAACGCTCACCCATCTGCTTACGTTGCTCTTCGGTAATGCCAGGAGCAGGGGCTTCTTCGACGACTTTTTGATGGCGGCGCTGCATTGAGCAATCGCGTTCACCCAAATGTATCGCATTGCCGTGCGAGTCCGCCAACACCTGAAATTCGATATGACGCGGATCTTCCAGAAATTTTTCCATGTAGACGGTGCTATTACCGAACGCGGTACCGGCTTCAGCCTTGGTCATTGCAATCGCATTCACCAAAGCACTTTCGGTATGCACAGTGCGCATACCGCGACCGCCTCCACCACCAGCCGCTTTGATAATGACCGGGTAACCAATTTCCCGCGCCATTTTCAGATTGGTTTCATCATCTTCCCCCAAAGGATCGCCGTTACCCGGCACACAAGGGATACCCGCTGCCTGCATGGCTTTTTTTGCGGCGATCTTGTCACCCATCATCCGAATGGTTTCAGGCCTCGGACCGATAAAAACAAAGCCACTTTGACTGACTTTCTCCGAAAAATCGGCGTTTTCGGATAAGAATCCGTAACCGGGATGGATGGCTTCGGCATCTGTCACTTCGGCGGCACTGATAATTGCCGGGATATTCAAGTAGCTGCCGGCGGACGCGGCAGGCCCAATACAGACAGCTTCGTCGGCCAATCTTACGTGTTTTAAATCGCGGTCCGCTTCGGAATACACCGCCACGGTTTTGATGCCCAATTCGCGACAGGCCCGCAAAATACGCAAAGCAATTTCGCCGCGATTGGCGATAACAATTTTCTCAAACATTAGTCCAGCCCCTTTGTCGGTTATTCGATGATGAACAAAGGTTGGCCGTATTCGACCGGATGGCCGTTTTCAACCAGAATTTGTTTGATTTTGCCGCTTTTATCCGCTTCGATCTGATTCAAAATTTTCATGGCTTCGATAATGCACAAGGTTTGACCATTGCTAACCGACTGACCAATCTCGACAAACGACGCAGAACCGGGCGACGCCGAACGGTAAAAGGTACCGACCATGGGCGACTTAACCACATGACCACTGACTTTTTCTTCAACTGGAGCGGCCGCAACAACCGGCGCTGCGGCGGCCACGGGCGCAGCAACCGGCGCTGCATATTGCACGGGCGCAGCCGCCGAATAACGGCTGATTTTTACTGATTCTTCGCCCTCACGAATCTCAATTTCTGCAATATCGGATTCCTCGATAAGATCAATCAGTTTTTTTATTTTTCTAATATCCATTGTTCTGAGTTCTCTCTAGTAATATCTGATGAGCGGCTTGCAAAGCCAATTGGTAACCGTTCGCCCCCAATCCGCAAATAACGCCAACGGCGATATCCGAAAAATACGAATGCTTCCTGAAAGGCTCACGGGCATGCACGTTCGATAAATGTACTTCTATGAATGCAATCTTGGTTGCCAGCAAGGCATCACGAATAGCCACGCTGGTATGAGTAAATGCGGCAGGATTGATAATGATAAAATCGACACCCTGCCGATAAGCTTGATGTATGTGTTCAATAATTTCGTGCTCGGCATTGCTTTGCATAAAGCTTAATTGATGCCCAAGGGTTTGGGCCAATTGCTCCATTGCCTGCTGGATACTCTGCAATGTTTTATTACCGTATAACCCTGGTTCTCGAATGCCTAACAGATTTAAATTGGGTCCATTGAGAACAGTGAGGTTTGCCATTGCCGATGCTGAACAAAAATACTAAACAAAAAGGAATTCTGCCTAATTTGTAGGTTTTTGTCCAGATAAACCGCTTTTCACTTCATTAGACAGCGTTTTACCGATTTTTCAGTCATTTTGCCGTCAACAACGGCCCAATCACTTCCAACACTTTCTCTCGCGTCAATTCGCCCAACTGATGATGCACAATTTGCCCTTGTTGGTTAATGATTACTGTGAACGGCACAGTATTGATTACATTACCCAGCTGTTGAGCCAACATCGTGGCCCCTTCGCCACCAATCAATACCGGATAATTGATCTTGATACGTTTCAGGTAATCTTCTACTGGCTGCTTCTCTTCAATGGCTATGCCGACAAATTGCACGCCTTTGTCTTTATACTCGTCCTGAAGTTTTATGAACTCGGGAATTTCCTTCAAACATGGCGGACACCAGGTTGCCCAAAAATTGATAATTAAAATTTTGCCTTGCCATTGCGAGACCGACTGCGGCTGATCCGCCAGATCAGGCAAACTGAAATTCAGTTGCGGCGCCGGTTGACTGGTCTCGGTAGCAGAAAAATATTGTCTGGCAAACAGACCCGCCGCTAAACCAATAAAAGCTATGGCGACCACCGTAAGTATAATTTTCTTATTCATAGTTGTTGCAAGGTTTTTAAAAAAGTAGCGGCATCCTGATAGCCAATCACGCGCTGCCCTGCCCGTTCCTGCCCATCGGCGCCGAAAAATATAATGCCAGGTGGCCCAAACAGTGCGAAGCGTTTTAATAAGGCTTTATCTGCCTCATTATTCGCCGTCACGTCGGCCTGCAACACCACGAAGTTCGCCAATTGCTGCTTTACCTGTGGATCCGTAAAGGTATAAGCCTCCATTTCTTTACAGGAAATACACCAGTCGGCATAGAAATCCAGCATCACCGGTTTGCCGCTGGCCGACGCCTGCTGGATGCGTTGCTCTAATTCTGCGACCGAAGCCACCCGCTGAAAGCTTAGACCTGCAGCGGGCTGGGCCTGGGCATTAAAGCCCATTCCTTGCAGCGGCTGAAGCGGATTGCTGTTTCCAGCACTCAAGCCGATCAATTGCAAGACGCCAAACACCAGCATGATGATACCCAGCCCTTTCCAAAGCTTGCGCCAACCCGAGGCCGATTCCGGCAGAGGATCGATGGCGCCCAGAAAGATAGCCGGAATAACCAACAACAAAGACCATAAAAACATCGTCACCGCTGCCGGCAAAATCCGCGACAGCATCCACACCGCCACGGCCAGCATGGCTACGCCGAACACCGCCTTAGTGGAATTCAGCCAAGACCCGGCTTTTGGCAACAGCTTGCCGGCAGACGCTCCCAACAGCAGTAAGGGTGCCCCCATGCCAAGCCCCATCAAGAACAAAGCCGAACCGCCCAACACCACATCGCCAGTCTGACCGATATAAATCAGTGCCGCCGCCAACGGAGCTGCCACGCAAGGCCCTACGATCAGCGACGATAGCGCCCCCATAATGCCAGCGCCAAGATAAGAGCCGTCGCGATGCTTATCGCTAGAGTGATGCAAGACTGATTGCAAGGACTTGGGCAACTCCAAATGGTAAAAACCAAACATTGATAGCGATAACAGCACGAACAAGCCCGAAAACACCGCGATCACCCAAGGCTCTTGAAATGTGGCTTGCAGGTTGCTGCCGAACAAGGCTGCCAGCACACCAAATACGGTGTACATCAAAGCCGAGGCAAACACGTAGCTCAAGGACAACAAAAATGCCTTACGGGTGCCGATTTGGTCGCCGTGACCGACGATGATCCCGGATAAAATGGGGATCATCGGAAATACACAGGGCGTAAAGGCCAACAGCAAACCGAATCCAAAAAAACTGAATAAAGTCAGCGCTAAACTATCATGTCGCAAAGCATTGACGATTTTGTCCTGCTCCGACAACTCGGCTACCGCAGCCGGCTTGACTGGTGCCAAGGCGTCCGCAGCCGGCAAGTCCAAACTCGCTTCGGCTTGCATCGGCGGATAGCAGACCCCACGGTCGGCACAACCTTGAAACTTTGCCAGCAATTTGATCGTTTCGGCCGCCGAGCTTCCGCGTAGTAGCGGTACGTCGATGCTGATCTGACTGCGGTAGATTTGCACCTGGCCAAATTCCGCATCGTGGTAGGCGGCCCCTTCCGGAAGCTGCAAAGGCGTCAATTGCGTCTGCGAAACACCCTGCAATTTAAGCGACAACTTATCTTTGTATAGGTAATAACCTTCGGCTATTTGCCAGCTCGCTTGCACGGTATTTGGATCTTTCAGACTGGCGAAGAACTGAAACGCTTGCTCCGGCGGCAACAACTCCTCTGAAAACAAACCCGGCGTCAAGCCCTTTAAGCCTTTCACAAATTGATTAAGCGCTCCGCTATTTGCAGCGGGCGGCGCTAACGGCAAGGCAACATCCAGCAGCACTTTTTGCGGGGGATAACAGACGCCGGCATCAGCACACCCCTGATATTTAACCAACAGCTTCAGTTGGGTTTGACGGTTTGGATTAATCAACGGCAACACCACGTCGAGCGCATTTCGATAGACCGACACTTCGCCCAAACTCGGATCATGCTCAACAAGTCCATCCGGCATGACTGCCTGACCCAGTTGAATCGCTTCGGTCTGCGATTGAAACTTGGTTTTATCCCGATACAGGTGGTAGCCTTCGACTATCTGCCAGTGCAATTCGACTTTATCGGCGGTGCCTGCTGTGGCCGTTAACTTAAATGCTTGCTCCGGTGGCAAAAAATCCTGACTATCGAGCGCCGCCGCAGTGCGCCAAAAAACAGCCAACAAACATAATAAAATCAGTCGATGCCAAGGCATGAGTCTATCCATTTCAAATAGTCCAGCGAGCCGCGTTCTATCGCAACCGCAATAATTTCCGGGAGTTGGTAGGGGTGTAGGCTTTTCAAGGTCGCCTCAATCGCCGCATAACGGTCTTGATGACTTTTGATGAGTAGCAAATGTTCCTGAGCGGTTTCGATTTGGCCCTGCCACTCATAAACCGAACGCACACCCGGCAGTATATTGACGCAGGCGGCTAATTTTTGGCTGATGAGAACGCCGGCAAGCTTGTCGGCAACCTCTACATCCGGGCAGGTACAAAGAATCAATTGATACATCGCGATATTATCCTGGAAATTGCACCAAGATGCTCTTAGTATTAGCGGCTTTTTACCGCAACCGAGCTGACCATGAAAACCATGCAAATTATGTTTATCGCTTTTTTGATCGTGCCGTTTGTGGAAATTTACGTGCTATTGCAAGTTGGCGGCTTGATCGGCGCCTTCCCCACTATTCTATTGGTGGTGTTTACGGCGGTACTGGGTGCTTGGCTGCTGCGTCGTCAAGGCTTCGCCACCTGGCAGCGCTTCCAGTCCGGGTTGGCGCAAGGCGAAATTCCGGCTTATGAAATGATCGAAGGCCCCATTTTGCTGGTAGGCGGAGCGCTGTTATTGACACCGGGATTTTTCACCGACATGCTCGGCTTCGCTTGCCTAATCCCGACCTTACGCAGAAAGATTGCTCAGTACATCATCGAGCACCATTTGCTGCAAACCCAGGTGGGCCCGGTATTTCAACAAGCACGCAATTCGCAGACTATTATCGAAGGCGAATACAACAAACAAGATTAACAAAGTCTCTTGAATCCGAATCCGCGCCGGAATCGCGGATTCGGAGCCAGCAACTAAGGCTGATTAGCCCTCGGAAGCCGTATTGCTACCCAAGGTATTTTTATCCAAACTCGAATATGCCGGGCACCAGCCTGAATAACTGGTCGCAACCAAGGCCAAACCAACCAACAACATCAATATGCTGGCGGTAAACAGCGAAACGCTCAGCAGTACCACCCCTGAAACCATGCGGACTTTCTTATCTTTCTCGCCGATGTTGTGCTCAAATTTGATCAAACGTTTATAATCGAAGCTCATTTCCAATCCTCTCTGTGTTGTAGTTATTAGTCCCGACGCACGGCTTTCCCTTAAAGGCAAGCAAATATACACAGCTCTTCAAAATCTGCAAGTTATAAAAAATGGACGTCTCTTCTATCATCACCTCTCTAAACGACGATCAACGTCTGGCCGTTTCTGCCCCGATGCAAGCCATGCTGGTACTGGCCGGCGCCGGTAGCGGCAAAACCCGGGTGCTGGTCCATCGCATCGCTTGGCACATCCAGGTCAACCAGATTTCGCCTTATAACATCCTGGCGGTAACGTTTACCAACAAAGCCGCCAACGAAATGCGCAACCGTATCGAAGAGTTACTGGAGACTCCAGCCCGCGCCATGTGGATAGGCACTTTCCACGGCCTGGCTCACCGTTTACTGCGGCAACACGCCAAGCAAGCCAATCTGCCGGAAACCTTCCAGGTAATGGACAGCGACGACCAATTGCGCATCATCAAACGGCTGATGAAAAACCTGAATCTGGACGACAGCAAATGGCCGCCCAAGCAAGCGCAATGGTTTATCAATGCGCAAAAAGACGAAGGCATCCGCGCCAAGCACATGCAGGACAGCGGCGATTTTTATAACCGGCAGATGAAGCAAGTTTATCTGGCGTACGAAGAAGTATGCCAACGCTCCGGCCTGGTGGATTTTGCCGAATTACTGCTCAGAGCTCACGAATTGCTGCGCGATAACGAAGATTTATTGGCGTTTTATCGGCAGCGCTTCGTACAAGTCCATGTCGACGAATTCCAGGACACCAACACCATTCAATACGCCTGGCTGCGCTTACTCACCGAAGGCAACAACAATCTATTCGTGGTCGGCGACGACGATCAATCGATCTACGGCTGGCGCGGTGCCAAAATCGAAAACATCTTCAATTTCCAAAAGCATTATCCCGAACACGGCATCGTCCGCCTGGAGCAGAACTATCGCTCCAGCGGCCATATCCTGAAAGCCGCCAATACCTTGATCGCCAACAACGACAACCGGATGGGAAAGGAATTATGGACCGATGCCGGTGAAGGCCAGGCCATTTCTCTATATTCGGCGTTTAACGAGCAAGACGAAGCCTATTTCGTGGTCGAGAAAATTCGGCAATGGGTTAAGGATGGCGGCTTGCGTAGCGACACAGCGATTCTGTATCGCTCCAACGCCCAATCGCGGCAATTCGAAGAACGCTTGATGACCACCGCCACGCCCTACCGGGTTTACGGCGGCCTACGCTTTTTCGAGCGCATGGAAATCAAAAACGCCCTCGCCTATCTGCGTTTGTCGACTAATCCACACGACGATCCTTCCTTTGAACGGGTAGTGAATACGCCAACCCGAGGCATCGGCGCCAAGACCCTAGACGACATGCGGATTCTGGCCCGCGAACAACAGCTGTCGCTATGGCAAGCAGCCTTGGTGATGTTGGAGAAAAATCAGTTGCCGGCCCGCGCAGCGAATGCTTTGCGCGGCTTTTTAAACCTGATTCTTGCGCTCGGCGAAACGACGAAAGAGCTGAGTCTGCATGAAACCGTCAAACAAGTAGTCGAGACCAGCGGCCTGATCGAACTTTATAAGAAAGAAAAACAAGACAAAGGCGAAGCCCGGGTAGAAAACCTGGAGGAACTGGTCAACGCCGCGCGCTTGTTCGACTACGATAGTGAAAACGCCGAGAACATGGGCGAGTTGGACATGTTTTTAGCGCACGCCGCATTGGAAGCCGGTGAAATGCAAGGCGAAGTCGATGAAGATTGCGTGCAGTTAATGACGCTACATTCGGCCAAGGGTTTGGAGTTCAAGCTGGTATTTCTAGTGGGCTTAGAAGAAGGCCTATTCCCTTCTCAGCAAGCGCTGGACGACGCCAGCCGGTTACAGGAAGAGCGCCGCCTGTGCTACGTCGGCATAACTCGAGCGATGCAACAGCTGTATCTGACCCACGCCGAATCCCGGCGCCTGTACGGCAAAGACAGCTATCCGCGCGCCTCACGGTTTTTGCGCGAACTACCGCAGGAATCAATTCAGGAAATCAGGTTACGCGCCAACGTCAGCAGACCGGCGACCAATAGCGCATCGCAAACCAAAAGCCTGGGCAGCAAGGGTACTTACAAACTGGGCCAGCCTGTCAGGCACGAGAAATTCGGCGAAGGCGTGGTCCTGCAAATGGAAGGCGAAGGCGAACAGGAACGGGTGCAAATCAACTTCCGCAACGCGGGCATCAAATGGCTGATGCTGGCTTATGCCAAACTGGATGCTGCTTAGAATAGGTTGAAGACGCGGCGTCCGGATAAACCGAACGCCGCGAAACAAGGCAAGCCGACTAAAAAATTAGTCGGTGACGATGATAACTTTCAGGGAGTTAGTGCCGCCGCTGGCGCCGGTCAAATCGCCTTTGGTGCGAATCAGCGCATCGCCCGCTTTTACGACACCACGGACTTTCAAAGCCTTAATCAGACTGTCGGTTACGCTGACCGATTCCATCTTCTCTTTGGCAAACGGAATGGGGAATACACCTTTGTAAAGGGTCACACGACCCAGGGTGCGTTCCTGGCTGCTGAAGGCAAAGATAGGAATATCCGAGCTAATCCGCGACATCCATAGCGGCGTGGAGCCCGATTCGGTCAAAGACGCTATCCCGGCGATTTTGGTATGGTTCGCCATATACATTGCAGACATCGCAATGGCTTCGTCCATCCGTTCGAACTTGTCGGTCATCCGGTGCATGGATTTGGTCACGCTAGGTTGCTTTTCCGTTTCCAGACAGATACGCACCATGGCTTGCACGGTTTTCACCGGATGCTTGCCGGAGGCAGTTTCCGCGGACAACATGATCGCATCGGTACCGTCGACAATAGCGTTGGCCACATCAAATACTTCCGCACGGGTTGGGATCGGATTCTCGATCATCGATTCCATCATCTGTGTCGCGGTAATCACGGCCCGGTTCAGTTCGCGCGAACGACTGATCAGCAGTTTTTGAGCGGCTGGCAGATTGGCGTCGCCGATTTCAACCCCCAAGTCGCCACGCGCGACCATGATCGCGTCAGAGGCCAAGATGATTTCGTCGATAACTTCCATGGCTTCCGCACGCTCTACCTTGGCAACCAAGCCGGCGTAAGAACCGGCTGCTTGCAAAAGCTCACGGGCTTCGTTCATATCAGCTGCGGTGCGCGGGAAGGAGATCGCCACGTAATCGGCTTGAATCACCGCAATGGTTTTGATGTCTTCCTTGTCCTTATCGGTCAAGGCCGCTGCAGACAAGCCGCCGCCCAACAAATTGATACCTTTGTTGTTGGACAAATCGCCGCCCACTACCACTTTCGTGTTGACGCGGGTATTGTCGATCACATCGACCACATCCAGGACTACCCGGCCATCGTCCAGCAACAAACGGGTACCGGGTTTAACTTCGCGAGCCAAAGGTTCGTAGCTGATACCCACTTGGGTATTATCTCCGTCAAGTTTGCCCAGATTAATATCCAAGGCAAAATCCTGACCTTCTTCCAGCCAGACTTTGTTGTCTTTGAAGCGTTCGATACGGATTTTGGGACCTTGCAAATCAGCCAGAATACCGACCCTGCGGCCGGTTTTCTTGCTTAATTCGCGAACGCGGTTGGCGCGATCAATATGATCCTGCGCCGAACCGTGCGAGAAATTAAGCCTTACAACATCGATTCCAGCCTCGAACAACTCTTCAAGTACACCGGGCTTGTCCGTAGCAGGTCCCAGCGTAGCCAGGATTTTCGTTCTTCGTAGCAGCATGTAAACCCTTATTTAGCGTTGAACAAAGCAACCGTGGTATCGAGCATACGGTTTGAAAAACCCCATTCGTTGTCGTACCAGGACAGGACTTTCACGAAATTGCCGCCGGTGACTTTGGTCAGACCCGCTTCGTAGATTGAAGAATGTGGGTTGTGGTTGAAGTCCATAGACACCAATGGCTCGTCGTTGATCGCCAAAATGCCTTTCAATGGACCGGCAGCCGCTTCGCGCAAAATGCCGTCGATTTCTTCTTTAGTAGTGTTACGTGATGCCTGAAAGCACAAATCCACCACAGAAACATTGATGGTCGGTACACGCATCGCAAAACCGTCGAGTTTGCCTTTCATTTCCGGCAATACCAAACCAACCGCCGCTGCCGCACCGGTTTTGGTGGGGATCATGGATTGCGTAGCGGAACGCGCGCGGTGCAAGTCGCTGTGGTATACGTCGGTCAACACTTGGTCGTTAGTATACGAGTGGATGGTCGTCATCAAACCGTGATCAACACCGATGGTGTCCATCAAAGGCTTGACTAATGGCGCCAAGCAGTTGGTGGTGCAAGAGGCATTGGAGATAACGGTGTCGGATGCTTTCAGGGTTTGGTGGTTAACACCGTAAACAATGGTTGCATCGACATCATTGCCGCCAGGAGCAGAAATGATGACTTTTTTTGCGCCGGCAGTGATGTGCGCGGACGCTTTAGCTTTGCTGGTAAAGAAACCGGTACACTCGTGCACAACGTCAATACCCAACTCAGCCCAAGGCAATTTGGCAGGATCTCTTTCGGCAAATACGCGAATTTTGTCGCCGTTGATCACGATGTAATCGCCGTCGACAGACACATCGAATGGAAATTTACCATGTACGGTATCGTATTTGGTCAAGTGCGCGTTGGTTTTGGAATCGCCCAAATCGTTAATAGCGACAACTTGGATCTCGTTGGTGCGACCTGACTCGTACAAAGCGCGCATGACATTGCGACCGATACGACCATAACCGTTAATTGCAACTTTAATTGCCATAGAGTTTTCTCCGGGATGAGTGTGAAAGACTTGCGTCGAGATGTGCCAAAAGCACCAAAAATAGACTGGATTGTAGCAACAACCGGCCCTCTACGTCTACCGCCGCGGCGCGCTGCGGCGTGCAGAAATCCCGCCTTTAAACATGGCGGGGCGCTATCCCTGTTAAAGGGCGCTTAACCATCCGGCATCTATAAGCCCTAAAGGCACACGAGTAATCAATAGCGCCGGCTCAATAAAAGGTACAATGCTGTCAACTTTCCACTTACCGCAGCACAACCCATGCAGATTCAATGGTATCCCGGCCACATGCACAAGGCCAGCAAGGAGATCAAGCACGCCTTGCCCGACATCGATTTGCTGATTGAAATACTCGATGCACGCATTCCTTACAGCAGCCAAAACCCCATGCTGGCCAGTCTGCGCGGCGACAAACCCACCATCCGCGTCCTCAGCAAAACCGATTTGGCCGATCCTGAACTGACTAAAAAATGGCAAGCCTATTTGGAACGGGAACAGGCCGTCAAAACCCTGGCCGTCACTACCCAACAACCGGACAAGATCAAACAGATTATTGACTTGTGCGCCAAGATGCTGCCGGAGAAAACCGCCGCCAACAAGGTCATCCGCACCATGATCATGGGCATCCCTAACGTCGGCAAATCCACCATTATTAATGTGCTGGCCGGGCGTACCATCGCCAAGACCGGCAACGAACCCGCCGTCACCAAGCAGCAGCAACGCATCAATATGGGTAATAACATCGTACTATCCGACACTCCCGGCGTACTCTGGCCCAATGTGGAAAACCGCCACAGTGGCCACCGACTAGCGGTAACCGGCGCCATCAAGGATACGGCTTTCCAACACGACGACATCGCACTGTATGCACTGGAATATCTGCGTACAGCCTATCCAGACCAGTTAAGCCAGCGCTATCGTTTGACACCCTTGCCCGAAGAACCACTTGCACTGCTAGAAGCCATCGGCGCGAAACGCGGCTGTTTGCGTAGCGGCGGCATCGTCGAACTGGACAAAGCCGCCAAGCTATTAATGAACGAACTGCGCGCCGGCATCTTGGGCCAAATCACCCTGGAGACCCCCGAGATGATAGAAACGGAAATGTTGGAACTGGCCGTCATCCGCGAGCAAAAAGCCGCCAAACAGGCCGCTAGGCGGCGCGGCGCAGGGCCGCATTTAGCCCCGCCGACATAGCATCACTCAAAAAATCGGCCACAAGATGTTTAATGCCGAGAACGGGAGCTATCCACCTCGAATCCGCAAGCCGCATATTTTTCGATACCGGTGCTTTAGAAGATAACTTGGTCCGCAGAGGTTATATTGAAGAGCAACGGACGATGATCGGGCGCATCCATATCATAAACTCTCGGATCGAGCGGAATCGGCTCAATCCGCACCAAATTGCTAGCCAAAACCCAGTCTAAGGTATTAACCAATCCGCTATTGGCTTTATGCGTACCTTGCCCCTGCCAGACATCGTGTGGATGAGATCCCTGAATGTCCAAATTCGCGTGGTTACCGATTTCCCAATTCAAATCCCCGGTGATCGCCCAGGTTGCATCCTGCATACTTGCGGCTGTTTTCAATTGATACTTTGTCAATCCGGTTTGACCGGACTTGAAGTGACCAAAATGAAGGTAACCGTTATAGTGAGCGAATGCATGTGCGTGGACCGAAAACAACCCTCGGTTCAGGCCTAGAAAATCCCCCTGAAAGCCAAAGTCCAGGCCAGGTTTGCGACGAATCGCCACAACATAGCTATTGCTATGCCCACCGTGCAAGCACTGCACACAATAACTGGGCCAATCGGTCTGGTTGTATACTTTATCGAGGAAATTGACATAAGCATCTTCCCGAGCCCCGTGCACCTCGCAAATAAAAAGCACATCCACTATCGCAGGTTTGAGCATATTGTCGATAAAACCTGAAACCAAAGCCTGCTTTTCTATTGCCGAGCCCTGCCCGTTCTTTTCGATGTTCCAGCTAGCGACAATCATTGTTCCACCATTAGATAAAAGACGTTAAAGGAATTCCTAAAAGCACCTGGCAAACCGCTATCGCTAAATGCTGGCCCCGTGCCATCGAAAATGACATTACAGATGTCACGAAAGAATTACGCTTTCATGACTTTATAAATATGATGCGCGCCGGCATGATTAACGGTGCTTTCTTCCACGGTAACCGAGAAACCGAAATCCGGGCCGATATTTTTCGGATCGTGCTCCTCGCCGACAAATTCCGAATAGGGAATATAAATCCGCGTATGCTCGCTAATGTAGTCTTTAACTTGGTGGAAAAACCGTTTCAATATATCGCGCCCACCGTCTTCGTTCAGCCCGAAGGTGCCGTCGGACGGATAATAATTGAAATTAAAAACAATTAGGTCAAACAGCGTGTGCGGCACATCGGCAAATAAATCGCTGTGCAGAAAATCGATAGGCGCCAATTCAGGATTCAAACGCGTGTTTTCCAAGGTGCAATGCACCGCATCCCGATTAAAGTCCACACCCATCACGCTTTCGCAGCCCATTTTTTTTAACAAAAACGCGAAATAGCCGCTGCCGCAGCCCATATCCAAAGCCATTTCAGCGGGCGGCTGTTGCAGAATGAAATTCCCGAAAAAAGAGCTGGTTAGTCCAAAATCGGACGGAAACACATTTTTGGCAATCTTCAAGTTAATGCCATCCAACTCCGTCATATAAGGTTGTTTATCCAAATAGTGGGCCAATTCCTGCTTGCGAGCATCGATGCTCATCTCCGGCTGTTTCATAATTCACTATGTTGAGTTGAGTTGCGCCACGCTTATGGACGCGTTTATTTTAGGAGCCTGCCGTAAACGGCTGGCCGGTTCACACTTAAATCCTACAACAAACAGCCGCTGGCAGCCAAACCCTATGCCGTTATCGCCAGCCGCGCAGGGTCCGCAGCGTTGGCTAACTGCCCGCCTTTGATGTCGGCCAAGCGGCTCGACAGCCACGTAAGCGCGGGCAATTTGCCCGACTTTTTCGGGCAAATATCAGCTTACCCAAGCCGCCGTCTCGCCTAAACTGCAACAGTTCGCGATATTCAGAGCCCAAACATCAGCCTGCGTATCAGTCTCACACCCAGCCACTATCAAAAAGAAAACATCGCCATGAACACATATCTTTTCGACGACCGCCGTATCGATTGGCAAACCCTGGAGGGATTTGAGCATTTACGCTATTTCATTCTGAACATCGACGCCGACGCCAACATTGCCGACGTCTTGTTCAAATTTGCCGCCGGCCAACAAATAGTGCTGCACCGACACAAAGCGCCAAACCACATTTTTGTCATCCAAGGCGAACATAGAATCTACCACGCCGACGGCACATTGAAGGAAATCAGACCGGTCGGCAGCTACACCCTCAGCCCGGCCAGCGACGTGCCGCACCGGGAAGGCGGCGGCGACATTGACGTCATCCTGTTGTTCAGCATCCGCGGCACCGGGGTGCTTTACGACATACTGGACGACGATGCCAACGTTATCGGTAGCCTGGCGATGTCCGACTTCGTAGCATTACACCAAGCACAGTCCGGGCAAACGGGATAAAAATCGCGCGATGTCGGAATTTTGAACCTGTGCAATGCCCCCCACACCCGGTTACCGTTTGCTGAGGCATTGGGCTGTACCGGCAATAACCAGTTGCTCAAGGCTTTAATGCTGTCATCTCGCCTCAGCCACATCTATTCATGGCTTGGGGGTTTAACTATGTATTAACCCGGCCCTATTTATCACGAGCATTCCGTTCAGGCTGAGCTCGTCGAAGCCCGGGCGGGTGTGCCCTTCGATAGGCTTGTATGGTAAAGTTAAAGAGAATCGATGGGACGTTCGGTGTCGGGATGGAGGGACGTCGACGGGTATCTGCTAAGCTAGGCCTCGCTGAGAATTCATCCCATCGCGTCTTCCAGAGTCGATGAAAAATCTAGCGGTTAAACCGCCGATTTGTGCACAAGCTTACTCGGCAGACGCCTATGCTAACGGTGACCATGACAACTTCAAGGTTTGCCGGCCAACCTGGTCAGCGCATTATTGGTAATTTTCGCCAGCAAATTTGGGATGCCGGTTTCCCCCCCCCCCCCCACGTTTCGGTGGGTTCTTTATTCGGTATCGGCTTGGCCGCGGCAAGGCCAATACTGGAGTGATCGCATCGATTGCCTTATCCTGGCTGCTGACCTTACCCTGCATGGCTATCTGTTCCGCTGCCATTTCATACGCCTAGCACTTATCTTCAATAATAAAAATACGAGGCTTTTCATGACTACCAGTATCGAAATCAGCGAATCGGTCCGCCATTACTACGGCCAGGTCTTGCAATCCAGCAACGATCTAAAAACCAGCGCCTGTTGCAGCATCGACGCCATGCCGAGCTATTTAAAAGCCTTGCTGGTCAACCTGCATCCCGAAATCTTGGAACGGTTTTACGGCTGTGGATCACCATTACCCCCCGCGTTGACTGGTAAAACGGTGCTGGATTTGGGCTGCGGCACCGGCCGCGACTGCTATCTGCTGTCGAAACTGGTCGGCGCGACAGGACGGGTAATTGGCGTGGATATGACACCCGAGCAATTGGAAGTTGCCGTGCGTCATCGCAACTGGCACGCCGAACGCTTTGGGTTTGCCAATGTTGAGTTTTTGCACGGTCACATCGAAAACCTGCACACCGTGGGTATCGCCGACAACAGTATCGACGTAGTAGTCTCCAACTGCGTGATCAATCTATCGCCGGAAAAGCCCAGTGTGCTGGCGGAAATATTCCGGGTATTGAAACCCGGCGGCGAACTGTATTTTTCCGATGTATTTGCCGACCGCCGCATCCCATTCGAACTGCGCCAAGACCCGGTTTTATTGGGCGAATGCCTGGGTGGCGCTTTGTATTGGGAAGACTTCCGGCGCATTTTGCAGGACTTAGGCTGCCCCGATGTCCGCAAGGTCAAACAAAATCCCATCAGCATCGACGACCCGGAAGTGTTCGCAAAAATCGGCATGGTCAAGTTCGATTCAGTGACAGTGCGCGCCTTTAAAATGCCATTGGAAGATCGTTGCGAGGACTTCGGCCAAGTCGCGACTTATTTGGGCACTATTGAGCAACACCCGCACAGTTTCGACTTGGACGATCATCATCATTTCGAAACCGGCCGGCCGTTAAGAGTCTGCGGTAACACCGCCGACATGCTGGCCGGTAGCCGCTATGGCGAACACTTCCGAGTATTGGGCGACAAGACCCGGCATTTCGGCTTATTCGATTGCTCGCCCGGACCCGGCAGCGAAGCCATCAAGACTGACAGCGCCTGTTGCTGAGATGGGCTCATCCGATCAAACAGTGAGAGTGTAGTGCCTGGCGGCGACTCGGAACGCTGTGGCTTCCAGCCAGGTGTGCGGGAGCGGATATCGGCCGGATCATACAGATAGGCCAGGAGTTTGCCGCCGGCGTTGCCACAGATATAGCCGATGGCGGAGCCGGTTTTGTTGGCGGCGGTTTTGCGGCCCAACAGGTTATAGCTGAAGCTTTGTTGTCGGCTGCAGTTCAGGAACCGGGTTAACAGTAAACTTTACCGACCTGGTTTCAGTGGGTTTGGACAAGCCGCTCTGTTTGAGCGAACGGGTAGCGACTGGTGTTCATGTGATGATGTGCTCGAGTTGCCGCAATAAGGCGAGCATCGCTATACCGACAGTTGCAAAACCGGTTGGATAAAGAATTCTGAGAAGAATCAAAATAATTGCCAAGTACCGGCTAAAAGCAGCCTGACCCCAAACCTGTCAATGGCGACTGTCCAGCCAACACTGATCCGCAATAGTTAATCCGCCCCGACCGCCTTTTTTAACAGCGGTTTGAAAGCAAAAATCGCCAAGCCGGTAGCACCGCCCATCGCTGCCAATAGCAGAAAGAAATCCTGTCTTGGCATTTGCTCGTAAAAACTGCCGATGTAGCCCGACAAATAATTGCCGAAAAACGTCGACAAAAACCACATGCCCATCAACATCCCCACCAAACGTGGTGGCGAGACTTTGCTGACCAGCGACAAACCGACAGGCGATAAATAAAGTTCGCCCAGCGTGTAAATCAAGGTACACAGCGCCAACCACAGAAAGCTGATTTTTTCGGCGGATTGCACATCGCTAATCGCGAAAATCAGCACCAAGAACGATGCGCCCAACAATATCGAGCCGAATGCCATTTTGCCGACACTGGAACTTTGCCGGCCCTGGCTGGCACGGTACCTGGATATTCGGTCGATTAGCGGCACCAACAGGAATATGAAGGCCGGATTCAGGGATTGAAACCAGGTGGAGGGCATTTCCCAACCCAGGATATGCCAATCGGTATTGTGCTCGGCGAACAGTTGCAAAGTATTACCTTGTTGCTCATAAACTGCCCAGAACAGGATATTCAGTACCGCTAAAGCCATTAATCCACCTAGGGCCTGCCACTCCTTGATAGTCAGCGGCTCAGGCTTGATCACGTCGGTCGCACGTTTAACAAATTGATCCGCACCCAAATACTTTTGCCCAAGCAAATACACCAGCAAGCCCAGCAACATACCCATGCCGGCGGCGCCGAAGCCGTAATGCCAGCCATAGCGTTGCCCCAAGGTACCGCAGATCAATGGCGAGAAAAACGCGCCCAGGTTGATGCCCATATAAAAAATCGTAAACGCGCCGTCGCGTCGCGGATCGCCGGGCGGATATAAACTACCCACTTGGGTCGAAATATTGGGCTTGAAACAGCCATTACCCAGAATCAAAAACAGCAGCGCCAACAGGAAAAACGCTTCGGAGGCCATCAGGAAATGACCGATGGCCATCAACACGCTACCTACTATCACGCATTTGCGCGGCCCCAAAACCCGGTCGGCCAAAATCCCGCCGAACAGCGGGGTGAAGTACACCAGGCCGGTATATAAACCGTAAATCTGCGAGGCCAAGGCTTGCGTGGACAAAGGCCCGAACAATCCCTGCAAACCCGTCTGTAGCGGCGCAAATCCGAATACCAACGTATTGGTTTGCGCGGCTTGAATTAAATGTTGGGTCATGTACAACACCAGCAAGGCGCGCATCCCGTAATAGGAAAATCGCTCCCACATTTCGGTGAAAAACAGCACGAACAAGCCGATGGGATGACCAAACAGTTTTTTTTGATTCACGTGGGAAAAGTGTTGTTTGTTTCTTTGGAAAGCGTGTTGAACATCATCTCACAAGCGCCAATCTGGGGCATTTTTACGGTAAACCCCCAGTAAATGCACCGCCTTGAAACACGGCAACTATTAGCGACAAAAAAAGTGCCCATTCAGCATGTTTTCGGCTACCGCATCGCCGATTAGGCTGTTATAAAGGGAACACGCGCCATAGTTTGCGCTATTCGAACTCCTGGTTAGCCCCTGGATTTCGATTAAATATTTTCAAGGAAACTTAATGACAACGCTAAGCGATTATTTCGACTACCGGCTAGATGCCGACGGTAACAAATATGTAGAAGTTTCGATTCGGGGCGTGACTTTACTCAGGTTGCCGGCAACCAATAAAGGCACAGCGTTTAGTGTGCAGGAACGCATCGAACTGGGCTTGGACGGCTTACTGCCGCCGCAAGTGACGGATATGGAGCAGCAGCTCGACCGGCTATATGCCAATTATCAAAAGCAAGCGGATGATATTTCCAAGTATCAATTTCTCCGGGCGCTGCAAGACCGCACCGAAGTACTGTTTTACGCGCTGTTGGAACGGCATCTGGACGAAATGGTGCCCATCGTCTACACCCCAACGATAGGCTTGGCGGTACAGCAGTTCAGCTCCAACTTTACCACCACACGCGGATTGACTTTTTCGGCAGCCAATATTGACCGGGCCGAAACCATTTTGCAAAACTACCCCTTGCACGATATTCGCATGATTGTGGTGACCGATTCCTCGTCGATTCTGGGTATCGGCGACCAAGGCATGGGTGGCTTGGCGATTTGCATCGGCAAATTGGGGCTGTATACCGTCGGCGGCGGCATGTGTCCGTTTCAAACCTTGCCGGTCAATCTGGACGTGGGTACCAACCGCGCCGAATTGCTGGACGATCCTTTTTATTTAGGTGCACACACCCAGCGCTTGCACGACCAGCCTTATTTCGAATTGGTCGATAAATTTGTCACTGCGGTACAGAAAGTCTGGCCGAAAGCCATTATCCAATGGGAAGATTTTGCCAAAAACGTGGCCTTCGATTTATTGGCGAAATACAAAGATGTTATGCCCTGTTTTAACGACGACATCCAAGGCACTGGAGCGATGGCCTTGGCTGGCCTGCTGTCGGCTTGCCGTAAGAAAGGCGAAACCCTGGCAGAGCAAACCGTGGTAGTGGTAGGCGCCGGTGCCGGCGGATTTGGCGTGGCCAGTACCATCAAGAAAGGCATGCTGCGCGAAGGATTAACCATGGAGCAAATTCTGCAGCGGATTTTCGTGGTCGATGCCCACGGTCTGGTGGTCAAGGAAGCCACCACCGAGGCCTACAAATTGCCGCTGTCGCATACTCAGGAAAGTTATCACGATTGGGATATTCCCGATGATAGGGTACCCAACCTGCTGGAAGTGGTCACTCATGCCAAGCCCACCGTATTGCTCGGACTAACTGGCGTGCCGGGATTGTTCACCGAAACCGTGATTAAAACCATGGCGGCAAACCACGCTCACCCCATTATTTTCCCTTTATCCAACCCCACCGCCAATTGCGAAGCCACGCCGGAAGACATTTTGGAGTGGACGCAAGGCTCGGCAATGGTTGCAACCGGCAGCCCATTCGCCGACGTACAATATCAAGGCCGGCGTTATCCGATTGGGCAGGGCAATAATGCCTTTATATTTCCTGGCTTGGGCCTTGCCGCGGTGTTGGGCGAGTGCAGCCGGATTAGCGACGCGATGGTCTTGGAGTCTGCCTATGCCTTGGCCGACTACATCGCGGAGAATTGTTTGACTGCCGGCCTGATCTTCCCGCCGGTGGGCGATCTAAAACAAGTCAGTTTATTTGTGGCTAATCGGGTATTGGCTAAAGCCCTGGAAGACGGCTCCGCGACGCGGCAGGATTTAGTGGGCATTGATCTGGAAGCCTACGTTAAAGCCAATCTCTGGAAAGCCGAGTATCTGCCTTGCAAATATGCCGGGGCAGCGGTAACAAATTGATGGAATTTCCCCACTAAGAAGGCTCAGCGGTAAGACTTAGCACTTGCAATTAGATTTGAATCTGCTGAATCTCGCTTACCTGATTGGCGGGATTGGCATTCTGGTGGAATGGCGGGCTTATTGTCTGCCGGATGGCCTGGCGTTTCGGCGCTGGTCCGCGGCCGGGGCCGTGCTGTGGGCCGTGCAATACCTGTTGCTGGATGCCTGGACCGCCGGCTTGACCATGGCCAGCACCGCCCTGCGCACCCTGCTGTCCAACCGTCTGGAGAAAGGTTTTTACCGGCACTGGGCGGCGGCAGGGTTCGTAGCCTTGTTTAGCGGGCTTACGGCATTCTCTTGGCAAGGCCCGGTTTCTTTATTGCCGGCGTTTGCGGTAATCAACACTACACTGGCTTTGTTTTATCTGGATAATCGCCGCATGCGCGTCGTGCTGTTGGCTTCCAGTGTGGCATGGATAAGCAACGATTATATCTGGCAAGCCTGGCCGGCGTTTGTAGCCGAAACCGTGGCGCTGGGCCTTAATCTGCGGACGATACGCAAGCTGTTCGCCCAATAACAACGCGCCCCTTCAATATAAACACTTGAGCCGTCCCCTACCCCGTGACGGCGTTTCTGAAATGGCTTTATACCGTTTCTGTCTCCGCAACGGGTTCTTCCAGGACTTTCCAGTTATTTTCAAGCAAGGCGCAATAAGGGCGCAACGCGGCCATCAGCGTTTGATAAATAGTGAATGCATCGGTTGGGTCTTTTTGCTTAAGCTCGGCGACTTCGGTCAGAAATCGATACAGCATTTTTACCAAATTCTCGATGGACATCGCCAGCCAGGCATCATTTGTAATCCATTTGTCGATAAACTCATCCAGCCGTGCAAAGGTCAGTTTTAGTAGCGGATAAGCGGTTTGGGTTTCCTTAAATTCCCGGAGCAGTATGTAGTCTAGGTAAGCCCGCTCCGATGCCACCCGCGGCCGGTTGGTAATACTGAGGTAAGTGGCTTTGTGGTGGGCATAGGCGGCATCGAATTTTTCGCAAAATTCGGTTTCGGTGGTCATCGCCAGCCAAGTCTGCAAACTCGCGGTGCTTACGCTGTAGCACTCCTTGATTGAGTTTGCCATTTTGTCGAATTGCTCGATGAATGCCGGCTTGGCCAGTTCGCCTTTAATCAGATTTTCAATTGCCACCAGTTCGCTTGCAGTAACGCATACCGTGGCCAATTCTCGAACAATTTTTAGCTCGACACCCATATTGTCTTTACCTATTTTCGCTATGTAAAAATTAAAGCCGCGCTTTCAGCCCAAGTTTACAGCGTCAGATCGACGATTTCGGCAACGCAGGCATTGTCTTTAACCGTGTGCAGCGCATTGTCGAATACCATGTTCGAGTTGAATAAAACGCTTTTGACAATGATGGCGCCGGCCGCATCTTTAATCACAAAAAAAGTATCGCCTTCAGGAACCTTGCTGGCGGCAATCTGGTTGCTCATTAAGGAGCCGGTTCGCACTTCTTTAATGCCCTGGAGAGCTTCTTCTTTGTTGTCGTAATCGCCGCTGATCAGAATCAGTTCGCCCTTACTGTTCACAAAAGAAAAGGAATACTGATTGTCGTCGTTGGCTTTAAGTTGAAAAGTGGCTGGCATATTCTGTCCCGGAAGTTAACAGTTGAATGGAAGATCGTGGCCGATCAATTTTCAGTCTCCCGATTACTCCCAAGCTATCGGAAAAGCGCGATTGCAGAGGAACTAAAGCGTGACCGGCAGAGGCTATAAATCCAAAAGCAAGCGTTATGCCAACAAAAAATCCTTAAAAATCAGCCAGAAACAGCTCAGTAGATGTTCAATTGTCGGTTTTGCTACACGACATTGGGCGATCTGATAGCCAGTGAACCGTTCTCATCAAGTAGCGGCCAATTCGCTTTACAGCCTATGCCTGAATGCCGACAAATTCCGCTCGGCAATAATGCGCATCAAGGTGGGGTCCGCTCATAATTTTTCCTGATTTCAGCTGGCGCCCGAGAGATCGTCATTCCGGCAGGGATTGCC
This sequence comes from Methylomonas sp. 11b, assembly GCF_000515215.1. Lineage (NCBI taxonomy): Bacteria > Pseudomonadati > Pseudomonadota > Gammaproteobacteria > Methylococcales > Methylococcaceae > Methylomonas > Methylomonas sp. 11b. The sequence continues at coordinate 1,528,965 of NZ_KI911557.1, forward strand.
CGAATCCAGGCTTCAGGGATGATTCGAAGCCCACCATCCATGGCACTGGATACCCGCTTCCATGCGGGTATGACGCATAGCTGAATAACGCAGCCAGTCGGAGTAAGTGTCCACATCCCATTGGCTATCCAGTTCGTAAAGGTTCAAACCGATGTCTTTTGCCCGGCTGCGCGTGGTGGCCATGACCTGATCATGGCCCCAGCTCATATCGCTGAACAGTCTCGGTTGTATCTCGTTTAAGCCGATCATCACATAACCGCCGTCGTCGGCTGGTGCGATAACCGCATCATGACCTTCGCGTAACACCGTCAATGCGCGAAGCAAATCGTCACTAGAAAGACTGGGGCAATCGCAACCCATCAGCAAGGCATGGCGGTATCGGCCCAACGCATCAGCAAAGGCACGGTGCATGCGTTCACCCAAGTCGGCGCCGTGTTGCACCTTGAATGTCAGCGGAAAACGCCGCGCACAATCCTGAAAAAAGTTATGGCTGGCGTCTGGTGCGCAGTGCAGCTCAACCGCACACAAAGGCTGCTGGAAGGCGCGATCCAGGGTCATATAAGTCAATTGCCGGTGTGCTGCGGCAGCTTGTTCGGCGCTTAAGGCCGGTTGCAATCGGGTTTTGACTTGGCCGGGAATCGGCGCTTTGCAAAAAATCAGCAGTACGCTGTCGGGACAGAGCGTTTGCATGGCTTAAACCTTGCGCCGCCAAGTATGATAACGCCCCAGCCATGCCAGCAAAGTCTTGGGCGCATGATTGCGCTTCCAGACGCCCGCCGCGTATTTATTGGCTTCCGCCAGGGTGGGATAGACATGAATAGTGCCAAGGATTTTATTCAAACCGATACCGTATTTCATCGCCAGCACAAATTCAGCCAGTAAGTCGCCAGCATGTTCGCCAACGATGGTGACGCCGAGGATTTTGTCCTTGCCGGGCACGGTCAGCACTTTAACAAAGCCGTGAGCTTCGCTATCGGCAATCGCCCGGTCCAGATCGGCCATGCCATAGCGAGAGACTTCATAAGCGATATTCTGCGCTTGCGCTTCCTGCTCGTTCAAACCCACGCGGGCCACTTCCGGGTCGGTAAAGGTCGAACAGGGGATCACCGAATAATCGGTACGGAATTTCTTGAATTGGCCAAACAAGGCGTTGACCGCTGCATACCAGGCCTGATGCGCGGCGGTGTGGGTAAATTGATACGGCCCCGCCACGTCGCCGACGGCGAAGATATTAGGATAATTGGTTTGCTGAAAGGGGTTGGTTTCCAGGGTAAGACGCGGCGACAAGGCAAGGCCCAGTTCGTCGACGCCATAGCCTGCCACGTTGGCGGTGCGGCCAATGGCGATCAACACTTTGTCGAACGGGATTCTGACAATTTGCCCTTCAGTTTCCGCCAGTAGAATGTGTTCGCCGTTTTCGACGATGAATTCCCTGGCGGTGTGATTGACGTTGACCACCACGCCTTCTGCCTGAAAACGGGCATGGACGATGTCTGATACCTCCGGATCTTCGCGTAGCATCAGGCGCGGGGTCATTTCCACCTGCGTGACTTGACTACCTAGACGATTAAAGGTTTGCGCTAGTTCACAGCCAAGCGGCCCGCCGCCCAGCACCAGCAGGCGCTTGGGCAATTCGCGCAAGTTCCAGACGTTATCCGAGGTTAGGTAATCGATATTTTTTAGTCCTGGGATCGGCGGCACAAACGGTCGGGCGCCGACGGCGATGACGATAGCGCGGCTGGATATGGTTTTGACGCCGTCGGCTGACGTGACTTCCACCGCCCAGGGCGAGACGATTTTGGCACTGCCTTCGATCACTTCCACACCCAGCGCGGTATAACGCTCCACGGAATCGTGCGGCGCTATCGTTTCTATCACCCGCTGCACCCGCTCCATCGCTTCGGCGAAATCGAACTCGGCTTCGGCTTTGGCAATGCCGAATTCCTTGGCGCGCTTGATTTGCGACAACAGCTTGGCCGAGCGAATCAGCGCCTTCGACGGCACGCAACCGGTGTTCAGGCAGTCGCCGCCCATTTTGTGCTTTTCGATCAACGTGACTTTGGCTTTGACGGCTGCGGCGATATAAGCCGATACCAAGCCGCCGGCGCCCGCGCCGATCACCACCAGGTTGTTGTCGAAACGGTCGGGTTTAGTCCAGCCGGCGTAGACTTTGCGTTGTTGAACGACTTCGAGCATTTTTTTTGCTCCCAATGGAAACATGCCGAGTAAGACAAACGAACCGAGCAAGGCTGGAGACAGGATGCCGGAGAGTGAATCGATTTTCGCCAACTGGGTGCCGGCATTGACATAAACCAGTGTGCCGGCCAACATCCCGACCTGGCTGACCCAGTAAAAGGTGCGGGTCTTGATCGGCGTCAACCCCATAACCAAATTGATCATGAAAAACGGAAACAAAGGCACCAGGCGCAAGGTAAATAAATAGAATGCGTCATCACGGCTCAGGCCGTCGTCGATGGCCTGCAAGCGGTTGCCGAAGCGGGATTTGACCCAGTCGCGCAACATAAAACGCGCGGCCAGAAACGCCAGGGTAGCGCCGATGCTGGAGGCAAACGAGACGATCAAGGTTCCCCATAACACACCGAAGACCGCGCCGCCGGCCAGTGTCAATATCGTCGCCCCCGGTAATGACAGCGCAGTGACCGCGATATACAACGCAGCATACAGTGCCATAGCCAGTACCGGGTGAGACTGACGGTAATAAGCGATACCGGTCTGCCGCGCTTTTAAATGTTCCAGCGTCAGATAATGCTGCAAATCCAGCGCAAAAAACGTCGCCACCAATACGGCAATACCCAGCAATAATAATGTTCTGGGGGTTTTCATACTGAACTACCGATTCCGGGCAGGCTAGGTTTAGTTGGGTATTTGCATGTCGAATGGCTAAACATCTGTGTTCCTTAAATACAATTGCGCTTGCCTGTTAGTCGCATTTGCCGGTAATGCCTGACAAAAGCCTCAGAACCGCTACTTACCCTGATTTAATAAACATCGCCATCCGGTAGATCAAGCAACCGGCAGTGGTTGCCGGGAGCCGGAATTTGTATTCGGTTGGCGCAATACCTACACGATACGACGTCTACTTATATTTTGTCGCTCATTATGCGCCTGCCGCCTAAACACCGCGATGTTCTTAAAATCGGCGAACTGGCCGCTCCCGACCGTAACGAGGGCGGCACACGTCTTTATGCCCGGAAAGATTTGAAACGCATGGCTATCGCTTAGCAGCTTGGCCGTGTCCATCGAACTGTAATCGGCTCAAAAGCTCAACCAAACGCGGCGGTAATGTGCTTCCGGCAAAGTAGCATCAGCGGTTATGCAGCCGCTCCAGACTGATTTTCGTACCGGAATACGGGGATTGTTGGAGGATTTGGAGGAACTGGATCGAGACCTGGAACGTGCGGATATGCTGATTTGGCAATGCGGACATTGTCAAAACCGCCCAAATCGCCAAAAAGCTGTCGGTTGTCTTTGAAGTTTAAAAGGATAACCTATGCTCAAATTTTCAGCATTTAGGTGATGGTCAAACAACAGTGACTTTAATTTCCTGAATAGCCGCCAAATTTTTATCGCCCGTCAGAAACTGATCGGCGCCGGACGTTATAGCGCAAGCCAGTTGAATGGCATCGGGTGTGCGTAAGGAACCGGGATGATTGGCGCGCAACTCGGTGGCTACGTCGATAACGTTGGCATCAAGTTCGACCACTTCCAAGCCCGGCAACTGAAAAAAACGGTCATAAGAATCCAACAATGCAGAGTTTTTTGATTTCAACGGCAATACCCGGCATTCCAGAAAAGACAAACGCGATACGACCAGTTGTGCGTTCGATTTCAGCGCTTCATGAACCAGCGCACGGGTTTTCCGACCTTGTTCTTGCTGCGATTCGATCAAATAAATGATGCAGCAAGCATCCAAGAACAGCTTCATGACCTGTCCCATTCCTCGCGTAAGGCGTGAAATTCAGCGTTAATTTCCGAGTCGCTGCGTTGGGCGACCGGCAGACTTTGCAGGAAACTCAACGCAGCCTCGTTTGCTCCGGGTTCGATTGTTGAATCGGATTTTGATTCCAGAAACTCGACGAAATGCAGCACTTCCAAGGCTCTGTCTTGGGGTAGGGTTTTGACGTGTTGGTAAATGGTGTCGGCGATGTTCATTTGATTGGTCTCCTAATGGTAGCCACGATAAGGCGTTTGCAGGATTCGAATTTTTTATCATTCCCGAAGGTTGGCGTAGAAATGTAGTTACATTTTCTCAAAAAGACTATTCATTTTTGGCTTGCAGGTAAGAATGCAAGTTTTCAGCCAGCGACTGTAAATCTCCAATTCGACACTCCCAAATAACTAAAGCGTTCCAACCTAGTTTCTTAAGGTCGATAATATTCCTACTATCTCTGCTCTGATTATCTGCAAGTTTCTTTTTCCAAAACTCCGGTTTTCCGGGTAGATTGGAATAATGCAATCGGTTGCGGTAACCCATTGATCTCGCCCGTTTTTCACAGACACATTGCTGAGCGACATTTTTAAGTTCAAAAGCTTCAGGGGATAGATAGCCCAATTTGGAATGAAGCCGTTTTCGATTGTAATACACTTCGATATAGTCGAAGACCTGTTGCTTGGCCTCTGCACGAGTCATAAAGCGTTCGCCATGAACCGCCTCGACTTTTAAGCTGTGGTACCAGCTTTCCATTGCGGCATTGTAGTAACAATCGCCTTTCTTGCTCATGCTGCAAATCAGCTGGTGTTTCTTGAGCAGTATTTGGTAAGCCGCCGAACAATACTGACTTCCGCGATCCGAGTGAACGATAACGCCCTTGGGCAAATGGTGTCGCCAGAGCGCCATGGTCAAGGCATCACATACGAGCGTTACGGTCATTCGTTCGGCAATGGCCCAACCGATCACCCGCCGTGAATACAATTCCAGGACGACAGCCAAATACAGCCAGCCTTCCTCAGTCCAGATATAGGTAAATATCGGATACCCATTTTTGATCGGGAGCCGTCGCCTCAAAGTTCTGCGCCAATAGGTTTGGCGTCACCGGTAAGCTGTGATTGCTGTTGGTGGTGGCTTTGTATTTTTAAGCGGCTTTGGCTCGCCAGCCATGCCTTCTCATAATCTTGGCGACAGCATGTCGACTGGCTCGGTGCCCTTCGTCGTTCAATCGCTTGGCGATTCGGGGCGAACCGACACGGTTTTTTTCGTCCTCAAAAATACGTTCCACTTCGACCGCCAATGCCTCGCGAAATTGGTAGCGTTTCGACGGTGAGCGCTTTTTCCATTGATAATAACCGCTCCTGGAAACCGATAAAAGTCGGCACATCAAACCCACCGAAAATTCCTGTTCGTGTTGCTGAATCATGGCTTACCTCACCGGGGCTGTTTCGCAAAGTACCCACAGGGCATAAATACGCCGCCGCCTTTTTTAAAAAAGCGACTTCTTCTTCCAGGCGCGCATGTCACGTTTGAGTCGCGCAAGTTCAGCTTGTTGCAGCTTTTGATCTTCGAAGGATTGGCCTGTTTGTCGGCTTTTAGATTGCCAGCCATACAGCATCGATTGAGCAATGCCTAAATCCTTGGCTGCTTGCGGAACACCATCTCGTTTCGCCCGATCGATGGCTTGCTCTTTAAACTGAAGGGTGTAGCGATTGCGTTTGGTGGATTCAGTTTCAGGTTTGTTCGTTTTCATAAGACTCCTCAGGGTCAGAGAATAATCTCTTAACTGGATGTCTGTGAAATCCGGGCAAGATCATCTTGTTGCTTCGCTGGTATTTGGACGTCAACAATTCAAAACTTTGGCGGCCAGTTCCGTCCGATGTGTCAAGCAATTGCCGAAAAGGAATGATTCATCGGGCCAAAGCCCCGCCGCAACTGCTGCCTTGGCCGGCCGTGCAACCGTAACAATGGGCTGCGGTGGCGATTGGTGCATCATTGAGTTGTTCCAAGCGCAACTCGCCGATATGTATTTTGGGTTTGGCTGCGGCGCCCAAGGGCAAATCCAGCATCTGATTGAAATCGCAATCGTAGACATAGCCTTGCCAGTCGATGCTGAGAGTATTCAGGCACATCAAGTTTTCAAGGTTCTCGGCGCGAAAACTGTTTTTCAATAAACTCAGATAAGATTCGAAGCGACCATGACTGACCAAGGTGCTACCGAAACGCTGAATCGGCATATTGGCGATGGCAAACAAACGGTTGAAGACGATACCGTAATGTTGCTGCAAGTGCTGTTTATAAGCCTGCTCCAGTTGCTGCTGGTCGGGCGGTAACACGGCGTCTTGCGGGTTGAAGACTAAGTTTAACTCCAATCCGCTGTCCGGCTGGCCATAACCCAGCCGATTCAAGCGTTGCAAGGCTGCCAAGCTATCCTTGAAAACACCTTTACCGCGTTGTTTGTCGACATTTTCTTCCAGATAACACGGCAGCGAGGCGACGATGTTGACCTGCTGTGCGGCCAGAAACGCCGCGAGATCGGCGTATTCCGGGTCTTCCAGAATGGTCAGATTGCAACGATCAATCACCTCGATGCCTCGATCACGCGCAGTTCGCACCAAATAGCGAAAATCCGGATGCATTTCCGGTGCGCCGCCGGTCAAATCCAGCGTATGAATGTAGGCTGTTTCGGCAAGCGCAAGTACTTCATCTATAGTCTCCCGACTCATCATCTCGATGCGATTGGGGCCGGCGTTGACATGGCAATGCACACAGCTCAAGTTGCACCGATAACCCAGATTGATTTGCAAAATCTCCAACGGCTTGCGAAAAATGGCCGGAAAATCGCTGTTGACCAGCAAAGGTTTCGTATCGTGCATGCTTAATCCTTGGAAAACCAGATGTCGCCATAAGCGGCGGAGACTTGGCCGCCGCTGTTGTCGGTATCGGTCATGATGGCGACGGCATCGATGGCGGAGAGGTCTTCACCGAAGAATTGCTTGAAATCGGCCCTAATATTGCGTTTTTCGTGTTCCCAGACATTCAACGGTGCTTCCTGATCGCGTAAAGCCATCATCATCGCATGATCGCCGGCAAACGCATTAGGCCAGACACTGTCCTTTTTGCTGTTGCCGGCCCAGACAAAATTGATAGCCTTGGTTTGCCAAAACGCCAACCCGCCTTTGACCACCACATACACCCGCGCCGCATAATCATCACCAGCCTTACTTTGTTCGTTCAAGCCGGATAAACGATTACCGATGCGCCACGACCAGTTCAGGAATGGCGTTTGCGTTAGGTCGATGCGTTGCGCCTTGAACAGGCCGGAACCGGCGGCGTGGCTATCGGCCACCAGCGCGGTCACGCCGTCGAGTGTTTGCAATCGGTATTGGGTTTCGCCTTTAAAGCTTTTATGTTCCCAACCCTCCAGGCGATTCTGGCTGAACTCGCCGATAGGTAGTTTATTATCGGCAATCACTGGATGATGCGGCAGCAAAATTGCCAGGCACAGCAATAGTTTATGCATCACTAATGTCAATCTGGCGCTGATATGAGCCGGATACAGGAGAATTGTCATAGTCGGTCGTCCAAGTTTTACTTGATGCGGATGTCACCACGCCTTTCCAGTCAATAATAAAACGAGCGCGGCAAGCCAACTTATTTTTTCTACGCAATCTGTCGTGACTGACGGGGATTCGTTGCAAGTGACTTAAGTAATGTAGCACTTGGAGCGCGACACACTATTATTCACCCGTCCCTATTTCTGGGCGGGGTGAATAAGCGAAAACTAGCGCCGATGCGGTTGATCTTCATGGGTGATAAGGTTAGCTTATCAACCTCTTCGGGTGCCCTTCCTTATTAGACCACGACAATGTCCCCCACTATTTCCCAAGGCGCTGCTAATTGAACACTCCCCCCCCAGCTGAAGATCTTAAAGCACTTGTGGAACGCATCAAACACTGGGGCGAGGAATTGGGATTTCAGCAGATTGGTATCAGCGATACGGATTTGAATACCGCCGAAGAGCATCTGCACCACTGGCTGGATAAGGGCTTTAACGGCGAGATGCAATACATGGCCGCACACGGTTTGAAACGCAGTCGCCCGGCTTTGTTACAGGAAGGTACGCGCAGTATTATCTCGGCACGAATGGATTATTTGCCGGAAGCATCGGCAACCAGCAAGCAATTATTAGACGACCCGGCCGCCGCCTTCGTATCCCGGTATGCCTTGGGGCGCGATTACCACAAACTGCTGCGGAATAGATTGCAAAAACTGGCGGACAAAATCGCCGAGGAGATTGGTCCGTTCGGCTATCGGGCGTTTGTCGACAGCGCACCGGTTTTGGAAAAAGCCATCGCCGAGAAAGCCGGCTTGGGCTGGATAGGCAAGCACAGCAATCTAATCAATCGCCGCGCCGGCTCCTGGTTTTTTCTCGGGGAAATTTATACCGACTTGGCCTTACCTAGCGATCAGCCAGTCGGCAACCACTGCGGACAATGCAGGGCTTGTTTGGATATTTGCCCGACGCAGGCCATCGTCGGCCCCTATCAGGTCGATGCCCGCCGTTGCGTGTCGTATTTAACTATCGAACTGCACGGCAGTATTCCAGTGGAATTGCGGCCTTTGCTGGGCAATCGGATTTACGGTTGCGATGATTGCCAGTTGGTGTGCCCGTGGAATCGCTTCGCCAAACTCAGCACAGAAAGCGATTTCAAACCCCGGCATCGTTTGGATCAGGCGACTTTGCTTGAATTATTTAGCTGGACTGAAGCCGAATTTCTGCAAAAAACCGAAGGCTCGGCCATTCGCCGCATCGGCCATCAGCGTTGGCTGCGCAATATCGCCGTGGCACTGGGTAATGGCAAAGCAACCGACGCGGCTAAGACGGCATTGAGCGGCAGATTGAGTAACGATTCGGAGATGGTCCGCGAGCATACACAATGGGCTTTGCAGAAATTGGCCAGTCTGAGCATTTAGCGGGAACTTCTGATAATTCATAATCGTCTTTCCAGCACAAGCCGGAGCCCAGTGCAATTAACAAACGGGATGCCCGCAGCCACCGGAATGGCGAGTACGAGAGATTAACAAGCCAGACTGATAGCCGCCCCTTACCGCAAAAACTCAGGCTAAACATGCTTTGATTACTTGAAGTCAAATGAAGTCAAGGTGTATTCTTAGACCCAGCTAACAGAATCCGCCCGAGGCCAAACATGCTGGTCACCGCCTCTTCCAATCAAACCTCGCTATATCGGCTGACCGGCCGCAGCCTAGCCGCGACCGGCGAACCAGCGTCTGCCGAACCCCTCGCCCAAGCCGCGAAAAGCGGAAGCGCCCAATCCGGCCAATACAGTCCGGAACAGCTAAGCCAAATTGCCGAGCTTAAAGCCCGCGACCAGGAAGTTAGAGCTCACGAACAAGCTCATTTAAGTGCCGCCGGCGGTATCGCCGTCAGCGGGGCGCGTTTTACGTTTGTGACGGGGCCGGATGGTCAACGTTACGCTACCGGCGGTGAAGTGAGTATTGATGTCTCGGAGGTTTCCGGTAACCCGGAAGCCACCCTGCGTAAAGCGGAAACTATCCGCCGCGCGGCATTAGCGCCGGCCAGTCCATCAGGCCCGGATCAAAGCATCGCCGCCAAGGCTGCGGCAATGGCAAATAAAGCCCGCGGGGAATTGTTAAATTCGCAAAAACAACCCAGCCGTAACGGCGAACTCCTCGACCTCACGGCCTGATCAACGCGGCGAAAATTCCAAGCCAAACCCCACATCCGGCTCTACCCTCACCACTATTGCGGTTTGTACCGGCGCATCTTCGAATTCGGTGGTTTGCACTTCCACTAGCGCGCCTATCGGCGGGATCAATTCGTTGGCACAGAGTAAAAACAAGCCTGTTTCGGAAAAATCCCGCATATCCAAAACCACACCCTGCGCTGAAGCCGGCACCGTCATTTTAATTTTGGCACGATGCTTTAGGCGCGGGTGCCGGCGCTTGTTATCAATCACGAATTCTCCTATCTCGTTTCGGTTCTATCGCAAGTGTAGTGATAAAGGCAACCGCTGATAATTAGCGACCCGCGCCAACCTGCCATCTACTCGCCTAAACCGCGCATAATTAAATACAATCCCAAACTTACCATCGCCAAGCCGCTAAGCAATTTCAGCCAACGACCTTCTTTTTGCTGCAAGCGGCGCTGACTCAGTGTCACGACCCCCACACCCAGCACAACGACGTCATCCAGCATATAGGCCAGATTGTACAACAATAAATAACCGTAATAGTCCAAGCCGTTCAATTCCCGCAAGGTGAGTATGCGCGTGTAAAGGGCTGGAAATCCGGAGGTACACAGCAACTCAACGATCTGTACCAACAGAGCCAACACCACGGCACCCAACATCGCGCCCGCCAAATTGTCGGCTTGCAGGATCCGCCGGATCCGGTTGTAGATGCCGGGTTTGGCGGCGGCGGGAATCGACAGGGAAACGCCCACACCAAACGCCCAAAAATCTTTCAGATTGATCGCACCGGCCAACACGGCAATGCCGGCAATAGCCAATTCCGACGCCCGCGATAAGCCTATCAGCAAAAACAGATTCAACCAGGCCGCCATAAACACGAAATAAGCCAACCCTTCGACCACAACGAACGTGCCGGCCACCGCCAACATCCTGGGCCGGTTTTGCATAGGCGCCAACATCGAAATCATCAAAATCAACACCCACATCGAACAGGGATTGAAGCCGTCCAGCAAGCCCATGGCTAGCGTGAAGGCTGGCAAGCCGACCTCGTCAAGACCGATCCGCCGGCCGAACAAATTCACGGCAAACACCTCCGGTTCGGGCGGCGCCGGCTGGCTAACCGGCACGTCGCACGACTCGCTGACCTGTACTTCGCAGCTACCGGCCTCCGCATCGGACGCTTCATTCGGCGGCGCACCGGCAAGCAAGGCATTCCTAATCAAACCGCTACTACCAGCTTCTGCGGAATAACCGACGATATATTCGCCACGCACCAAAAATGTCGGCAATCTGATTGGCCCGGCTTGCCGGGATTCGGCAATCTGTTGCAATCGTTCCAAAGCGGCCGGCTCGGCAGAGATATTGCGAATAACGATCCTTAAATCGGGTTGCTCGACTTGCAGCAACGCCAAAAATTGTTCGGCTTGTTGGCAATGCGGACAACCGTTACGCACAAAGGCTTCAATATCAACCCGGTTTTCGACCGCGCCGACAGTCGGCATGGTTGCCAACGCAAGCAGCAGCACCAAACCGAAACGCATCAGTATCGACGGTAGCTGAGCCAAGCACTCCGGAAACAGTTTTAGTATCAGCACTCGCCTATCCTCCTCAATAACTCCAGCAATCTGTGCGGAAGTACGCATTTTATTAGATAATAACAAGTTAAATGAACTGCGCCGAACCAGCCGGTGCCATTTTCGCCCCATTCACACAGCCGCCGCTAACTGCTGCTGGCGAGATCAGATACCGACTTAATGCCTAGACGACCCAGAAGCAGCAAATCGACCGTTAGACGCAGAAAATCGCAACCCCAAGCATCATGGCTGAAACGCTCGCTGGTTTCGCTGGTGCTAATTGGGGCTTTCGTATTGGCGGTGTATGTCAGCTACCTAGATTACACGGTGCGTCAGCAATTCGAGGGCAAGCGTTGGTCCATTCCAGCCCGCGTATATGCCAGCCCGGTCGAGTTGTACGCCGGTTATGAAATCTCCAGCAAAAACCTGGAAGACTTATTGCTTGAATTGCATTACCGTCAGGACAATCAACTGGCTGGCGAAGGCTCGTATTACATCAAGGGCGGCCAGATCAATATCCGTACCCGCGCCTTCAATTTTGGCAACACGCCTCAGGACAGCCGCAAAATCAGCGTTAGTTTCACTACTGGCGGCATCGGCAGTATTACCGACTCCGGCACCGGCGAGAGCTTAGCTATCGTGCGCATGGACCCGGTGCAAATCGGCAGTTTTTACCCGACCCGCAAGGAAGACCGGATTCTGATCAAACTGGACGAAGCGCCGCAAACCCTGGTGCAAGGCCTGCTGTCTACCGAGGACAAAGATTTTTACAACCATTTCGGCATCTCGCCCAAAGGCATCGTCCGGGCCATGTGGTCGAACGTGAAAGCCGGCGGCATGGTGCAAGGCGGCAGTACCATCACCCAACAGTTGGTGAAAAACTTTTTCCTGAATCCCAAACGTACCTTGCGTCGCAAGCTCAAGGAAGCGTTGATGTCGTTTATTCTGGAATACCGGTATAGCAAGGACGAAATTCTGGAAGCCTATCTGAACGAAATCTTCCTGGGCCAGGACGGCGCCAGTGCAGTGCATGGCTTTGGCTTGGCTAGCGAATTTTATTTCGGTCAATCTTTAAAAACCCTGAATCTGCATCAAGTCGCCACTTTGGTGGCTTTGGTACGCGGACCGTCCGAGTACGATCCACGCCGCAATCCTGAACACACGCTGGAACGCCGCAACATCGTGCTGGATGCGATGCACACTGAAGGTTTTATCGACGAGCAGCAACTGAGCGAAGCCAAAAAACAACCCATTGGCGTCGCGACAGTGATTCATCGCTCCGCCAATCGCTATCCGGGTTTTATCGATCTGGTGAAACGCCAACTGAAACAGGAATATAAAGAAGACGATCTGACCTCGGAAGGTCTGCGCATCGTCACCACCTTGGATACCCGCATCCAAGACACATTGGAAAAATCCATCGCCAGCAAACTGAAGCATTTAGAGAGAAGCCCGAAAAGTAACGATCTGGAAACCGCCGCCATTGTAACCCGTCGCGATAGCGGCGAAATTGTCGCACTGGCCGGTGGCCGCGACGCCGAGGACACCGGATTCAATCGCGCTTTGGACGCTGTAAGGCCGATAGGTTCGCTGATCAAACCGGTGGTCTATTTGACCGCACTGGAATACCCGGACCGCTACACCATCGCCACGCCTATCAGCGATACCCGCCTGGAAATTCCAGCGGAAAGAGGCAAAACCTGGTCGCCGGACAACTATGATAATCAGGAACACGGCGTCGTGCCGCTGCATAGCGCCCTGACCCACTCCTACAATATGGCGACGGTGCGGATTGGCATGGACATTGGTTTGGCCAAAGTCGCCAACACCTTAAAAAGCATGGGGGTCAGCCGGCCGGTGGATTTGTTTCCGTCCTTCCTGTTGGGCGCGCAACCTTTGACGCCGCTGGAAGTCACGCAGCTTTACCAAACCCTGGCCGGCGACGGTTTTGCCACGCCTCTGCGTTCGATCCGCGCGGTAAACGCCGCCGACGGCAAAGCCCTGCAAAGTTATCCTTTTACCGTGCGTCAAGCGGTCGACCCTGCCGCCACCTTTATTACCAACACCATTTTGCAAGAAGTGATGTATGCCGGCACCGGCCATTCCGCGTATAACTATTTGCCGCAGAACATGGCCTTAGTCGGCAAAACCGGCACCACCAATCAATTACGCGACAGCTGGTTTGCCGGTTTTAGCGGCGATTTTCTATCGGTGGTATGGGTTGGCCGCGACGACAACAAACCGACCGGCTTGACCGGCGGAACCGGCGCCTTGCAAATCTGGTCCGAGCTGATGCGGCAAGTGTCGAAGAAGCCGGTCAGCCTGGTACCGCCCGATAATGTACAGATGACCTGGATAGATACTGCCAGCGGCTTGCTCAGCAATGAAGGCTGCCCCGGCGCTAAATTGATGCCGTTCGTGGATGGCTCCGGACCCAGCCAATTTGCCGACTGCGGAGCAAGTCCGGAATCCGGCGAAAGCTGGCTTAATAACCTGAACCCTTTTTAACTATGTTGCTTAAACACATTTTTGCTCTGATTTTCCTGATCGCCACCGCCCAGTCAGCCTGGGCCGACGATGCGCCGATTACTCGGCTGAAAAATTTTTTAGCCAGTAGCTCTGCCTTATCGGCTGATTTTAAACAAATCAGCTTCGATAAAAGCGGCCGTCCGGCGCAAAACAGCCTCGGCAAATTTTATCTAAGCCGACCCGGTAAATTTCGTTGGAACTACCAAAAGCCCTTTGTGCAAGAGATTGTGTCGAATGCCGGCAAAGTCTGGTTTTACGATGCCGATCTGGAACAGGTGACGGTCAAACAGTTGGACGATTCGCTAGGCTCCACTCCCGCCCTGTTGTTGACCGGCGAAGTGGATATTGAGGAAAAGTTTATCCTACAGGAACAAGGCAAAGAAGACGACGGGATGAACTGGGTGAAACTATCGCCCAAGAATGAAGAAAGCGGGTTCAAGTACATTTTGATCGGCCTGAACGGCAACCAATTGGGCGGTATGGAACTGAGCGACAATTTCGGACAATTAACCCGAATTTATTTTTCCAACATCCAGCTTAATCCCAAGCTGGACGACGCCTTGTTTAATTTCAAAGCGCCGAAAGGCGTGGATGTCTTTGAAAACTAACCAGTATCAGGCTGGTTTACTAATCCCCAGCTTCTCCATCCGCGACCGCAAAGTCGTGGATGGCACCCCCAAAATCTTCGCCGCCCCCTGATTTCCGGCAATTCGCCAGGAGGTCGCTTCCAACGCTTTCAGAATATGCGCGCGCTCGGCTTCGTCCAGCGTGACGATAGGTGCAGCGGTCGGTGCGCCGGCACCCATCACATTCACGCAATCGACAGCGGCCAGTTGACTGCCCTTGGTTAAAATCACCGCCCGCTCAATGATATGTTGCAGCTCGCGAATGTTGCCGGGCCAGAAATAGCTTTGCAGATCGGCCATCATCCGTTCCGGAATCGATTGGATTTTCTTGCCGAATTTTGCCGCGTACTTATCGATGAAATGTTTCACCAGAAACGGCACGTCTTCCTTGCGCTCGCGTAGCGGCGGCAAATTGATGGGGAAAACATTCAGACGGTAATACAAGTCGGCACGGAATTTACCCTGCTGCGAAAACTGCGCCAAATCCCGGTGAGTGGCGGCGATGACCCGCACATCACAAGTCAGGGTTTGGGTGCCGCCCACCCGTTCGAATTCGCCTTCCTGTAGCACCCGCAACAATTTGGCCTGCATCTCCAACGGCAGTTCGCCGATTTCATCGAGAAACAAGGTACCACCGTTTGCGAGTTCAAACCGTCCTAACTTCCGGGCAATCGCCCCGGTAAACGAACCTTTCTCGTGACCGAACAACTCGCTTTCCGCCAGATTTTCCGGGATCGTCGCGCAATTCAATTTCACCAAGGTTTTGTCTTTGCGGGCACTGAGATTGTGAATCGCCCGGGCGATCAATTCCTTGCCGGTACCGGTCTCTCCGGTAATCAACACTGTTGCGTCGGTATTAGCTACCTGCCTGACCAGATCCATGGCTTGATGCAATGCAGGGGAGTTACCGATCAATTCCTCGCCGTCCCGGCTGGCCAAGACCTCTTCTTGTAGATATAGATTGATGCCGCGCAAGGTATTGCATTCGGCTTCCGCCTGCTGCCGGGCTTTACGTTCGTTGATGTCGCGCAGGATTAGGATATACAGTTTCTGGCCGATGGCTTCCACGCGGGAAATGGTCGCTTCGATAGGAAAAGTACTCTCGTCAGCGCGCACCGCGCTCATGCCTTCCGAGACCCAAATCGCCTGCTCCGCCGGCACACCGTTACGAAAATTCGTCAGGGTTTTGTATAGCTCGGGCGACAAAAAGCGATCCACCGCCCGGCCTATATTGTCGGCGGCTTTACAACGAAACATCTGCTCCGCCGCCGCATTGAACAAGGTAATCCGCCCGGCTTCGTCCAGCGTCAGAATCGCATCCATCGCATTCTCGAAAATCCGCGACAGGCGTTGCTCTTTTTCTTGCAACTCCAACTTTAACTTTTGCAGCGTCAGGTGGGTTTGCACACGCGCAAGCACTTCTTCGTACTGAAACGGCTTGGTGATGTAATCGACCGCCCCGACTTGAAAACCTTTTAATTTATCGGCGGTATCCGCCAAGGCGGTCATGAATAACACCGGAATATCGCGCGTCGTCGGAATGGTTTTCAGGGTCTGGCAAACGGTAAAGCCGTCCATGCCCGGCATCAGCACATCCAGCAAAATCAGGTCGGGCAATTGGGCCACGGCTTGGACCAGGGCAATTTCTCCCGTTTCCGCGCGCAACACGTCAAACCCGGCTTCATCGACCAAGCCTGCCAACTCTTCCAAGTTGACCGGATTATCGTCCAACATCAAGATTAACGGTTTATCGCGCTGGCGCTTATGAGTCATGCCTATCTCCTTAACTTAAGCTATCCAAAACATCGGCGGCAGCATTATTCCTGAAACTCGTGCAAATAGTCCTGAATTGCCGGCTCCAGCCGGATGCCGGCTTGTTGCAGTAACTCGTAACTGGCGGCCGCATCAGCAAAGGCAGCCTCGTGGCCCATCGTCTCCAGTTGCTGGGCGATCTTGCCGAACGGGAAGGCGCCGATGCTGTTGGCCGAGCTTTTTAGCGTATGCGCGGATAGCCTCAATAAATCAGCATCCTGGCGCTGTATCGCATCGGCCATGTCATTCAGAAGCGGCGCCGACTGTTCCTGGAATAAAGTCATCATTTTGCACAACATCTGCTGTCTGCCGCGCACCCGGTTTAAGGCTTGTTGCCAATCCAGTGCCGGCTCGGCCAAGAGCGCCGACGCCACGCTGTTGTTATCCGTTTGTTCTGCTCCCGCCATATTCCAGCACTCCACCATTGCCAACAAATCCTGCTCCTGCACCGGTTTGGCGATGTAATCGTCCATGCCACCGGCTAAACAGCGTTCCTTATCACCTTTCAGGGCGTGTGCGGTCATCGCGATAATCCGCATATGTTTACCAGTCTCGCGCTCGCCGGCCCGAATCGCTTCGGTAGCCTGAAAACCATCCATTACCGGCATTTGGACGTCCATTAAGATCAGATCGAACAAAGTATCGGTAGCCAATATATCCAGCACTTCCCGGCCGTTGTTGGCCACCTTGACGGTATGGCCGCGCTCTTCCAGCAACACCACCGCCATGTATTGGTTAACCGGATTATCTTCCGCCAACAAAATTCTTAATTTACGAGGCGGCTCGGCCAATACTGTGAGCGAGGCTTCAGAGGCTTTGGCGGATTTACCCAACGCCGATTGAATGGCATTCCACAATTCCGAATGTTTGACCGGTTTACGCACGTACAGATTAATGCCCAAATCGTGGCAACGTTCGCAATCGTCCGGACGGTCGGCAGACGACAACATCATGATGGTCACCGGCTCGAAGCGTTGATCCTCTCTGATGGCTTGCGCCACCATAAAACCGTCCATGATCGGCATCATCGCATCGAGCAAAATCAAGGCATAGGCTTCCCCGGTTTCCGCCATATTCCGCAATGCGGCGATGGCGGCCTCGCCACTATCGACGGTAGTCGGCCGCATCCCCCAATGATTCAAGATTTCCGAGAATACGCGTAAATTGATGGCATTGTCGTCCACGATCAACACCGGCAGGTTTTTGACGTCTATCAGGGGTTGAAAAGGCGCATCCAGCTCACTTTTAGTGTGCCGGTCAAACACGGCGGTAAAGAAAAAAGTGCTGCCTTTATGTTCCTCGCTTTCCAACGATAAATGCCCACCCATCAACTCGACCAGGCGCGAAGAAATCGACAATCCCAAGCCGGTACCGCCGAATTTACGGGTGGAAGACGCGTCTATTTGCGCAAAAGCTTCGAAAATTAACTGCTGTTTATCGGGGGAAATGCCAATACCAGTATCGCTGACTGCAATCTGCAGACAGACTTTGTTTTCATCGACCGATTCAGGCTTGACCTGCACCACGATTTCGCCGTGCTGGGTAAATTTGATGGCATTACCGACCAAATTGATAATTACCTGGTTCAAGCGACCGACATCGCCAAGCAAATCGTCCGGGGTTTCCGGATCGATACGCAGCATCAGTTCCAGGTCTTTTTCGTGGGCGTGGCCGGCCAGTAGTTTTAAGGTGTCACCAAGGCTTTCACGGACTTTAAACGGTGCATGATCGAGTTCGAGCTTACGCGCCTCGATTTTGGAGAAATCCAAAATATCGTTGACTATGCGCAGCAAAGCATCCGCCGAGCTGTTCGCCATCCCCAGAAACTCGCGCTGCTGCGGGGTGAGTTCGGTGCGCAAGGCCAAGCCTATCATGCCGATGATGCCGTTCATCGGCGTGCGGATTTCGTGGCTCATATTCGCCAGAAACTCGCTCTTCGCACCGGCTGCCTGCAACGCCGCGTCGCGGGCGGAAAGCAAGGCTTGGCGCATTTTTTCCAAATGCTCGGCCAACGCCGCCACTTCGGTAATCTTGGTGCCGGAATTAAATTGCCCGGTGTGATTGCCGGCAGCGATTTGTTCGGCTTCGTCGCGCAAGCGTTCCAGCGGCATAACCAATTTGCGCCCGAACAGCCCAACCACCAACAGCGTCAAGCCCATGTAAACCGCGACAAAATAGGCGCTACGCTGGTAGATGGTGGCGATGTCGCGTTGAATCTGCCGTTCGTCGTAGCCCAGCCTTAACATCGCCAGCGAGCCGTCTTCCGGATTCAGAATCGGTACGGCCAGAAAATAAATATCGTCGTCGTGCTCGCCGAAGAAAAAATCTTCCTGAAATTGCTGCTGAGCGTTGAGTTCGATGTCGGCGCGAATATTGCCGCGCTCGGTGGCGATTTCCGCAAACGCCAAACGGCCATTTAACAGAAATTCGCCTAACAAGCCTTGCAATTCGCCGGCCTTGCTATGCTCCAGCCTCGGCGTAACCAGATTACTGAACAGCAAGGCATCGGAGCGGACGTAATTGACAAACTGCGCTTCCAAACTGGGTTTAATCACCCGATAAATGCCGAACAACAACACCGGCACCAGCAGTAAATGAATGCCGACAACAGCCAGAATCATTCGGCCGTTAAAACTATGAAAAAATCGACTCATTCCAGGGCTCCCTGCCATAACACATTCACCGCTTTAAGGCCTTGATTGGACCGAACTTGATCTTCCCACAAATAGGTCACCGTGCCCGGATTCTGTTGCAGCGTATCGACCAAGCTCTTCAGATCGTTAAAACTCTCCGGACGTTTACCGCCGAGGCGGAAAACCACCGATATGGTTTGGCTTTCATAGGCATTCGCCGACATGAAGGCCACTTTTTGCAGAAATACTTCGAAAATTAACGGATCGCTGATGTTCAATAAGGGCACGGGATGTTCACCGCCCTTTTCCAGCGGTACGCCAAGAAACAATTTTCTGGCCTCTTGCACGGTTAAAGCCGGTATCGACGAGTTGGCGCTGGTGGCCAATACCAGAGAATGGCGAGTGATAGCCCATAGGCTCTGCGCTCCAAGCAGCAATAGCAAACCAACGATGCAAAGCCCGCGAAGCAAGTTCATGGAAACACCGCGCTCCATTGAAACATCACTTGCCCGAAATGATCGTCGCGCAAATGATCGCGCGAGGCTTCAAGCTTTAAGGCATTCGTGTGGTTGAGTTTGTAGCGTATGCCACCGAGAAACCTGTCCTCGACATATTTGGGAAACATCGCCAGGTAGGGATCGTCCTTGCCGCCAAAAGTGCCTTCGACGCGCCCGACCAAAGTCCAGGCCGGATTGAGGTCCCATTCGACTTGCCCGTAAGTACTGAGAAAATCGTCGTGGGTTTTGCCGCCCAACGGACTTTCCAAGGTATTGTTCACATAGACAATTTCGCTTAGTAGCCGCACTGCTTGGATTTGTTTATTGGCGTAGGCACTGGCGACGAATTGACTGACGTTTCTAACGGCGGGCTCATCGGAGCGAATTTGGTTATACGCTCCGGAAATACCAAATTCGTCGACACCGAAGCTGATGGGTTGATAGCCCAGCCGAAACGACACACCGGGTCGACGGGAACCTCCCGGCTCCACCAGATTGAACGCTTCCAAACCTTTATTAATTTGCGGGCCCGCACCCGCTCCAACCGTGTAATACAGGCCGCCCTCACCCAAATCATGAACGCCTTCCCATAAAAATCCGGTCAAATGATTGGGTATCACGCCGCCGGCCGTTTCGAACGCCATAATACCGGGTCTACTGATAGTGGTTTGCAGAAACGCGCCGTGGTGGAACTGCATGTTCCAGTAACCGATCGGGTTGTGAAAGCGGCCAAGCCAGAGAGTGGCTTCGTCCCCGACGTGCATGCCTAATTGGAATCTTTCCAGATTATGGGTTTTGGTGCTGACCAGCCATTCGCCGAGAAACCGAAAGCGCTGATAGTCGGTGGTGTAAAACACGTTAATTTCGGGGATAACGTCGCTATTACTGAGCTTTTTTTGAGGCTCTTGATCGAAACGCACGATACCGGTCAAGGCCGGAAACAATAATAAGTCACCCGGTAGCCCGGTGGCGCCATGGCTGGACATATGTCCCATATGGCCCGCGGCAACAGCTGTGACAGGCACTAGGTTGGCGAGTGCGCAGACACAAGAAACGATAGCGCCGTTTAGCGTTTTGAGTATGGACGGATAGTATCGTTGCCGCATGCTGACTCTCAAGCATTTCATCGGTAGGACACCTACACTACCTAGTTAAATGGGAATATCCTCCCGATACGTTTAAAGCGAAATGTATCACATATTTTTGAATGGTTGACGATATTTCGTCAAAACTTAACCTCCGGTAAAACGCCTGAGCAGCATGACTAAAGACCGGTTGGATTTTCTATTAACCCGGCCTGTAAATTCCTTGGAATCGTCATTCCCGCGACGCCGTTAGACCACGCAGAGAATCCCATATAGGCGCGGGGCTCTCGCCAGCGCCGAAGCGGCGATATTTAGGGGCGGAGTCAATAAAACCAGTTCGATGGCGATTTAGCCATCCACCATTTACACCCTCGCCGCCTAAAAATCCTCGCTTCGGCGCTGGCGAGATCCCCATACACCCAAAGCTTTATACCGACTTTTAATTGAGCAACAACCTGCAAAAGCCTCTACCGCCCCTGGATCATTGACTCTTCCGCATACCTTGTACGACATTTCGTAAGCGATACGATATTTAGTGCTGAAATCAACAATTTCTTGTGCATTTTTTCACTATTTTTCAGAATGATCAGCCCATAAAATAATGCATAAACAATTACTTAGAATAATTACGGCGCACCCGATTTTCTAGTGGCATTGGTTTTGCGATGTGTAGCGTAGCTCTGCAATTACAAAGAGCCGGATACCGAACAAACTCATAGCGCATTATTTTCACACATTCCGATTACGAGGCGATCACCATGAAAACACTCCAGCAGATTACTCGTTGCAAACGGTGCGGCGACTTATTGTCAGCCCATGAAAAATCACATACCGCCCACGAAGGCCTCTGTGCATTTTGCGACCACATGCGTAGCGAAGCATTAGAAATGCACCAAGAAATACATGCAAAAAATCGCGTGGCAAAAATTCACTTCAGATTGGTTTAAGCATTGCCTTGCTATAAGGCTGGCCGCACCACAATAAAAGACTGCCGATAACTATCGTTAGGCTTGGGACCACATTCAACCGGGTCGCGAAATAGCGTCGTTATTCAACGTCTTTGCCGGTCGCAGCGAACCGATTGGCGCGAATCCCACAAAATGCGCAGCTGTTTGCGCATCAAAAAGGTCAGCTCGCTAAGTTTTTATAACCCCAACATAAGGAGACACACTATGAATTCAGAAGAAATACTGAAAACCTGCGTACGCGAACTGAAGCGTTGCGGCATAAGCTTCGTGCTAATCATTATCGGCGTATTTCTGGCCACCCAAAACGCCCCCGCCGCCACCATCCCGAAGCACAAGCAATGCATGGGCAGTATGGATACAATTAACGCGCTTGCCTCACGCCCGCTTAAACCCGGCACTCGCCCTTTGGTCCAGCCGGTCAGTAATTCGCTCCATCATTTTCATACCAAACAAGCTTACAGCCAATGCGCCGGTAGCCTGACAGAAAACAAAGCGAGCAAACAATACAAATGAGCGTTTATCGGCTATCTGTATAGTATTGAAATGTCCGCGCGGACAACCCAAATAGTCATCCCGAACCCAAGCAACTCGACAAGGCTGTGTCAAAACGCCACCGAGGATTTTTTTGCTCTGAATAGCAGCGGGCCAATATGCATCCGACCAGCCTGACCAGAATCAAATGTGCGATTGTCTTTATCGTGTTTATGCTGTTTAGCATCGGCCCCATCCCGATTACCAGCAGCATCGGTTTATACGTAGTGATTTTCAGGCCGCGTTGGTTTAAAGAGCTAGTGGACAAAATCTATAACGATAAAGCCAGCTGATATTCTCCTATCCTTTCGCTTCATTCTTACTCCATCACAGCCGTCTTTTATACAGCGATTGTTAATCAGCCCGGCGCAGTATAATAGGGCCGCAGAATGACATTGAACTTCCCAACCACTTTAACCATCGATGACCGCTGACCGCGACCATATCCGGCCCAAAGCTGACAAAAACCTAGACTGCCGATTCTCTGTAGCCCCCATGCTGGACATTGCCAATAATGTTTATTTATATGGGTTTTCGGCTTTCTGGCGTACTATTGGCGGACTGATTTATCATTGTTAGTCTTTTCTTCCCAGCACGATCCAGTAACGATTTTGAATGTGACGTTCATGCTAGGTAGCACACCCATTAAGTGTTTTTTACAAATACTTCCATCAATTAGGAAGCGATGGTGAATGCAGTCTTTACATTCTCTGGCATCAACCTCCCAAACTTTCACCCCGCACGATATGCACCAAGAGCCTTTTTCGTCTTGACGTCCCTGCGTTATGGTGTGGCGGCATGTATCGTTTTCGGTAAACATTAGATGTTTTTTCATAATTTTTTATTTTTATAAGCATTCAAAAACCAATTCTATCCGTGGAAAGTTGCCGAGGATGTGCGGCGGGGTTGATGTGGTTTCGTTGAGAGTGTTTAGACGGCGCTGCTTCCTTACGCAAAATTCTGTTGCGCGTTTTTCTGCTGACTCGCGGACGGTTTGCACGGATATAAATCCGGTGGCTGCGCGGTGAAATATTCGGTATTGTTCCGCGCCTGGTGTTGGCTGGCTGATCTGTGCATAGTCGCCACCGAAGACAGCGCCGTCAAATTCTGATTCTGAGGCGCTGATAGGTTGAATGGTTGATGTTTTCGCGCAGCCTGATGCTATTATGAGCAAAAGGATTGTAAATAGTGGTTTCATGAGATGCCTTGTTTTAAGTCCAACAGAAGCATAATCTGTTTTTTATTCTTCAGATAAAATTTTCCAAGCCTTTATAGTTTTATATCCTAGTCCAGAATTAGCGTGGCGTTAAACTCTTGCTTATGTGACCACTCAAAACTAATTTGATCTTTATCATGTCCATATACATAAACCCTAATTCCACTATCAATCCGCGCTTTTAGTTCGTCGCGCTCTTGTTCAGCTACCGATAGCTCATCAATAGCCTTTTCTAAATAATCAGCAAGTGCACAATCTGGTAGCATTTCACCAAGCTTGTCAAAAATAACTTCGATAGATAAGTTTTCATCGCCTTCAAATTTTGTGTTGAAAACTGATAACAATTCGTCCCGCTCTTTTATTGCATCTTCTAAGGCATAAGCGACATTTTTAACGTTATCGATTTGTTTTTGTAGATCCTTTCTAAGCTC
Source organism: Methylomonas sp. 11b (assembly GCF_000515215.1). Lineage (NCBI taxonomy): Bacteria > Pseudomonadati > Pseudomonadota > Gammaproteobacteria > Methylococcales > Methylococcaceae > Methylomonas > Methylomonas sp. 11b. The sequence goes on from NZ_KI911557.1 coordinate 1,552,551, forward strand.
GGCGGTTTCTTTTTCAAGCTGTTCTTGTCTATGTTCGAGGGTACTCATAAATACCTAGCCATTTCTTTTTTTGTTACGATTGTTTCCATTGTTGTATTAGGCGCGCGGAGCTTACCTATAAATACAGCACCTTTGACACGCATTGACTTCCATTTGTCTGGCGTGTTTCCTAGCCATTCTCCGTAAAAAATATGGAATCCTTCCGGTACTGTTCCGAATTTATGTAGAGCCGCTTTGCCAAAGCTAGTATTATCCATTATGTCATTCATAATTATTCAACTCTCGTAAACGAAATAACCCACACCCAGGGGTTTAAGTCCCATGAGCCAATTCCGTTTATTTTTTCCCATAACAATTCATAAGCCGATTTTGCATCTAGCGCGAATATGTTTTCAGCGTCTATGCCGAATAATTTTATTGAGCCTTCCGAGCGTGAATCACTATTTCTAACGTAAGACGATACGATGCCCTCGGCAATAGCATCAGCCTCACTAATATCTTTTAATCGCTCGACTCTAACGCCTGTAATTTCCAGCATCGTCCGAGATATGGCTTTTGGCATAAAGCGGGCTAGGCGCTTGTGCCATGCTGGTGTTGACGGGTCATTCCGGTGACGGGATTTTCTAAACTCGGCAGGCGGATCAAAAATGGTTTCGGCGGTATCTGCAATAAACTGCCACTTCGCGCCGCCTTTTTTTGTTTTAACGCCGACAACCTGTTCCCAGTGTCCGAATCGATAGTGCTCTTCGCAGACATACAGTCTGTCGCCAGGTACGCCATATGGGCATAGCGCAATCAAATTTGTCATCCCTAGGCATTGATAAATGCCGGTTGATTGTTTAAACCGAAATACTTGCTTAACGTCATCTGTTGTCGGGAATGGATCTCTTATTATTGTCGGCTGGATATTCAAAGCTCTGCGAGTCTGAGTTTTGCGATTTTCTAATATCGCTTTAACCATAGGCGCTGAAAATAATATTGGTCGCTCTTTCATAACTACCTCAACACATCATATAGCAGGGTCTTCAAACAACACTTTTGCCGCTTGGCGCATTCGATCAATCCTTTCTGTAAGGCAGCGGCAAGGTTCTAATGCGATGACTTGGCTTATCATTTCGGCGCCCGTTGGTTCTCCGACAGCGTGTTTCCCCGCGTTTTTAGGTACTGTAGGGGTAAGTTGCAGGTTATCGCCGCAGATTGAGCAAACAAACTTTGTTACGAGAAATTCGCGCATAACTACCTCAACACATCATCCGGATTCTTACCAAAGTGCAAGCACAGTTCGCTGGCAGTGTTTGAGCCCAGGCCGGTTAGGTGGCTGACCATGGCCCAGCGGGTGATTGAGGCGCGGCCTTTGGGCGGGTGTTTCATGTTCATCATGATGCGGTTTAATAGATCCGCTGCCGAAAACTCTTTACCATTTAGCGTTATGCCGCCAGCTGTCGCGCAGCGGGTTTGTCGTTTGATCTGCAAGGCTGCGCTGCCGTGTTCGATCAGGTCGGCGGCGTAGAAGCATGGGATTTCCAGCTTGCTAGCCAGCACGTATTGTTCGGATGCGCCTTTTGAGCGTTGCCAGTTGGGCAGGAAGGCGACGGTTTGACAGGTGAGCATTTGCCGGATGGCGTTGCGCTGATAGCCTAGCCAGGTGACGCACTTGGGAGGTGGGCTATCGGCGGGGTTTTCGACATGATAGCCTTTGTTGCGTAATTTTTGGGCATAGGAATGAAAGGCTGGGTAGTTGTAATTGGCAATTCCACTCATGGGGCCAGCCAGAAAAAGTTTGATCATTTGTTTGCCCCTCTGGCCATGGTGTCTAAGGCTTCGGCCAGATTGTCTATGTTGACCAGCCAGGGGGAACGTTTGCTGTCTCTGGCCCGATAGGGTTTTAAGTGCGGGAATTGTTTGCGCTCTGCCATGCGGTTGGCGGTGTATATGTCGGATATGCCGTAGAAGTCGGCGGCTACCACGGCCAGTTTGACGATTTTTTCCCCGTATTTTTGCAATAGAAAGTCAGCGGTGTTCATGGGTTTTGTCCTGTATAAAGCTATCGCACGCGCCGTCTGTGTCGATCAGGCTGGTGACGTAGATGTAGGGTTTGGGTTGATCGTGGCGCATGGTGGTGAACCGGGCGCATTGGTGTTTTTTGTGGCATTGGGTGCCGTAGCAACGGGTTATGTCGTCGGGTAGTGGGATCATGATTTTGCTTTGGCTCTGCTGTTTCTGAACCGTTCGGCTTGTCTGTCTTTAGCTCACCGTATGCAGTAGATGCGGCTGCGGCTGGTTGTTGCCACTTTGGCGCCGCAGTCTTTGCACACGATGGTTTTTAAGGGGTTATGGCTAGAATGGGACATGGGCACTGTGCAATAACAACTGGTATGCCCTGCTGATGTAGCGGGCTTGGTGTTTGGCGTCGGCTAAGGCGTTGTGTTTTTCGCCATCGAACGCGGTGGTTTTGGTGACGTTTTCGTTGCATAGTCGTTCTGCCACGTCTACCAAGGTGCGGGTGTCGCGTTCTTGCCAGTATTGCCAGGTCACAAACCCATGGGCTTGGTGAGCGCTACGCAATATGACGCAATCGAAACTCGCACCGTTGCCCCAGATGGTTTTGGCTTGGTGCTTTTGGCGAAATACCGTAAAGTCCATTAGCGCTTCGTTGATGGTTTTGGCGTTTTTGTCCCAAAATACAGTTTTAGCGTCGTAGGGTTGTTTCATCCACCAAGCGACAGTCTCGGGGCTAATGTGGCCGTTTTTGGCGTTGTCTTTAAGCTGGATGGCTTGGTAATATTCCGCGCCGATTTCGCCAGTAGCTAGATCGAACATGCACGCGCCGATGCTGACGATGGCGGCGTTGGGCTGGGTGCTGAGGGTTTCCAGGTCTATCATTAAATCTTTCATGTTGATCCTTAAATGACGCCGGTCAGCAGGTCAATAAGCCAGTATTTGTCACAGGTGGCTATGTCGACGCTGGGTAGGCAGTTTTTGATGTATGCGCGCACGTCGGCGGCCGTGATGTTGTATTCGGGTTGGTTAACGTCTTTGCGCTGACTGGCTTTTAAATGGCCTGATTTAATGGCGCGTTGAATGGTGCCTTCGCTGCATCCCATTAGGCGCTGTAATTCTTTTATCGTGTAAAGGCCGGCATCTGCTCTGGCTTGGCGGCGATTGATCTGGATGTCGTTGAGTTTGCTTTTTACGGCATCTAGGCTGCGGCTGGGATGCCCTGCCCTGACCAATATTTGGTTGATGGCATTAAGTGACTTATGGGCGTTGTTTTCCAGTAGCTCTATTTCTGCCGGGGTCCATTGTTTCCAAGTTTTGTAGCCGGCCCGCAAGCAGCCTATTTCCGCCGCTCGCCGGGTAATGCTGGATTGCGATATACCCAACCTGAGAGCCGCTTTGCCTACATCGCCGGTTTTTTTATGGCCGTTGAGGTAAGCTGTGCGAATAATCTTATCCATGCGGTCATCAAACTGAATGCGCTTATAACCGGCCATGGATTACTCCGCTTCTTCCAGTTCGTTGACGTCGGCGCGGATGGCTGCGAACAAAGCGCGCGTTGGGCCGCTGATGCGGTTGTCGCTTTCGTAGCTTTCCAGCAAAGCAAGCTTTGCTGATTTTTCTTGGATCGTGACCGAGGGTTTAGCCGATGCTTCGCGGATGATGTTAACGATGCGGAATAAGGCGTGGTCCAGGTCGTCGTTTAAATCGAATTGGATTTGCGGGTAGTGGGTATCTTCTTCTTGCTCGACCAGCTGAAGGGCTGCTTCCATTTGGTCGTCTGATACGGAGGGAGGTGTTTCGGTCACGTCTTCACCCTGTTCTTTTAAGGCTTGGTGCAAGGCTTCCTTGCCAGCTGGGGTTAGCGTGTGGATGTTGCCGCCCACGGCATCATGGGTACTGATTAGCTTAGGGCTACCGTTGCGCATGGCATAAATCAACTTGCCGACGGTTGATGAATCTGGCAGTTCTGAGCCTGGTTGTTTTTTGGCGATGTTGTAAATGTCGCCGGTGGTCAACCCTTTGGGATGATCGGCAAGCGTTTGTAATATTTCTTGATGTCTGTAAAGCATGATAAGTCCTTGATAGCGCCTGCTTAACAGGCGCGGTTAGAATTAGGATTAATAATTCATGGTGCCCAGGTAGGTTTCTACGCCTTCGGCATCGATATCGCCTTGCAATAGGTCTTTAAAGCAATTAGCGATTTCAGTTTGTTTAACCGGCAATTGCATGATCCGATATTTGATGACAACCTGTTTTTGATCGTTTATCGCGCGCAGTTGGCACGTAAATAAAACCAGGGGGAAACCTTCATAGGGGATGCAATGAAAAGTGAAATAAGCAGGTAATTCCTCTTGGCCGGCTTTGATTTCCACTTGTTCCAGGGTGCTACGGGCGGCGGCGTAATTACCTACGGTTTGCTCACTCTCGGCATTGGCATTGATTTTAAGTTTGCGCAAGGTGTTGATGGTTTTTCTAAAATCAAGACGTTGTTCTTGGTTATCAAAAAAGCTTATGTTGTCTGCCCAGTCTTCGGCAAAGTCGATTAGGGCTTGTTGTTCCAGTTTGGTGTTGTCATATTGCAGAATTGCTTGGTATTCCGGCGTTTTGATTAATGACAATTCTGCTTTGTGCGAGCCCCACAAGGGCTGATCAGGTCTGCCAAGATCCATAATGGCTTTAGATGTCATCGTGGTTTCATCGACAAAGACGGTACTGTCCGGCGTGCCGTGATCGTTGACGTATTTAATGTATTCGTCTATCAGGGTGGTTTTGTAGTTTCCCCGGAATCGAATTGGCGCATTTCCAAACTTTTCTAGGCCTTCCAGCTTGTAGTTTTCCGGCAGTAACGCAACATTGTAGTCAAGCGCGCTGAGTGTATTTATCTGGCTTTCGACAACTGATAGCGCCGATATGGTTTTGATGGCGGATGCATCCATTATTTAACTCCTTTCAGTAAGGTGACGTTATCGCCAGTATTGGCGAATAGATCGTCTTGGGTTTGTGGGCTGATGGTGAGACAGCCCAGGTTGTTGACATACATCGGTGTGGATGTGGTCATTTCTTCGGTGGCTTTGCCGCGGCGGGTGGGCTTGCTGAACTTAAGCGTGTGATTCACCTGCACGCTATCGCTTTCGCCGATGCGGTCAAGCTATAACACAATGGTTACGCTGCCTTTCTTTTTGTCGTTGCGAATAACACCCAACGCTACTTCTTTTAACGCGGCTTCGGCTTGTTGCAGGAATATACCGGCGTCTAGTTCGCCGAGGATGTCTTGAATGCTGGGGTTTGCCATGGGTATTGCCTCTTTGGTTAATATGATTGTGTGGTTGCCGCGTATCGTGCGGCTGACGGCGCTTCACTCGGCCAAGGTATGGAGCCACCGAGGACGCTGCGGGTGTTTTTCCTCACCGACTCACCGCCCGCTGGAATCGTCCGCCGGCAGGCCGGCGGCCTTACTGTCGTTAAATGGCTTGCGGGCTGAAAAGCAGGCTGTCTTGGCATTGCGCGGCTTTGTCAATCAAGCGGCTGGCGATGGCTTTAACCTGGTGGCGTTTAAGTAAAATCTCGGCATCATGGCGGATGGCTTCGTAAATGGCACGGCCATCACCACCGGACAAATACACGGCTTGCCCGGCAGCGGCTACACTGGTGACGATATAAGACTGGCTATCGATCCCCATGCGCTGGGCCATGGCATCGCACATCAGTTTGGCTTGCATAGCGATAAATACTTGCGATTCGTGGTCGTTTAGCGGTTGTTTGCCGATTTTGATTGTGTGGCGGCCGGTGGTGTCGTTTGGTAACATTTCCACATCGAGCAAGGCGTTATGTTCAAACAGGCTTTTAGGCTGTTTAGTGACACGGGTGTTGAGGTTGCGGATGTTGTTGATGGTGGCTTGGTTTAACATGTGCCTGCTCCTTATCTTGGGTTATAGCCGGCATTGGCTAGTGATCTTTGCGCGCCAAAAATGGCGTCGAACATGGTGTATTTTTCTGACTCGTTTTTAGCTTTTTCGCTGACGTCTGTGAGCGTGGTGCGCTTTAAAAACTGAGCCAGTGCTTCCGCTTCGTCTTCGTTTAACAGTTCAAGTTTTATTTCGATCATGTCCGCTCCTATGAATTAAAGATGGCCCGCAAACCGCGTATACATAGCCTTAACAATTGCGGCGGGCTGTCCGCAGCACATTTTCAGCCCTGTACTTCCCCGTCTTGTTTGCCCGGCGGGGAAATCCGGGGTGAGCCATCAGCTAAGCCCTGTACACAAGGTTTAGCTGATGTGATGACTCGGGCGCCCGGTTGCCGGCGAAAGCAATTGAACGGGCCACGATGCGGATTCAATTAGTTCAAAAGCAACCGCATCACTGCTCCCGGCTTGTTCTGGTGCGGGAGGACACCCGCCCAAGTCATCAATAAAGCCCTGTCGATCTGTCGCTGGGGAGCGAGGCCGTTTTGTCTCCGACCAACAGGGCTTTATTCATGACCCATCCGAAGCAGTTGGTTGAAACCGGGTGAATTGCTTGGACGGTTTAAATAATACTTTGGTATTTTTTTGCTGTCAATACTATAGTAGTATTTTTTTCGTCAGGCATAAAAAAAGCCGCTAAAATGCGGCTTTGTTTTTTAGTGGAGTGGAATGATGGGCTTTCGAATGACGTTAAACTTGGGCGGTCAGACCCGTTGGGAGCATGATAACGGCAAGGCTTTTATGTATTTGACTGAAGGGGAACTGTGTTTTCACTACATGGACCGAGAGAAAGAGATCCCTACCCGGCTTAATATCGTCGTGGGAGACGGCTTAGTGAGGTTTTTGGCCGGCTCGCCTGATGACCTACGGGAAGCCTTGTTGAACTTAACGGATGAGTACAAAACCGAATCCCTGGCAGGTAATACAACTAGGTAAAGGGCTTTGTTTTTTAAAATTATGGCGTTATGAGGTGGTTTTGTGAGCGAATGGCAAAAGATTAGAGACGATAAGTTGGTTAAAGCTTGGCAGCGTGGACGCGTGCAGTTGGCTATCACTCAAAATAAAGTGTTGTTGATTGGGGATGAAGTGACACTGATGGTAGGCCCGCGACGTTGTAAATTAATTGGCAAGCCAAGGCATTTGCAACAGGCTTTGTTATCTTTGGCGGCAGAAATACCACCCGGTACTTTGGCAAGCCTCACACCCAAGCCCAGATCCTTGACATAAATGACATACCTTCCAATCATTCACTTGAATGGCATTTTGCCAAACACCTTTACAACGATTATTTCCATTTATCTCAGAGCATTGCTGATTAGAAATAGCTCGGTAGCTGTATTTTCCGCAAACAGTGCAGACGGCAATGGGCGGGTTAGTTGGCATGGCTTAATCTTTTTTAGCGGATAGCTCTTTAATCCTTTCTATTTCTTCTAGGCGCTTTCTTTCAAGCATTAGGGCAATTAATGATTTTTCTTTAGGCTTAGTTTGTTTTTTTGGTCGCCGAATTAGTTTAAATGCAAAGTAAACTATTGTTATACATAATAAAATAATAATAATCCACACCAGAGCCGTTAAAGTTTTTTCCGTTTGTGATTCTGGATAGTAGGTAAACGTGTCATTAAGTGGCATTTCTTGTGCCAATTGTTCATAAGTTTTAGGCGCTTGATTGATGGCAACATCTGGCCTTTTTAGTCGTATAGCATCTATTGGCAGGTTGTATTCTTTTGCTAATTTTTGCAGCGATTCTTCTGCTTGATCTGTTGCCATATTTACCACTCTTTATGCTTACTAGGCGGCACGATGGCGCTGATTGCCTGAATGCCCTCCAGTTCGTCGAATTGCGCGGTAATGCGTTCATCACCGTTGACCGACAGCAGCAAATAGCCATCATGTTTAATTTGCAGCAATTCCTTGACCATTTTCTTGCCGTCTTTGAACTTGACCAATACATATTCGCCAATGTCCGGGCGTTTGTTGGGTTCAATCACGACATACCAACCTTCTCTTATGGCTGGATGCATGCTATGGCCTTTAATGCGGATGGCGACAGAACCTATTTCAGCTTCAAATTCTATATAGCCATCGCCACCGTCAAGATCTAAATAATAACCATGATCCCCACATCGAGCGGTTCCTACTACTCGGGGATAGTTTTTTTCTGTTTTATATGCAGCCATTTTTTCAGGCTCGCTTAAATCCAAAAGCTGTTTTCGTATTACATAGCTTTCAATGTAATCACCGCCTAAAAAAATCGGCAAAAATCGTTCATCGCCATTTTTTAGCCAAAGCGGATGCACATCAAGCGCATATGACAGTTCTATGTCGTATGTTGATGCAGCCTGGTCGCCGCGCTCTATTTTTGAAATGGTGCCCTGCTTAACGCCTGATTTTTCGGCTAATTCTTCCTGTGACCATTTTTTATAAGTGCGCGCGGCCTTAAGTCTTTGCCCATATTGCGGATTCATGTTTGGCAAATCTAATACAAAAGTATTGGGTTGCCAAACTACCTTAGTATTGACTTCTCTTACTACCTGAGTATTATTGTGCATCATGAATACTTCCCAAGCTAAAGAAATTGTGAAAATCAGCGTCGCCCGCGCCGTTGTTTTGCTCGGCTCTCAAACCAAGTTGGCCGAAAAAGCCGATCTTACCCAAGGGGCAATCGGCAAATATTTACGCGGTGACGCTTTACCGACAGGACCAACAGCGAAGCGATTAGTGTCCGCTGTTGATGGCGCTCTTAAAAAGAAAGATTTCGCGCCTCATATTTTCGACGATTAACCACCGCTAGCAGGCCGGTAGCCTGCCCTCCTGTGCTCTGGCCCGCTTCGGCGGGCTTTTTTTCCCGGTGCAGGCGTTAGAAAAAAGCATATTCCCGAGCGCTTAGCCTGGCTATTGCGCTGAAGGGCAATGACAAAAATGACAGAACAGGAGCGAGACGATGAGAAGGCGTTTTGATTGGGTTGATGTGTTAACCGTGTTGGTTGCGGCGTTGTTGTTGATAGGCGGGGCACTGGGATTGCTGTGCGTGGCGTCGGGCATGGGAATTAAGTTTGTGGGGAAACAGTTATTGGATGCGTTGTTGGACAGCATGAAGAAGCCGTCATGATTATCGGGTTAGCGGGTAAAAAACGCAGCGGTAAAAGCAGCGCGGCGGAGACGCTGGAACATATTGGTTTTGATGTGCTGAGTTTTGCGTACACCTTGAAACTCATGGCGCGCATTTTGATGCGCGACTGCGGCATGAATGAAGAACAGATTAAAGCGGCTCAGCAAGACAAGGAAGCGGTTATCGCTGTGCTGGGGGTTTCGTATCGGTCTTTGTGTCAAACGCTGGGCACGGAATGGGGCAGGCAATGTGTTCATGGTGATTTGTGGGTAATTGCCGCTCGGCATCGTGTTTTGATGTCGATGGAGGATCATCAGGTTTTTGAAGACGTGCGCTTTGAAAATGAAGCGACGATGATTAGAAGCCTGGGCGGGCAGATTATCCATGTGTCGCGGCCTGGGTTGGTGTTGCAAGATGACCACGCCAGCGAGGCGGGCATTGCGTTTGTGCCGGGCGATATTGAGCTGGTGAACGATGGGGACTTGGACAGCTGGTTTGACAAGGTGGCGTCTGTTGGGCATCGGTTGACGAAGTAGCCATGGCTAAAAAGATCGACTTTGCGGCGATTAATCATGCCGCGCTGGCCAGTTTTAGGACACTGTTAAGCGAGTGGCTACCGGGCGGCGAGTTCTCAGGTTCTGAGTATCGGGTGTTGAATCCTACCCGTGCCGACAACAAGAAGGGTTCGTTTTCTATTTCGACCAGCAAAGGGGTTTGGATGGATTTTGCCAGCGGTGACGCTGGATCTGATCCTGTTTCTTTGTGTGCGTATCTATTTCATAACAATGACCAAGGAGCTGCGGCGAAGGAGCTGGCCGAGCGTTTGGGCATTGACGGCAAAGCCAACACGCGGGGCCCGGTAGTTCGGGCGCAGCATCAAGCGCAAAAGGCGGGCGCGCATTCGGCGCAGGCTAAACCCAGCAATGATTCCCCTTGGCAGTCTATTTTACCGCCGGCCCATGCGCCGGAACGGCATCAGGCGCACCCGGTGCGGGGTTTTCCGGATGCGGTGTGGACTTATCGCGGCTTGGATGGCGCGGTGCTGGGGTATGTGTTTCGGTTTACGACCAGCGACGGCGGCAAGGAAATTTTGCCGTTGACTTGGTGCAAACATAAAACTACGGGTCGCGAAGAGTGGCGCTGGATGCAGTGGGCTTTGCCGCGGCCCTTGTATGGCCTTGAGCGGTTGACGATTGCCGACATCGATGACCCGAAACGGGAAATGCCGGTGCTGATTGTGGAAGGCGAAAAGTGCGCGGACGCGGCGGCCGCCCATTTGCCGGGGTATTCGGTTTTAACCTGGTCCGGTGGCAGTAAGGCGGTGGATAAGGCGGATTGGTCGGTATTGGCCGGCCGTCGGGTCATTATTTGGCCGGATTGCGACGCCCAGCGCGACAAGCACACCGAAGAACTGTTACCGGAAGACAAACAGCCGGGGATGATGGCCGCTTTGAAAGTAGCGGAACTTTTGCGCGCGCATGGTTGCCCGGTGGCGATTATGGCGATTCCTAAGCCAGGCGAAAAGCCTGGTGGTTGGGATGTAGCCGACGCGATTGCCGAAGGCATGACTACAGCTTTGGCCGAGTACATCAATCTGCGCGTGTCATTTGCGCCGGCAGCTGCCGAACTGCCACATACCCCTAGTGCCGCTTGCGCTGGCGGCAGGGGTTATGGCGATGATTCCGGTCGCAGCGGTGGCGAACCACCGGGCGATGGGCCGGATAGTGCGTGGTATCACGCTCTGGCGAAAAAGGCGCGCGGGGGTATTGAGCCCTGCCGCAGTAACGTGGCGAAGATTTTGACGATGCATCCCAAGTGGCGCGGGGTGATCGGCTACAACGAGTTTGCCCACCAAATTGAAAAGCTATTGGTGACACCCTACGGCGGTGACCAGGGCGCCTGGGAAGACCGTGACGATTTAGCGTTGGATACGTGGTTTGCTGATCAAGTGGATCTGTTGATTAAGAGCATGGCGACGATTGCGGAGGGGGTTTCCCATGCGGCGAACGCCAACCGCTATCATCCGGTTCGCCAGTACTTGGAAAACTTGCCTATTTGGGACGGTACGCCACGCCTTGACGTGTATCTGGCATGGATAACCGATAACGAGCGCACGGATTTTTTGCGCCTGGCTGGGCGGTATTTTTTGATTGCGATGGTTGCCCGGATTTTTAAGCCGGGTTGCAAGTTTGACTACATGCTGGTTCTGGAAGGTAAGCAGGGCCAGGGTAAATCCAGCTTTTTCCGGATATTAGCGGATCCGTGGTTTTCAGAAACGCCGTTCGAGATTGGCACCAACGAAGGCAACATGGCCATACAAGGTGTGTGGCTGCAAGAAATGGCCGAGATGGGCATGTTTAGCCGGTCTGAGGACACGGCGTTTAAGTCGTTCCTGGCCATTGCTAAAGACAAGTTTAGGCGGCCTTATGATCGCCGGCCGGTGGAAGCGCCACGGATTTGTATGTTTGGGGGCACCACTAACCTCGATCAGTATTTGAAAGACCAAACCGGCAACCGGCGTATTTGGCCTGTTAGATGTGCAGAGGTTGATACCGAGTGGTTAAAAGAACATCGAGAGCAGCTTTTCGCCGAAGCGATTGTAGCGTTTAAGGCCGGCGAACGGTTTTACCCTACCCGGGAAGAAGAAGAACTTTATTTTGTGCCTGAGCAAAACAGTCGGTTGGCTGTGGACGGTTGGGAAGAATTGATTGCCCTGTTTATCAGCGACCCCTCCGAGCGCTTGTGTAATTTTTACACGCCGATGGATTTGCTGATTAATGCCTGCAAAGTGGAAAAGAGCAAGATTGACGAGGCCAACCGGATGACCTCGAGGGTGGGACGGATTATGGCGAAATTGGGATGGGAACGGGTGCGAGAGACGGAAGGACGGTTTAGGCGCTGGGGTTATGTCAGGCCCGCGGCAGAACGCGTCAGGAAGGAGATTTTTAGTGATCCTTCTGCCGATTAGCGCCCTCTCCCCGCGCCCCACGCCCACGCCGTTCGCGCGGTGCAAAACAGGCTTGTCGACGTACCTGTTTGTAAAATGGCCGCAGATACGTTTTGTTAGGGTGAAATCAACCAAAGCTAGGAAACACGCGGGTTGTAGACGTCATACTTTAAACTGGTCCAAATCCACCCGGACGTCTACAGGCCACGGCTGGCGTGGCTTGTCCGGGTGGACCAGTAAAACTCGCGCGCGCGCACATGTGCACGCGCGCGCGGCATTAATTAGCTACCTATACCGAATTAGTTTCTACGTTTTTTTTATTAATTTTACTGGTCCACTAGGACAAGCCAGAGAATATAAGGGCTGTAGACGTCCGGGTGGATTTGGACCACTTTTCTACTGGTCCAGTTGCCGCCAATTTACCGAAGAGAGGATTTTATGAATTGCGAAAGCTGTAGGTTTTTTTTGGATCGGGAATTTGAAGAACCCATGTTGATGGGAATGCATGGGCAATGCAGGAGATTCCCACCGGTTTTTTTTGCATCATCTCTTAGACCTGTTTTCCCGCCTGTTTTTGCTGAATCTTGGTGTGGCGAGTATAAGCCGCGTGATGCAGTAATTGGTGCCGATGAATTGCAAAAGGTTATAGCTGATTGGCTGAAGTCACAACGTCATGACGCTTTCACGTCTGATGACATCTTGTTTGATTTAATAGCGCTTGGTCATTTACCTGTTGGATGCGACGAAGCCAAAGCTAACGCGTCTATCTGGCGAGCGATGGCGAATCTGGGTTACAAGCGAGTTAGGGGAACAAGAGGGGCTTGGCGTGCTTGGTTTTATGTGCCAGCTGAGGATGATGGCCATGACTGAGATTTTAGAAAAGCGCGGGTATCGAGATCCGCTGGATGTTTTGATTGCGATTGAAAGCGGGACGTGTGCCGGTTGTCGACATGAGGCCGAGCAGTGGGATGTGGAGTTTTGCGAGCTGGGTAATGCGTATGGCCGCAAGTGTAAGTCTTATGCGGAGGTTGAAAATGGCCAGTCCTAAACTGATTGCATTGTTATGCGCCGGCTCGCAGATGGGCAGCACGGGCGGCGGGACGAATCGGGCGGTGTTGTCGCGGTCTGAGCTGGCGGGGTTGTTGTCTGGGGCCAGTGAAGCGGCCATGGATTTTGCTTATGCGGCGTATGCCTTGGATTTGGATGCTGAGCGGATGTTAATCGCCAGGGTGCGGGTGGCTGCGGCCAACCTGGCTAATGCGCAGAAGTGGGAGATTGTGAAGGGGCGGCCTACTGTGTCTAACCTGTCGGCAATTGCGGTGTTTGAGGTGGTGCGGCCGTTGGTGCATAAAGAGTGCGGCGGCGTGGGCTGTCGGTTGTGTGGGATGACTGGCACCAAACTGCTATCGGTGCGGACGATTGCGGCGGCGGCTGGGTTGAGTAAGGATGACTTTCATCGGAACTGGCAAGATCGCTATCGGCAGATTTTGAAGATTGTTTGTGAGTTGGATGCGGAGGTGCAGGGGGTTTTGGCGCGGGCGGATAGCGGTAGAAGAGAAGCGCTATGATTTATACTGCCGACAAAAAATGCCGCTGTGTTTTGTGCGACAAAGATATTCCGGCCGGCCATAAGTACTGGAAAAAATCAGATACATCTGGCAGGCAGCACCTCAATTGCTGTGATTACGAAACGCCTATTGCGGATGCGGCGGCAGAGAAAGATTTACAAAGTCAGTTAGCGCGCCTGCGGGCTGAAATGTTTTAGTTTTAAAAAATTGACACTGCGACAAAAAACAGCTATAAATTCCCAAAATAGCAAAAGCCTGCCCGGAGACGGAGCGGGCTTTTTTTTCGGATTTTTTTCACTCGCTTTACCAGCGCGATTGTCGTGAGTCTGTGTCGATGTTTGAGCATGACTCTATGTTTACATGATGCGCGAAAATAGCTAAATCCTGCCTGTTCCAGTTGTAAATCAGTCGTTTACTGTGTCTTTTTGTTTACATTTTTAGTGCTCTATGAAAATCGTCACGCCTGATATGACTCTCGATGAATTGCGCGAGATGGTCAGCGACCGCGAGTATCAATTTTGTTTGAACATGTTGCTGACGGTTAACCAGACTAAAGCGGCGATTGATGCGGGTTTTTCTGAAAAAACAGCTAGGCAACAAGCTACTCGCTTAGTGACTACTCGTCCTGAAATCCGGCGAATATTGGCGTTATTGCGCGCTGAACGGGAAGATCGTCTGCAAATTAGGCAAGACAACGTGCTAAGGCATGTGGGGTACATCGCCTTTGCTGACCCACGCAAAGCCTACGACGAAAATAACCGACTGCTGCCGCCATCCGAATGGCCGGATGAAATCGCCTTTTCTATTTCCGCGATTAAAACGACTGAGCTGCGGGATGCTGAAGGCAATTTGATCGGGCATACCAACGAGATTAAGTTTTGGAGCAAATCCGACGCGCAGTTATTGGCCGCGCGTCATCTGGGCATGTTAAACGATAAAGTTGAAGTGTCTATGGCGGATAAGCTGGTCGAGCGTTTAGCCAGGTTGAATGATCGATCCAGTTGATCAACTGCTGGATCTGATTGTTGAGTGTCGGCACGATCCACACAAATGGAGTTTAGTCGCTTGGGATTGGGAGTTTGGCGACTTAAAGAACTTTAAGGGGCCACGGGCTTGGCAATCTGAGATTAACTGCACCATCCGCGACCACCTGAGCAATCCGGAGACGCGATTTGAGCCGCTGAAGATATCGGTGGCGTCTGGCCACGGTATTGGCAAGTCTGCCGAGCTGGGGATGTTGGTGAATTGGGCGCTGTCCACTTGTATGGACACCAAGGTGGTGGTTACTGCCAACACCCTGCCCCAGTTGAAGACTAAAACTATTCCCGAGATTAAGCGGTGGAATGCGTTATCGATCACTGCCGATTTGTTTGATACCAATGCTTTCGATATTCACTCGAAAGCGCATGAACTAGATTGGCGCTGCGATTTTGTGACTTGGAGTGAGCACAACACCGAAGCCTTTGCCGGTTTACATAACTTAGGCAAGCGGATTGTGGTGATTTTTGACGAAGCGTCGAAGATTGCCGACAAGGTGTGGGAAGTGACCGAAGGGGCGCTGACCGACGAAAACACGGAGATTATCTGGATTGCCTTCGGTAACCCGACGCTGAATAGCGGGGCTTTCCGCGAGACTCACCGCAAGATGCGGCATCGTTGGGTGCATAAGCAGATTGATAGCCGCGATGTAGAGGGCACCAATAAGACTCAGATCCAGAAATGGCTGGAAGACTGGGGCGAAGACTCTGACCCGTTCAAGATACGGGTGCGCGGCATGTTTCCGAATATGTCGGCCAAGCAGTTTATCAGTACCGAAGACGTCGACGTGGCGTTTAAGCGGTACGTGCGGCCTGAGCAGTACAGTTTTGCGCCGATTATCCTTACTTGCGATCCAGCATGGGAAGGCGATGACGTTCTAGTCATTGCGCTTCGGCAAGGTCTGTACTCGAACATCCTGCGCGTTATCCCAAAAAACGACAACGACGTGCAGATTGCCAATATCTTGGCAAATCTGGAAGACGAGCACGGCGCTGATGCGGTGTTTATTGACGGCGGCTATGGCACTGGCATTTATTCCGCCGGGCAAACCATGGGCCGGGATTGGTTGTTGGTGTGGTTTGGGGCTAAGTCGTTAGACCCTGGCTGCCTGAACAAGCGCGCGGAGATGTGGAAAGCGATGCGAGACTGGCTAAAGGCCGGTGGCGCCTTACCCGACGATAAAGAATTGTATGACGAGCTGATGGGACCGGAAACGGTACCCAGGGCAGATGGCAAGATCCAGCTGGAAAGCAAGCAAGACATGAAGCAGCGCGGCTTACCATCGCCTAACAAGGCCGACGCCTTAGCCTTGAGTTTTGCGCATCCGGTACAAAAACGGTTTAAAAATCCACACGGTCGAACAAAGTCCGCCGGCGAACAACGGCGCGATTACGATCCTTATAAATCACGATGAGAATATCCATGAAAGTTTACGTATTTGGCGTGATGCCGGTTAAGTTGCTTTGCGGCGGTGGCGGCGGTACACCCGCCGCGCCCTTGCCGCCACCTCCTCCCGCACAATTGGCAAAAACACCTGACGCCCCTACGGTTAGGGCTAACACCGCCACGCAGAACATTGGACAAGGCGGCGGTGAGGTTAAATCGACACTGATTACCGGCGGCATGGGCGATACCACGGGACTGGATAAACTCGGCAAGAAAACGTTGTTAGGCCAAGCGGCGACAGCTGGCTAATGGACAAAGCACAACAGCACAATAATCGCTGGTCTGCGCTTAAACAAGAACGTTCGTCCTGGCTTGCGCATTGGGAGGATATTTCCCGGCATTTATTGCCGCGTTCCGGGCGGTATCTGCTGACTGATCGCAACCGGGGCGAGAAAAAGCACAACCTGATTTTAGACAATACCGGCACCAAAGCCTTGCGTATTCTGGCGGCGGGCATGATGTCCGGTATGACTAGCCCATCTCGGCCTTGGTTTAAGCTGTCGGTAGTTGATCCTGATCTTGCCAAGTATCAGCCGGTGAAAATCTGGCTTGGCGAAGTAACCACCCGCGTGCAGGATACGATGGCACGCTCTAATGTGTATCGGGCCTTGCACTCTTTGTACGAAGAGCTGGGCGCGTTTGGTACGGCGTCGGCGTTTGTGGCCAATGATTTTGAAAACATTATCCACTTGCACACGTTTACTGTGGGTGAATATGCCATAGCGACCAACTTTAAAGGCGAAGTTGATACGTTGTATCGGGAATTTGAAGTAACGGTTGGGGCGCTGGTAAAAGAGTTTGGCTTAGAAGCTTGCTCTGTTGATGTGCAAAGCTGTTATCAGCGGGGCGACTATGACAAGTGGGTGACTGTTTGCCATGCCATCGAGCCACGTACCCAGCGCGATACCAGCAAGCGCGATGCCATAAATATGCCGTGGAAGTCTTGCTACTGGGAATCTGGAAAAACCAAGTCTGTGTTGCGGGACAGTGGGTTTAAATCTTACCCGTGCGTGTCGCCACGCTGGCTGACATCAGGCGGTGATATTTACGGCAGTTCGCCGGCTATGGATGCGCTGGGCGATATTATGCAATTGCAATCTGAGCAGCGCTCGAAAGGCAAAGCGATTGAATACCAAGCAGACCCACCGATTCAAGTGCCATCGAGCATGCAAAACCGCGAAGTAGATTTTTTACCCGGTGGCGTGACGTTTTACGATCCTATATCCGGCCCGCAAGGCATTAAAACGGCATTTGATGTACGGTTGGATATTCAAAGCTTAGGTGTAGATATTCAAGACATTCGCGGCCGGATACACGGCGCGTTTTTCTCTGACGTGTTTACCATGATCAGCCAACAAGACGGCCGGATGACCGCCACCGAAGTGATGGAACGGCACGAGGAAAAGATGTTGATGCTGGGCCCGGTGGTTGAGCGATTGAATAATGAATTGCTCGATCCGTTAGTAGAAACCGTGTTTGAAAGGCTATTGTCTGCCGGCGCATTGCCACCACCGCCCGAAGAATTGCAAGGCAGTGATTTAAACATTGAGTACGTGTCTATCCTGGCCCAAGCGCAAAAAATTGCGGTGGTGAATAGCGTGGATAGGTTAGTCGGCAGTATCGGACAAATATCCGCGATTAAACCGGAAGCTTTGGACAGATTCGACGCAGATTATTATGTGGAGATGATGGCCGACAAGCTGGCCGTGGATCCTAAACTGATCGTATCCGCCGAAAATGCCGCCCTGGTGAGACAACAACGCGCCAAACAAATGCAAATCGCCCAACAGCAAGCGGCTATCCAGCAAAGTGCTGAGATGGCCGCCAAAGTAGGCAGTTTGCCGACGCAACCGGGCACGATGGCCGGTGACTTTATTGAAGGGCAATTCCGCCGCGCATGAACATAGAAGATCGTCCTACCCTGGCGCAACAACGCGCACAGGCTGAACAGTCGCGCCTGTTGCAAAGCTTAAACGATGCCAAAGACCTGGAAACATTGCTGACTATGCCAGAAGGCCGGCGGTTTTTGCGCCGGGTGTTGGCTTTGTGCGGCTTGGGTGCGATTAGTTATGTCCCAGGCGATACGCACGCCACCGCGTTTAAAGAAGGCCAACGCAATATTGGGTTGTGGCTGGAAGCGCAATTGCAAGCCCAGCCTGTTTTATACCTGCAATTATTAACCGAGATTTACCATGACCGAGCAAACGCAACAAACACAAACGACTGACGCCACTACTGCTACCTCCACGGTAGATAGTGCAGCGACAACCGCAACCAGTCAAACAACCACGGGCACTGATGCTGCCGTAACTGATACCGGCACCAATACCGAATCAAATCAAACCGCTGCTGAGGCCGATGGCACTAAGACCGGTGCGCCCGAAGATTATGCTGATTTTGAATTGCCGGAGGGCGCCTTACCTGACCCGGAATTAATGACCGAGTACAAAAAAGCCGCGAAAGAAATTGGCTTAACTCAGGAACAAGCGCAAAACCTAGCGCAGATGGGCGCCAAAATGGCGGAAAAGATTACCGCCCAAGCCATGGCCGCTCATGAACAACGCGTCGCCAACTGGGAAGCGGAAACCAAAGCTGATCCGGAAATAGGCGGCGAACAGTTGCAGGCTAATCTATCCGTTATCCCACCCGTTTTAAAAGCTTTCGGCTCTGAAAACCTGGTCAATTTCATGAATGAAACCGGCATTGGTAATCATCCGGAGTTTGTTAAATTTTTCGTCAAGGTCGGTAAGGCCATGTCTGAAGATACATTGCTGCCGGGCGGCAGTACCACACCAGGCGGCCAGAAAACCCTGGCGCAAACTCTTTATCCCAATATGAACCCTTAGGAGGTTTTCATGGCACTTTTAAGCGCTGGACAGTTAACGCTGGCCGATATGTCGAAACGGCTGTCTCCGGATGGCAAAGTCGACCCTATTGCCGAGCTGTTATCACAACAATACGATATTTTGGAAGATATTGTTTACAAGGAAGCTAATCAACCTACCAGTCACGTTGTCAGCGTCCGTACTGGATTGCCCGGCGTTTACTGGCGTGCGTATAACCAAGGCGTGCCATCCAGCAAGTCGACCACTGCGCAGGTTACAGAACCTTGCGCGATGCTGGAAGCCCGCTCCCACATCGACGCGAAGCTGCTGAATCTTAATGGCAATAGCGCCGCGTTTCGTTTATCTGAAGAATCGCCATTTATCGAAGCTATGTCACAAGAGATGGTTGGCAAGCTGTTTAACGGCAATGTAGGCGTCGATCTTAAAACGTTTTCTGGTTTTGCTACGCGTTTCAGCTCTACGTCTGCCGGCAATGGTCAAAACGTCATTCTCGCCGGTGGTTCTGGCTCCGATAATGCCTCCATGTATTTGGTGGTTTGGGGTGAGCAAACGGTATTTTGTCCGTTTCCAAAAGGCTCAAAAGCGGGTTTGCAAAATCGCGATCTGGGTGAAGAGTCTGTGCAAGACGCGTCTGGTAACTACTATCAGGCCGCACGTTCCTTGTTCCAATGGGATGCCGGCTTGGTGGTGAAAGATTGGCGCTATGTGGTGCGAATTGCCAATATCGACGTATCGGATTGGGTAGGTGTGACCGGCACCCAAGCGGCTACTGCATCGACCAACTTGATCAAGTTGATGATGCGCGCGATTGCCCGTATCCCTAACTTCCAAATGGGCCGCGCGGCGTTTTACGCCAACCGCTCAATTCAAGAAGGCTTAATGATCCAAGCGCTGGAAAAATCCAGCAGCGCATTGGGAATTAAAGACGCCTTAACTCAGTTTGGGCAAACCATGAAACAACTTGAGTTTATGGGTGTTCCAGTGCGTGGTGTTGATCAATTGGGCATCGCCGAAACTTTGGTATCTTAAGGAGTCCACATGATTACCGACGCATTATTACAATTATCATTCGCGCAAGCGGTTACCTCCACTGCGGTATCTACTAACACCATCGATTTAAGCCAGGCGCGTGATATTGGCCAGGGCGGTGATTTGTATGCCGTGTTTACCGTTGACGAAGCAGCGACGGCATCAGGATCCGCCACTGTGACGTTTCAAATTATCAGTTCGGCGGCGGCTAATTTATCTTCGCCCACGGTGTTGATCGAAACTGCCCCTATTGCCAAGACTGAATTGACGCTGGGCCGTGACCCGATTGCTATTTGCATCCCGGAAAGCTTTTTGGCTGCTCAGCCTATCGGCCAACGCTATCTTGGCGTGCAATACACTGTCGCCACTGGCCCTTTGACTGCCGGTAAGTTTTCTTGCGCTATCACGGATAGCGAAGTATCGGTTGGCAAAAACTATGCATCTGGCTTTAGTGTGGTGTAGATCATGCTTGAATACATTGCACATACCAAGACTTGGCTAAGTCACGAAAACCGCATGGCCGAAGCCGGCGAGAAATTTACCACCACGTTTCCGGAAGGCATGAAGTTGTCGGGGAATATTGAGTTGGTAGGCGGTCAGCGTAAGCCACGCAGACCTAGGGAATCCGCGCCGGAAATTATTACCGGCAACGACGACACGGGCGCTGATGATACTGGCGGCGAGGAAACCGGCGGCGACGATGACGGTAGTAACTGAGCTGGGCAAGCCAGAAATGTGGGCGAATGAGGGCGGGCTTTATGGCTTAGTCATCTTCGCCCTTTTTGTTGTGCTGTTGTTTTTGTTTGGCGTGTTGTTTTTTTACGCCAGGATGCTGCCGAAGGTGTTGGATAACCATCGGTGCGACCTGGAAAAGATTATGGATATGCACGCCAAAGAACGGTTTGAATGGGGTCGGATAACCGACTCCAGGCAACAGGAAAGCAATATACGACAACAAGAAACTAACGCAGCCATTAACGCGATGAACATGGCAATCAACGCCATGGCTGTGGCACTTGAAAAAATCGCCCGCCGCCATCGGGCCTATGATGATGAAACGGCAGAGGTGGATGATGAGCGGGTATAAGACGGGGAATACGGCGAATTTGTATGATGAGAAAACGGGCGCGCCTATTGGCCTGATTGGCTTAGATGGACGCGAATATAAGTCATTAATTGATTACAAAAAAGGGCTGACCATTGCCATTCTTGGCTGCTCTACTGTTCATTACGGAGCGCCAAAGAATCCAGTAGGCTTTGCTACATGGTCCATTGGTGACACAAAAGTCGCTGGTAATACGGTTATTCCTAGGCAAGTTGATTTGAGCGCAGGATTTTGGCCTCACCTGTATTACACCTGTATGCAAGGCGGTGTTGTTGGTGAGCTGGAACCTGTTTGGCCGACAACTATCGGAGAGACCGTCAAGGATGGCAATGTTATTTGGCAATGTACCGATGTGCGGACTAATTTTGATGTAAATGACACGCCAGCGTGGGGGGTTAATCACTGGAATATAGCGCAGCAACTAAGTGGGCAGCGATTGGATGAGATTTACATCAACGGACAATCAGGGAAAAAATGTCAAGACATCCTTAAATATCTTGATAGAGCTATAAGCAAAAACCCTGATGTAATTTATCTGTCACATATGTTTGTAAACGATGCGGGCGGGGTTTCGTCTCTTGCAGACATTCAATCAGATTGGGATGCTTTCGAGGCGGCCGTTGATAAGTGCCGAGCGGCTGGGATTAAAGTTATGACAGATACTACTTTGCCTAACGGTGCTATAGATGTATCTAACCCATTAGTGCCTTTTACTGGGTATACGAAAGGAAACGGCACAAAAGCCTGGAACTGGCTAAATGCAAAGCTGAAAGAGCTGGCAAGGCTACGCACTGATGTGATTTTGTGGGATGCTGCTGGCGTTTATCTTGATCCAAACAATGCGTCAACTATTGGTCCTTGGCCTGAAAACACTGTCACCTATTTGGTTGCATCTGGTTCCAACAATAAAAAAACAGATGGCGTACATGGCTATATTTCAGGCATGTACTTACTGGGCGCTTCATTGGCTCAAGTTATTTCAGACAATTTTCCAAAGGTTAATCGATTCAGTATGTCTAAAGACGATTGGGCGATTAGTATCAACCCGCTAAACGGCGGCACTGGCACGCCTTCCGCGCCTGGCACAGGAACAACGGCGGCTAATATGTCATTGGCATCTAATGGCACTGTAAACAGCTCGGTGTGTTCTCAAGTGGCAAGAACAGACATATCTGGTAACTGGGTGCAGGTCGTTTACGATGCAAGTGCGGGTAACACAGTTCAATATAGCAACACAACTGGAGTAAATGTTGGAGGAAATTTTAACGTGGGCGATAAAATTCAAGCCTTCGGAGAGATTAAAGTTAATGCTAACCCGACATTGCTAAAAAATGTTTATGTGGCATCGCGCTGCTCGGGCGGCACTCCTGGCTTTAGCAACTCAACAAAACTAGCCTCAACCGATCAAGATTTGGGTCAGATGATAACGGTAGATCAGGTTTTTACGCTTAAAGATTTGCCACGCAAGATTCCGGCTGGCACCACGACAATCTCGCATTATCTATATGCTGAGTTTCGCGGCACTTCAGTTGGCACGGTGTCATTTGGGCGTCTTGGTATTAACAAAATTGGCGCTGTTCAAGCGATTGCATGATAGCTGCGGCTGATTTGATTAGTACAAGCTTAAAAAGATAAACCAATGACAACCCAAATCGACATCTGCAATCTCGCTCTGGGCCGCTTAGGCGACGAAGCAACCGTATCCAGCATTGATCCGCCGGACAACTCCGTCCAGGCCAACCATTGCAGCCGTTTATACCCCATTGTTTTGTTAGCCGCGTTGGACCAACACAATTGGCGTTTTGCTACGCGGCGGTTTTTATTGCCGACGCGCAGTAATGAGGCCGACGAGTGGCAGTATTGTTATGGCATACCATCCGATTATGTGAGCCTGATTAAGTTAACGACTGATGGCATTGATGAAGTTGACGAGTACAGCATTGAAATTGCCTCTGATGATACCCAAGTACTGTACGCCAATGTCGAAGCGGTAACCTTGGTTTATTGTTCGTCTGACGTATCGCCCGCGCGTTTCTCGCCGGCGTTTACTGAGTATTTTTCGGCATTGCTGGCCAGTCATTTGGCTGGGCCATTGTTGAAGGGTGACGTGGGCGCGTCTGCATCTGGCAAGTTTCTGGAGTTATCGCGCGCTTTGCTGGGCCCGGCTATCGAGCGTGATGGGCAAAATTACCGGAAAAAGTCCGGTTATACGCCTAAACATATCGCTGCCAGACAATAAATGGCAACGACACGGGTTTTGCGCAATGCCTTGAGCGGTGGGGAAATTTCCCCGCGCCTGGCCGGCCGGATGGATGTTGCTAAGTTTCAAACGGGATTGGCGATGTGTAAGAACTTTATTCCTTTGCCGCATGGTTCGGCGATGAACCGGCCGGGCACGCGGTTTGTGCGAGAGACTAAGACGTCAGCGGCGGCGAGTCGCTTGATCCCCTTTGTGTTTAGTACCACGCAAGCCTTTGCCATTGAAATGGGCGCCGGGTATTTTCGCTTTCATACTAATGGCGGCACTTTAATGAGTGGCGCATCGCCTTATGAAATTAGCAACCCGTATGCCGCCGGGGATTTGTTTGATGTGCGGTTTACGCAGTCTGGCGACGTTATCACACTGACACACCCGACATATGCGCCAAGGGAACTCAAGCGGATAAGCAATTTAAACTGGACGCTAACCGCTATCGCCTTTGCTTCACAAACCCCAGCGCCAACCGGGGCAACGGCGATAGCTACCACGGCCACTCCTGGCACGAATAAAGATTACAACTATAAAATCACAGCGCTGAACAGTCGTGGTTTTGAAGAGTCTTTAGGCTCTGCGGTGTCCAATACCGTGGCCAACGATCTAACCATTCAAGGCAATTACAACACGATCAGCTGGGTGGGCGTGAGTGGCGCGACCATGTACAACGTGTACAAATCGGCGAATGGGGCATGGGGTTACATTGGGCAAACGGCGGCCACGTCGATGGTTGACGACAACATCATTGCCGACATGACGCGCACCTTGCCGATTAACGAGAATCCTTTGTCCTCGGCGAACAATTACCCGACTGCGGTGGGTTATTTTGAACAGCGTCGAGTATTTGGCGGCACGTATAGCGAACCGATGAATGTTTGGACCACGCAAAGCGGTTCTGACTACAACATGAATTACACGATCCCTAGCCAGGACAGTGACGCATTGCGGTTCCGGATGATGGCTAATCGATCAGACATTATTCGGCATATCGTGCCGCTGCAAGATTTGGTGATTTTGACCGCCGCTAACGAATGGCGGGTGTCATCGGGGAATACCGGCGTGTTAACGCCCGCCACATTGGTGATTAAAGCGCAGTCGCAAAACGGCGCATCCAACGTGCAACCGGAAGTAATCGGCACACGTTTGATTTACGAGAGTGCGCAAGGCGGGCACATTCGAGAGCTGTTTTATGACTGGCAAAGCCAAAGCTATCAAACCGGCGATTTAAGCTTGTTGGCTACGCACTTGTTTGATCGGCTGACTATCCGCGACATGGCCTATAGCCGCGCGCCGTGGCAAGTGTTGTGGTGTATCAGTTCCAACGGTAAGTTGCTGGGCATGACGTATGTGCCCGAGCAGGACGTGATGGGCTGGCATCAACACGCAACAGACGGCGAGTACGAAAGCTGTTGCACGATTACCGAAAACGGCGCGGATGTGCTGTATGTCGTCGTTAAACGCACGATTAACGGCAGCACCAAACGCTACGTGGAAATGCTGGATTTACGCAATCCAGCCAGCCAATCAGATGCTTTCTTTGTCGATTGCGGCCTGACTTACAGCGGCGCGGCGGCTACCGTGATCAGCGGTTTATCGCACCTGGAGGGCAAAACCGTTTCGATCCTGGGTGATGGGGCCGTTATGGTGCCTAAAACTGTGAGCAGTGGACAAATCGCGTTAGAGCATCCCGTGGCAAAAGCGCAAGTGGGCTTGCCTATCACGGCTGATTTAAAAACCCTGCCAACATGGTTTCAGGATCCTACGATGGGCCAAAGCCGGGTTAAGAATGTGAATAAAGTCTGGGTGAATGTGTTGGATTCCGGGCCGTTTTGGGCGGGCCCGAGCGAAGACAAATTGACACCTATTAAGCAACGCTCGTTTGAGCCACCAGGCACGCCGCCGGCTTTACGTTCTGGAGAGGTAGATTTGGTGGTGGCTGGTGACTGGAATCAAACCGGCCAAGTGATGATCAGGCAAACGGACCCCTTGCCGATTGAAGTGCTGTATATCGCGGCTGAAGTAGCGGTGGGCGGTTAAGCATGTGGCGATTGTTATGGCTTGCCTGCATGCTTTTTGCATCGGGATGCTATCAGCCGCCGGCTACTCAGCACATTATTAATATCACCCCGCACAAAGACCCAAAACACCCTATTCCCCCACCAAAAGGCTGGATTTATGAGGCTAAACGATGATGTACGTATTTATATTTATCGCGCAGATGGCTTCTTCGCTTTTGCGAACATCATCAATTATCGCGGTTGTAAAAAATAATCGAGTTAAATTTTTGACCGTTACAGCAATCAGCGACTTATTGTTTTACTCAGTAACAGCCAGCGTAACAAAAATGGTAATAGATGGCAGTTATTTATCAATCGGCTTTGCTGTATTTGGCGGAATATTTGGCAATATAATTGCTGTAGGAGTTAAAAAATGATGTTTTTACGCTGGTTTTTATATTTTATTCCGCATTTTGCCGTATTTCTAGCGCGCTACCCTGCCGCACCGTTGGCAATCTTGTTTTTCAGTTCTGATGATAAGCGAACCCTAACCGGTTGGCGCTGGTTAGTGACCATCGACAATGATTTAGGTGGTGATGATGATTGGCGTAACAAGCATATTAAACCGGGCAGTAATCCTTATAGCTTTTGGAATCGAATGCGTTGGTTATGGAAAAACGGCGGAAATCGGTTTAACCACGAAAGACTAGGCATGCCAGTTGATAGCTTATTTGTCTGGATGCATTCACAGCAACAAGCTAATCAATCGTTTTGGCAACGCTCGGACGGGGTTTGGCAATGGCGAGCAACAAAAAAAGTATTTGGTCGGATGTGGACGCCTTATATTGGTTGGGCGCTATTTGGCGCCAAAAATGGCATATGCAGTTTTAAAGCGACTTTTCTGCGGCTTGAAAAAATCGATTGATACCGGATGCCAGGATTAATACTTCGACAACCTATTGAATCTGACATTATCTATCTGGCCGAACACATGCGCGACGTCGACAAAGCCGAGCTTCTGGTGACCTACGGCCAGGAGCCGGAAGAAGCGATAAGAGCATCATTAAAGCGCACCGAGCCTTATTACCAGCTAACCGCAGAATATGACGGGCAAATGCTGTGCATGTGCGGTTGTGCGTCGATGTCGCTGGTGTCGCCTGTGGGTTATCCCTGGCTGCTGTGTACCGATGCCATGAGCAAACATATCAAGCGGCTGACGATTCACGCCAAACCTTGGCTGGCTATCATGTTGAACCGTTGGCCGATGTTGACCAACGTAATTGATGTTCGCAATCGAGACACCATGCGCTGGCTGGCGTTGCTGGGTTTTGAATTTACCGACACCACGCCGCTGGTACCGGGTTATCCGTTGCGGCGGTTTACGATGCATAGGGCAATATGAACGCTTTACAACAAAATACCAATACCAGCATCGATTATCGACAGGCTATTCAAACCGCCGAAGATGTTATGAAGACTTTGCCGCAAGTCACATTAGAAGTGGTACATCATTTTTCGCCGGGTATTTATGCGCGCGAGATCCGGATACCCGCCGGCGTAGCGTTAACTGGGCACATTCATAAAACAGAACATTTATGCATTATATCGGCCGGATTGATTGAGATTGCCGATGATAACGGTGTGAAGCTGATTTGTGCGCCTTATACCTTTATTTCAAAGCCTGGCGATAAAAGATTGGGGGTAACTTTGGCCGATACCGTTTTTACAACCATTCACGCAACTGATAAAACCAATATAGAAGAGCTGGAATCTGATTTGGTATGCGCTTCTCATGAAGAATATGAACGATTTTTCATTGAACAAAACAAGATTATTGAGGGCATTCAATGAGTTTTGCTATCACCGCCGTCGCGATTGCCGCCATTGGTGCCGGTCTAAGTGCCTATAGTGCATCAGAACAAGCCTCAGCTCAAAAGAAAGCCGCCAATTACCAAGCCCAAGTCGATGCCAATAACGCCAAGATAGCCGCCTGGAACCGCAGCGATGCTTTGCAACGTGGCGAGATTGATGCCCAGAACGCCATGCGTGAGCAATCGCAGCTGGTAGGTAGACAGCGGGCAGCATTGGCGGCGAATGGGGTGGATGTGACGCAAGGCTCGGCACTGGATCTATTAGCCAGCACGCAGTTTTTAGGCCAGCAGGAAGTCAACACCATCCAAAGCAATGCCGCGCGGGAGGCTTGGGGTTATGACGTGCAAGGCAGCAATTACCAAAGCAGTGCCGGGTTTGAGCGTTGGAAAGCGAAAAACGCCAACCCTGGCAAAGCGGCGGCTATGGCCGGCGCGTCTTCGCTGATCAGTTCCGCGTCGATGTATGCCTCTGCAAAAAAGGCCGCGTAAGTTATGGCATTAAAAGTACCTGTTGCCGATGTTGGCGGCACTAAACAAGCCGGTTTGCCTGGGGTAAGGCAGCAAGGCAGTTTTACCGCAGCCGACTTTACCAATCAAACCGAAATGATGGGCTTAGAGGCGGCGAGCAATGCCCTGCAAAACGTGCAGCGCGTGTCGATGTCGTTAATGGCTAAAGAGATCGATGATGCTAATCGCTTGCGAGTTAGAGACGCTGCAAACCAGTTAACCCAGTTTGATCAAGATTCTGCCTTTTCGGAAAACGGTTGGCGCAACCAGACCGGCGCGGCGGTGTTTAGCCAGGAGAACAGCAAACCGCTGACTGATAACGTGCTGGAAAGCCGCCAGGAGCGCATCAATACCTTGATGCAAAGCTTGGGCAACGATACCCAGCGCTTGGCGTTTAAAGAACATGCGGACAGTACCGGGCTGCAATTGCGCGGGCATTTAATGGGCCATGAGGCCGAGCAGCATCGTGTTTACAAGCGCGGTGTTCTGTCAGCCGGCATTGATAGCGCCTCTCGCAATATGGCGTTGTACTACAACGATCCTGAGCAATTGCGCACCTCTATCGACAGCATTGCCCAATACAGCAAAGATTTGGGCCACCTGGAACACGGTAGCGAAGAGATAGGCATTGAGAACGGTAAACGGCAAATATCCAGTGCGATAAGCGCCGCTATCGAAGCCAGCTTGGCCCAAAGCGACCACGCCAGCGCCACGCGCATTCTGCACGACTTCAGCAAAGACATGGACAGCAATTCCATGTTGAAAGCGTACAAGCTGATCACCGACGAACAAGAGCGGCGGACCGCCTTGGACGTTGGCCAAGTCGTGATTGGTGAACTGTATCCACGCATGCAAACCGGCGACGGTGACCGGGCGTTTAATATCTTATTGGGGGCGGAATCCGGCGGCCGGCAGTTTGATAAAACCGGCGCGCCTATTACCAGTCCGAAAGGCGCAACAGGCATTGCCCAAGTCATGCCCGACACCGGTCCGGAAGCGGCCAAGTTGGCCGGGGTGCCTTGGGATGAAAACCGCTTTAGAACCGATGCCGATTACAACATGGCTTTAGGCAAAGCTTATTTTGGCAAGCAGCTGACCGATTTTAAAGGCGACTTGGCCAAGGCTTACGCGGCTTACAATTCCGGCCCAGCGGCCACACAAGCGGCCATTATGAAAGGCGGCGCCAATTGGCTGGCCCAACTACCTACCGAAACCCAACAGTACGTCAGCAAGAACATGAACGCCTTCGCCGCTGGCCAAGGCCAATATGAGCGCCCTACCTTGCAAGATGCCCAACAAGCCGCCCTGGACAAGCTAGGCCCAAACCGCAGCGCGTCTTTGGAAAAAGAAACCTTGGCCGTGGTCGAAAAGCACTACAACGAGCAAACCAAAGCCATCAAACAGCGCGAAGAAGAAGCCACGGGCAATGCCATGCGGCAGATATTAGCCAACGGTGGCAAGTGGTCAGACTTACCGGCGCAAGTGCGCGGCCAGGTGCCGGTGAATGACGTTGAAAAAGTGATGAACTTTGCCAAGCGCGTGAACGCCGGCGAACCTATCGAAACCGACTGGGGCTTGTATTACCGGTTTAAAACCGACGAGCGCTTATTGATGGGCAGTAACTTGATGGCCTTCCGCGACAAGCTGGGCGATTCTGAATTTAAGCAGTTGACCGAAGAACAGCAAAAGCTAGGCAACCGCAGCGAAACCACCTTAACGCAACTGCGCACACCCAAACAAATCATCGATCAATTCATGGTCGAGGCCGGCATTGATCCCACACCCAAGGAAGGCGACAAGGACGGCGCGGCCAAAGTGGGCAAGATTTGGAGCACGTTTGAAAACCGAGTGAAAGCCGCCGAGCAGGACAAAGGCAAAAAGCTGGATAGTGAAGAAATGCGCAAGGTGGCGGCTCAATTGTTTACCAGCGTTAAAGTGAAAGGCTTGTTGTTCAGCAGCGAAAAGCCGGCGGCCTTGGTTGATTTAAAAGAAGTGAAAGTACCGGACGCCGAACGTAAAGCGATTATCGACGCCTGGCGCCAAGCTCGCCCTGATCGGCAAATTACCGAGCAGGATATTTTTACCATGTATGCCCGGAATAAGGGCTTGATGTAACGCATGACCCAAGGCGAAGCGGATAGGCTGTGGTTTTTGCAGTTCTTTCCGGATGCCAGTGAAAACGATATTGAATGGTTTTTGGAACGCGTCGGTATCCGCTGTGATAGCGGGTTTAATTCTATGCAGGCGCGGAATTTGACGCATAGCGAATTTTTAATAAAGAGGAAGATAGCCCATGAGTGATAGTGAAATTGAAAAAATGATTGTTGATAAAGGCCTGACGGCTCCGCGCGTGACGCCTGGAGACATCGAGGCGAATATCAGCGAGGAACATTATTTCACAGGTGATGCAGGACATGATGCTGTTAGGTTTTCGTGGCTTTTTGCAGACCATGAAGACCCGTTAGAGCTTGCAGCCGCAAGGGAATTGCAGGAGCGAGCGAGTGTGATGAGTTTATCTGCAATTCGGACTGACATTGATATTGCAATGGGGCGGGACGGGAACAAATGGAGTTTTGATTCATTAGGCCTTTTGACGTACTGCACCTTGGTCTTGCAAAACGGTTTCACTGTTACAGGCGAAAGCGCATGCGCTAGCCCTGAAAACTTTGACGCAGAAGTGGGCCGCAAAATTGCGCGGCAAAATGCAATCAACAAAATCTGGCCGCTGATGGGGTATGAATTAAAACAAAGGATTTTTGAAGCTTCTTGAAAATGAGTGAAATTTTACAATTCAAGCATAAAAACGCCGCGATTGATCCTGATGTGGTGCTGCAAGAAGCGCAAGGCAATTATGAAAGCGTTATCGTCATAGGGTTTGACAAGCATGAAGCGCTAGATTGCCGGGCGTCTCTCAATTTAAGCCAAGCTGAAATCCATTGGATGGTGTCGGTATTTATGCACAAACTTTTAGCCGGCGATTATTCGGCTGACGACGATTAAGCTAAGCACGCTTCCCGGTCTTTTATTCGCCACCCATCACCACAAACTTTTTGCCAATATCGGTTTTTTATTTCCTTACGGTAAACAATGCCCGAACAAAACCCCTACCTTGACCAGCTGCAACAAGACAGCGAGGGAGAACTACGCCTATCGATGATGGGTGCGGTGGATAAACAGCCCGACGATGAAGCCGCTATTCGCAAGCTGGCCAAGGATTATGATTTACCGGTTGAAGCCGTGCGGCTGGATAGGCCTACGGTTGAGCGCAAAGCCAAGCTGGACGCCATCGACTACCCTACCCTAGCCAAACAAATGCCGGCCACGGCCAGTTTGTTTAAAGATCCGAACAATGCGGCGGTGGTGTATGACGACCTAGACAACCTGGGCGCCATGGAAACCGCGCTAAAGTACGGTAAGAACATCGGCAAATCGGCGGCAGCCGGATACTTTGGCTTTGGCGAAGGCGCAGCCGGTTTGTTAGAGAGTGGCGCGGATGCCTTGGCCGGCGTAACGGGTCCGGTTGCGGATTTTCTGGGTACGCCCGATGTACTGGGCCGGCCTTTGGCGCGCGACATTAAAGCGCTGCGTACTAATCAACGCGATTGGCGGGAATATTCAACACCAAAAAGCAGCGGAAACGTGGAAGCTGGGGTGTACTCCGGTATTCAATCGCTGACGCAAAACCTATTGACCGCGCCGCTGGCCATTGCCACCAATAATCCCGGTTTAATGTTAAACACTTTGGCCGGGGTAACCGGCGGGCAGTCTTACGGAAAAGCCCGCGACAAAGGCTTGCGCCCTGAGCAGTCCGCATTGTACGGGGCGGCGGATGCGGCGGTGGAATACGGCACGGAAATGATTCCGGTCGGTCGATTGTTTGGCGATTTAAAAGCCGGTTCCTCGGTGTTTAAAACCTTGGGCACCCAGCTGGCCGCCGAGATACCCGGGGAACAAGTGGCCACTGCGCTGCAAGATCTAAACGAATGGTCCATGCTCAACCCTGATCGCAGCTTTGGCGATTACCTGGCCGAGCGTCCGGATGCCGCGATTCAAACCTTGATTGCCACAGTGGTGGGTACCGGCGGCATGGTCGGCACGATTAAGGCGGCGGATGCTTTGGTTAACGGCCAACGCAATAAAGCCCAGTATGCTGAACAAGCCGGCGGCTTTATTGATCAGTTAAACGAATTAGCCGGTGCCAGCAAAGTTTTAAAACGCGCCCCGGATCTGATCAAAAACCTAGCCGATATGGCTTTGGCCGATAGTGACGCGCAAAACGTGTACATCAACGCCAACACCTTGGCGCAATCTGGCGTATTGGAACAAGTGGCTGCGGCTATTCCGGATGTGGCGCGGCAGTTGCCCGATGCCTTGGCCAGCAATGGCGAAATCAAAATAGCCACCAGCGACTATTTAAGCAAAATCGCCGGCGGCAGTTACGCGCAAAGCTTGACTGACCACTTGCGGCTGGAAGGCGACGAATTTACTCGGGCCGAAGCCAAAACCTACCAAGCCAATCATCAAGACGAGTTGAATACCACACTGGAACAGGGCTTAGCCTCCCAAGCCAAGGCCTTGGCCGCGCAGAACTCGCAACAAGCGGTTAAGGATATTGTGGCCGAGAAGCTGAACGCTATCAGCGCGTTTCCGTCCAAAACCGTCGCCGACCACAACGCCAATCTGATCGCCAGTTATTACGCCACGCAAGCCGAGCGCCTGGGCATGTCTGCTGAAAGCCTGTGGGAACGGATGCCGGTGAATGTTGAGCGAGTGATGGCGGGGAATCGGTTGTTGAGCCAAAGCACTACGCCAACCCAAGACAATGCGAACGAAGGCCCGTTTGGCCCCATATTAACCGAACACCAGCACAATGCCGCCAGCGCTATCGCCCAGCTTAAAACCTTGCAAACCGGTGAAGCTATCGGTGCTTTACATCATCCTGAAATCGGCGATATCGATTTGGTGTGGGGCAAGGAAGGTTCCGGGGCCAGCGATGGTTATGGCCTGGCAAAACTGATCAAATACCATCCTGAAGTCGTCGATAATCTACAAGAGATTTTATCGGCCATGCAGGTGGTATCGAGAAGTGAAAACCGCGTTAATTTAGAGTCTGTCGACCATAAAGCGGGAGTAAGGCTTAAGTGGGATAACCAAGCCAAGCATTGGCTGTTAACGGCATTTGAGAAGAGTAGCAGCGACGCCGCCACGAGGACAGACACTGACGGCATTGCTAGTGGAGATGACACAGCTCGCTCCACCATCGCTGAAGATAGTATAGATCAGGATTTAAACCAATACTATCAATCGATTGACAATAAACTAAACCAAACCCAGCGCGGGGCCTTCAACCCCGACACCCGCACCATCACCCTGCTAGACAATGCCGATTTATCCACCTTCTTGCACGAATCCGGCCATTTGTTTTTAGAGCTGCAGTTCGATCTGGCGGCGAATCTGGCTAAAGAAAACGACTTGGTAGGTTTGACCGATACCCAGCGCAAACTGCTGGATGATACCAACAAGCTGTTGCAGTGGTTTGGTGTGGACAGCCTGGACACTTGGTACAACATGGACTTTGAAGCCAAGCGCGGCTTTCACGAGCAGTTTGCTAAAGGCTTTGAGCAATACCTGTTTGAAGGCAATGCGCCAAGCTTGGAACTATCGCGCGTGTTTGCCAGCTTCCGGGCGTGGCTGCAACAGGTGTATCAATACCTGAAAAACTACTTTGACGATGTGCAGTTAAGCGATGACGTGCGCGGCGTGTTTGATCGGATGTTGGCCACGGATGAACAAATCGATTTAGCCCAACAAGGCCGCAGCTTGATGCCGCTGTTTAGTACCGCCGAGAAAAGCGGCCTATCTGATCAGGAGTTTGCCGAGTATCAAGCCGCTTGGAAAAACGCCACCAACGACGCCAAAGAGCAGCTGGCCTTGAAGGGCGTGCGCGATATGCAATGGTTGCAAAATGCCCGCAATCGCACCCTGAAAAACTTGCAACAACAGCATGAGGATTTGCGGCGACAAGTGCGCGCCGAAGTGCGGATGGACGTGTATGCCATGCCGGTATATCAAGCCTGGCAGTTTTTAACCCGTAAGTTAACCGCCGACGACAAGTTACCCGCGAAAAAGCCAGCGGCGACTGATCCTAATATGGTCGATCCGGCGCGTGACTCGTTATTTATTGCCATCGCCAAGCTGGGTGGCCTGGACAAACAAGAAGCGGTCGAGCGCTGGAACTGGGACCAAGTGGACCGCGCGCCGATGCCGGTGTTTGGTAAGCCGGTGGTGCGTAAAACCGGCGGTTTGTCGATTGAAGCCATGGCGGAAAAGCTGTTAGATGAAGGCTATTTAAACGCCGACAGCAACGGCAAGTTTGACATCCGCGAGTTTGAGCAGAAATTCGATGCAGAATCACGCGGCCAGGCGCAATACAGTAACCAGTTTGCCGCCGGGGATTTGTTGGGTGATATGCCCGCCGGTTCGCAAGTGGTTAATCTGTTGGGCTTGCAGGCGGCTAGGCTGGATTACTTTGAAACGGCGGCGATGGATGACATGCATGACGATGTGTTGAAAGCCTTGCAAGATCGCAAGATGACAGCCAGCACAGGTTTGCATCCGGATATTGTGGCCGAGCTGCACGGGTTTAGCTCGGGTGATGAATTGGTGCGCGCCTTGGCCGCTGCTACGCCACCCAAAGAGCTGATCGAGCAATTGACTGATCAGCGCATGATCCAAGAGCATGCCGAGCTATCCAGCCCCAAAGCGATTGACGAAGCCGCCAACCGGGCCTTATACAACGAAGCCCGCGCCAAGTTCGTGACCACGGAAGCCAATGCCCTGGCCCAAGCCACCGGCGGCGTTAAGTTGGTGACCGGTGCCGCGAAGGAAATGGCCGGCAATATGGTCGGTCGAGTAAAGGTGAGAGACTTATCGCCCAGCTTGTACAACCGCGCGGAAGCACGGGCCAGCAAGGCAGCATTGCAAGCCGAGAAAAAGGGCGATATCGAAACCGCAGCGGCGGAAAAGCGCAACCAAGTGTTAAACGCCCAGGCAGCCAAGGCGGCCTACGATGCCCGCGACGATATCGAAAGCGGCTTGAAGTATTTGAAGAAGTTTGACGGCGGCGGCTTGCCGACGATTGCGGCCGATTACAATGATCAGATATTGGCGATTCTGGACCGGTACGATTTTAGAAAGCTGAGCGATGCCGAGCGCAACCGCCGCGAGTTGTCCTTGTCTGAATGGTTGGCCGAGCAGGAAAACCAGGGCTTAACGCCCAATGTGCCGCCGGAGTTATTGCGAGAGCATCAGCGCATACCCTACAAAGATTTGACCGTGGAAGAACTGCGCGGGTTGATCGATACGGTTAAGCAGATTGCGCACATGGGCCGGGAGCAGAAAAAGCTGTTGGTGTTAAGCCAGAAGCGCAATTTCATGGAAATGGAAACAGAGGTGATGGACAGCATTATGCTAAATGCGGGTGACCGGGTGGCAAGTGATCGATCCGCACAAGATGCGTTTGGAAAGTTTAAAGAAGGCTTGGGCGGGTTTTTCTTTAGCCACATTCGGGCCGGGGCGATTGCCAGGGTGTTGGATG
Organism: Methylomonas sp. 11b; assembly: GCF_000515215.1. Taxonomy (NCBI): domain Bacteria; kingdom Pseudomonadati; phylum Pseudomonadota; class Gammaproteobacteria; order Methylococcales; family Methylococcaceae; genus Methylomonas; species Methylomonas sp. 11b. The sequence goes on from NZ_KI911557.1 coordinate 1,587,830, forward strand.
GCGGAAAAGATGGCGGGCCGATGTGGGATTACTTTGTGCGGCCGGCCAACGTGCGCGGCGAATGGGAAACCAGCAAGCGCGCCGAGTACACGCAAAAGCTGAGCAACATTATGGAGCCGGTGTTTAAAGGCGGCAAGTTAGGGGGCAAAGGTAAGTATTTCCCCACTATCCATCGCAGCTTAAACAAAACCCAAGTGCTGGCCATAGCGTTAAACATGGGCAACGATAGCAATATGCAGCGGTTGCTGGGCGGCGAGGGTTGGACGGAAAGCCAGATAAGGCCGGTAGTGGCGACCTTGACCGCCGACGATTGGCGCACCGTGCAAAAGGTGTGGGAACTGTTTGAAGAGTTTAGGACATTGATTGCCGACAAAGAGCGGCGATTGTATGGCAAAGAGCCCAACTGGATACCGCCAAAGCCTTTTGTGGCCATGTCCGTGGATGGGCCGATAGAGATGGCCGGCGGTTATTACCCGGTTAAGTACGATCCAAGGGCCAGCATTGGCGCCGAACAACATGCCGACGCTGAAGAAGCACGTGCGCAACTTAAGGCGGCCTATTCTGCTGCTACCACACGTCGCAGCTTTACCAAAAATCGGGTGGATGCGGTATTGGGCCGGCCTTTGCTTTTGTCGCTAGATGGGGTGTTTAACGGCTTAAATGAAGTGATCCATGATTTGGCCTGGCATGAATGGCTGATCGATATGAATAAGGTGCTTGGTTCCCGGCGTATCGATGGCGCGATTCGGCACCATTACGGGCCTGATTACGTGCGGGTGTTGAAGCAATGGGAAAAAGATATTGCCGGCGGCGACACTGCCACCATGCGCGGTTGGGAAAAGGCCGGGGCTTGGATGCGGCAGAATGTCAGTGCGGCGGGCCTGTCGTTTAACTTGATGTCGGCGGCCATGCAGTTTACCGGCGTGACGCAATCATTTGTGCGGGTGGGTGCGCCGTGGGTATCGCGCGGCATGTTGCAAATGATGGGGCAGCCTAAAGAAACCATGGCGTTCGTGAACGAACGTTCTGTGTTTATGAGCAACCGCAGCCGTACCAGGTTCCGCGAGTTGTCCGAGTTGCGCAACCGGATACAGTATCAAAGCGAAGCCAAGGCCGGGTTTGATTCGGCTAAGTTCTGGTTGATTATGCGGGCCCAAGGCTTGGTGGATTATCCGACTTGGTTAGGTGGATTTTATAAAGCCCTGGCCGAAAACCACGGTGAAGATAAAGCCGCCGCGTTAGCGGACCAGGCGGTAATCGATGCCCAAGGCGGCGGTGAAACCAAAGACTTATCTGCCATCGAAAACGACAAAAACCCGCTGAGCCGGTTGTTTACCCTGTATTACAACTTTATGGGCACCTTGCTGAATTTAGGCTTTGTCGAAACCCAAACCGAAAAAGACAAAGGCAAGCTGGCCGCCAAAATGCTGCTGTTGTTTACCGTGCCGGTGGTGCTGGAACATGCCTTGCGCGCGGCGTTAACGCCAGACGGCGACGACTGGGACGAAGTGGATTATGAAAAACATCTGAGGGAAATGCTGGGCGAGCTGGCCGATAAGGTGATTGGCTTGCTGGTGTTGGTGCGGGAATTTAAAGAGCCTATCAAATATGCAATCGGCCTGAGTGACCAAGTACGCAATTACGAAGGCCCGACTGGTTTGCGCCTGGTGGGTGATTCCGGCGACTTGGCCGTACAAGCCCAGCAAGGCGACTTTGACGCCGCTTTCCGCAAGGCCTTTATCAACGTAATGGGCGACGTGACCGGCCTACCCTCTGCACAAATCAACAAAACCTGGACCGGCGCCGAAGCGCTGGCCGATGACAACACCGATAACACCGCGGCCTTGCTGCTGGGCTTTAAAAAATAAGGGGACTTTATGACCGTAGCCGATGAACCGCGCAAAGCGGGGCCGTATAACTGTGATGGAGTGGTAACCGTCTTTCCGTTTAGTTTTAAAGTGTTTGCGGCTGCGGATTTGTTGGTTGTACACACTGATGCCAATGATGTCGAAACCGATTTGGCCTTAGCTGCCAACTACACAGTCAGTTTGAATAGTGATCAGGACAATAACCCGGGCGGGACGATTACGACGATTGGTGCGTATCCGCTCGGTGATCGCATTACGATGACGTCCGATATCGCCTATAGCCAAAATTTGCAACTGACCGGCGCCGGCGGTTTTTATCCGACGTCGATTAGTGATGCGCTGGACAGGGTAGTGATGCAGGTTCAACAAATCGTTGAACTGTTGAGTCGCACGGCACGCGCGCCATTGTCCGGCATTGGCTCATTGACGCCTTCGGAATGGGTGTTTGGTATAAATGCCTCCGGCGTAGCTACTTTGGTTAAGCTGGCAGATATTACACAGTCGGCTATTTCGGCGTTTATGTCGAATATTTTAGTATCCAGCGACAAACATCAAGCCCGAGCGTTACTGGGGGTAAAGACTAAAAACCACTTAGTAAATGGTTCGATGGCAATCGACACCATTTATGCAGGCGACACATATCCTGATGTTAGCGGCTATACATTAGATCAATGGTTTAGCACTAGGGTAGGCGCGGTGGCAGGGTGCAATATTGCTAGGGTTAGTTACTCTTTGGGTATTGATAACTATGCAATGAAAATTAGCAGGACGGCTGGAAATAATAGCAATGCCATGCTTATGAACTATCAGCCTTTAGAGTTGGTTAATTGCGCCATATTTCAAGGAGAAACGGTAACGTTTTCATTTTTGGCCGGTACTGGCGCAGACACCAGTGCATTAACTGGTAATGTTGCCCAGATTTATTATCAAACAACAGCTACAGAAAAAAGCCCTACAGATACATGGACTTTATTAGATTCACAAAACTTTTCTGTTACAAATAATAACCCGGGTAATTATTACGATTTCCAATTTTCCATCCCAGCAAATTCTACGCAGTTAATGGTAGCCGTTGGATTTGTTGTTAGCGGCATTGCTGGAGCCGATGATTCAAGATATTTAACTAATGCACAATTAGAAATTGGTACAAATAGAAGCGATTTTGAATGGATTCCGTATGACGAAAAATTAAAGCAGTGTCGAAGATACCTGCAAAAATCGTATTTTCAAGATATAAAAGTCGGTCAGTCTACGCCTATTTACTCAGGGCAATTAACGCAAATCGCGCTTAATACCAATTCATTTTATACCAGTTTCCCAGGCTTTAAGTTATCCGAAGAAATGCGCGCCGTTCCTAGTTTTGGTTTTTATAACGCCGATGGTGTCAACCATGGTTCTTATTATAATTATTCAATCAACGCCGTCGATAATGGTGTAGCTTTAAGTTTTGCGTCAACCAAGGAATTTGGCATTGGCAGTTCTTCAAACACCATGACAGTCGATCAACTTTACGCTACTCATTGGGTAGCCAGCGCGAGAATATAAGTATGTTTAGTATTATGCCGAATGGCTTTATTGTTCGCTTATCTGATGGCGTTATTATTCCAAACGACATCTCCAACAACGACTATAAAAAGTATCTTGATTGGAAATCGTTAGGAAACGAGCCATCAATACATGTGCCAACCCAATTAAGTGGGGCAACAAAAATCACCCGTTTAAAAGCGCGTTTAGCAATGGCTGATAAAGGTGTTTTAGATCAGCTGGAAAGCTGGATTGCTACACAACCGCAACAGGTTAAAGTGCTGTATGAAGATAGCGATTGGATTTTTAAGGATAACAGCATAGTAAAACAAGCCGCTTTGGCCTTGAATTGGAGCGATGCATTTTTAACGGAGTTATTTACATTGGCGGCGTCTTTATAGGGGGAATATATGAAATTATTTGGCTTTCCAATTGAAATTGACTGGCGACAAAAGGCCACTATTCGCGGGGCGATTATGTCGCTTTTTGCGGCCGTGGCTTTGATCAGTTATTTGGTGACATTAAATGCCGCGGTTCCAGGCGTGGTTATGTCAATCGGTTCCGGCTTGTCTGGGGCGCTTGGGCTACTGGTAAAAGACTGATGCTGGTCGAGCGCATTACAAACTCCACCATCTTAGGTTTTGATGGCGACAAAAGTCCGGACAACATGGACGCTTATCAGCTGGTCGGGCAGATAAAGTACACGGATGACGTGGCAATTGTTGAAGCCGTGCTGGGCAATCTGCCGATTGAGCACATGCGTGAATTAGTGGCCATTTGCTTACGGCGGAAATGTCGGTTTATCGTGTCCAAACGTAGTGAGCACAGTTGCTTGCCCGTGGGTCACGTTGTTGAAAGTGGGCCATTTGCCGGCTGGTGGTACATCGTGCTGGATGAATTGATCGGCACGCGCTTTAGATCTGTACATCACCCGGTTCCAGGTTAACGTACCGTTGCAAGGTTGACCATTGGCTATGCAGGGTGACTTGCTGCATGTCGACAATCGACAAACCTTGTTCTGACAAGCGGCTGGCTGCTTCGTGGCGTAAATCGTGGAAGTGCAAGCCTTGTATATCCAGCAAATGGCAGGCACGGGTAAAGTAGCCGCCGATGGTTTTGCTGTTGTAGGGGAAAATACGTCCTTTGCGCTGGCCGTGCTTCATAATGATCTTGTACGCGCTGCGCGGCAGTTTGGCCCATTTTGATAGATCTTTTTTGCGGGGATCTTTAAGGCCGCGAACTAGAATCGTGCGCTTGTCGTGGTTGATGTCTTCCCAACGTAATTGGGTTATTTCATTTTGCCGGCGGGCGCTGTAGATAGCAAACCACATAATATGCAGCATCCACGATCCGGCAAAGTGCCGAGATAGCGCATACAATTCCTGCTTGGTTGGTCGTCTTTCCCGACGGGTCGATTTAGCAATCAATCCTTCCTTTCGTAACACTTCCCGCGCGGCGTCGAATATCGATAGATCCAGGCCCAGTTCATGGGCGCCGCTCATGGTCTTTAGTACCGTTCCTATCCATACCAAATCATTACCGGCAGTTTGCGGCAAGCATTCCGTGTTGCGCTGCTTGACATGCTTTATCAAATCGCCGGCTTTTAAGTCGTGCACATCCAGCTTAGCAATGTCGTGCTTGATCAGTTTGGTTAAGTCCGCTAACTTGCTGCGGCCAGTGGGCCGAAACTCTTCAATATACTGCTCAATCACCTGCCCTAGCGGCAGCCGGTCTTTGCGGCCGTAAACATCATTTTCCTGCAATTCGACTTCGCGCTGTTTGGCCCAGTCGGCAGCCAGTTTTTTTTTCAAAAACGATTTGCTTTCTCGATGCACAATAGTGCCGCGTTTTTTGATAACGATCTCCGCCCGGTAAACCGGCGTGCCGTCTTTCTTGAGTCGCTTGGTTATCGTCGCCATGTGGTACGCCTAAAAGTTAAGGCGTACTATAGTCGTACCAATTTATAAAATTAGCAACAATTCAAACGTATTTGAAGCAAATAAAATGCAATTAAAACAACATGAACAGTTTAACTTGTTTTCTGTGGCGCCTATGCTGGATTGGACTGACCGACATTGTCGGTATTTCCATCGAACCTTATCCCGACATGCCTTGCTGTACAGCGAAATGGTCACCACCGGCGCCATATTATTTGGCAACCGCGATCGGCATTTACAGTTCAGCTCAGCAGAACACCCGCTGGCTTTACAACTAGGCGGCAGCAATCCAGCGGATTTAGCAGAGTGCGCAAAAATTGCCGCCGACTATGGCTACGACGAGATCAATTTAAATGTCGGCTGCCCTAGCGACCGGGTGCAAAATGGCCGCTTCGGCGCCTGTTTGATGGCCGAACCCGATTTGGTGGCCCAATGCGTGGCAGCGATGCGGCAAGCCGTGTCTATACCGGTAACGGTGAAATCGCGCATCGGTATCGATGATCGCGATTCTTACGCAGAACTAACACACTTTATAAATACTGTAGCGGCGGCGGGTTGCCAGACGTTTATCGTGCATGCCCGCAAAGCCTGGCTATCCGGCCTGTCACCCAAGCAAAATCGTGACGTACCGCCACTGCGTTATGACGTGGTGTTGCAATTGAAGCAAGATTTTCCGGCGCTTAATATAGTTATCAACGGCGGCATCGAATCCTTGGATAGCTCGCTGGAACTATTGACGCAAGTTGACGGGGTAATGCTGGGCCGGGAGGTTTATCACAATCCGTATTTACTAGCGGAAGTAGACCAACGCTTGTTTAACGACGAGCATCCAATCCCATCGCGGCAAGAAACGGTATTAGCCCTGCTACCTTATATAGAGCAGCAATTACAACAAGGCGTGAGAGTGCATTGCATTAGCCGGCATATGCTAGGACTATTTCATGGTGTCGATGGCGCGCGGGCCTGGCGCCGCCATCTCAGCGAAAACGCTACTCGTTTTGGAGCCGGCAGTCAGGTGATTTTGGACGCCTTAGAATTTACAGTTTGATGCTGTATACTCACGACATTTTTTTACTCGGGGGCGGCAATGGAAGAATATTTCTCCAAAATCATTCAGGCAATAGGCGAAGACGTGAATCGGGAAGGTTTGCGGGACACGCCGAAACGGGCCGCGAAAGCCTTTAAATTTCTGAATAACGGTTACGATAAAACCCTGGAAGAGGTACTGAACGGCGCGATATTTCAAGCGGACACCGAGGATATGGTGATCGTAAAAGACATCGAGCTTTACTCGCTATGCGAGCATCATCTATTGCCTTTCATCGGCAAATGCCACATCGGATACCTACCAAAAGGCAAAGTCTTAGGCCTGTCCAAACTGGCACGGATCGTTGATATGTACGGTCGCCGCCTGCAAATCCAGGAACAATTGACTCGGCAAATCGCCAAGGCGGTAGAAACAGCCATCGACGCCCGCGGCGTAGCGGTGGTCATCGAAGCGAAGCATTTGTGCATGATGATGCGCGGCGTGGAAAAACAAAACTCGGTGATGACTACCTCGGTGATGCTGGGTATTTTTCGAGAAGAAATCAGTACCCGTTCCGAATTCCTCAACCTCATTAACCGCTGAAAAACATGACCGACACAAGCGCGAAAAAAGTTGGGGTCTTACTGGTCAATCTAGGATCGCCCGCCTCCCCTAAAACCGGCGATGTGCGCCGCTTCCTGCGCGAATTTCTCGGCGACCCACGCGTGGTCAATCTGCCCAGACCCTTATGGTGGCTGATTTTGAATCTGTTCGTGCTGCCATTTCGCCCCAAAAAATCGGCGCATGCCTATCAATCAATCTGGACCGAACAAGGCTCGCCGTTGATCGTATTCACCGAAAAGCTGACCGCCAAGTTGCAAGGTTTTGCGGGCGTAGACGGCTCCAATCTAGTCATCGATTGCGCGATGCGCTACGGCAAACCAGCCTTGCGGGAAAAGCTGCAAAACTTTCAGAAACAAGGTGTCCACGAGATCGTCATTCTGCCCTTGTATCCGCAGTATTCCTCCACCACCACCGCCTCGATTTTCGACGTGGTGGCCGAGGAATTTGTCAGTTGGCGGCACATGCCTGGCCTGCATTTCATCAGCGATTTTCATGAACACCCCAGTTACATCGAAGCCTTGGCGCAATCGGTGCGCCAGCATTGGCAAGCCAATGGCCAAGCTGAATTGCTGTTGCTGTCATTTCACGGCTTGCCGGCTAAGCTGACCGAATGGGGCGACCCCTATTTCTATCAATGCCAAACCACCGGTCGCCTGCTCGCCGAGCAATTGGGACTGAATGACCAACAATGGAAATTGGTATTTCAATCGCGTTTCGGCAAAGCGGAATGGCTGAAACCTTATTGCGTGGAAGTGTTGCAGGAATTGCCGCAACTAGGCATCAAAAACGTGGACGTGATTTGTCCGGGATTCTCGGTAGACTGTCTGGAAACACTGGAAGAAATAGCCATCGCCAACCAGGAGATTTTTCTGGAAGCCGGCGGCGAGACATATCGTTATATTCCGTGTTTAAACGACAGCGATGCACATGTCGAGGTGATGCTTGATTTAATCAAAACCGTGCACTAAATAAAGCGCGGCACATAAAAACCGGGGGTAATATGCAACAAAACATCTTACAAAGCTGGAACGACGAATGGCCGGCAGTGCGGTCGAGCCAACCCTTGCCCACCGGTGAAGGCGTCATTGATCAAGGCGCGTTTAACACCATTGAAGTGGACGAACTGTTCGATTACGTCAACTACGCCAGCACTACAGCCGGTAAAACCGTGCTGTATCGCTCGCTAAGCCAACCCTTGAACGATCTGGATGCGATAGCCGCCAAACAAGCAGCGGTGCGGGAAATTCAAGACAATCCGGATGTGCGCGCCAACGTCGAAAATATTATCGCCAACGCTGCCTCAGCGGAAAACCGGCTTTATTTATTGTTATTCGGCGAATTTCTCGGTGGTTTCGGCACGGCGCGCGAAGACCATCAAATCGAAGGTTACGGCTACAAACAATATGTGCGCGGCGTGCGCGTGGTCTTGAGTCTGGTCGGTGCTATCTACAACTCCGGCAAGCCGCAAAGTCCTTATCTGCAAAGCGTCTTCGAGAAGATCGGCAATTTTTCGCACAGCAACGAATACTCGCTGATGGTCGGCCCGGTCTACAACAGTGAGAAAGGCCTGCAAAGCAAGGAGGAACGCAAAAACTCGTTCTCGCCGGCGACTATCTTCCGGCCCACCTTGTTCAAACCGATGTTGATCGGCTTGCTGATCGCCGCGATCTGGGGCTTGATGCAAATTTTCCCGACCGATATGTTTCAGGTCACCCGTGACGGCTTGTCGGTCGCTTCGGTGTTTTTTCTGCCCTTGGCCTTGGCTTATATTCCGGTAATCGGCGGTTATGATCGAGACAACTGCATCATTCCGTTACGCAACATCTATCGTAATTCACAGGCGCTCGGCGATATGCTGGATGGCCTGGGCCAACTCGACGAATTGCTAGCCTTTATTAAGTATGCCGAAGATTACGGTAGCGAGATGGTGCTGCCGGAACTGAACGCCAACGAACATCACAATATCAAATTAGTCGCGGCGAAAAACCCGGTACTGGGCCAAAAAAACCCAGATTATGTCGGCAACGATTTCAGCATGGACGACGAGCGCCTGGTTTGCGTGACGGGTCCCAATAGCGGCGGTAAAACCGCATTTTGCAAAACCGTCACCCAAATTCAATTGCTGACGCAAATCGGCTGTTTCGTGCCGGCCCAAGCTGCCAGCTTGAGCGTCGCCGACCGGATTTTCTATCAATGCCCAGAGATTAGTCACCTCGACGACGGCGAAGGCCGTTTCGGCACAGAATTGAAACGCACTCGCGATATTTTCCTGGCCAGCACCGCAAAAAGCTTGGTGGTGCTTGACGAAATGGCGGAAGGCACTACCTTTGAAGAGAAGATGCAGTCGTCTATCGACGTGCTGGACGGTTTTTACCGCAAAGGCAACAGCACCATTTTAATTACCCATAACCATCAACTGGTGGACGAGTTTGTGAAAAGAAAAATCGCAGTCCCCAAACAAGTGGAATTTGCCGACGACTTGCCGACTTTTAAATTGATCGCCGGCATTTCCCGGGTCAGTCACGCCGACCGTGTGGCGAAAAAAATTGGTTTTTCCAAGCAAGACATCGATAACTATTTAGCGAAATCATGAAAATAGGCACCCCTGACAGCGTCAGCGCCACCAAAGCTTTATTACTGGGCAGCGGCGAATTGGGCAAAGAAATCGCCATCTCGCTGCAACGCTACGGCGTGGAAGTGATTGCAGTTGATCGCTATGCCGGTGCGCCGGCCATGCAAGTCGCGCATCGCAGCCATGTGATAGACATGACCGATGCAAATGCAGTGAAAACGCTGATTGCCAGCGAACAGCCGCATTACATCATCCCCGAAATCGAAGCAATTGCCACCGATGCACTGGCGGAAATTGAAGTCCAAGGCCAAACTACCGTCGTACCCAACGCCAGAGCGATTCAATTGACGATGAATCGCGAGGGCATACGCGAGCTAGCTGCGGCTGAACTCGGACTACCCACCTCGAAATACGCGTTTGCCGAAACCTTTGAACAACTGAAATCCGCAGTCGATAGTGGCATTGGCTACCCCTGCTTTATCAAACCCACCATGTCGTCGTCCGGTAAGGGTCAGTCCATGGTGAAAAGCGCCGATCAATTGCAAGCCGCCTGGGATTACGCCAAGGCTGGCGGTCGCGCCGACACCGGTAAAGTGATCGTCGAAGCCAAGATCGATTTTGATTTTGAAATTACTTTGCTCACGGTGCGCGCGCTGGACGGAGACGGCCAGGTACATACCTATTTCTGCGAACCGATAGGCCACCGCCAAGAAAACGGCGATTATCGGGAAAGCTGGCAACCGCAGGCGATGAGCGCAAAGGCTATTACCTTATCCCAGCAAATCGCCGACAAAGTGACTACTGCCTTGGGCGGCTTGGGTTTATTCGGCGTGGAATTGTTCATCGACGGCGATCAAGTCTGGTTTAGCGAAGTCAGTCCCCGACCGCACGACACCGGCATGGTGACGATGGCCAGCCAACGGCAAAGTGAATTTGATTTACATGCCCGCGCCATTCTTGGCTTGCCGGTCAGCACCACTTTGGATAAAACCGCCGCCAGCGCGGTGATTCTGGGCGGCATAGACGCCAAAGCCGTGACCTATCAGGGCTTGGAAAAAGCATTGGCTATAGCCGATACCGACATTCGCCTGTTCGGCAAACCGGAAGCTTTCGTGTCAAGGCGCATGGGCGTAGCACTCGCCACGGCCGACAACGTCAGCGAGGCTCGAGCCAAAGCAGTCCGGGCGGCCAGCCTGATTAGCGTGACTGAATGAGTTCAATCGGTAAAAGGTGACGCGATGAGACCCCTGCTGATTGTCACACTATCGATAACGCTAATCACCGATGCGGGGGCGGACATTTTCAAATACACCGATCCTAGCGGTCGAGTGTATTACACCGATGAGCCGAAAAAAGGCTTCGATTACCGCTTGATCATCCGCACCCGGCCGCGCACATACAGCCGCGACCTAAAGTTCATGTCGGGTAATAAACTCAAATTTAACGATTTGGTTGCCAAGGCTGCGGCCAAACATCAAATGGACCCCAAACTGCTGCACGCGGTGATCCAAGCCGAATCGGCTTATAACCCCAATGCCGTATCGTCGGCCGGCGCGGTGGGTTTGATGCAGTTAATGCCGGATACCGCGCGCCGCTACGGTGTCACCGACCGGCGCGATGCCGAGCAAAATGTCGACGGTGGTACCCGTTACTTGAAAGATTTACTGGCGATGTTCAACTCCAATCTGACCTTGGCGGTAGCCGGTTATAATGCCGGCGAAGGCGCGGTGATGAAATACAATAATAGCGTACCGCCCTATCCCGAAACCCGCAATTACGTGCAGCACGTCATGGCGCTGTATCGGAAGAGTTAATTGAAAGCTGCTGCCATCAAGCAATTGATTGCCGGCTCGACCGAGCTATTTTCCCTACCCGACATTTATTTCCAACTTAGCGAGATGATCCGCGATTCGCGTTATTCACTGGCTGACATCGGCAAGGTTATCGCCAAGGATCCGGCTCTGAGCGCACGGTTGTTGCGGGTAGTGAATAGTCCTTTCTACGGTTTTCAAGCCAAAATCGACACCATTTCCCGCGCCGTTACCGTAATAGGCATCGACGACCTGAGTAATCTGGTATTGGCTACCACGGTTGTTGATCGCTTCGGAAAAATTCCCGACGAACTGATCGACATGACCTCGTTCTGGATGCGCAGCATACATTGCGCGGTCATTGCCCGTCTGCTGGCAAAAGCCAGCGCCGTGCTGCATACCGAAAGACTGTTCCTGGCCGGTCTACTGCATGACATTGGCTCACTGCTACTCAGTCAAAAAATGCCCGAGCAATATCTTAGAGCATTACTTGCCGCCAACCATAACCGCGCCTTGTTGGCCGGCTTCGAACAAGAACTGATCGGCTTTACTCATGCAGAGGTCGGCGGGGAATTGCTGAAAACCTGGGGCTTACCGGAATCCCTGTACGAAACCACAAGCTGCTATCTGGAACCCGCCGATGCCCAAGTGCACAAATTGGACGCTCATTTGCTGCATATGGCGGCGCGCTTGGTCGATAGCGGCCAACAAGCCGATGGCCTGGAATTAGCCGTTGCGGAATTCTCCAATCAATCGTTAACGCTGGTGCGTTTAACCCGAGAGCAAATCATCTCGATGATGGAACAAGTCGAGGAGGAATTTTTGCAGATGTTTGAATTACTTGGCCCGACTAAGAAGTTTCATTAGCGGTATTGGCTATAAATCTTTAAACAAAGGCATAAGCAAGCCCGGCGTGTCGCCGCCCACTAAAGAACAGAGACATCAAATTCTTCCAATAACACCACCAGTTTTATCAACGGCAAACCGACCAGCGCATTGGGGTCCTCGCCGACAATTTTACTGAATAGCGCGATACCCAAGCCCTCGGATTTGAAGCTGCCGGCACAATCGAAGGGCCGATCCATATCGATGTACTTTTCAATCTGCGGCGATGTCAGCGTTTTGAAATGCACGCTACAAACATCCATATCGCTTAAGCTTCGGCCCGTTGCGCTATTCAAAACACAGACACCAGTATAAAATTGCACCGTCCGGCCGGATTGCTTGGCAAGTTGTTGAATTGCCGCGTCGCGCCCGCCGGGTTTTCCCAATATCTCTTGGCCTAGCACGGCAACCTGATCGGAACCGATGATTAAATGATTAGGGTATGTTTTGCCGACTTCTTCAGCCTTAGCCTGCGATAATCTGTGTACCAAAGCGTCCGGCGATTCGCCCGATTGCGGGCTCTCGTCAATGTCGCTGCTGCAACTAAGGAAATCCAGACCCAGTTTTTCCAACAATTGGCGGCGGTATTTCGAACTCGAGGCAAGGACTATGGCGGTCATCGGTAGTTAGTGGTTTGAGTAGGTGTGCGTTTGACGCAACAGTTAGTTATCTGTATGATTGTACAGTTATGTCAGACAAGTTTCCCGACCATATCGATCCCTTATTGTTCGCCGAAAGACGAGGCGCGCTATCCGGGGATATAAAAATCGCTGCGCTCGAGCGCTTGTCTGATAGCGTGATCGATCATGGCGGCAGCGTTAGCGCCAAGATCGAATTTGGTAAGGAAGGCAAACGCATCGTGGTTGCCGGCCATATCGAGGGTGTTGTGGAATTGGCGTGTCAGTCTTGTTTGCAAGCACTGACTTGGCCGCTGGATATCGATTTTAAATTGGCTGTTGTCTCTTCGCTACAGGAAGCAAAGCAACTGGACGATTGCGAACCGCTATTACTGGACGGCGACACTCTATCGTTAAACGCCGTGATCGAAGACGAAATCCTGCTGGCATTGCCCGACTACCCTCGGCATGAACACGATTGTCTCGCGCACAACCGTTCGGAAGATGCCGATTACAGCGCAATAGATAGTCAGACTAAGGCTAACAACCCTTTTTCTGTTTTAGCAAAACTTAAAAAAACTGGAGATTGAAATGGCAGTACAAAAGAGCAAAGTATCGCGTTCCAGACGCGGTCAACGTCGTTCACACGACGCATTAGTCGGCAAAACCCTGGCTCAGGATCCATTGACCGGCGAAACTCATCTGCGTCACCACATGACGCCGGACGGTTTCTTCAAAGGCCGTCAAATCATTGCCGGCAACGACGAAGATTAATCGTTTTAAACTGCCATAGGCCGACTCGCTGCCCATTCGCAAGGCGAGTCGAGCAGCCCTCAGTCCAAGACCGGCCGCAAGTATCGCGTTTTCCAGCGCAATCGTCAGCACGACGGGCAGTAATATTTGATTTATTGATAGTCTCTGGGTAAGCCAACGCGTCGCTGGACAGCTGTTGGCTCCTTTCAACTACTGGAGTTAGTCCTAAGCGTGAGCTCAACTCTCTCAATTGACGCCATGGGTGGGGATTTCGGTCCTCAAGTTACCGTTCCCGCCTCACTGGCCTGTTTAAGAAAAAATCCGGACTTAAATCTGATCATGGTTGGCGATGAATCGGTTCTTGGTAACCTGCTATCCCAAGCGCTGGTCGAGTTTAAAGGTCGGATCAGTATTCAACACGCCTCGCAAGTGGTCGAAATGGATGAAGCGCCGCAAAAAGCCTTGAAGAATAAAAAAGATTCTTCCATGCGCGTGGCGATTAATCTGGTTCAGGAAGGCAAGGCCGATGCCTGCGTCAGCGCCGGTAACACTGGAGCACTGATGGCAACAGCCCGTTTTGTGCTGAAAATGATACCCGGCATCGAACGCCCGGCGATTATTTCCACACTGCCGTCTACTTTTGGCCACACCCACATGCTGGATTTAGGCGCCAATGTCGATTCCAGCGCCGAACATCTGTACCAGTTTGCCGTCATGGGCGAAGAAGTGGTCAAGGCCGTGGAAAACATCGATCGCCCGCGCATCGGCTTGCTAAACATCGGCGAAGAAGACATGAAAGGCAACGAACAAGTCAAAGCCGCCGCGAAATTACTGGAAAATTCCGGGCTGAATTATATCGGCTACGTCGAAGGCAACTCGATCAACGCCGGCAGCGTCAAAGTCGATTTGATCGTCGCCGACGGTTTCGTGGGTAACGTGGCCCTGAAATCGATAGAAGGCGCGGCAAAAATGATAGGCGGCAAACTGAAGGACAGTTTTTCGCAAAACTGGCTGACCAAATTAGCAGGCCTGATTGCTTATCCGGTTTTAAAGCGCTTTAAAGACAGCATAGACCCGCGTCTCTATAATGGCGCAAGTTTCATCGGCCTGCGCGGCCTGGTAATCAAAAGCCACGGCGGCGCCGACGCACTGGCTTTCGAAACCGCCATCCATTTGGCGGAAGTGGAAGTTGCGCAGGGCGTTATTCGTAAAATCAGCGAAAAACTAGAACTCGCGCTGACCCAAAAGGTTGATGAATGACACGCTGGACTCATGTTATCGGTACGGGCGGCTATCTGCCCGAAACCATACGCACCAATGACGATATTTCCGCCACGGTGGACACGTCCGACAGCTGGATCTATGAAAGAACCGGCATCAAAAGCCGCCGCATAGCCGGCCCCGACGAAACCGCTTCCAGCATGGCGGAAATCGCCGCCAGACAAGCTATTGAGGCGGCCGGCATTGCTGCGACAGACATCGATATGATCATCGTTGCCACCGGCACGCCGGATCGCGTCTATCCCAGTACGGCCTGCCTGTTGCAGGAACGCCTGGGCATCAAGCAATGTGTCGGCTTCGATATTCAAGCCGCTTGCTCCGGTTCTGTCTACGGGCTAAGCATCGCCGATCAATACCTGAAAACCGGTTTTGCCAAAAACGTACTGGTGGTGGGCACGGAAATTTGCTCGCGCATTGTCGATTGGACCGACCGCGGCACCTGCATTCTGTTCGGCGACGGCGCTGGCGCAATTTTGCTGACCTCAGGCGACAAACCGGGCATCTTGTCCACGCATATTCATTCCGACGGCGGCTACGAAGATTTATTGTATTGTCCCAATCCGCAGGTAGCGGCAGTCGCCAAACAAAACGAAATGGCTTACATCAGCATGCGCGGCAACGAAGTATTTAAGGTCGCGGTCAACACGCTGGGCCGGATTGTCGATGAAACCCTGGAAGCCAACGGCTTGCAGCAAAGCGATATCGATTGGCTGGTGCCGCATCAAGCCAACACGCGCATTATCGCCGCCACTGCCAAAAAACTGGGCATGTCCATGGATCAAGTGATTCTGACCCTGGAAAACCAAGGCAACACCTCCTCCGCCTCCGTGTTATTGGCGTTTAACGAAGGTGTGCGCGACGGCCGCATTCAACGCGGACAAACCGTATTAATGGAAGCTTTTGGAGCCGGCTTTACCTGGGGTTCCGCATTAATTAGGTACTAAACATGACGACGATAGAACAAAGTTACAATCTGGCATTCGTATTTCCCGGACAAGGCTCGCAAGCTGTCGGCATGCTGGGCACGCTGGCCGCCGCCAACCCATTGGTCAAGCAAACTTTCGAACAAGCTTCCGACGTGCTGGGTTTCGATCTGTGGAATATGGTCGCGAACGGCCCGGACACCGACTTGAACCAAACACATAACACCCAGCCGGCTATGCTGGCGGCCGGCGTTGCGGTATGGCGGGCCTGGTGCGAAAAATCCGACATCAAACCCGCCTGGATGGCCGGCCACAGCTTGGGTGAATACACCGCCCTGGTCTGCTCGGGCGCGTTGGGCTATGAAGACGCCATTCGTCTGGTGGCCGAGCGCGGTCGACTGATGCAGGAAGCGGTACCGACAGGAAAAGGCGCGATGGCGGCTATTCTGGGCCTGGAAGATCATCAAGTCGTCAATACCTGCGCCGAAGTCGCCAATGGCGACATCGTCGCCGCCGCCAATTTCAACGCGCCTGGCCAAGTCGTCATCGCCGGCGAAACCGCTGCGGTGGAACGCGCGATGGAAGCCTTGAAGGCACTCGGCGCCAAACGCGCATTAAAGTTGCCGGTTAGTGTGCCGTCCCACTGCGCTCTGATGGAAGCCGCGTCCGACAAGCTAAACGAAATACTGCAAGGCCTTAACGTCGAGATGCCGAATAGCACGCTGATCCACAACGCCGACGTCAAATCGCACGGTTCGCCGGAAGTGATTCGCTACGCGTTGAAAGAACAATTATTCAAACCGGTACGTTGGGTGGAAAGCGTCAAATTCATGCACGAACAAGGCGTTACCGCCTTTGTCGAATGCGGACCCGGCAAAGTATTAGTCGGCTTAAACAAACGCATAGCGCCGGATGCCGCGCATTACACACTATACGACCCCGAAACCATCAACAACGTTGTGGAGCAACTCCGTGGATAAAAAACTCGCCATTGTTACCGGCGCCAGCCGCGGCATAGGCCGGGCCATTGCCGAAAAGTTAGTAGCCGACGGTTTTTTTGTCGTCGGTACCGCCACCTCAGACAGCGGCGCGGAGGCTATTTCCGCTTATCTGGGCGAGAACGGCAAAGGCTACAAACTCAATGTCGCCGACGCCGCCGACATCGAAAGCTTTATAAAAACCACCGGCGACGCCTACGGCACCCCAGCAGTATTGGTCAACAACGCCGGCATCACCCGCGACAACTTGTTGATGCGGATGAAAGACGAGGAATGGGACGACATTATCAACACCAACCTGACCTCGATCTTCCGGATGAGCAAAGCCGTGTTGCGCGCTATGATGAAAGTCCGTTACGGCCGCATCATCAACATTTCATCTGTCGTGGGCTCCACCGGCAATGCCGGTCAAGCCAACTACGCGGCGGCCAAGGCTGGAATGATCGGCTTTGCTAAATCCATGGCTAAAGAAGTCGGTTCGCGCGGCATCACCGTAAATACCGTATCACCCGGATTTATCGATACCGATATGACTAAGGAACTGTCGGAAGACATTAAGAATGCGCTGCTGGGTTCGATTGCGCTGGGCCGTTTGGGTCAGCCGGAAGAAATTGCCCATGCGGTGTCTTTCCTGGCCTCCGAGCAAGCCTCCTACATCACCGGCGAAACTTTGCATGTGAATGGCGGCATGTACATGCCTTAAAGGCGGCAACGTTTCTCCAGACCCAAAAAAGGCCGGCAATCCATAAGATTGCCGGCCTTTTTGTTAGCTTTGAACTAACCGCGCTGCAACACCATCGCCACCGCCGCCGCCCGCGTGGAAACACCCAATTTTTCGAATATATGTTCCAGATGTTTATTCACCGTTCTGGGACTGGTGGTGAGGATGATACCGATCTCCTTATTGGTTTTGCCGCGGGCAATCCACATCAAAATCTCGGCCTCGCGAAACGTCAGCTTCAGTTTGTCGCGCAGGGTTTCCGGCGTCCATTGCGCGTCTTCCCGTTGCAATAGCAGCAGATATTCATCCGGATTCTGACAGGCGCTGACTCTAAGCGTAAAACCCGGCGCCAAACGATGTGCCTCGGATTCGGCTTCCGCATCATTTCGCCCGCTTTGCCGCAACCAGCGTTGAAACCAGCCCCGCAGCGACTCCGGGAGCATGTCATTCGCAGCCCGAGCCAATCCCTGCAATTCGCAAAAATCATCCAGCCATTCTTTAGCTGCCGGCGTCAACCATACGATACGGCCGAGTGCGTCTGCGGCTATAGCGGCAAAATCGTGATGGTCCAGCAAGCTCTCGGCCCGCCGTAAATTACGGGTTTGCGTCAAATGTACTTCAATGCGCGCCAGCACTTCCGCCGGCCGAATTGGCTTAACGATGTAGTCCAACGCCCCTTCGCCAAAGCCGCGCAGCAAATCGTCCAGCTCGCTCAAACCGGTCATGAACAACACCGGAATCGGCGCGGTCGTCGGATCGGCTTTCAGCCGGCTGCAGGTCTCGAAGCCGTCTATGCCCGGCATCATCACATCCAACAAAATGATGTCGGGTTTGACGTATTGAATCTGTTCGATGGCCGAACAACCGTCAGTAGCCACCAATACCCGATAATTGGCTTCGGACAGCGTATCGGACAACAGGGCCAAATTGCCGGGTGTGTCGTCGACTATCAACACCGTGCCATTGCTGGCGGATACGTCCATCATCGGGACACCTCCTGTTTGTGCATATTCAAAAGCTTCCTGATTTCGCCCACCCGAAACTGGTTGGCTAAAACCATCAGCTTCGCAAAGAAGGCGCTGTAGCGCGGCTCGGTTTGACCGAGTTGTGCCAGTACTTTCTTCAGGCCCAACAAGTCGCCGATTCGTACATATTCCACGCAGGCTTGCAACAATTCCGGCGGCGGCACCAGCATCGGTTCGGGTAGTTTTTCGGAAACCGCCGGCGCGGCGTCGTCTTGATAGATCCAGGCCAGTGACAAATATAGCTTCAGCTTGCTCATCAGCTGCGGCACCTGAATAGGCTTGGACAGAAAATCGTTGCAGCCGGCATTTAACACCGCCAGCCGATCACCGGGATAGGCATTGGCGCTCAGCACCACAATCGGCATCTGTAAACCGCGCTCGCGCAGACGCATCGCGGTTTCTATACCGTCTATACCGCTCATGGAAATATCCAGCAAGATCAAATCGGGTTGCTGTTCCACCACTTTCTCCAAGCAAGCCTCGCCGGAATCGGCCTCTTCCAGATAAAACCCCAATGGCTCGAGCAAGGACAACAATAACTCCCGATGTTCTCGCTGGTCGTCCACCACCATGATCCGCCGGCGCGCGCCTTGATAGCCAATGACAGGCCCGTGCGATTCGGTTTCATTTTCTACACCCAAACTCGGCAACAACAGCCTTACGCTGAACGTAGAACCCTCGCCCACTCGGCTTTGCACCGCCAACTCGCCGCCCATCACCTCAGTTAGAATTTTGCTGATGGTCAGCCCCAAACCGCTACCTGACACCGCATTGCCGGTCGGTGTATCCAGCCGCGTGAAGGGCTGAAAAATATTTTGCAATTGCTGCTCGTCAATGCCGCTACCGGTGTCGGACACCTGAAAGCTGGCTACGCCGCTGCTGTACCCGATCCGAAATACAATGCCGCCCTGACCGGTGAATTTGATGGCATTGCCGAGCAAATTCATCAAGATCTGCCCTACTCGCTTTTCATCGCCGCGGATGCGTTGCGGCAGCACTGTGGTCAATTGGCAATTAAAACTCAAGCCCTTATCTTCGGCTTGCGCTTTGAAGACATGCACCAGATGTTCGATAAAACCGGGGAAATCGATAGGCTGGTATTTGAAATCGAATTTGCGCGCCTCGATGCGGGCAATATCCAGAATATCCTCGATCAGCGCACTCAAGTGCTCACCACTGCGCTTTAAGGTATCGACGGCTTGCCGACGGTTTTCCGGGATATTCGGGTCCTGATTTAAAATGTGAGCGTAGCCGACGATGCTGTTCAACGGCGAGCGGATCTCGTGGCTCATATTGCTCAGGAAGCGGCTCTTGGCCTGATTGGCGGCGTCGGCCATCCGCCGGGCCTGCTGCAACTTCAGATCGGTTTGCTTGTGTTGTTCGATTTCCTGCAGCAGCAATTGGGTTTGCTTGGCGGTTTCCTCATGCGCCACCCGCCGGCTCTCCGCGTTCAAAATCAGCCACCAGGTACAAAGGCCGATAAACACCAGCAAGGATGCATAAATTTTCAGGAAGTTGTTGATCAACAAGCCAAAGGCCGGTTGATTCTGTCGGACGCTCAGTAAATCCTGGTAATAAATGATGCTGATAAATATCCCGGTCAGGATCGTCAGAAAACCAAACAGCAAGCCAAAGCGCAACAAGCGCAAACGCGCAGTGATGCCGATAAAATCCGGCATCAAAGTCCT
Source organism: Methylomonas sp. 11b (assembly GCF_000515215.1). NCBI lineage: Bacteria > Pseudomonadati > Pseudomonadota > Gammaproteobacteria > Methylococcales > Methylococcaceae > Methylomonas > Methylomonas sp. 11b. Next base: position 1,608,084 of record NZ_KI911557.1, read on the forward strand.
GGCGAGACTCTCCAAATAGTCATCAAAGCGAAAACCCGGCTTGCAGGCATCCAGACAACGCGCGTCCAGCGTGCAACACAGCGAACAAATACTGCCGGCGTAAGCCGGGCAGTAGGCCATGTCGTCGTGCTCGAATTCGTTCTCGCAAATCGAGCATTTATCATGCGATTTGCGATTATGCTTTTTCCGGTCGCGAGCCAGATAATGTTTGCCGGCACAACACATTGCGATCACCGGCACCAGCACGAAAGAAAATCCGAGCGCAATAAACGCCGAAAAAGCCTTGGGCCATTCGCCGAACAGCCCCACGTAAGCCAGAATCGACACCACCGATGCCACAAACGTCGCGACCATCCCTACCGGATTGAGGTCGGACAAATACGCGCGCTTGAATTCGATTTCCTTCGGGCTGAGTCCCAAAGGCTTATTGATCATCAACTCAGCCGCCACCGCGCTGATCCAGGCAATCGACATATTCGAAAACAAACCCAATACCTTTTCCAGCGCGCCGAACACGCCAAATTCCATCAACAACAAGGCGATCAGCACGTTAAACAGCAACCACACCACCCGCCCCGGATGGCTATGCGTCAACCTTGAGAAAAAATTCGACCAGGCCAGCGAACCGGCATAAGCGTTGGTGACGTTGATCTTGATCTGGCTGAGAACCACGAATAAGGTCGTGGTTGCCAAGGCCCATTGCGGATTCTCGAACAGCTCGTTATACGCCACCAGATACATTTGCGTCGGCTCGTGGGCATGCTGCGGACTGATGCCGTACCGAATCGCCAGATGCGCCAACAAGGCGCCGGCGATTTGCCGGACCACCCCAAACACGATCCAGCCCGGACCGGCCGCCAGCATCGCCGCCCACCACTTGAATTTATTGGCCTTGGTTTTATCCGGCATGAAGCGCAGAAAATCCACCTGCTCACCGATTTGCGCCACCATCGAAAATGCCACGGTGGTGGCGGTTCCGAACAATAGCCAATCAAATCCTTCGCCGCTGCCGGCGATCCAGAAGTAAGTCTTTAAGGTCATCAGCGCTTCGGGCTCGGCGTGCGCCACGGCTATGTAAGGTGCAATCAGCAGCGCGAGCCAAATCGGCTGGGTCCACAGTTGCATCCGGCTGATGGTAGTAATACCAAAAGTCACCAAGGGCACCACAATCACCGCACTGACCACATGCGCAACGGCCAGCGGAATCTGGAAATACAATTCAATCGCCAGCGACATGATAGAAGCCTCCAGCGCGAACAGCGTGAAGGTAAATGAGGCGTAAATCAGCGAAGTAACGGTGGAGCCTATATAGCCAAAACCGGCCGCACGAGTAAGTAGGTCGATGTCGATATGGTAGCGGGCCGCGTAATAACTGATCGGCAAGCTGGTGATGAAAATCACGATGCCGACGATCAGAATCGCCCAGCAGGCATTGGTAAAGCCGTAATTGATCGACAAAAAGCCGCCGATAGCTTCCAGCACCAGAAATGAAGTCGAGCCGAACGCGGTGTTAGCCACCTGGAACTCGCTCCATTTCCGGAAGCTGCGCGGCGCGTACCGTAGCGCGTAGTCTTCCAGGGTTTCGTTGGCGACCAGGGCGTTGTAGTCGCGGCGGATTTTAGTGATGTTTTGGTGGATGGCTTTCATTTATGTTGTGTCGCTAACGCGACGGGTGTTTTTGAAGTCGGGTCTCGGCCCGACGGCCGAGATACTTTCTTTTGCTTGGCCAAAAGAAAGTATCCAAAGAAAAAGCCACCCGAATGCCGCTTGTTTCCTGCGCTCCTCGCTTTTGAACGGGGTTGCCGAAAGGGGCTTCCTGCCCCTTCGGCAACGCGATGCATCCATGCATCGCCCCTATGGGCTGATCCGTTCAAAAGCTCCGGTGCTCGGCGCGGCATACGGGACAAAAACCATCCCGATGCGTAGGGTGGGCACGGCTTTTTGTGCCCACGCGGACAAACCGCTCATTCCCCCGCAACCAAATCATCAACACCATCACCGCCCCAATCCATCGAATAAACGCCTTCCTTAACATATCGATGAAACGTTGAATAAGGCCATTCTCTGACTTGGTGGCAATAACCATGCTTCACCGGATTGTAATGAATGTAATCCATATGCCGGGTAAAATCGGTTTCATCGCGAATTTGATGTTCCCAATACCGGCGTTGCCATAATGTCGATTCCCTATGTTTTTGTTTCGATGCATTGATCCATTCGGCCCGCCAGTATGCATCGCCACAAACCACGCTCACCTGCCGTTTGATCACGCTCCATCGGGTTGCAAAATCTCCATCGTCAACCGGTAACGTCCAAATACAATGCAAATGATCCGGCAGCAAAACCCAGGCGTCGATGTTAAACGGTCGTTTCGCGCGAGCGCTTGCAATCGCCTTGCGCAAAGCCTCCCGTATCGGTTCATCGCATAAAATCGCCTGCCGCCGATACGTCACCACCGTGAAAAAATACGTTGCACCGGGATTTTGCGAACGGCGGTAACGGGACATTTTGATCGTTAATTTTCGACGATTAAATTGGGGGTTGTGGTTTTCCCGCGTGGGCACAAAAAGCGTGTGCCCACCCTTATATCTCGATTCTGACCGAAAAAAGCGGCAGAATCCCCGACTGATCATCGGGGGGCGATGGGGAAGACGTGCCCACCCTGAGGCTTGAAAGCCTGCCTTGTAGATAGTTCTCTCCATCGCCCGCACTCACTTTAAAGTTCGAACGGTATTCTAAGGGCTTGGTTCGCCTTGACCCTGTATTCATAAGGCTGAACTTTGCGAGTGTCCATTCTGATCAAGCAGTCTAAGTTTGTCATTTTTACCCAGAGATAGCGCTCATGACTTCTACTATCATCGGCATCGATATTGCCAAGCTCAAATTCGACGTAGCCCGGCTCGCCGAAGGCAAATATAAACATGCCAAGTTCGCCAACAACCTCGAGGGCTTTGCCGCGTTCGCCGCTTGGCTAGACGGTTTTGGCGACACCGACCGGCGCCTTTGCCTGGAAGCCACTGGCGCTTACGGCCTGCCCCTGGCAGAGTTTCTCGCCGACGGTGGCTACTTCGTCAGCGTGGTGAACCCCGCTCAAATTCATGCCTTCGGAAAAAGCGAGCTGAGCCGCGCCAAAACCGATAAGGCCGACGCCAAGCTGATTGCCCGCTATGCCCTGCAAGCCGACTTGGTTGCCTGGAAGCCGCTACCCGCGAATCTGCGCCAGTTGCAAGCCCTCACGCGTCGCTTGGAGCACTTGCTGGAGATGCAGCGCATGGAGCAAAACCGACTGGAGACAGCTGATACCGCTATTGTCCCTTCCATCAACACGGTACTGGCAACATTGGCGGCCGAACTGAAGGCTACCCGTCAAGCCATCCAAGACCATGTCGACAAGGATCCCGATCTCAAGCAGCAAAGCGATCTGCTGACCTCCATTCCGGGTATCGGCCCCGCCACGACCGCCTATTTGCTCGTGGCCTTAAGTCCTCACCATGGCTACGCCAACGCCAAACAAGTCGTGGCCCAAGCCGGCCTCGCACCCGCCATCCGACAGTCAGGACAATGGCAGGGCAAAACGCGTATTGCCAAGACCGGTGACGCTCGGTTGCGCAAAGCGCTTTATCTACCCGCTTTGGTCGCCTGGCAACATAATCCAGCCATTCGCGTCCAATGCCAACGACTCAAAGCTAATGGCAAAAACGGCAAGCTCATTGTCTGCGCCGCCATGCGTAAGCTCATTCATCTGGCTTTCGCTATCTTGAAATCCGGTAAACCTTTTGATCCTAATTTTTCCCTTGCATGAGCGGGTTTAAGACGGTATCTACGATGCTAGTTCCTTCAGCAAATTAAGGAAATAATCGCCAAACCCGTTTAAAAAAGTACCGAAGCAAGCCAGATAAAACTCCAAAACTTTAATGCGGCGCTTACCTGGTTCGATAATTGAACTGACATAATCCACGCACCATTGTTTGTTATTCAAATTTTCAAGAATAATATTTTTGATTCTGAGAGCATATATGTGATGTTCGTCGTCTGAAAGTGCCACACCGTTTTCTTTTTCGAATTCATCCAAAGCAGGCAGGCTATAAGCGCTATGATTTCTTTTTAAGTATTCTAATGACTCATTTGCAACTTCGTCATGAAACCTTGATGCAGCCAGCATAATGGCAACGATGGTTATTAGAGCTCCCGCTCTATTCAACCACATAATATCGAAATTATTACCAAGATAAATACCAGAAACAAACGCTAGAGCGGAGGAACTCAAAGCAATAATTTCAGGGAGGTATTTTCCGATGAAGGAATAGAATTTAGTCATGAATTTTTCGGGTATTTAGATTAAGACCGTAGACAGGGAGCTTCGCGAAATCCAGCAATATAGGCCGAAGCTGGGTTAACACTATTGTTCCAACCCAGCCTACCAAAAAACCTTAGCTACACACAATAACCGTTGGAGTGGACTATTCCCGTTATTCCGCCCCGAACATCGCAGCTTTTGGCGAGATCAGCCCGCAGGGGAGCGGCAGGGATGCCGCTCGTTTTCGGAGGGGCTGGGAAGCCCCTTCCGAAAACCCTTGCCAAAAGCGACAAATTTGCCTGGAGCAAATTTGAACAGCCGATAGGCTGGCCCGCAGGGCGAAAACCATGGACGGTTTTCGTAAAGCGCAGGATCAAGGCGGAATGTCGGGTGGCTTTTTCTTTGAATACTTTCCTTTGGCCACGCAAAAGAAAGTATCTCGGCTGTCGGGCCGACAAATCGGCAGGATAGCCGATTTGCATGCGAAGCACCCGGAGGGCGGAACACATGGATGTGTTTCGTGAACCCGACATTAAAACCAGCCGTCGCGATAGCGACACCTTCTTACCCCCTCATCCTAGCCTTCTCCCTGAGGGAGAAGGAACAGACCGCACCGAAGATCAGCTTATGGACATCAAACCCTGGAACACGTCAATCAAAGCCACCATCCCTGGCCCTAGATGCCCGCATCCCCGCGAGCACGACAACCAATCACTTCCTCTCATGCCCAAACTGAAATATCACCGGCGTCCCCTGATTATGAATAATAATCTCCTTCTTCGGCTCGTCGCCGACAGTAGCTGGCTGCGCTACGCCATTCGCATCAACCGCACTGGACACTTCCCTCACTTCCACCCGCACATCCGGCATCCACTTGGGTTTAAACAGCTCGGTTTTCACGCGACCGGCCTGTTTCGGTAGCGGCGCATGTTCCAACACATCCAGACAGGCGGTACCAATCTGATCGACCAATTTATCGACAATCCGCGCCGGCAATATATCTTTATCCAAGGCATGGGCGCTAAACGTCGATTCGCGCTCTAATAAAACGGCCTGATTGCCGGCATCTCGCAAAGTACAAGTAATCGGCAACACATCGGCTTTTTGAAAATCCGTCGCGCGCGGATCGGAATTGCCGCTGGAAAAGGAAAAACCCACCGGGGTTTCGCGGTGGGAGACTTTGCCCAGCTTGGCTTGCAAACGGTGGCTGTAAGGGCCTTTGTCTGCTAGCGGAAATTCCCATTCCGTCAGATTCGCGCGTACTCGTTCGGCTATCGGCGCGGTGTCAATCGGCGTTGCAAATTGCCGTAAATTGTCTTCCGCCAACACAAATTCTATCGCCTGCAACGGTTTAACGGCGTCTGCCACCGGCTCGGCCGAGACCGGGCGCATCAGCAGCAATGCCAATCCACACCAGCCTGCAATACCATAAAAATTGGATGTTTTGTTCGTCATCGTAAATCTCCCAAGTTAAGCCGCACTCTACGTAAACCCCAATTTCCCGGCCATACGTCAAATGACTGATGAGTCATTTACCCGATTGTGGCGCTGCCGGCAAAATTCAACAATCTCCCCGACGTTTTCAATCGCCATCGCCGCCGGCAATGGTTTGTTTAATCCAGATAAAGGGGAATGCAAATGACTGGTTTTAACCCACAAAAATTAAGCAGCCGGACTATCGGCTTGCTGAGCGGGGTGGCCTTGGGCGCCATCGGCCTGGGACAGGCGCCCGAAGCGCAGGCTGGCGCAACGTTTAAAATCGACGATACCAAATGGGTCAGCGTCGGCGCCGGTTTACGGACCAGCTTCCGCGCCCAGGAAGGCTCGGTCGGCGCGAACGCCGACAAATGGAGCAACGATTTCAACCTGGACAATATCCGTTTATACATCAACGGCCAGATTCATAAATATCTGAAAGTCGAATTCAACACCGACTGCCAAACCTGCGGCAACGGCGGCGAAGTGCGGGTGCTGGACGCGATCGGCAAATTCGAAGTCACACCCTACGCCAACTTGTGGGTAGGCCGGATGCTGGTCCCGGCCGAACGCCGCGAGATGAACGGCCCTTTCTACAGCGCGGTGTACAACATCTTCTCCGCCGGCACGCCGTTCGAGCCTTCCGACTACAACCTGACCATCAAATCCGACGGCACCTCGGCCGGCTCATTCGGCCGTGACGACGGTGCCACCTTCTGGGGCGCGGTGTTCGACGGCCGTTTCCAATATGCGGCCGGTTTCTTCCGCGGTCTGCGCGGCGGTGCCAACGTCGATGACAATATCATGTACGCACAACGCTTTGCCTACAACTTCTGGGACGTCGAGAAAAATCCCGGCTATTACACTTCCGGCACTTACTACGGCAAAGGCGGCGACATTCTGACTGTCGGCGTCGCCAACCAATATCAAGAAGACGGCGCTGGTGCGCTGGGTTCTCCCGGCAGCTTCCGTGGCACTACTGCGGACGTGTTGATGGAAAAAGTGTTGCCGGGCGGCGGCGTTGTGACTTTTAACGGCGAGTACAAAAACTACGGCATTACCGGTCCGTATAGCCAAGCCATCCGCGATGCAGAGGGCGCTGTCGGCGCGCCGGCCCAGTTCTCGATGTTCGAAGGCAACGCTTACGACGTCAGTGGTATGTATCTATTCCCGCAAAAAATCGGCATCGGCCAATTCCAACCGTTTTTGCGCTACGTGAATGTGTCGCCGGATAACAGCCCCAACCGCGAAGTTTACGAAGGCGGCGTCAACTACATTATCGACGGCCACAACGCCAAAATTTTCGCCAGCTACCAATACGGCGATTTGTTGACCAAAGGCTTGAACTACAAATCCACCGCCAGCGGCGAGAACGCCAGCCAAGTCATGGTCGGCTTCCAGTGGCAAATTTAATTTTCTAATAACAGAGGACTATCACGATGAATTTACTGAGCAATCCCTTACGTAAACTGGCACTGGGCGCCGCGCTATCGTCGCTGCTGCTAGGCGCATCGACCGCCCGCGCCGAAGACACCATCAAAGTCGGCGTTTTGCACTCCCTGTCCGGCACGATGGCGATCAGCGAAACCACGCTAAAAGACACCATGTTGATGCTGATCGACGAGCAAAACAAAAAAGGCGGCTTGCTGGGCAAGAAGCTGGAAGCGGTGGTCGTCGATCCGGCCTCCAACTGGCCGTTGTTCGCGGAAAAAGCCCGCGAGTTGATCACCAAGGACAAAGTCGCATCCATCTTCGGCTGCTGGACTTCCGTTTCCCGGAAATCGGTATTGCCGGTGATCGAAGAGTTGAACAGTATCCTGTTCTACCCGGTGCAATATGAGGGCGAAGAATCGTCTAAAAACGTGTTCTATACTGGCGCCGCGCCTAACCAGCAAGCGATTCCGGCGGTCGATTACCTGATGAACGACTTGAAAGTGCAACGCTGGGTACTGGCTGGCACCGACTATGTGTATCCGCGTACCACCAACAAAATCCTGGAAGCGTACTTAAAATCCAAAGGCGTTAAACCGGCGGACATCATGATCAACTACACCCCATTCGGTCATTCCGACTGGCAAAGCATCGTCGCCGACATCAAAAAATTCGGCTCTACCGGCAAGAAAACCGCTGTGGTTTCCACCATCAACGGCGACGCCAATATCCCGTTCTATAAAGAGCTGGGTAACCAAGGCATCTCCGCCGAAAAAATCCCAGTTATTGCTTTCTCAGTGGGTGAGGAAGAATTATCCGGCATGGACACCAAACCGCTGGTCGGCCACTTGGCGGCATGGAACTACTTCATGAGCGTGGATACCACCAAAAACGCGGCCTTTATTCAGCAATGGAAGGACTACATCAAGAATCCGAAACGCGTGACCAACGACCCGATGGAAGCGCATTACATCGGCTTTAACATGTGGGTGAAAGCGGTCGAGAAAGCCGGCACCACGGATTCAGACGCGGTACAAAAAGCTCTGATCGGCGTCGAGTATCCCAACCTGACTGGCGGTATGTCGAAAATGCTGCCTAACCATCACATCAGCAAACCGGTGTTGATTGGCGAGATTCAAGACGACGGGCAATTCGTCACCGTCTGGCAAACCAACAAACTGGTCGATGGCGACGCCTGGTCGGACTTCCTGCCGGACAGCAAACCGATCATCGCCGACTGGACCGCGCCGATCAGCTGCGGCAACTACAACACCAAAACCAAAAAGTGTTCAGGACAGAACTATTAACAGCGGATGTTACCCGCGAGGTTCACGGCAGGATGCCGCGGGCCTCGCCCCCCAAAGAGGACAGACGATGCACACACCCCATTTCAGAACCCGTTTAAAAACGCCGCCCGGCTCACACCCGGCTTATCGTTCCCCCAAGGACAGCTTCTTGAGCATGATGACTACAGCTTCTACTCAGACCGGATTAAAAGTCGGCGGCGTTTTTAAACAGCTTCTCAAACTTACCGGCTACTTGCTGGCGATGCTGCTGCTCAATACCCACGCAGCCCTTGCCCAAGAGGCAGGTAGCGCGTTGGAGCAACTCAGAACAGGCAGTATGACGGAGCGCGAGCAAGCCATCGAAACCCTGGGCGGCGACAGCAATAACCTGAAACTATTGCAAGCCCTGCAGGACGGCAAACTGTTCGACTTCAAAGCGGAAGGCAAGCTGGTCCTTGCGCAGGAAAGCGCCGCCGGTTACCAACTGAGCGATCCGCTCAGCGGCGCGGCATTGGCGGAAGTAGAGCGCGGCGCGGTAGGTAAAATCAATTTAAACAACAAGCTACGCGGCGTGCTGCGCAAAACCATCGCGTTGCTGCAATTGAACGACGCAGATCCGGTGTTGCGCCTGATCGCCGTACAAACATTGGCCAATGAGATAGACGACAAAGCCGTGATTTTATTACGCGATCATCTGGCCAACGAAACCGATGCCAACATCAAAGCTGCGATCAACAAAATGCTGTTATTGCAAGACATCAACAGCCCGGAAAAAGACCAACGCATAGCCGCTATCGCCGCCTTAAAAGTCCTGGACAGCCAGGACGTGGTCAACAAACTGCAAGCGGTTATCGAGAAAGATGCCGACGGTAATTTTGTCGAAGCCGACAGCGACGTGCGCAATCTGGCCGAAGCGGCTTTGATTAAAATCCGCGAACGCATGCAAGCTTACGCCGTCGCCGAAACCGTGTTCTTTGGCTTGAGTTTGGGCGCGGTGCTGGTGTTGTCCGCGATTGGCTTAGCCATCACCTTCGGGGTAATGGGCGTGATCAACATGGCCCACGGCGAGCTGATGATGCTGGGCGCTTACACCACTTATGTGATGCAACAAATCATGCCGAATTATTTGGGCACAGCCTTGATCCTGTCGATCCCGATGGCGTTTTTAGTTGCCGCCTTGGTCGGTATAGCCATCGAACGAGGCATCATCCGCTTTTTATATGGCAGACCGCTGGAAACTTTACTGGCTACCTTTGGCGTGAGTTTGTTTTTGCAACAAGCCGTGCGTTCGATCTTTTCACCATTGAACCGCAGCGTCTCAACGCCCGAGTGGATGAGCGGCTCCTGGCAAATCAACGACTTTTTATCACTAACATGGAACCGCTTTTACATCCTGATCTTTTGCCTACTGGTGTTTACCGCGCTGCTGCAAATCCTGAAGCGTACCAAACTAGGCCTGGAGGTCCGCGCTGTCGCTCAGAATCGTGGCATGGCCAGGGCAATGGGTATTCCTACTGCTAGAGTCGATGCGATGACGTTTGGCTTGGGTTCCGGTATAGCTGGCGTGGCTGGCGTGGCCTTGAGTCAGATCACCAACGTTGGACCTAATTTGGGACAGGCTTACATCGTGGATTCGTTCATGGTGGTGGTGTTTGGTGGCGTGGGAAATTTATTCGGTACTTTGGTAGCGGGATTTACGTTGGGTATTGCCAATAAGGTATTGGAGCCTTATGCGGGGGCGGTGTTGGCGAAGATTTTAGTGTTGGTGTTTATTATTTTGTTTATTCAGAAGAAGCCGAGGGGATTGTTTCCACAGAAAGGGAGGGCGGCGGAATCTTAATTTTTGTGTCGCTGCCGCGACGGTGTTTGAATGCCGGTTCGCGGACCGGCGACCGCGATACTTTCTTTTGCTTGGCCAAAAGAAAGTATCCAAAGAAAAGGCCACCCCGCTGCCGCTTATTCCCTGCGCTCCTCGGTTTTGAACGGGGTTGCCTGAAGGGGCTTCCCAGCCCCTGCATGCAACGCGCCGCATCCATGCGACGCCCCTAACGGGCTATTCCGTTCAAACCCTCCGGTGCTCGGCGCGGCAGAGGGGATTAACCCGTAGCGAGATTTAAAGTGGATCGATAGCTTAACTAACTGCGAATCCCTGTATGCGTCGAATTGGAACAAGCGAAAGTTTATAAGATTTACAAAACATGGAAACAACTCCTAAACTCTGTTGAAACATATTTCAAGTTACGGGGTTTCCAATGAGATTAATCGTATTGCAATTTACTCTAGTGTTATTTTCGTCAAACGCATTTTCAAATGAATGCGACGAACTTCCAACAGGTAGCGGAATAAGGTCCGACTGTGATGCTAAATCATCTTTAGAAACCGCAGAAAAAGAGCTAGATGTTGCATATAAAAAGTTATTAGAAATTCTTTCTAAGTCCGATTCATATAAAAAACAAGCTGATGATTTAGTCGTATCTCAAATGACTTGGATGAAATATCGAGAACAGTTTTGCTCTGTAAAGGCAGATATTAATGGAGGTTCATCATCATGGGTTGCATCATCCTACACATATTGCAAGTCAGGTATGGCTGAACAACAAATTAGAGAATTGAATAATATTTTAAGTAATTTCGAATAAGAGTCGTAGGGTGGACACTATATAAGTGCCCAAGCCGAGCCCACAGCCAACGGTGGGCAAAGTTGTCCACATTACGCAAATTCGGGCGGCTGATGGTTTTAACCCCTTATGCCGCGCCGAGCACCGAAGTTTTTGAATGGATCAGCCCGCAGGGGCGATGCAGGGATGCATCGCGTTGACGGAGGGGCAGGAAGCCCCTTCCGTCAACCCCATTCAAAAACTTTGGCGCGCAGGATCAAAGCGGCATCCGGGCCGCCTTTTCTTTGGGTACTTTCTTTTGGCGGAGCAAAAGAAAGTACCTCGGCTGTCGGGCCGAGACCCGACTTACAAAAAACCGTCGCGACAGCGACACCAAATTTGGTTTAACGGAATAGAAATGAACATATTCAACCAAGACAAAACCTACGCTTCAGTGCTAATCACCCTAGCAAGCGTCACCCTATTAATCCCCCTCTGTAACCTAATCTTCCCCGAAGACTCGGCCCTACATTTCTCGGCTTACAGCGTATCCCTAATCGGCAAATACCTCACCTTCGCCCTACTCGGCCTGTCGCTAGATATGGTCTGGGGCTACGCCGGCATTCTGGTGTTGGGCCAAGGCGCATTCTTCGCCTTGGGCGGCTATGCGATGGGCATGTATCTGATGCGGCAGATCGGCACCCGCGGTGTATACGGCAACGCCGAATTGCCCGACTTCATGGTGTTCCTGAACTGGACCGAACTGCCCTGGTACTGGTACGGCTTCGAGAACTTTGGTTTCGCGATGCTGATGGTATTCCTCGCCCCTGGCCTGCTGGCGTTCGTATTCGGCTGGCTGGCGTTTCGTTCACGTGTCACTGGCGTGTATTTGTCCATCATTACCCAAGCCCTGACTTACGCCCTTTTGCTGGCTTTCTTTCGTAACGAAATGGGCTTCGGCGGCAACAATGGCCTCACCGATTTCAAAGACATCCTCGGTTTCAACATTCAATCCGAAGCTGTGCGCTCGGTGTTGTTATTGATGACCGGCCTGAGCCTGATCGGCGCTCTGTTACTGTGCCGCTGGATCGTCAACAGCAAACTGGGCCGGGTGGTCACGGCGGTTCGCGATCAGGAGTCGCGGGTACGCTTCCTGGGTTACCGGGTGGAATTGTTCAAACTCTGGGTGTTCGTATTTGCGGCGATGCTGGCCGGCTTGGCCGGAGCGTTGTATGTGCCGCAAGTCGGCATCATCAATCCCAGCGAATTCTCGCCGCTCAACTCCCTGGAAATCGTCATCTGGGTGGCGGTCGGTGGCCGCGGCACTTTGTACGGTGCGATCATCGGCGCAGTGCTGGTGAACTACGCCAAAACCGTGTTGACCGGTTTGATGCCGGACGCCTGGTTGTTTTGCCTGGGCGGTGCCTTCATCCTGGTCACCTTATTAATGCCCGACGGCATCGTCGGCCTGCTGCGCCGTCGCAGCAAACCCAAACCTACTCTTAACGCTACCGGAGGACAACCGGCATGATGATCTCGGCTGCAACTACCACTGAAGGCGGCGCCAGCCTACCGCTGGACGGCGAGGTCGACGCCCGCCACGGCCCGATTCTGTACATGGAAGACGTCAGCGTAAGCTTCGACGGCTTCCGGGCGCTGAACCATCTCTCGCTATACATCGACGACGGCGAACTGCGCTGCCTGATCGGCCCCAACGGCGCTGGCAAGACCACGCTGATGGACGTGATTACTGGCAAAACCAAGCCCGACAGCGGCTCGGTGTTTTTCGGCCAGACCATCGATTTGCTGGAACTGGACGAACCGGCCATCGCCCAGGCCGGCATTTGCCGCAAGTTTCAAAAGCCCAGCGTGTTCGACGCGTTGACCGTATTCGAAAACCTGGAACTGGCCTTAAAAACCGACAAACGCACCTGGCCGACCTTGTTTCATAAACTCAACGGCGAGCAACGCGACCGCATCCAGGATGTATTGCAAACCATCGCCCTGCCCGCCCAACAACGGCAACTGGCCGGCGCGCTGTCGCACGGTCAAAAGCAGTGGCTGGAAATCGGCATGTTGCTGATGCAAGACCCGAAAGTGATGCTGGTCGACGAACCCATCGCCGGCATGACCCATCAGGAAGTCGAACGTACCGCCGAACTGTTGTTGTCCTTGCAAGGCAAACACTCCATCGTCGTGGTCGAGCACGACATGGAATTTGTCCGCAGCATCGCCCGCAAAGTCACCGTACTACACGAAGGCTCGGTACTGACCGAAGGCACGATGGATGAAGTGCAAAACGACCCGCGCGTCATACAAGTTTACCTGGGGGGATGATGTTAAATATCAGCGCATTGCAACAATACTACGGTGCCAGCCACACTCTGTGGGATCTGGATTTGCGCGTACCGGCCGGCGCCTGCGTCTGCCTGATGGGCCGCAACGGCGTCGGCAAAACCACGCTACTCAAAGCCATCATGGGCCTATTGCCGGTAGCGGACGGCAGCATCCAATTCGACGGCGTGGAACTGGCCAAAGCCAAGGCCGAGTCCCGCGCCGAACTGGGCATAGGCTACGTGCCGCAGGGCCGGGAAATTTTTCCATTACTGACCGTGGAAGAAAACCTGAAAACCGGCCTGCGCGCCGCGAATAAACACGGCATCAAAAAAATCCCGGACAGCATCTTCGAAATTTTCCCGGTACTGAAACAAATGCTGAAACGCCGTGGCGGCGACCTGTCCGGCGGCCAGCAGCAGCAATTGGCGATTGGTCGGGCCTTGGTCTTAAATCCCAGATTGTTGATTCTGGACGAACCGACCGAAGGCATCCAGCCCAACATCGTCAGCGAAATCGGCGACGTGATTATTCGTCTGAACAAATCGCGTGGCGTGGCGACACCGATTCCCAAACCGGAAACCGGCGAAATCCATCAAGCCATCGACCGCATCCGTAAAGAACTGGGGGTAACGGTGTTGTTGGTGGAACAAAAACTGCCGTTCGCCCGTAAGGTGGCTAATCAGTTTTGCATCATGGACCGTGGCCGACATGTGGCGGTCGGTGCAATGGACGAGTTGGCCGATGATATGGTCAAGCGTTACCTCACAGTCTGAATATTCCCCCCTTTGCAAAAGAGGGGCTAGTAACCTAAAGGTCATAAAGGAAGATTTGCAAAACGGGCATAGCCCATCGTGTTAATTCAACGCAGGATCAGGGAGAAAGGAAGATGAAATCCGAACAACTTTTGCTGGCGGCGGGTGCTTTGTTATTGGTGTGGTCAGTGCGCAGCGAGGCACATACCAGTTACGAAGCTGTGATGGAAGGTGGTGGCAACCTATTGCAATTGACCCGCGCCGCACTGCATCCTTTGTTTGAAATCCCGGACCTACCGACCCTGCTGATCAGCATCTTAATTTTGGGATTCGTGTTCGGCCCGGTTATATTGCACATCATGCGACAGCGTGCCGTAAACAAACCACAGCATTCGCCTTTGTCGGAAAACTCGGCCATCGCGCCCAAGACCAAAAACTTGTAACCCAATCGCACCATGCCAGCCAACTGCGTCGCTTCAGCCAATCCCGCGGCCTCAACTGATACCACGGCGTGGGAAGCCGAATTAATACTGGGCTTTAGCCAACGCGGCGCCAAAACCGCCTTAGTCAACCGCAGCCACCGCGGCCCGTTGACCGTGCAACGCCCCTTCTATCCGGAAGGCGGCGTCTGCCACGTGTATTTGCTGCACCCACCCGGCGGCGTCGTGGCAGGCGATCATTTGACTATCTCAGCGATGGTCGAAAACGATGCCCAAGCACTCATCACCACCCCTGCCGCCGGCAAGTTTTATCGCAGCGGTGGCGGCGAAGCGCAGCAATCCGTCAACCTCAAGGTTGCTGAAAACGCCAGTTTGGAATGGCTGCCGCAGGAAACCATCGTTTACGAAGGTGCGCGCTTAAATTCCAGCATGAATATCGATTTGGCCGAACGCGCCCACTTCATCGGCTGGGAAATATTGGCTTTAGGCCGCCCAGCCGCCGGCGAAGGCTTCGAGAACGGCGCAGCGACCTTAAACTGGCGCATTAGCCATACCGGGCGATTGGTTTACTTGGAACGCTTGCGCCTGGATGCCGAAGCCTTCCAAGCCCGTTGGGGTTTGTTTGGGCATTCGGCGTGCGGGACGCTATTTGTTTATCCTGCGTCGTCTTCGCAGTTGGCGGCGGTGCAGGAGTTGATTGGCGAAGAGGCTAATCGCGGGGTGACTTTGATTGAGGGTTTGTTGATTTGTCGGGGGTTAGATCTTAGGGCGGATTTGTTGAAGGGGTTTTTTGAGAGGGTTTGGGGGTTGGTTAGGGGGGATGTTGTTGGGAAGGCGGTTTGTGCGCCGAGGATTTGGGCGACATGATTTTTGTGTCGCCAACGCGACGGCTCGTTTAGAAGTCGGGTCTCGGCCCGACAGCCGAGATACTTTCTTTTGCTTGGCCAAAAGAAAGTATCCAAAGAAAAAGCCACCCCATGCCGCTTTGATCCTGCGCTCCGAAGGGTTTGAACGGGGTTTTCGGAAGGGCTATCCCTAGCCCTCCGAAAACGAGCGGCATCCATGCCGCTCCCCTGCGGGCTGATCCGTCCAAACCCTCCGGTGCTCGGCGCGGCATAAGGGGGGTAACCCCGTGGCGCGAAGAAAAATTATTGGCTAAGTTTATATTTTGGGTTTCAAGTTTTATTGTAGGATGCTGCCGACGTTAGGAGTCGCATCTGTCGCGAGCGATGCACTTCACTTTATTCAGCATCCATAAGCTTAAACAGTGATAAATAAACAGCTATGAATTTAAAGTTTCAGAATCTTCAAATTGATCCCACCGACCCTTTCAGTAAAGATCTGTTAAACCGTAAACCAGAAATTGAAAACCTGTCTACTCTGATTTCCAATCTTAACTCACCTGCCGTATTGGCAATAGATTCGCCGTGGGGCACGGGAAAAACCACATTCATCAAAATGTGGGAAGCTTTCTTGCAAAATAATGGAATTGAATCGTTATATTTTAACGCTTGGGCAACCGATTTTTCGGAGGATCCTTTAATTTCATTTCTAGGAGAAATGAACGATGGGCTTTCTAAATTGATCAGCTCTTCGGCGGAATCCACCGAAGCTTGGGAACGTGCAAAAAATATTGGTGCAACATTGGCAAAAAAAGGCATTCCAGCATTGATCAAAATCGCAACGGCTGGGGTTATCGACGCAGAAAAAATTATTGAAGATGAAGCCTCAAAAGTAATGGAATCTTTAACAGGCGACATATTAAATGACTACTTCAGGCAAAAGAGTGCCATCGCGGAATTTCATGAGGCATTAACGAAATTAATCGCCGAATCGAAGATAAAACCTATTGTTATCTTTGTCGATGAACTTGACCGTTGTCGACCTACTTACGCAATATCTTTATTAGAAAGAATTAAGCACCTTTTCAACATAGAGGGTTTAGTATTTATACTTTCACTAGATAAATCTCAATTATGCCATTCGATTAGCGCCGTCTACGGCTATAACTTCGACTCAGAGTCGTATTTACGTCGCTTCTTTGACTTTGAATACCAGCTTAAAAGACCTGAAATTAAAGGATATGTAAAAGCTTTATTTTCAGCGTTGGAATTGGATAAACTCCATGAACCAAGAAAGAAATACGATCAGCTTCGGTATGATTTAGAGCACCTAGAAAATGTCTTTTTGATGTTGGCTGAACGTCTAAATCTCCCTCCGCGTGAAATTGAACAGCTATTGGCAAACATTAATCTTGCGTTACGCACTGCCAAGGAGAATGAATTTGTTTATCCAGCGTTATTGACTTTTTTAGTAATTACTAAAAACAAACGCCCTGCGGTATATAGAAATTATGTTTCGCCATTGGAAAAGGAGACAACGATTATTGATTACTTCTATGAATTGATGCCGGAGCCATTACGTTACAAAAGTTTCGAGTGCGCGCTTATTGAAGGATTTTTAGTTGCGGCGAAGGTAGATCGATATGGGAGGAGTGAGTCCTCTGAAACCTATGTTACCCACCAAAGAAATTTGGCAGATGAAACGGCCACGCCGGAAACGCGTGAATATTCGAGAAAAGTTGTGAACATTGCAAATAACCCAAGTAACAGGGGCTATGGCCTTGATCTTGGAGCTTTGGTTGAACGAATTGAGATGATTAGCCGGTTCCAGTTTGAACAATCTGATGGTTAACACGGGTGAGACGGAAATCGGTATGCGGCATTTTGTATGATAGCCGCTAAGATTTTTGAAATGGCTAACGAAACTCTCTCTTCAGTCCGACTGCTTCAGACTTTACAAATTGTAATTCCGGGATGGTTTTGCTCCCCTGATGCCGCGCCGAGCACCGAAGGGTTTGGACGGATCAGCCCGCAGGGGAGCGGCAGGGATGCCGCTCGTTTTCGGAGGGCTAGGGATAGCCCTTCCGAAAACCCCGTTCAAACCCTTCGGAGCGCAGGATACAAGCGGCATGGGGTGGCTTTTTCTTTGGATACTTTCTTTTGGCCAAACAAAAGAAAGTATCTCGGCTGTCGGGCCGAGACCCGACATTAAAAACAACCGTCGCGTTAGCGACACAAATTAAGAAGCACCGCCATGCAATTAACCCCAAGAGAAAAAGACAAACTCCTCCTCTTCACTGCCGCCCTCCTCGCCGAGCGCCGCAAAGCCAGAGGCTTGAAACTTAACTACCCGGAAGCCGTGGCTTATATCTCTGCCGCGATCATGGAAGGCGCTCGCGACGGTCAGACCGTGGCCGAATTGATGGCTTATGGACGCACGCTATTAAGCATCGACGATGTGATGGACGGCATCGCCGAGATGTTGACCGAGGTGCAGGTGGAGGCGACCTTCCCGGACGGCACCAAATTAGTCACCGTACACGACCCCATCGTATAGGAGCAAAGCATGATTCCTGGAGAAATCTTCCCTGCCGCCGGCGATATCGAACTGAATGCCGGTCGCGCCACCGTTAAAGTCCTGGTTGCCAACAGCGGCGACCGGCCAATACAAGTTGGCTCGCACTATCATTTTTACGAAACCAACCCGGCTCTGCATTTCGAGCGCAGCGTGGCTTTGGGTTTTAGGTTGGATATTCCGGCCGGCACGGCGGTGCGTTTCGAACCGGGCCAGCAGCGCGAGGTACAGTTGGTGGCTTTTGCCGGTGAACGCAAAGTCTATGGTTTTAGAGGTGAGGTAATGGGCGCATTGGAGAAAACCGCATGAGCAAGATTTCGAGAGCGGCGTATGCCGACATGTTCGGCCCCACCACCGGCGACCGCTTGCGGCTGGCCGACACTGATTTGATTCTGGAAGTGGAAGCCGATTACACCGTTTACGGCGACGAAGTGAAGTTCGGCGGCGGCAAGGTGATCCGCGACGGCATGGGCCAAAGCCAGTTGGGCAACGATCAGGCCGTGGATTTGGTGATCACCAATGCGCTGATCATCGATTACTGGGGCATCGTCAAAGCCGATGTCGGCGTTAAGGACGGACGCATTTTCAAGATCGGCAAGGCCGGTAATCCGGACATTCAACCCGGCGTGGACATCATCGTCGGTCCCGGCACCGAAGTCATCGCCGGCGAAGGCCAGATTCTTACCGCCGGCGGCATCGACGCGCACATCCATTTCATCTGCCCGCAGCAAATCGAGGAAGCACTGTGCTCCGGCGTGACGACGATGATCGGCGGCGGCACCGGTCCGGCCACCGGCACCAACGCCACCACTTGCACACCGGGGCCCTGGCATCTGCAACAAATGCTGACGGCGCTGGACGGGTTACCGATGAACTTTGGCTTGCTCGGCAAGGGCAACGCCAGCCTGCCGGGTGCGTTGGAAGAACAAATCCAGGCCGGGGCAATGGGCCTGAAACTGCACGAAGACTGGGGCACCACGCCGGCAGCGATCGACTGCTGCTTGAGCGTGGCAGAGGACTACGACGTGCAGGTGGCGATCCACACCGACACTTTAAACGAGTCAGGCTTTGTCGAAGACACCTTCGCCGCCTTCAAGGGCCGCACCATCCACACTTACCACACCGAAGGCGCCGGTGGCGGCCACGCCCCGGACATCATCAAGGCTTGCGGCCTGGGCAATGTGTTGCCCTCGTCGACCAACCCAACCCGACCTTACACGGTCAACACCGTCGATGAGCATCTGGACATGCTGATGGTTTGCCATCATCTTGATCCGAGCATTCCGGAAGACGTGGCTTTTGCCGAATCGCGCATCCGCCGCGAAACCATCGCCGCCGAGGACATCCTGCACGACCTCGGCGCGTTTTCGATGATTTCCTCGGACTCGCAAGCGATGGGTCGGGTCGGCGAAGTGGTGATCCGCACTTGGCAAACCGCGCACAAGATGAAGGCGCAGCGCGGCCACCTTTCTTCTCCCGCGCCCTCCGGGAGAGGGGCTGGGGGTGAGGGCGCACATAACGACAACTTCCGCATCAAGCGCTACATCGCCAAATACACCATGAACCCGGCTATCAGCCACGGCATCGCCCATGAAGTAGGTTCCATCGAATCCGGCAAACTGGCCGATTTGGTACTGTGGCAACCGGCCTTTTTCGGCGTCAAACCCAGCCTGATCATCAAAGGCGGCCTAATCGCCGCCGCGCCGATGGGCGATGCCAACGCCTCCATCCCCACCCCGCAGCCGGTGCATTATCGGCCGATGTTCGGCAGTTTTGGCCGCACCGCCGCGAATACTTCAATGATCTTTTTGCCGCAAGCGGCGGTGACTTCCGGCTTGGCGGAGCAATTGGGGCTACAAAAACGGGTAGGTACCGTGAAAAACACCCGAACCATTGGCAAGGCGGATTTGAAATTAAACGACTACCAGCCGGTGATGGAAGTTTGTCCTCAGACTTATCAGGTACGCGCGGATGGAGAGTTGCTGGTTTGCGAACCGGCAGTGGTGTTGCCGATGGCGCAGAGGTATTTTTTGTTTTGAGAAGGGCCAGGGTTTTCGGTAGAGCCATCCGTGGCCCTGCCGAAAACAAACTGTATGAAGCGGCAGCGAGGCGGCATTCGCCATCAGTTGAAACTAGGAACCTGGGGTATGGTTTTTGTGCGGTAGAACCGGTTCATCCGTGGTGGTAGCGCCGGCTTCGATTTGCTGAGCCATGGCGTTGATGATTTCCGGCGGAGCACCGGATTGCTTTAGGCTTTCGCGCAACTCAGCACTCAATTCCGCGCTGGTTCGTTCCACTACCGGTTCTTCAGGCTGAACGGCTGCGGCTGACTCTTGTTCTTTCAGAGTCTGCTCCATCTGTGCAACCTGCTCTTCCGGTAAGTGATTGGCTCGCATCGACGCAATCATATCGGTATTGGCTTCGCTACGCGCCGCCTCATCCTCGGGCGACAAGCTATTGGCGAGCGCCAGCCGCTGCCGCTCGTGCGGGGGTAATCGAGTGTCCGGAGACATTGCGGCGTTTGCCGGCGGAATATCGAGCTTTCTGTTCGCGCCCACTGCGATAACAGGCGCGGAAACTGAAGCAGTATTCTCCGGCAGCGCCGCCCGCTGGCTCTCGCCGCGACCGGGGAATTGCTGACCGGCAAAATATCCGCTCGCAAAAACGCTAGCCACACCGAGTATTGAGACAAGTTTATTCATGATCGTGACCTAGGTTGAGTTTGTTCGGAGCGGAATCTCGGCCGGATAAATCAGACCAAAGATTCCGCATGATCGGATTCCGCGATTAATATTCGTACAGATAAGTTAAAGTGCCCAGGTAGCGGTAAGATCCGGTGGTTGGGCAGGCAGCAGTACCTGAGTCGCCATACAAATACAGACTTTGATGGTTTTGCAGCGCCATTTTGGCCTGAATCAAAGCCTCTTTGTTATAGGTTACGAAATAGTTGGTATAGGCTGGCAGTACGTTGTGTTCCGGCACGGTGTAGATATAACCGTATGTCGTACCGTTTACATTATATTCGTAGACGCCGGATACATAGGTCCAACCTCCGCTGCAACTCGCCGCATTGGCAGCACTGGCACCGAACATGGAAGCGGCAACGACAGATAGCATTAAGAATAGATTTTTGATTGTTTTCATGACCTTCACCTTTTGTAAATT
This sequence comes from Methylomonas sp. 11b, assembly GCF_000515215.1. NCBI lineage: Bacteria > Pseudomonadati > Pseudomonadota > Gammaproteobacteria > Methylococcales > Methylococcaceae > Methylomonas > Methylomonas sp. 11b. The sequence goes on from NZ_KI911557.1 coordinate 1,629,282, forward strand.
AAACAAATTAAACACGCGAGTGGATGAATCAATGCTGTACTTGCTTCTCGGGTAGAAATTGGCTTACTTTGAAATTCAAGGGCAGCATGTCCGGCGGCATTTACGCTGCTGTTTTGCTGGCGGCGTAATTAGCGGGGACGGTGTTAATTTAGGGAAATCGGGGGGTGTTCTCTGTTAACTTGTTGACTGGAGAAGTGTGAGGTTTTTCACACTTTTATGTGGACGTAGCTTTGCTGGGTTTTGGGTTTTGGGTTTTTGTGTCGCTGGCGCGACGGGTGTTTTATATGTCGGGTCTCGGCCCGACAGCCGAGTGACTTTTCTTTGTTTGGCCAAAGAAAAGTCACCAAAAGAAAGACCACCCGGAATTCCGCCTTAATCCTGCGCTTCTCGCTTTTGGCGAGGGTTTTCGGAAGGGGCTTCCTGCCCCTCCGAAAACGAGCGGCATCCCTGCCGCTCCCCTACGGCCTAATCTCGCCAAAAGCTGCGATGCTCGGGGCGGAATAACGGGAATAGTCCACTCCAACGGTTATTGTGTATAGCAGCTGTGTTTTGGTAGGCTGGGTTGAAACCATCGTGTAAACCCAGCTTTGGCCTATATTGCTGGGTTTCGCGTTGCTCTACCAGCATACCTCCTCGGCGCGAAATCAGGGGATAAACCCCGTTGTGGTAGATAAGGAAACGTATGGATTGGACGGTTAAATTTGAGGCGTAGGGTGGGCAATTTTGCCCACCATTGGGCTTTAATTCCGCGTGGGCACTAAATCGTGCCCACCCTTATATCTCGATTCTGACCGAAAAAAGCGGCAGAATCCCCGACTGATCATCGGGGGGCGATGGGGAAGACGTGCCCACCCTGAGGCTTGAAAGCCTGCCTTGTAGATAGTTCTCTCCATCGCCCGCACTCACTTTAAAGTTCGAACGGTATTCTAAGGGCTTGGTTCGCCTTGACCCTGTATTCATAAGGCTGAACTTTGCGAGTGTCCATTCTGATCAAGCAGTCTAAGTTTGTCATTTTTACCCAGAGATAGCGCTCATGACTTCTACTATCATCGGCATCGATATTGCCAAGCTCAAATTCGACGTAGCCCGGCTCGCCGAAGGCAAATATAAACATGCCAAGTTCGCCAACAACCTCGAGGGCTTTGCCGCGTTCGCCGCTTGGCTAGACGGTTTTGGCGACACCGACCGGCGCCTTTGCCTGGAAGCCACTGGCGCTTACGGCCTGCCCCTGGCAGAGTTTCTCGCCGACGGTGGCTACTTCGTCAGCGTGGTGAACCCCGCTCAAATTCATGCCTTCGGAAAAAGCGAGCTGAGCCGCGCCAAAACCGATAAGGCCGACGCCAAGCTGATTGCCCGCTATGCCCTGCAAGCCGACTTGGTTGCCTGGAAGCCGCTACCCGCGAATCTGCGCCAGTTGCAAGCCCTCACGCGTCGCTTGGAGCACTTGCTGGAGATGCAGCGCATGGAGCAAAACCGACTGGAGACAGCTGATACCGCTATTGTCCCTTCCATCAACACTGTACTGGCAACATTGGCGGCCGAACTGAAGGCTACCCGTCAAGCCATCCAAGACCATGTCGATAAGGATCCCGATCTCAAGCAGCAAAGCGATCTGCTGACCTCCATTCCGGGTATCGGCCCCGCCACGACCGCCTATTTGCTCGTGGCCTTAAGTCCTCACCATGGCTACGCCAACGCCAAACAAGTCGTGGCCCAAGCCGGCCTCGCACCCGCCATCCGACAGTCAGGACAATGGCAGGGCAAAACGCGTATTGCCAAGACCGGTGACGCTCGGTTGCGCAAAGCGCTTTATCTACCCGCTTTGGTCGCCTGGCAACATAATCCAGCCATTCGCGTCCAATGCCAACGACTCAAAGCTAATGGCAAAAACGGCAAGCTCATTGTCTGCGCCGCCATGCGTAAGCTCATTCATCTGGCTTTCGCTATCTTGAAATCCGGTAAACCTTTTGATCCTAATTTTTCCCTTGCATGAGCGGGTTTAAGACGGTATCTACTGGGCTAAATTGTGCCAACACTCGGCTACATTTTTTGGATACTTCAACATGAAGAAACTGTTTTTTTTATTCATTAATTTGTTTTTTTTCAATGCTAATGCAGCAAGCTTTGACTGTCAAAAGTCGACAACTAAAATCGAAAACTATATTTGCGATAATTCAGCCATTTCCGAATTAGATGAGCGAATGGGAAATATATATAGCAATTTGATAAGAAATGTGGATGTATATACCGATAAAACAATAATATCCAATGTTCAAAAGATCTGGATTAAGGAAAGGGATTTGTGCTCTGATGTCGAATGTTTGGAGCTTGCTTACAAAAAGCAAATAGAAAAGTTAATTTCATTCTATAACAAAGAGGAGTTACTGAATATCACAATCGGTAACCAAGACGAATTTAATAAAATGGAAGTATTAAAAGTCCCATACGCAGATTTTAGATTGGAGTCCTTTAATAAAGCTTTAGTTTATCGCGACGAAGGAAAGATAACAGATTGCAACACTCTCATAGTGGTACGCACCGCTAGACCTAACGCATCACGAGGTTATGGAGCTTATTGTATTTTAGAAAAAGACGGAGAAAATAAGCCGTTAATGGTTTGTGACGACAATATGATAGGTCACTTTCATATGCAAAATGTTTCTATTACGGATGATATTAAAAAATTGGCCGAGTTTACCTATGAAAATTGCTTTGGTGGATAAGCCCGCGTAGGTCCGATTAGCGCAGCGTAATCGGACGAATGTTAAACCAAACGATATTTAAAAACGCAATAAACCATGCCCAATTACCGACGCGCATTTATTCCCGGTGGCACATGGTTTTTTACGGTGAATTTGCTGGAGCGTAAAAACAACGATTTATTAGTTCGCGAAATCGATTTGTTGCGGGCAACGGTGCGGACGGTACGCAATCGCTACCCATTCCAAATCGACGCGTGGGTAGTGTTGCCGGAACACATGCATGCAGTCTGGACGCTGCCACCGGGTGATGCGGATTTCAGCAAGCGTTGGCGATTGATCAAAAGCAGATTTTCGAGGGCATTGCCGAAAACGGAGTATCGGTCGAATGTGCGTAAAATGGCGGGTGAGCGTGGAATCTGGCAGCGGCATTTTTGGGAGCATTGCATTCGTGACGAGCAAGATTTCGAACGCCATGTCGATTATGTGCACGTTAATCCGCTTAAACATGGGTTAGTTACCCGAGTTAAGGATTGGCCGTATTCCAGTTTTCATCGCTATATTGAAAAAGGGGTTTATTCGGCAAATTGGGCTGGGGATTTGGATATAGCCGTGGATGGAGATGATTAACATACGTCCGATTACGCTTCGCTAATCGGACCTACCGGCCTCTACGTTTTTACGGTCTACTTATGAATTTGGGATGGTTTTTCTCCCGTTATTCCGCCCCGAGCATCGCAGCTTTTGGCGAGATCAGCCCGAAGGGGAGCGGCAGGGATGCCGCTCGTTTTCGGAGGGGCTGGGAAGCCCCTTCCGAAAACCCTCGCCAAAAGCGACAAATTTGCCTGGAGCAAATTTGAACAGCCGATAGGCTGGCCCGGAGGGCGAAAACCATGGATGGTTTTCGTAAAGCGCATGATTAAGGCGGAATTCCGGGTGGCCTTTTCTTTGGATACTTTCTTTTGGCCAAGCAAAAGAAAGTATCGCGGTTGTCGCGGTCCGCGAACCGACTTATAAAACATCCGTTGCGACAGCGACACCAAATAAACAAAAGACATTAAAAACCGGAATAGCCGTCGTGTTGGGTTACGGCTAACGCCTAACCCAACCTACAAAACCAAATAAAACAATGCTAAAACTCACCGAAACCACCAATACCGAAGAAACCCCTGACGACACCCTAACCCTCCCCTTCGAGGCCCGCCAAAAAACCCGGCAACCGGCGACCACCAAAGGCGGTATCCAAGTCGGCGTGTTCCTGCCCAGGGGCCAAACCCTAAAGCACGGCGCAATCCTCACCAACGGCCAAGGCTTTAAAGTACGCATCGACGCAGCGCCTGAGCAATTATCGGTGGTCAAATGCAGCGACCAATTATTGTTCGCCAAGGCCTGTTACCACCTGGGCAACCGCCATATCGCCCTGCAAATTCTGCCGGATGAACTGCGTTACCTGGCCGATCATGTGCTTGATCAGATGCTGGTGGGTTTGGGGTTGACGGTCGAGCATCACACCCTGCCCTTCGAACCAGAAAGCGGCGCGTATCATAGCCATGGTCACTGATTTGTCGCTGTTAAGGCTGTTGCAACTGGTCAGCCCCGGCTTGCCGATTGGCATGTACAGCTATTCGCAAGGGCTGGAGCGGGCGGTAGACGATGGCTGGCTTACCAGCGCCGAGCAAGTGGCCGACTGGCTGCACGGCTTGCTGCAAAACGGTTTGGGCTTGGTCGATGCGCCGATTTTAGCGCGGCTTTATGATGCCTGGCATGAGAACGATATGGCCGCCATAGATCATTGGAGCCAAACCCTGACCGCCTGCCGGGAAACCGCCGAGTTGCGTGCGGAGGACAAACAAACCGGCCAGGCCCTGGCCCGCTTGCTGGTCAATCTGGAATTGCCCGAGGCCGATGCCTGGCTAAAACGCCCGGATGCTACTTTGGCGACCTTGTTTGCCCTAGCAGCGGCCCGCTGGCAAATCAGCAAAAAGGACGCCGTCACCGGTTATTTGTGGGGCTGGCTGGAGAATCAGGTGTTGTGTGCGGTCAAGCTAGTCCCATTGGGCCAGGTGGCCGGACAACGGCTATTAAAAAATCTAGCCGGCGAGTTGCCGGCTTTAGTGGAACGTGCTTTAAACCTAAACGACGCCGAGATCGGCGGCAGTTGTTTTGGTTTGGCGTTAGCCAGCAGCCGCCATGAAATGCAGTATTCGCGGCTCTTCAGATCGTGAAATAACAATAATGTAGCCTCGATGCAATCGAGGTTTGAGCAACCTTCAATACCTTGGATGAAAACATGACTGATAAACAAATATTACGAGTAGGCATCGGCGGCCCGGTCGGCTCCGGCAAGACTGCGCTGGTGGATGCCTTGTGCAAGAAGATGCGCGACGATTACGAGATCGGCGTGGTCACCAACGATATTTACACCCGCGAGGATCAGCAGTTCTTGATTCGTAGCCAGGCCTTGCCGGAAGAGCGGATTTTGGGCGTGGAAACCGGCGGCTGTCCGCATACCGCCATCCGTGAAGACGCGTCGATGAATCTGGCGGCGGTGGATGAGTTGTGCGAGCGCTGGCCAGAGCTGGATTTTGTAATGGTGGAAAGCGGCGGCGACAATCTCAGCGCCACCTTCAGTCCGGAACTGGCTGACCTGACGATTTACGTAATCGACGTCTCCGCCGGCGACAAGATTCCGCGCAAGGGCGGCCCCGGCATCACCCGCTCGGATTTATTGGTGATCAATAAAATCGATCTGGCGCCTTACGTCGGCGCCTCGCTGGAAGTGATGGACCGGGATGCGAAAAAGATGCGCGGCGAGCGGCCGTTCGTGTTTACCAATATCAAAACCGGCAATGGCTTGGAAGCGGTCGCTGACTTTATTGTCAAGCAAGGCATGCTGCAAACGCATTAATGGCGATAGTCAGCCAAGGTTGACTTTTAGCCAGTACTGGTATGCTCAAGGATAATGGATCAGGAGGAACAATGATGAAAACCGCGTTTTTAATCGCCAGCTTATGGGCTTGCTCCGTGTCGGTAGCCGGAGCCGAGACTTGCCCGGAATTGTTGAATTACAAAATGACCAAGCTTCGCTCCAGTGAGCAAATCGATTTTTGCCAGGCGTTTCATGGCAAAGTGATCCTAGCCGTCAATACCGCCAGCAATTGCGGCTACACGCCGCAATTCAAAGGCCTGGAAGCCTTATATCAAAAGTATAAGGATCAAGGTTTGGTTGTAGTCGGCTTCCCATCCAACGATTTTAATCAGGAGTTCGCCGAAGCGGAGAAAACCGCTAACGTCTGCTATATCAATTACGGCGTGACCTTCCCCATGCTGGAAAAAAGCCAGGTGAAGGGGACAGGGGCGAACGGTTTTTTCCAAAAGTTAATTAAAGCCACTGGGCAGGCACCGGCCTGGAATTTTCATAAATACTTGATAGATCGCAGCGGCAACAGCGTGGCGGCTTTTCCCAGCGATGTGACGCCGGAACAGCTGGATTCGAAGATCAGCGCCCTGCTATCCGCTAAATAGTGTTGCAAACCTCACCTCTCGCCGGCGGCATGCCGGCATTTTTTATTCGGACGAGACGACAATGCGCAGAATAGGGCTTTACTGGTTTGGTAATGATTTGCGGGTGCATGACAATCCCAACCTGCAACAAGCCAGCGCGGTCGTCGATCAGTTGCTTTGCGTCTATTGTCTGGACCCGGCCTGGCTGGCACCCAACCAGTACGGCATGGCCAACCTGTCGACCCAGCGTTGGCGGTTTTTAAAAGAAGCCCTGCAGGACCTGGATAGAAATCTCCAGCAAGTCGGTCAGCAATTACTGGTTTGTTACGAAGCACCCGCAACGGCTATCAGCAACCTAGTCAAAAAACACGGCGTGTCGGTAATTTATCGCAGCCGCCACGGCGGTTTTCAAGAACGGCAACAATGGCCGGCCCTGCAAAAGCATTTGCCGGGTTTACGTTTTGTAGAATCCGACACGCAAACCCTGTTCAACCTGAAAGACCTGCCCTTTGCCCAATTGCCGCAGTCCTTCACCCCATTCAAAGACAGCGTGGAGCAGTTGCCCATCGACCATCCCTTACCGCCGCCCGATGCTCTGCCGCCCAGTCCCGAGCCCAAATCGGATTGGCTATTGAATTTTCCGGTGTATTTACCGGCCAGTTCTGCGCTGGATCCCGAGTTGGCGTTTCATGGCGGCGAGACGGCGGGCAAAAAACATCTTAAAGCGTATTTCCACAGCAGCTACCCCAGCCGTTACAAAGACCAGCGCAACGAACTGGACGGTTGGGAAAATTCCACTAAGTTTTCGCCCTGGCTGGCCCACGGCAATCTGTCGGTACGAAAGATCTATTCCAGTTTACGCCGCTACGAACAAGACAATGGCGCCAATGAATCAACCTATTGGCTGTATTTTGAATTGCTCTGGCGCGAGTATTTTCAATGGTACGCCCATCAGTACGGCAAGCAGCTATTTGCGTTTCGCGGCATCAAACAACGCCGGCCATTGACCTGCTTCTATCCGGAACGCTTTCAAAAATGGTGTCACGGTTACACGCCTTATCCGCTGGTAAACGCCTGCATGAAGCAACTCAACGCCACCGGCTATATGTCCAATCGCGGCCGGCAAATCGTCGCCAGCTGCCTAGTCAACGAATTGGCAGTGGATTGGCGCTTTGGCGCGGCTTATTTCGAGCAACATTTGCTGGATTACGATGTGGCCAGTAATTGGGGTAATTGGCAATATCTGGCCGGGGTGGGCGCCGACCCGCGCGGTCAGCGGCATTTTGATTTGGAAAAGCAAACCCGCTTATACGATCCTGACGGGCAATTTATACGTAAGTGGCAGGCTGAAATCCGCAATTTACCCTTGGATTCGGTGGATGCGGCCGATTGGCCCGTGGACCCGGCCGCCGCGAAACTGGCATCCATATTGTCGGCTTAGGCTAACGATCCAACTCCACTGTTTGCTGAGACGCTAACGGCTTATTCCAAAACTTTTAGCGCAGGATTCGCACCCCAAATAAAATTCCAGCCCATCGTCTTGCGTTACGGAAATATTACCACCGGCGCGTATCGTCCATTTGCTGGGACGCCCGTGAAAATTCGCAGTTCCTTTCACAAAACAGGGTAAATAGAGATAGCCTTCCAGATACTCCGCCGATGTTATCGGTCTGGCTTTGCGCAAAACGCTTTTTGCTTTCGGCGTGGAAAGTTTAAAGTCCTCGCAGAACGCCCCAGGCTGGTCGGCACCGGCCATTACTACCCGCACCTGAGTAAACCCATCAATCGCAAAGGCATTTAACGAGAACATGGCCGCGAAAACCCAAAAAGCGGTGCGTACTGTGTGTGTCGGAACCGAACGCATCACATTTACCACTTTGCGGAGCTTGCTTCGCTAGGTTGTTTATAACCGACTTCGGAGTGTTTATAGATGTCGTTGGCGGTCAGCCCCAACAATTCCTCCAAGCTACCTATCAACCATTTGAGCGATGCATTTTGCTTGTCGCTTACCGAATCATAACCTTTATCGGCGGAAAAACCGGAGACGATTTCTATGCCTATGGAATCTTCATTCGTTGGATAGCGATCCGGATACGTTTTAGCTTTTTCGTGCTGATAGAGTTTATTTACCCGCGCCACGTAAGACTTCTTTTGCTCGAAAAGAATAGCTTTTAGATTTTTCAGCTCGTCCGTACTGCAATTTCCAAACTGGTAACAACGGCTGCGAATTTCGCCGACATGCCAACATTTTTGATTTACCCGCGCGGTGTAATAAATGCTGCCATCAACCTCGATTAGAAAATGCGCGCCGTTTTTCCCATTTTCGTAGCTGCTGAAGGACGAAGCCGATGTTTTGCTGCCGGTTTGGTGAACGACAATTGCATGCACGTTTACCAAATTACCTTTCTCGATCTTCGTGGAAATCTTGTCGGTTACCTGAGCGGCTAAGACTTTACCGTCCTTCAATGTCGGTTTTACACTATCCGCCACCGTTATCTCCAAAAATTATTACTTAACGCTACCCCATCCCTGATCGTTCGAATGGCCGGGTGACCATCCAGTAGTAACGCCTTTCCAGCCAAGCCGATAATTTGCCAAAACCGGCATATTCGAGCAATTTTGCATCTCCGGCAAAACCAGCCGCTAGCGTTTTATACCTCTATCAGACCGCAGCTTACCTAGCGTTGATGCAACAAGCGAAACAACCAAAACCCGGCAAACATCGCCGCAACAAACACATAATTACCCAACACCCCGGCGCTTAATCCCAGCAGAGCCGGTCCTGGACAGAAACCGGACAGCCCCCAACCGACGCCGAATATCGCCGCACCGACAAGCAGTTTGGCATCGACACCAGCCGACACGCGCGCGGAAGGCTCTTGCTCGCTATCAGCGGTGTCATTATTGCGATGCATGAAGTAGCGCGCCAGCCCCAGCGTCAACAAAGCACTAGCCATCACCAACGCCAAACTAGGATCCCATGCCCCCGCCACATCCAGAAACGCCAAGACTTTGGCCGGATTGCTCATGCCGGCCAGAATCAAACCCAAACCAAACAGCAGGCCATAAGCGAATAAATAAACTGTATTTTTCATCGAGAAAGTCCGGTTTAGAGCAAGTGACGAACAATAAATACTGTGATACCGGCAGTCAGCATGAAGGTCAGCGTCGCCACGATGGAACGCACGGACAAGCGGGCGATACCGCAAACACCATGTCCGCTGGTGCAACCGCCGCCAAGCCGGGTGCCGTAACCCACCAGTAGGCCAGCAATCGCCAGCAAACCGGGCGAGGCATCCAGATCCAGCGCGATGTCTGCGCCGCTCAAGCGATACAAGGGCGCACTGGCCAGCAGACCGGCCAGAAACCAGCCGCGCCAGACACTGCCCTCGCGCCAGGGCGGCAAGATGCCTGCCGCGATACCGGAGATGCCGGCGGTATGTTTATGGGTAAACAATAATAAGGCAGCGGCTAGCCCGATCATCGCGCCCCCGGCCAGCGCGGATAAAATGGTCGAATAATTCATGCGTGAGTCTTGCCAAAAATCCGGTATTGAATCAGAAACCGCAATACCAAACCAGGGTTACCGCACTTTAACGCCGATAAAAATCGCTCTGCTTACACTCATTTTAAAATTGCTCGCGCACGCTAACAGCGACTATCCCTGACATTCTCTTTACTCGCCGAACAGCGACGAGCTCAAATAACGTTCACCGGAATCCGGCAACACCGCGACGATAATCTTGCCGGCATGTTCCGGACGCTTGGCCAGACGCACTGCAACAGCAAGCGCCGCGCCGCTGGAAATACCGGCCATAATGCCCTCTTCCTTAGCAAGGCGTCGTGTATAGGCGATGGCTTCAGCGTCTTCCACCGGCTCGATCAAGTCAATCAACGACAAATCCAAATTCTGCGGCACAAAGCCGGCACCTATGCCTTGGATGCCATGCGGCACGGCTTGCAAAGGCAACCCGGCGCGGGTCTGGCTTAATACCGGACTACCGGCCGGCTCGACAGCGACACTGAGTACCGGCCTACCGCAATGTTTTTTCAGATAACGCGACACACCGGTAATCGTACCGCCGGTGCCGACGCCTGCTACAAATATATCGATCTTACCACCGCAGTCCCGCCAAATTTCCGGGCCGGTAGTTTGTTCGTGTATCGCCGGATTAGCCGGGTTTTTAAATTGTTCCAGCAATAGATAATGCTCAGGGTCGGCCGCGGCGATGGCCTCAGCCTTTTCCACTGCCGCGCGCATACCCAGCGCGCCATCGGTCAGCAGCAGGTTCGCGCCATACGCCAATAATAATGTGCGGCGCTCCTGGCTCATGTTGTCCGGCATCGTTAACGTGATGGGTATGCCACGCGCGGCAGCCACCGCAGCCAACGCAATACCGGAATTACCGCTGGTGGCTTCCAGTAAAGTTGTACCTGCCGTTAATAAGCCTTGACGCTCAGCGGCCCAGACCATAGACGCACCGACCCGACATTTCACCGAATAGGACGGATTGCGGCCTTCAATTTTCACCAGCAGCGTCGCGTTCAATCCTTGGCTGATATGGTTGATCCGCACCAAAGGCGTTCGGCCTATCGACTGTGAATTATCTGAGTACCAAGCGGGCATGGCGGGTTTCCTGTGGAATACCGGATTTACTCTGTGTAAGAAAAATGACCCGACCTATTGTGCCGGATTCTAAAACCACTCGCTGACGGCCTTTCCTTGAAAGGCTGTCCCAGCAGCAGGCCGATTTTTATTCACCTCTCAACTAGTTTTATTGCATAAAACCTGCGGCGCACCGCTTGTAATCCGTATTCTTCCAACGATCAAACGGTGTAATAGAATGGTTATTTGAATTGAATAACAAAAACAGGTATAAGCCTCTAATGAGGGGGAGTAATTTTTTATTTTTTGAGGTTGTTTAAATATGAATATTTTCACAAATCGTTTAAAGCAAACCATGCTTCTGGCTGCGGGATTAAGCTTGGTGGCTCCTGTTTCAATGGCGAGTACATGGGCCGGAACGGCGAATTATACAGCCGCGCCTGACGCTACTGGCGACGAAGCGATAGTAGGCCCATTTGATACTTACGATTTTGGTTCAGGCATTACCTTAGTGCAATTTACCAGTGCAAACACCTTTACTGCTTATTTCCAAACTATGGTGGATGGTCATTTCCTGAACAATGCCGGCATCAATGTACCAGAATTGAATATCTCCGGCGCGGGTTCGGGTTTTGAATTGACTGTGGCTGCGACCCTGAACGGGACCTACAGTAATTTCTCAGGTTTCCAATCCTTCAGCTTCTCGGGCGGAGCAGTTAACCTGTATTTTGACACGACACCCGATTACAGTTTTACGGGCGATAGCGGCTTCAACAACGGAGCTGCAATTTTATCCGGCACCGTAACCGGCGGTTCCGGGGTCATATCGCCAGCAGGCGTAGGCGCCGAGCAACTGGATTTAAATTTTTCCGGTATTTTTGGTAGCTACGATTCCAACGTCTACACCCCAGGCATAACCGGCGGCCACTCAATTTTTTCGATCAATTTGAACAATTCATCTTTGCTGTCGGGAATTAATAGCGTTTTGGGCCAAAACAAAAGCACCGGCGTACTTGCTGCCGTAGATGGCTCGATCCAATTGACAGCAGTACCTGTACCTGCTGCTGTGTGGCTGTTTGGCACGGGCCTGATCGGCTTGATGACTGCGGGCAAACGTAAAACTTTCGCTACTTAAGCTCTAAGTACATCGAATTCGTCGCCCAAGCAATAGTAGCGCTGGGGCGACGAATTGATTCTGGATCGGCACCTAAAGCAGTAACCTCTTCGAAAACAACAAACAAATCCTAAACAAGCCCTCCCATTCGTCGCCGGTAATCTGGCCTTTGATTTGGCAATCTACGTTGGCGCTGGCTTGCAAAATATCCTGCAATTCCTTGCTCTTCAACCTCTGCAAGGCCTCATGCACCAACTGCTTGCGCTTGTCCCATATCTGATATTTTTTATAGAGAACTTCTGGGTTGCCGCCGCGTTTCAATTCCGTCTTGATATTAACCAGCGTTCGCGCTTCGCGGCTAATAGCCCACAGTACCACCGGCGCCGCGACGCCTTCCGCTTTGAGCCCGGCGAGAATTTTAACCGCTCGATTCACCTTGCCCGACAACAAAGCATCCATCAATTTAAACACGTCGAAGCGAGCGCTGTCAGCCACATCGTCCTCAACCATGGATTTGTTGATACGATTAGCCCCATGCAAGATATACAGTTTTTCAAGCTCCTGGGCCGCGGCCAGCAAGTTGCCCTCGACTCGCACTGCCAGACTTTTTAGCGCATCCGCTTCCAAATGCATGCCCTTCCGCTCCGCCCTGCGCTGCAACCACTGCAACAACTCCGGTCCTTGTAACGGCCAGACCTGCACGATGCACGCAACTTTATCCAAGGCCTGAAACCATTGCGACTTCTGCGCCGCACTATCCAGCTTACCGGCCGTGATTAGCAATATTGTATCGTTGGGCGGACGCTGACAATACGCGCTTAGGGCTTTACTGCCTTCCAAACCCGGCTTGCCGGAAGGCAAGCGCAAATCGATGAGCTTTTTGTCAGAAAAGATGGAAAGTGATTCGGCTTCTAGGGTCAATTGCGGCCACTCGTTGCCGGTATCGATAGCAATGACCTCGCGAGTGGAAAAACCAGCCTCGCGCGCCGCGCGCCGAATGTCGTCCGCTGCTTCGCCAAGTTGTAAAGGCTCATCACCACTAACCAGATAAACCGGTACCAGCTCTTTGTGTAAGGCGGCAGTTAACTGGTCAAGCTTTAGGCGCATACTTATTTTTTCTGCGTATCGACGGCTATCCTGGCTCTGGCTAATATCATCCGCGCCACTTGTTTATAGATTTCGTTGCGAATCAATTGTTCTTCGTTGCCTTTCGCCAGCACCGCGGTTTGGTCGTTGAAAAACTCCCTGGAAATTTCGATCACTTGCTCGTCCATCAGCGCATTTTCCTTACTGTCGAAAAATTGAAAGCGCAGATAATATTCCAGTTCGGATTCGCTGGATTTACCAGTTGAGCCGATGGTCAGTACCCGGTTACGCATGTCTTCCCGTAGCACCTTGACCACCACGCCGGCATCGTTGGGGGAGCCGACGATTTTGCCTTTCGAAGCCTTCATGATGGCTTGCAGTTCGCCCTGTAAGGGCACGGAGGCGCCAAACACATACATGTTTTTCAGCACTTCCGGCATCTCTATCGAGCCACGTAGATGGTATCCGCAGCCAACCAGCAGCACCAATACCCCGGCCAAGACCATTCGGCTCAAGTGATTCATCATCTGATTCTCGAAAATCCAGCGTTTAAACAACGATATTCACCAGTTTTTGCGGCACTACAATCAGCTTTTTCACCGGCTTACCTTCCAGATAACGCTGCACGTTCTCGTCAGCCAGAGCCAGCGCTTCGACTTGCTCTTTGGAAGCCGTCGCCGCTACCGATAATTTCCCGCGCAACTTGCCATTGACCTGCACCACCATTTCGATAGCATCCTGCTGTAACGCCGATTCATCAATAACCGGCCATGCCGCCACCACGATGTCATCGTTGTGGCCCAACTCGTTCCACAGCTCTTGTGACGCATGCGGAATAATCGGGGCCAGCATCAAGACGATGGCTTCCAGCACTTCCTGGCGAGTTGCCCTGCCATTGGCACTATCGTCATCAAATTTATTCAACGCGTTAACCAACTCCATGTTGGCGGCAATCGCGGTGTTAAAGGTGTGGCGACGCGCCATATCGTCGCTGACCTTTTGCAAAGCCTGATGCAACTGCCGACGCAACACTTTTTGATCGTCGCTCAATGCTGCCTTATCCAATGACTGATTCGGTAAACCGGCTTCGACGTGCAGATAGACTTGCCGCCACAAACGTTTCAGAAAACGAAAGGCGCCTTCCACACCGGCATCGTTCCATTCCAGCGATTGGTCCGGCGGCGAAGTAAACATGGTGTACAAGCGCACCGTATCGGCGCCGTATTTGTTGATCAACACCTGTGGATCAACGCCGTTGTTTTTCGACTTGGACATCTTCTCCACTGCACCGACCGTGACTGGCGAACCATCTTCCAGCAACTTGGCGCCAATAATCTTGCCTTTGGCGTCGCGTTCGACATCGATTTGGGTCAGGTTGAAATAGCGTTTATGACCGTGATCGTCAATTTGATAGAAGGTTTCAGCAATCACCATGCCTTGCGTCAGCAAGTTCTTGAACGGCTCGTCGCAGGCCACCAAGCCTTCGTCGCGCATCAGCTTGGTGAAAAAACGCGCGTACAGCAAATGCAAAATCGCATGTTCGATGCCGCCGATATAATGATCGACCGGCAGCCAGTAATTAGCGCGCTGGTCCAGCATCGCGCTGTCGCAATCCTGGCTGGCGTAACGGGCGAAATACCAGGACGATTCCATAAAGGTATCGAAGGTATCGGTCTCGCGCCGGGCAGGTTTGCCGCATTTGGGACAAGAGGTATGCGGGAAAGTCGGATGCGCAGCCAGCGGCGATTGCGAGCCGTCCAGCACGACGTCGCGCGGCAAGGTCACCGGCAACTGATCGTCCGGCACCGGCACCGTGCCGCAGTCGTCACAATAAATCACCGGAATCGGCGCGCCCCAATAGCGTTGCCGAGAAACGCCCCAGTCGCGCAATCGGAAATTAGTTTTGCGTTCGCCCTTGCCCAAGCCGGCCAGTTTGGCGGCGATGGCATCGAAGGCTTGCTTGAAATTCAAGCAGTCGAATTCGCCGGAATTTTTCAACACACCTTTTTCGGTAAACGCTTTTTCGCTGACACTGTCGTCCGCACCATCGGCTGCGGCAATAACTTCCTTGATGGCAATGCCATATCTCTTCGCAAATTCATAATCGCGCTGATCGTGCGCAGGTACAGACATCACCGCACCGGTGCCATAACTCATCAACACGAAGTTGGCAATCCATACCGGCACGGATGCGCCGGTCAATGGATGAACAGCCTGGTAACCGGAAGCGATGCCGCGTTTTTCCATGGTTTCCATCGCCGCTTCGGAGGTTTCCATCTGCTTGCAGGATTCTATGAAGGCCGCGATGTCGGCATTGTTCTCCGCCGCTTTCAATGCCAACGGGTGTTCGGCGGCCACCGCAACGTAAGTCACCCCCATCACGGTATCGGGGCGGGTGGTATAGATGCGAATCGGCGCATCAAAGCCGTCGACAGCAAAATCCATTTCCACGCCTTCGGAACGGCCGATCCAGTTGGCCTGCATGGTTCTGACCTGCTCGGGCCACCCCGGCAGTTTATCCAGCGAGGTCAGCAATTCGTCGGCATAAGCCGTAATTTTCAAAAACCACTGGGAAATTTCCTTTTTCTCGACTTGGGTATCGCAGCGCCAGCAGCAGCCGTCGATGACTTGTTCGTTGGCCAGTACGGTTTGGTCGTGCGGACACCAGTTGACCGGGGCGGTTTTCTTATAAACCAGACCTTTTTCCAGCAAGCGCAGGAAGAACCATTGCTCCCAACGGTAATAGCTGGGATCGCAAGTCGCCAGTTCGCGGCTCCAGTCGTAACCAAAACCCAGCCGTTTCAGCTGGTCACGCATATAATCGATATTCGAATAGGTCCAGTCGGCCGGATGCACCTTGTTTTGCATGGCGGCGTTTTCTGCAGGCAAACCAAAGGCGTCCCAACCCATCGGTTGCAACACATGTTTGCCCTGCATCCGTTGGAAACGGCTGATCACGTCGCCGATGGTGTAGTTACGGACGTGGCCCATGTGCAGCTTGCCGCTGGGATAAGGAAACATCGATAGGCAATAGTATTTTTCCTTGCCGGTATCTTCAGAGGCAGTAAACACCCCGGATTTTTCCCAGTCGGCCTGTACTTTTTGCTCTATTGCCGAAGGCTTGTAATGCTCTTCCATCCTATTCGTCTTTTGCTGTAAAAAGGCGCTAGAATACCTTAGAGACGCTTAAATCTAAAGCGTGAAAATTAAAACAACACCGGGAGCAGCCATGGGCGAAAACAAACTGATCAAAGCGTACGACGATCTGATGGGCCATCTTTACGAGGCCTTGGACGATACGCTGCACACCGTCGCCGACGCCTTGGAAATAGCCAAGGAAAAAACCAGCGCACTGGGCGGGCATACGCAAGAAGAAATCAACAAAATCGCCGACTATGTAATGCGCGACGTCGAGCATGTCGCCACCGCACCGTCGCAACAAAACGACAGTAATTCTCTGTCCGAGTGGTTGAAGTTTGACATCGATTTGATCGAAAATTTCGCCTTGGACGCCTTCATGGATATCGCCGACAAAACCAAGGTCAAGCTGGCCGCACTGGAGATGGAAGCCAAGCTGTACCACCCCTATAAAAGCGGTGAAGTAGCCGGCCCCGGCACTTTCGTCTGCGATGCCTGCGGCAAACAAATTGCCTTCAAGTCCACCAGCGTTATACCGGCCTGCCCCGAGTGTAAAGGCGACAGTTTCTCACGCGTTTGATATTGCAGGCTTTAACCTTATAATGCGGGCTTTTATTTTTTAACAATCGAGGGCGATTATGCGCAGGGTGATTTTCAATCAGAAAGGCGGCGTGGGTAAATCTACCATTACCTGTAACCTGGCAGCCATCAGCGCCGTCGAGGGTAAAAAAACCCTGGTGATCGATCTCGATGTGCAAGGCAACTCCACCCAATACTTGTTGGGCAACAAGGTCGCCGATTCCGACAAGACCATCGCCCACTTTTTTAAGGATAGCCTGGGCCTCGGCCTGTTCGGCGGCGGCAAGGAAGGCTTGGACGGTTTGATTCATGAAACCCCTTTCCCTAATCTCTACGTATTGCCGTCCCATTCGGATTTGGAAGGCTTACAAAGCCGTTTAGAATCTCGGCATAAGATCTACAAGTTAAAAGAGGCGCTGGAAAAGTTGGAAGGCTTCGATCAAATCTATATCGACACCCCGCCTATCCTGAATTTTTACAGCCTGTCCGCGTTAATCGCCGCCGAAAAATGTCTGATTCCCTTCGACTGCGACACCTTCGCCCGCGAAGCGCTATACACGCTGATGCGCGCCATCGCTGAAGTCAAAGCCGATCATAACGACAGACTGGAAGTAGAAGGCGTCATCGTTAATCAATATCAGAAACAAGCCAACCTGCCCCGCCAGTTGGTTGATGAACTGATCGCCGAAGGTTTGCCGGTACTGGAAACCAAAATCTCCACCTCGGTGAAAGTCCGCGAGTCGCATAGCGATGCTCAGCCTTTGATTCACTACGCGCCAACCCATAAGTTGACCGAAGAATACCGGGCCTTGCATTTGGAAATTCACAAATAGCCGTTTAGCAAACACCAACATTAAAAAAGCCAGCAATGCTGGCTTTTTTGTTTTAAAGGACACTACAAACCGGTGCGTGAACGTAGGGTTTACCCGATTAACTCCATCATCGATTTCTCAACCCTCATGTTCAACCGACAAAAGGCCTTGTGCAACACCTCCCAGCCTTCGAAAGAAACGATCACCCAATTCTCGGTGCTGCGATCCCATTCCGTGTCCAATAACACACCCAACCGCACCAGCTGCTTAAAGGTGTCGTCGGAAGGTGCATCGATATGCGCCAAGGCTGCTTCGAGTTGATTTGGCGGGATCAAACGGGCTGCCGGTTGATCATTACCCGCATGCCGGTTTGCATACATGATATACCCTGGATTAAGCTGCAATTTATGTAAATCTTGACAGTAAGCATCAAAATTTTGAAGCGGGAACTGCAACATCTGACTCATTTCCATACTCCCTAGCTGCGCTAAATAATGATTTCGGTCAAGCTACACTCGTTGATAGACGCTTGTTGGGGCTTCAACGTATGCGCCAGCCGCAGTTCGCGAAGCATCGCGCGTTTCTTGGCTTGATGCTGCTGCATACGCCTGAGAATATCGTCCAAAACGCGCACCGCGCTAAGCACATGCGGCCCCTTGTTGATCATCACACACTCCGCCCGGTCGCCCATGGCGGCATCGGTAATTTCCGCCCGCGAGGGCATCCCCTCCTTGGCCAGAGTTTCCAGAACCTGCGTCGCCCAGATCACCGGCACATGGGCAGCTTCGCAGATCCATAATATTTCTTCCTGCACTTCGGCCAGCCGTTCAAACCCACACTCCACAGCCAAATCGCCACGAGCAATCATCACCCCGCAACAAGGCGCTCGCATAGCAGCCAGCAACATGGCCGGCAAGTTTTCGAACGCCCGCCTGGTTTCAATTTTTAGCACGATCGCCGGCCGTCTATCCCCCAGACGCGCCATATGCTCATGCAGCAACTCGACATCATGCGCGCTATTGGCAAAAGACAATTCCACGACATCAGCGTTTTCGACCACGAAACCCAGATCTTCGATATCCTTGGCCGTCAACGCACTGATCCCTAGTCTGCTCTCGGGCAGATTGATCCCCTTATCGCCTCTCAGTTTTTCACCGCGCGCACGCACATGGGTGATTCTGACCAGAACTTGGGCAAACTCAACTCTATCGATCACGCCACCAATTTTGCCATCATCGAACCAGATCGGCTCTCCCGCTCGAACATCGTCAAAAATCTCCGGAATGGAGCAACCGATCATGGCCGGCGTCAGCACCTGGCCGCTACTGTCATAAGTTGCCGGCCGACCGGGCGCCAGGTCACGCGTTAAGATCAACAAATCGTCCTGTTTTAGCAAAATGGCATTTTCAGCTTGCGGTAACAGATTGATAGTCACTTGGCGATCATCGGCATGAGCCACCTTACGCTCGTGATTCAAAACCGTGCCGGGAACGATATAAGCGCTTTGCGTCGCCTCCGCCCAATAACCCTGCTCAGTAATGTCAACCACTGTCAGGTTTCGTTTCGCGCCGCGGGCATCGGTGAATTTCAGTTGCTCACCCAGGTATAAACGGCGTAGCCATTCGCCTGGCAATAGCAAACAGGCATTAGCGGGTGAAGGCGGAGCAGCGGGTTGCGACACGTCCGTTAACCAGACGCGCGCCGGCGCGATGAGTCGGCCGTGGTCGTCGTGCGTCGGACGAATTCGCAATACCGCTAATCGGGGATCGAGCGGGCCGGTCCGCAACTTGGGACCGGCCAGATCCATCACGACACGACAAGTTTTGCCCAGCGCACGCTCGGCTTGTCGCAGATGAGCTATCATTTGCATCCATGCCACCGTGTCATCATGGGCGCAATTGATCCGCATACAATCCATGCCTTGCTCAAGCAGATGATGAATTAGCGAATAGTCTTCCGCCGCTTCGCTGGGCATGGTCACCATGATCCGCACGCCGCGGCCATTTGCAGCCTCCCCCAACAAGCAATGAGTATGGTCGACCAGCAATCGCTCGCCGGCGGCAAAATCCACCACTACCGTCTCTTGATTAGGCGGCACCCACTCCTGTCCGGTTAAGCGATGCAAAACCTCCAAAACCGCATCGATGGTTGCCAATACATGCGATTCCGCTCGCCCCAACGACGACAGCCCCAGGGCAGCCAGTTTTAGTTGCAAGGGCCTGAGGTCGCGGCGGCGCAGCGCTAGATAATGCAGCATATTACGGGCGCTATCCCGGTTATTGCCCTCCACTTGATCGATACGCTGTTGACACCCCGCGGTTTCGGCAATCATTTCCGCGCGAATGTCCATCAATTCTCTCAGGACCTCATCGACCACGGCGTCTTGCAAATAAGTGTTTTTGGTAACGGGATTCGTTGTCAAAGATCGCCTCTAAAGCCATGCGGTCGGCTTGGCCGCTTAATCAGCTGGGATTGTTAATGCAACTTTCCTTAATCGCTAGACCGCCATGCCGCACATCAATACCGTCCAACATGAAAATCGCGTGCTCGGCGATGTTCCGGCAATGCTCGCCGCAACGCTCCATGGCTTTCATCATTTGCATCACATCCAGAGCTCGGCGGATCATGCGGGCATCGTGCAATACTAAGGTTAGTTGATGCTTGATACCCTCCTGCAATTCCGACTCGCAATCCCTGTCGCATTGCAACAGGGCGTAAGCCTGCTTGGAATCCCGACTTTCGAAAACCACCATCAGTTTATCCAAAATCAGCTTGATTAAACCACCCATTTTTACTATGTCCGTCAGCAGCTTTTGATTGGGGTCGCTAGTGTTCGGGTCGAACAACACCGTAATCAGCTTGGCGAACTCGACAATCTCGACACCGATTTTCTCCAGCTCCACCGCGATTTTCGATGTTGACAACACATAGCGCAGATCATTTGCCACCGGACAATGCCGGGCAATGATGTTCAATACTTCGCCATCAATCTTGCTTTCGAAATGTTTGACCTTTTTATGCCGCGAAACGACTTTTTGCGCCAGTTCGCCGTCGCCGTAATCCAGGGCCTGCATCGCCTGCTCCAGCTGATAAACCAAAAGGTCCGTCATATCCAGCATCAAACTGTGCATATGCCCCAAATCGGTGTCATACGCATGTAAGGTATGCACATTATTGGGTGTGTCTGTTTGCTTCGTCATCGTCAGTTCTCTTGCTTGTTTAGCCAGGGTCTCGGTAATAAACAAACCTTAGAACAAGTACATTACAGGAATGTGACATAACCCTGTCAGACACGCGAAACGTGGCTCGTTAGCTATTGTTTTTAAAAAACATATTTCTAACAGCCATAGTCTAAAGCCTGCAAAAAGCCCCCAAAAAAATCCGTGGCCCACATTCACCGGCAAAAAAGCGACAAGCAGACTCTGTCATGCTGTTGTCATAAACGCAGACAAGAATAGCCTACGTCCGATACCAATATTTGGCGTTTGCTTATGAATACCTCTTTTTATCGCACCATATGGATTTCCGACCTGCACATTGGCTCGACCCAATGCCAAGCCGATGCCCTGCTGGATTTTTTAAAACATAACGACAGCGAAAAACTGTACCTGGTCGGCGACATCATCGATTTTTGGGCCTTGTCCAAAAAAATGTACTGGCCGCGCGATCACAACACCATCATTCAAAAAATCCTGCGTAAAGCCAGACACGGCACGCAAATTATCTACGTACCCGGTAACCACGACGAAAACGTCCGCGATTACGACGATTACGTGTTCGGCGACATCGTCGTGAAAAACTCGGACATTCACACCACCGCAAAGGGCAAACGCTTCCTGATCGTGCATGGCGACGAATACGACACTATCGCCAAACATCACCAGTGGCTGGCAAAGATCGGCAGTTTGGGTTACGACTGGCTGATAGAAATCAACCGCTTCCTGCGCCTGTTTAGACGCCTGTTCGGTAGGCAATCGCACTTCTCATTGGCCGCCTTTGTGAAGTTCAAAGTCAAGAATGTGGTGCAATTTATTTCCGATTACGAGGAAAGTATTGTTCGCACTCTAAAAAACGAAGGCCTGGACGGCGTAATCTGTGGGCATATCCATCATGCCGAAATCAAGGAAATAGAAGGCTTTTTGTACGTCAATACCGGCGACTTCGTGGAAAGCTGCACGGCGATTGTCGAACATCAGGACGGCAGACTGGAATTGATCCGCTGGCTGGCGCAAGAAACGCCGCAATTAACGCAGCAGCATGACGGAGAATTGCCGCACCTTGGCTAAACCGTCATCCGGCTAATTGCTAAACCCTTAGCACGACTGGCCTGATTGGCGTTTGTATTACATGTCACAAAAACTTCGCTAAACCGTCACGGTATCTTAACCCTCCCGCCTCTGTTATCCCGGAAAATGTGACCGGGCTTGCAGAATTTTGGGAAATTACCCAATGACGCGCTCGTCGCCTTCCCCCTTAGACCGACGAGTGCGTTTCTCTGCGAGTCAGCTCAGGCCCAAGGCCTGTTTACTGATTTTTAAGCACAGAGACCATCCGACCATGATCGCAAAGCATATCCGCAGCTATCCGCTGCTGGCGGCAGTGAGTGCCCTCAGTTTTTTCGGCAACGCCCAGGCTGCCACGCCGGTGTTTATCAACGAAATACATTACGACAACGGCGGCGCTGATACCGGCGAAGCGGTGGAGATTGTCGGACCCGCAGGTACTAATTTAAGCGGTTGGTCGTTGGTGTTTTACAACGGGAACAGCACCATTCGCAAAGTTTACAAAACCACTGCACTCAGCGGAACCATCGGCGACCAATCCGGTAACGGCGTTGGCACTCTAAGCTTTTCTATCAGCGGGATAGAAAATGGCGCACCAGACGGAATTGCATTGGTCAATGGCAGCACAGTCGTACAATTTTTAAGCTATGAAGGTTCTTTCATTGCTGCTGACGGTCCGGCTACCGGCATGAACAGCATCGACATTGGCGTTTCGGAACCCGGCAATACAGCCAGCGGCCAATCGCTACAATTACAAGGCAGCGGCACTAGTTACGAAGACTTTACCTGGAACGCGGAATCGACAAGTTCCTTTGCAGCAATCAACAACGGCCAGAACTTCGGCGGCGTCACCCCACCACCGCCACCCGTCTCCCAATGCGGCCAAGCCGCAACGCTAATTAGCGCAATCCAAGGCACAAGCAGCGTTAGTCCCTTGAGCGGCAGCGTGCAACATGTGGAAGCCGTTGTTAGCGCCGATTTCCAAGGCAGCACGAATTTAAACGGTTTTTTCGTACAACAAGTTAGCGGTGCGGATGCTAACGACGCGACCTCCGAAGGCTTGTTCGTCTCGTCCAGCCTGCCGGTTAATGTCGGCGACAAAGTACACATCGTCGGCACCGTGACCGAAACATTCTCTATGACCCGCCTAGAAGCCGTCAGCTCGGTCGATGTCTGTTCTTCCGGCAATACCTTGCCAGCCGCGGTTGAAGTCAACCTGCCTTTCGACAGCGCCGGCAATGATCCCGAGCGCTGGGAAGGCATGCTGATTCAATTGCCGCAAACCCTGACCGTCACCGAAAACTTCAACCTGGGCCGCTTCGGCGAATTCTTGCTGTCATCCGGCGGTCGCTTGTTGACGCCCACGCAAGTAGCCACGCCCGGCCAGGCGGCTATCGATGTCGCCGCGCAAAATTTAGCCAACCAATTACTGGTTGACGACGGCATCAATGTGCAAAATCCGGATCCGGTGATTTACCCGCAACCAACTGGTTTGAGCGCCGCTACTCCGTTGCGCAGCGGCGACTCAGTAGTTGGAGCTACCGGTGTATTGGCTTACGACTTTGGCGTGTACCGCCTGCAACCGACTCAGCCATTGACCTTTGTCGCCGACAACAGCCGCAGCCCGGCTCCGACCTTATCAAGCTTGGGTTCTCTGAAAGTCGCTAGCTTTAACGTGTTGAATTACTTTAACGGCAACGGCCTGGGCGCAGGCTTCCCAACTTCTCGCGGCGCGGATACGCTAGCGGAGTTTAATCGTCAGCGCGCCAAAATCATTCCGGCCATTCATGCCTTGAACGCTGACGTCATCGGCTTGATGGAAATCGAAAACGACGGTTACGGCAGCAGCAGCGCTATTGCCGATCTGGTGAACGGTTTGAATCAACTGGCCGGCGCCGGCACTTACGCCTTCATCAATCCAGGCTTGAGCAAAGTCGGTACCGACGAAATCGCCGTGGGTATTATCTATAAACCTGCAAAGGTTTCGCCGTCCGGCTCGGTAGCTATTTTGGATTCCTCGGTCAACCCCTTATTTATCGACACCAAAAACCGTCCGGCCCTTGCCCAAACCTTCTTGGACAAAGCCTCCAACAAACTGCTGACAGTGGCCGTGAACCACCTTAAATCCAAAGGTTCGGCTTGCGACGATGTTAACGATCCGGATACCGGCGACGGCCAGGGCAATTGCAACCAAACCCGCACCGATGCCGCGCAAGCCCTAGCAAGCTGGTTGGCTAGCGATCCTACCCACAGCGGTGTCAGCAACGCCTTGATCATCGGCGACTTAAACAGCTATGCACAGGAAGACCCGATCAGCGCCTTGAAAAACGCTGGTTATCAAAATCTGCTGGAGACCTTCGTCGGCAATCAAGCCGCATACAGCTATGTGTTCGACGGCGCGGCCGGTTATCTGGACCACGCCCTGGCAAACACCGCGCTAGCGTCGCAAGTCAAAAGTGTCGCCGAATGGCATATCAATGCCGACGAACCGAGATCCCTGGATTACAACACGGAGTTCAAATCGGCAAATCAGGTAACCAGCTTCTATGCGGCCGATGCCTATCGTTCATCCGATCACGACCCGCTGTTGATCAAACTGTTCGTGCCCGGTGACCTGGATAACGACGGCGATGTCGATAACAACGACGCTGGCCTGATCAAAGCCCAAGTCGGTAAATGCAGCGGTAAGGTTGGTTTTAACCGTGAGGCTGACTATGACAAAACCGGTTGCGTGACTTACGCCGATTATCGAATCTGGTACGGCTATTACAACAGCTATACCGCGTCCGCTAGCGCTCAATAACCCGGATCACCACCGGCAAACCCTTTGCCGGTGGTCTTGGATACACAATTTTAGGATAACGATATGAAAAACTTGATTCATATGCTGGCGTTATGCGGCGCCAGCTTGCTGCTGACGACAGCCAATTGCCAGGCTGCAAACATCTCCTTCAGTCTGGAAAGCGCCAGTAACCCGATTCACGTCGGCGACGTGTTCGCTATTGAAGTGGTCGCGCACGACCTCTTCGCCGGCGACAACAGCGATGAGTTATTGGCTTTTGGCTTAAACGCCGCCAGCTCGATCTCCGGTCTGTTGGAGTTTCAAGGCAGCACCGTCAATCCGCTGTTTTCCGACGATAGCTTGCTGGTCAATCTACATGCGGCCGGCTCGGCGTTTCCCGGCATAAGCAGCGATCCATCCAACACACTGTTATTCAATCTGGCGACTTTGCATTTTAAAGCCTTGGCAACCGGCCAAGTTTCGTTGGCTATCGCTTCCGATTTGTCCGACTTCAATCAAGGCCTGATCTTTTTGAACCAAGGTCCGATGGCGATTAATGCCAGCCGCAGCTTCGACATCGCGGCCGTGCCATTGCCGCCGTCTTTGTTGATGTTTGTTAGTGGGGTGGTGGTGAGTTTGGGTGGGTTTCGGCGGAAGCGAGGCTAAAACTTGATTTAATCCGTTGAGGATTTTGTGTCGCTAACGCGACGGTTTTATCTAATGTCGGTTCTCGGACCGACAACCGAAATACTTTCTTTTGCGTGGCCAAAAGAAAGTATTCAAAGAAAAAGCCACCCGACATTCCGCCTTAATCCTCCGCTTCTCGCTTTTGCCGAGGGTTTTCGGAAGGGGCTTCCTGCCCCTCCGAAAACGAGCGGCATCCTTGCCGCTCCCCTGCGGGCTATTCTCGCCAAAAGCTCCGATGCTCGGGGCGGAATAACGAGAAAAAACCGATCCAAGCGGCCTGATAGGACAGTTATTGAATTGGCAGCTTAGTTTCGCATTGCAGACAGATATAAAACAGACTGATCGAAACCAAAGATATATCCATACTCTATTCACTAGAAGCAAGGTGCCAAGGATGATATATTCCTGTACTTTTGAAGTGTCGTATTTTTCAACCCCACTTGGGTTGTTAAAGTCACAACCACACATTGAATCAATTACTTAAGCATAAATAAATGGAGTTATACGACAACTGCATAGGATTTTTGGACATCTAATGTCGTATACATTACGTTATGAGTGAAAGGGAAATGACCAACATCGTAAACAGGATCAGAAATTCTTCCCAATGGCCTAGCTTTGAGAACTCAAGTCATCTTTCTGATCTCGATACATTAGCTGATGACGCGAATGCGCTTGATACTTTAGAAGGTTACCTGGCCGCGTTAACAATCTATCACCAGTTATGCGATGAGATGGCCAAGCTGCTCGTTAAAGATTCCGAGTTTTTCATTCAACTTTCATGTTATCCAACAGGCATCGATTTCCCAAAACCAAAGCAACAGATGGCAGGTCAAGTTCTTTCTCAGTTAGAGTTTGCCGTCGAATTTGAAGGGAAAACAGAGTTCATTGAAAAGTGTAGGATAATGAACTCGCTCAGAAACAATGTTTTTCACAATCTCACGAAGCAAACTTCACTTGTAGAGTTGAAAGGTAAACTGAGTCAAATCAGCACTCTATATGAAGAGATCTTCGAGTTGTTTTCAACGTCGCATGGTTGGTTTTGGCTTTGCTTCAAGGATTTTCGAAAAGATGTGTTCATTGATGAAATTGAAGATGAAAACACATAACGAGCGTATCAATTTGAGCCCAAAAAGTTCCACGGCTATCGCCGTTCTGCATTTCGGGCCAAGTTATATTTAAGGCCCCAAGGCGCAATTCGTAGGGCGTCAATAGGCGCAGCCGTATTTTGCCGCATTTGGCCTTAAAGCATTCGGCGTATTACCCTAACGCTAATGAGCCCTACAAAACTGCGCAAATATTAGCTGGGTTTAAACTTCACGGCGGGGTTTTCTCCCATATGCCGCGCCGAGCACCGGAGGGTTTGAACGGATTCGCCCGTCAGGGGCGCCGCAGGGATGCGGCGCGTTGCATGCAGGGGCTGGGAAGCCCCTTCAGGCAACCCCGTTCAAACCCTTCGGCGCGCAGGATCAAAGCGGCATCCGGGCCGCCTTTTCTTTGGATACTTTCTTTTGGCGGAGCAAAAGAAAGTATCTCGGCTGTCGGGCCGAGACCCGACTTCAAAACACCCGTCGCGATAGCGACACTTATCCTATTCACCCAGCCCTTAAATATCTTCATTCCCCAAATTTTATTGCTCACATTCAGGCCTAACAGTCTGAAACCACCGCCGCTAGAAAGCCGGCAACACATTTGTATTACATTTCACGAAATCTTCATTTAGCAATCACAAGTTCATCACAAAATTTCCTTAGGCTGTACTTGCTTTACCCATAGCGATAGAAATTTCTCAACCCCAAATGAACGAGCAGCCTGTGACTTATAACAAAAACGCACGCGCTGTCTTTATCGGAGCACTCTAAATGATCAAAATATCTGTTATTGCCGCAGCATTGCTGTCGGCAATCTGCACGCAAGCCGAGGCGATTACCCTTAATGCCGACGGCGCTTGGCATGCGTTCGACGTAGACAATTCGGTGTCTAATTCCGGCGGTCTGGAATGGATAGACCTGGATAACAATGCTTTAAGCTTTGAATTCACCTTAACCGGCTCGGCGATTTTGCGCGTAGTGGACGCCGGCTTCGCTGGTGATAGATTCAAGATTTTTAACACGGCCAGCGTAATCGGTGAAACCTCGGCCGCCGTTAACAATTATCCAACTTCTGTTTACAGCGATTTTGACTTGGCTTACGCCAGCTCAGACTACAGCCGCGGCGAATTTCTGCTGGGTGCCGGCAGTTACCAAATCAGCGGCCTGCTGATCCAATCCGCTCTGGACAATACCTCCGCCGAGATTAACGCCACCGTCGGCGCTGTCAGCCTGACCGCCGTGCCACTGCCTGCCGCTGCCGGTTTATATGCCGCCGGCGCCGGCCTGCTGGGCTTGGTCTCTCGTCGCCGCAAATCCACTAAATAAGGGTTAAACCAATGAAATTAAACAAACTAGCCATAGGCATCGCATTGGGCTTGGGCACACTGGGCGCGGCCAATGCTGTGACCACCATCCCCACCACCACGATAAAAATCGTCGCCTTCAACGATTTCCACGGCCAATTGGAATCGCCGGGCACCTTCCGGCAAACACCCACCAGCGCGGCATCCACCAATATTCCGGTCGGCGGCGTGGATTGGATGGCCGGCTATATCAACGAATTAAAAAACCAAAACCCGAGCACTGTCGTGGTATCGGCAGGCGACATCATCGGCGCGACGCCGCTGGTTTCCGCGTTGTTTCATGACGAACCGACCATCGAAACCATGAACCGTCTGGGCCTGGAATTCAACGCGGTCGGTAACCATGAATTCGACGAAGGCAAGACTGAATTAAAACGCATGCAAAACGGCGGCTGTCATCCGACCGATCCTAACTCCTGCCAAGGCGCTTCAGTCGGCACGCCGGTGCCTTTTGAAGGCGCGGATTTCAAATTCCTGGCTGCCAACGTGGTCGACACCGCCTCCGGCAAAACCCTGTTCCCGCAATACGCGATCAAAGTCATCGGCGGCGTGCGGGTCGGCTTTATCGGCATGACCTTGAAAGAAACCCCTACCATCGTCACCCCCACCGGCGTGGCCGGCCTGGAGTTCAAAGACGAAGCGGCGACTGTGAATGCCCTGATTCCAAAATTGCGCGCACGCGGCGTCGAAGCGGTGGTGGTGATGATTCACCAAGGCGGCACGATACCGGTCACCCAAAGTGCCTCTACAATCAACAATTGCGATGGCGGCTTGAATGGCTCGCCGATCAAATCCATCGTCAATCAATTGGACGACGAAGTGGATTTGGTGATTTCCGGTCACACTCATCAAGCTTATAACTGCCAAATCGCCAACAAAGCCGGCCGCTTGATTTCAGTAACCAGCGCCAATTCGCAAGGCCGGGTATTGACCGACATTGATGTCGCTATCAGCACCGTCAACGGCGAAGTCAGCAGCGTCAGCGCCGAAAACATTGTCGTTGATCGCAGCAACACGGCCATCACACCGAATGCGGCGATTAAAACCATCGTCGACAATTACAAAGCCCTGTCCACACCTATTGCTAACCGAGTGATCGGCAACATCAGCGCAGCGATTACCAGAACCGCTAGCGCTGCCGGCGAATCGGCTTTGGGCGATGTGATTGCCGATGCGCAATTGTTAGCAACCCAAAACGTCGGCTTCGGCGAAGCGGTGGTGTCATTCATGAACCCCGGCGGCATCCGCGCCGATTTGACCTTTCCGTCCAGCACTGCTGCGGAAGGCGACGGCAAGGTCACTTACGCCGAAGCCTTTACCGTACAACCCTTCGGCAACACCTTAGTGACACTGACCTTGACCGGCACGCAAATCCACACTTTGCTGGAGCAACAATTCACCGGTTGTACCGTCGGCTATCCGGCCGGTGCACCAGTTGCGGGCCAAGCGTTCAACCGTATCATGCAAGTGTCTAATGGCTTTAGTTACGAATGGAAAGAAAAAGGCACAGCTTGCGATAACGTCGATCCAGCCAGTATCAAGATCAACGGTGTCGTGGTAGACCCAGCCGCCAGCTATCGAGTTACTGTGAATAATTTCATGGCGGACGGTGGCGACCAATACTATGTGTTGACGCAAGGCACTAACCGCTTGGGCGGCGCGCTGGATCTGGATGCGTTGGAAAACTACTTTACCGCTAACGGTACTGTAGCCCCCGGCCCGCAGAATCGGATTTTGCCGGCTCCGTAAGTTTTATGGATTAGTTGTAAGCTCTGTAGTGGTACTCGGGCCCGCTGGTACGCGATACAGCGGGCTTTTTTTTGCCTGTTCAGTCAAGCAGCAAACAGCATCGATACTCGATTATTAATTCGGCCCCCAAATATCGTCGCTCCCGCGCAGGCGGGAGCCTAGCTTCCTTGCAATTAAGGCTGAATCTATACCTTACGTCGCTCCCGCGCAGGCGGGAGCCTAGCACCTATACTGGATTCCCGCCTCCGCGGGAATGACGAATCCAGGGATTTTAAGGACGTAATTAATGATGATGTTCATGTCCCATTTGGGCTTGCACTTTAATCACGAACGGATCGGACTCCTTGTCGCCCAAATCGGCAAAATCGATTACATCGTAGCCATTGACTGGTGTAGGTTGCCAGGGCGCGGCGTTCAACGGATAAGCGTTTAGCAATTCGGTACGCTCGGAAAACTCGCCATGTTCACGTTCAATCAACGCCGGCAAGGCCACATCCAACCGCATCACCACATGCCATTGGGTGTCCGCGACTTTGCCTTGGTATTCGCGAGTCGGGATGCCGTCGGTCCATTCGATTTCTTCGGCTGTGAGTTTGTCCAGCAGTTGGCTATCCAGCAACAGCGCCAATTTTTGCCAGGACGGGGTGATGTCCAGCATCCGTAAGTCGCCAGCTTGAAACTCGATTGCCCGTTGGTCTTGGTGATAGAGCTTACGGTGAATCAGCTCCTGGCCGTCGCGCTGCCACAGTTCGCCCAAGCCCCGTTGCGGCCTTTCTATCGTAATCTGCTGGCTATCGCGCCAGAAGCGCCAGCTGACTTCTGCGGGCAGTGCTTCGTGTTCTTCGTGTTCGTGCTCTTCGCCCGTGCGGGTGGTGACAAACTCGGCGGCTACCGCCGGCAAGTTTGCCGAAGATAGCTCGATAATCTGCGTGTTGGCGGCATGCTTGGCCGGCACATGACTGCACGCTGCCAAAACGATCAATAAGCCCAGAGCAAACAGTTTGGGTAAAAACTTGAAAATAGTGTTGAACATGGATCCTGCACTTTAGCGGTATTCAAAAAAAATCAGGGACGGCTAGCGTCCCTGATTCGGTTTCGGGAAAGGTTCCCGGACTATTTGCGCATGCCTAGCGCATCAGCCATCACATGATAAATCACGTTTTGTTCCAGCGTACCACGCACCAGATAGGCGCCAGGGCCGTCCGCATAGATAGCCACGTCTTCGCCGGCGTGGGTTTCCGCGCTCATCGGTACTGTAGCTTCCTGCATGTAGTTAGGGTTGGCTGTATCAACCGCTGTCAAATCAGGACGCAGTTTGCTACCTGCATAAGCAGCGGCCACGGTGCCTTCGTTGGCTGGATTAAATTCCTTGCGTTGCAAGCCGCCGGTCCAACCCGGACCGTTAGCATACGACAAGGTGGTGTAAGGCAAACCCAAAGAATCCTTCAGGGTAACGCCGTCAACCGCGGTTTGACCCAGGATAGGGTTACCGCGCGACGGATAGCCGGCGATGGTGAACACATGGCTATGATCGGCAGTCACCAGGATCAAAGTATCTTCGTCGCGGGTCAGTTGTTTGGCTTTTTTCACTGCATCCGACAGCGCAACAGTATCGGTCAAGGCCCGGTAAGCGTTACCTGCGTGGTGAGCATGGTCGATCCGGCCGGCTTCCACCATCAAGTAATAACCTTTGCGGTTTTTTTCCAGAATTTTGATGGCTTTTTCGGTCATCTCATTCAAGGACGGTTCGCCGGCGGCGTCTTGCGCGCGGTCAGCTTCATAGCGCATGTGCGAACGTTCGAATAAACCCAACAAATGATCGGTAGACGCTGGATTTACCGCATCGAACTGGGCTTTGTTCCAGACGTAGTCGGAATTATTGTATTGCGCGGTCCATTCTAAGGTTAGATCGCGGCCATCGGCGCGGCGGCCTTTTTGGGTTGGGTATTCGGGGTCGGCAACAGTATTGGGCATAAAGTAGCTACGACCGCCACCCAAAGCCACTTCCAGGCCATCGCCGTAAGGGAATTCCAGCAACTGGCGGGCGATGTCTTTTACGGTAGCGCCGGCTGGCAAGTTGCTGTCGGCTTCCCAATCGCGGTTGGAAATATGTGCGTAATTCACGGCTGGCGTGGCGTGGGTAAAGCGGGCGGTTGTGACTACGCCGGTGGACATGCCGCGTTCTTCGGCACGTTCCAGGATGGTTTTCACACTTTTCGCAGCAGTGACTTCCGCGCTAGGCTCGGTGCGGTTGATAGTTTGATCAACGGAAATAGCGCCGTCATTGGTTTTGATACCGGCGACCATGGCGGTAGCGGTAGGCGCGGAATCCGAGGTTTGTTGATTCGCGCTGGCCGTAACGGAATGGGCCATATTGTTAAATTTCTCAAACGCCAGACGATTGAACTCGCCATCGCGCCCGGCCATTTGGCCTTCCAAAATTCTAGCAGCGGTGACGGTGGATATACCCATACCGTCACCGACGAACAAGATGACATTTTTGGCTTTGCGCAGTTGCTCTACGTCTCGTTTATTGACCAATACCGCAGCTTCGCCGGCTTTGAACCATTCAACGCCGGATGTCGGTACTTGGCTGGATTGCGCAGGTCTATGATAGCCATGATGATCGCGGTCGGCATGATCGTGGGCTACTGCGGCTACCGATAAGGTAAAACCGAAGGCGCCGACAGCTACCGCCGCCAGTTTTTGTGGATGTGTTTTTTTCATGTGTTGCCCCTAGAGCGATGTTCGGAGCCGCAACATTAGCGCGCGAATATGACAGTTGCGTGACCATTCCACCATCCAAAAGCGTTGTTTAAGCAACGCTAAGTCCGAAACGAAGTCTCATCGAAACTGCGTATTTTTGAGTAAAAAATAGCTTAGGGATTGACTTGATTCCATATTTCAATTATTGTTGAAATATGGAAAATAAAACTGCTGTGATCGCCCTGGCCGCACTGGCCCAAGAATCCCGTTTGGCTATTTACCGCGCCTTGGTCCAGGCTGGCCCGGACGGTTTGGCCGCCGGAAAAATCAGCGAAGCCACCGGTATTGCACCGTCTTCCTTATCGTTTCATTTGAAGGAATTGACTTACGCTAACTTGGTGAGCTCGCGCAACGAAAGCCGTTTCGTGATCTATACCGCCCACTTTGCGGCGATGAATGAACTGCTGGCGTTCCTGACCGAGAATTGTTGCAACGGCAACGCCTGCTTGTCGCTTTCCGCCTGTTCCGGCAGTACCGACTCTTTACCCTCAAACCCGACCGACACTCCATCATGAACGTATTATTTCTATGTACCGGCAATTCCTGCCGTTCCGTACTTGGCGAGGCCACTTTCAATCATTTGGCACCGGCAGGCTGGCATGGCCTGAGCGCCGGCAGCAAACCGACCGGCAAGATCCACCCCCGCTCGCTGGCCTTATTGGCCAGAGAAGGCATTTCCACAGAAGGTTATTACAGCAAGTCCTGGAACGATCTGCCGGTAACGCCGGACATCGTATTAAGCGTGTGCGGCAATGCCGCCAACGAAACCTGCCCCGCCTACCTGGGCCCGGTCATGCGCAGCCATTGGGGAGTCGAAGACCCCGCCCACGTTGAGGGTAGCGACGAGGAAATCGACGCGGCCTTCATGGTCGCTTATCGCATTCTGCGCCACCGCATCGAACAGTTTTTTGCCTTACCGCTGGAAGAGTTAAAAAACGATCCCGAGCGTCTAAAAGCCGAACTGGATCGCATCGGCACTTTGTTGCCCTAATTGTTAAGGAGTGTCCTCATGACCAGTATTCATGTGTTTGACCCGGCCCTGTGTTGCAGCACTGGCGTTTGCGGCGTGGAAGTCGATCAGCAGTTGGTGGGTTTTGCCGCCGATGTAGATTGGGCCAAGCAGAACGGCGCCGACATTGAGCGCTTTAATCTGGCGCAAACCCCGTTGGCGTTTGCCGAAAACACAGTGGTTAAAGCCTTTCTGGAACGCTCCGGCGCCGACGCCCTGCCCTTGATCTTGGTGGATGGCGAAGTAGCCTTGGCCGGTCGCTATCCTAACCGAGCCGAATTGGCCCGTTGGGCGGCAATTGACTTAGCAGAAGAGCAAGTCCCATCCGGCTGTTGTAGCGGCAGCGGCAGCAGCTGTTGTTAAGCTTTACGGGTGATGCCGTGAACAGCGACCGCAGATTTCTCGACCAAGCGCCGCGTTTTCTATTTTTTACCGGCAAAGGCGGTGTGGGCAAGACCTCCATCGCTTGCGCGTCAGCGATGCAATTGGCGGATGCCGGTAGACAAGTGTTGTTGGTTAGCACCGACCCGGCCTCGAATGTCGGCCAGGTATTTGGCATCAACATTGGCAATCAGATCACTTCAATTGTAACGGTATCCGGTCTGGCGGCATTGGAAATCGATCCGCAAGCAGCGGCGCAAGCCTATCGCGACCGCATCGTCGGCCCGGTGCGCGACGTGTTGCCAGACAGCATCGTCAAGGGCATAGAAGAACAATTGTCCGGAGCCTGTACCACGGAAATTGCCGCGTTCGACGAGTTTACCGCGTTGTTAACCGACTCGGCTTTGACCGCCGGCTACGATCACATTGTGTTCGACACCGCCCCGACTGGGCACACCATCCGCCTGTTGCAACTGCCCGGCGCCTGGAGCGGCTTTTTAGAGCAAGGCAAAGGCGACGCCTCTTGCCTGGGCCCCTTGGCCGGTCTGGAGCCAATATAAAGCTGCTGTCGAGGCGCTGGCTGATCCGCAGCGCAGTCGTTTGATCCTGGTCGCCCGCGCCCAACAATCGACCTTGCGCGAAGTGGCGCGCACCCATGAAGAATTAAACGCCATCGGTTTGTCGCAACAATTTTTGGCCATCAATGGCATTTTGCCGGAGAGCGCCACCGCACAAGACCCTCTGGCCAACGCCATCTACCAACGCGAGCAACATGCTTTGGCCGATATGCCAGCAGCGTTAAGAAGCCTACCGCTGGACCGCATTGAACTAAAGCCCTTCAATCTGGTTGGACTGCCAGCTCTCAGACAATTGCTTAGCAATGCCGCACCGCTATCAATGCCTGACATTGACCTTATGCCGGCCATACCCGCGCCTAATCTATCCACATTGGTGGACGAGATTGCCGCCGACGGCCATGGCTTGGTGATGCTAATGGGTAAAGGTGGCGTCGGCAAAACTACCCTGGCCGCGGCCTTGGCGGTGGAACTGGCGCGACGCGGTTTGCCGGTGCATCTCACCACCTCCGATCCCGCCGCCAATTTAACGGACACACTTAACGGCGCTTTGCCGGACCTGACAGTCAGCAAAATCGATCCGCATGCGGAAACCGAACGCTATCGAGAGCACGTGCTGGCAACGAAAGGCGCCAAACTGGACACACAAGGCCGCGCCTTACTGGAAGAAGACTTGCGCTCGCCGTGTACCGAAGAAATTGCGGTGTTTCAGGCATTTTCCAGAATCATCCGCGAAGCCGGGAAGAAATTCGTGGTGATGGATACCGCGCCGACCGGCCATACCTTGTTGCTCTTGGACGCCACCGGCGCTTACCATCGTGAAGTGTCGCGGCAAATGGGCGATTCCAAAACGCATTTCACCACGCCGATGATGCAATTGCAGGACCCGCGTCAAACCAAGGTACTGATAGTGACGCTGGCGGAAACCACGCCGGTGTTGGAAGCGGCCCATTTGCAAGCCGATTTACGCCGGGCCGGCATCGAGCCATGGGCCTGGGTGATTAACAATAGCGTTGCCGCAAGCACCGTGCATTCAGCGCTATTGCGGCAACGCGCCGCCAATGAACTACCGGAAATCGCTGCCGTCGCCAACCGGCATGCCAGCCGCTATGCGCTGGTGCCATTGTTGCAGGACGAGCCGACCGGCGTCGAACGCTTGCTGGCATTAGCCGGTGGCCATAGCAAATAAACACTAGTAAACAACGCTAACAAAACAGAACACCTTTACCCACTTTCACCCGGAGTAAACGCGATGAAGCGCCTGCATATCCATCTCGCCGTCGATGATCTGGCGAAAAACATCGACTTTTATAACGCATTGTTTCAAAGCGCGCCGACAGTCCGCGAAGCCGATTACGCGAAGTGGATGCTGGACGATCCGCGCGTCAATTTTGCGATTTCCAGTCGCGGTCGTCAGCCCGGCCTGGATCATTTGGGGATACAGGTCGAGTCCGGTGCGGAACTGGAAGCAGTCCAGCAAAACCTGGCTGCCGCCGAGTTACCGGTCGCGGCGCAAAAACAAGCCAACTGCTGCTATGCCCAGTCCGACAAATACTGGACCGTCGATCCGCAAGGCATCGCCTGGGAGGCTTTCCATTCCTTGCAGACCATTCCCTTATTCGGCGACGATCAAGTCGTGCAACTTGAACCCGCCAACAGCTGCTGCAAACCATCGGCAGCCGATAGCGCCGCGCAATAGCCTGCATACCTGTCTTGGAGATTTCAATGAACACCCCGCATTGCCCCAATGCCCGCTTATCCTTTCTGGACCGCTTCCTAACCCTATGGATTTTCATCGCCATGGCGCTTGGGGTTGGCATCGGTTTTCTGTTTCCCACGGAAGTGACCGATTTCAACGCGGCGGTTTCGGTCGGCACCACCAACATCCCGATTGCCATCGGCTTGATCGTGATGATGTATCCGCCGCTGGCCAAAGTCCGCTATGAAGAACTCGGCGACGTATTTCGCAACTGGCGTATATTGGCCGTGTCCTTGGTACAAAACTGGCTGCTCGGCCCGGTCTTGATGTTTTTATTGGCTATCGTGTTTCTGCGCGATTATCCCGACTACATGGTCGGCCTGATCTTGATAGGCCTGGCGCGTTGCATCGCGATGGTCATCGTCTGGAACGAACTGGCAAACGGCGATAACGACTATGCGGCGGGGCTAGTGGCGTTTAACAGCGTATTTCAAGTGCTGTTTTACAGCTTGTACGCCTGGCTGTTCATCACCGTGTTGCCACCCTTGTTTGGCATGCAAGGCAGCCTGGTCGAAATCACCATAGTCGAAATCGCCAAAAGCGTATTCATCTACCTGGGCATTCCATTTCTAGCCGGGTTTAGTACGCGCTTTCTTTTGGTCAAAGCCAAGGGCAAAGATTGGTATCAGCAAACTTTCGTACCCAAAATCAGCCCGCTGACTTTGATCGCACTGCTGTTTACCATCGTGATGATGTTCTCCTTAAAAGGCGATTTGATCGTGCAATTGCCGCTGGACGTGGTGCGCATTGCCATACCGCTGCTGATTTATTTTGTGGTGATGTTTTTGCTCAGCTTTTTGATGGGTAGAGCCATCGGCGCCGGTTACGGCAAAACCACCACACTGGCATTTACCGCCGCCAGTAATAACTTTGAATTGGCTATCGCGGTGGCGGTGGCGGTGTTTGGCATTAATAGCGGTGCGGCGTTTGCCGCTGTAATAGGACCATTGATTGAAGTGCCGGTGATGATCGCCTTGGTCAATGTGGCCCTCTATTTCCGCAAGCACGGTTTGATTCAAAATTGACATGCGTTTACCCAACGACTCTTTTACCTAACCTTACAAAGGAACACTCTCTCATGGCTGCCGATAAATCGAAAAACGACAGAAAGAAAATTGCGGTGG
The DNA here is from genome assembly GCF_000515215.1 of Methylomonas sp. 11b. Taxonomy (NCBI): domain Bacteria; kingdom Pseudomonadati; phylum Pseudomonadota; class Gammaproteobacteria; order Methylococcales; family Methylococcaceae; genus Methylomonas; species Methylomonas sp. 11b. Next base: position 1,666,390 of record NZ_KI911557.1, read on the forward strand.
AAGAACCGACTTACGACCAACTGAAAAACTTTTCCCGCTTTAACGGGTTAAAGACCCGCACGGTGGTGGCGTCTATGGTGGATATCATGCTGCAAGACGAGGTTCTGAGCCGCCGCGTCGTCGAGCAGTGTCTTACCGCCGATGCCGAGGAAGCTAATTAGCGTACGCCATATCAAAGTCACCAACAATTTTAAGCTGCGTTGATTGAAATCAAAGCTATCAACATAAGCACACGCAATAATTCAACCCGGCATGTTCAATCGCACATGCCAACGCCGGTTTTCGACTCATCAGCGATTAAGTCAGGTGATTACAATGGACAATGACATTTTAATCGATCAAGCCCGGCAGCTTTATGCCGCATTACACGCCAGACAAACCAGCCTGCTCCCTCCCAACCACAGTGCATTGGAACGCCTGGAACGCTTGGTCTCCAATGCTTATGGGCGTTACCAGCGCCGCTTAAACCGTTGCGTGCTCTGTTATCAAACCCGCAAGCACGAATGCGTCCGGGAGTCTGGTAAAAAACGTATTCCCTGCCAACGCCGCAAGCCCTTCGTCCCGATTGCCGCGTTTTGATGGACAATATTTTGCTGTCCACACCCGGCTAATTTGTTTAGTATTGCGCCATGGATGACGGCGAATTTGCGCATCTTCCGCAGCGAGAACGATAGGCATTGCGCTGCTGAGTTGTGTGTATTGACGCATAGAGAGACAAGGCAGGCACTTTCGCTTGGCAAGCGGAATGTATCGACTCCCACAACTAATCTTGTGGGGCGCTCTTCCAGGTAGACTGCCAGTGAACGATTTGAAAAATCTAGCGCCGATTTAAGAATGGTGCGTGGGGTGGCTCATGATTTTTCAATTGCAATGGGACACGACGATTCAACATAACTGCCCAGTAACTCGACGATGAATACTTTTATTGAGTCCGTACTGGCACAGGCGGACTATAAACCCGAAAGGCTCTTGCAGATGCTAAGGGCCGTGCAGGCGCAGTACCTGCATATTCCCAAGGCGGCCATCGAACAATTGGCCGCAGCCCTGCATATCCCCCGCACCCAGATTATTGCCGTCGCGGAATTCTACAGTTTCCTGCACTTAACGCCGCAGGGCCGTTACGACATTCATATCAGCGATTCGATTACCGATAGAATGCTGGGTAAGGAAAAATTGTTGAATTACCTGGCGGAAAAACTGAAGGTCAAAGTCGGCCAAGTCAGGGCGGACGGTCTGGTCAGTCTGAATAACACTTCTTGCACCGGCATGTGCGACCAAGGCCCGGCCGGCTTGGTTAACGGCTATGCGTTGACGCGTCTGGATTTTGCCAGAATTGATGTCATCGCCGAACTGATCGAACAACAAGCCCCTTTGACCGATTGGCCCGTAGAGTTTTTTGCGGTTGACGAGCCGATCCGCAAACCCGGCTTGCTGCTGAACCAGCCGTTCAATAATGGCGCGGCAATAGCGGCCACTTTTGCCCGTGGCTTGGCGGAAACCCTGGCGGAAGTGGACTGTTCCAATCTGCGCGGCCGCGGCGGAGCTGGCTTTAAAACGGCATTGAAATGGCGCACCTGTGCCCAACAGAACGCCAAACCCCATTACGTGATTTGTAACGCCGACGAGGGCGAACCCGGTACCTTTAAAGACCGGATGCTGCTCGATCTTTACGCAGACCAAGTGTTTGAAGGCATGACCCTATGTGCGGCCATCATCGGCTCCGATCAGGGTTTGCTGTATCTGCGCGCTGAGTATTTATTTCTCTACGAACAATTGCAGCGTGTCTTAAAGCGCCGCCGCGATAGCGGTTTGCTGGGTCGCAACATCCTTGGCAGGCCTGGTTTTGATTTCGACATCGAAATTCGCATGGGCGCCGGGGCTTACATCTGCGGCGAAGCGTCCGCGCAAATCGAGTCATTGGAAGGTAAACCCGGCATACCCAGGGTTAAACCGCCCAACTCGGTGATCTGCGGCTATCAACGCAAACCAACTGTAGTGGATAACGTCGAGACTTTTTTCGCCGCCACGCATATCGCTATTCAAGGCGGGCTATGGTTTGCCGAGGGCGGCACCCCGCAATCGACCGGCACTAAGCTGCTCAGCATCAGCGGCGACTGTGCACGGCCCGGCATTTACGAATACCCTTTCGGCACGACAATCGAGAATATTTTGCGGGACTGCGGCGCGGACGACGTTATGGGCGTGCAAGTGGGCGGACCGTCCGGCACCTTTATTTCCAACCGGGAGCTGCAACGGCGTGTGGCCTTCGAGGACCTGTCCACCGCCGGTTCGTTCATCGTGTTCAACAGTAGCCGCAGTATTTTCGACATCGTCCAGAACTTTACCGATTTCTTTGCCCATGAAAGCTGCGGCTTTTGCACGCCGTGCCGGGTCGGCACCACGCTTTTGAAAAATCAGCTGCAGAAAATTGTCGAAGGCAATGGCGCCGCGGTCGATCTGGAAGAACTCAGCGAGTTATGCCTGATCGTCAAAAACAACAGTCATTGCGGTCTAGGCGACTCCGCCGCCAATCCGATTTTAAGCACCCTGGCCAGCCACCCGGAGCTGTATCTGAATCAATTAAAACAGAGCAGTTTCACACCGGGTTTTGATTTGGACGCGACCCTGGCCGTGGCCCGCCGTATGGCGCAGCGCGACGACGACGACGCGCATTTATCGCAAGTGGAGAATTGAGATGAGCGGCACTCTATGCATCGACGGCATCGCCGTCCCGTTCAGCGACGGCCAAACTATTATCGAAGCAGCCCGCACAGCCGGCGTTTACATTCCTTATCTGTGCCACCGGCCGGGTTACGCCCCTTACGGCAGTTGCAAACTGTGTACGGTGAAAGTCAATGGCCGCACCAATACCGCCTGCACCCTGCCGGCCGCCGACGGCCAAACCGTCATCAGCAACAGCCCTGACCTGCAACACGATCGCCAGCGCATTACCCAGATGCTGTTTGTGGAAGGCAACCATTTCTGTCCATCCTGCGAAAAATCCGGCAATTGCCAGTTGCAGGCCGTGGCCTACCATCAGAACATGCTGGATAACCACTACCCGCATTTTTATGCGCAGCGGGAACTGGACGCCTCACACCCGGATATCTTGATCGACCACGACCGCTGCATTTTCTGCAATCTATGCGTGCGCGCCAGCAAGGAAAAAGACGGCAAAGAGGTATTCGGCATCGCCGGGCGCGGCATCCACAAACGCCTAATCGTCAACTCCCCCAGCGGCAAGCTGAAAGACAGCGATATTAGCGTCAACGACGAGGCCGCCCATGTCTGCCCGACCGGCGCGATCCTGGTCAAACGCAGCGCGTACCTGGCGCCGATCGGCGAACGCATTTACGACCGGCATCCCATCAGCGAAGTGGCCTGCGAAAAGGCGGTTCACAAAACCGGCGCGGCAACTGGCTACCCAAGTTGCGATCAGGCTAAGCTAACTGATCCGACCCGGCAGAATGAAGGGCCCGATTCCCACTACGCGGCAACCATGCCTCCCACGCCGGAGATCAAACATGGCCGCTAAGATTAAAATCGCCACCACCTCGCTGGCCGGTTGTTTCGGTTGCCATATGTCGTTCCTGGATATTGACGAGCGCTTGTTGAGCTTGGCAGACGTCGTCGAATTCGACCGCTCTCCGCTGACCGACATCGAGCACTGCGGTCCGTGTGACATCGGTCTGATCGAAGGCGGGGTTTGCAACTCCGAAAACGTGCACGTGCTGCGCGAGTTTCGCGCTAACTGCAAAATTCTGGTCGCAGTCGGCGCTTGTGCCATCAACGGCGGCCTGCCGGCGCTACGCAACTTTTTCAAACTTGAGGACTGCCTGCTGGAAGCCTACCAAGACGGCATCGGCGTGGACAATCCGCAGATACCCAACGATCCGGAATTGCCTTTATTGCTGGATAAGGTGCGGCCGGTCCACGAGATCGTCAAGATCGATTATTTTATGCCCGGCTGTCCGCCGTCCGCCGATGTGTTTTGGACCTACCTCAGCGCATTGATCGAAGGCCGCGACCCGACTCTACCTTATGCATTAGTCCATTACGACTAATAGGGAACCGCTGTGTACGAATACCTTGAAACCGCCGACCCGGCCTTAGTGGCAGCCGGCAAGTTAAAACGGGTCGCTGTCGACCCGGTTTCCCGCGTCGAAGGCCACGGCAAAGTGACCCTACTGTTGGATGAAGACAATAAAGTCCAGCAAGCCCGGCTGCACATTGTCGAATTTCGCGGCTTCGAAAAATTCATCCAGGGTCGCCCTTACTGGGAACTGCCGGTGATGGTGCAACGCTTGTGCGGCATCTGCCCGGTCAGCCACCATCTGGCGGCTGCCAAGGCCATCGATCAGTTGGTCGGCGTCGATCCTGCTAATCTGCCGCCAGCAGCGGATAAATTACGCCGCTTGCTGCATTTCGGTCAGGTCTTGCAATCCCATGCCTTGCATTTCTTCCACCTCTCCAGCCCGGATTTGTTGTTCGGTTTTGAAAGTGAGATCGGCAAGCGCAACGTAATGGCAGTGCTGGCCGATTATCCGGATATTGGCCTGCAAGGGGTGAAACTACGTAAATACGGCCAGGAAGTGATACGCATGGTCTCCGGCAAGCGTATCCACGGCACCGGCGCCATTCCCGGCGGCATGAACAAAGCCTTAAGCAAAGAAGAGCGCGACTATTTAAAACAAGACATCGCGCAAATCGTGATTTGGGCGCAAGCGGCTTTGCAACTGGTCACAAAAGTCCACACATCCCACCTTCCCTACTACGACGACTTCGCCACCATCCGCAGCAAATATCTGAGCCTAACCAAGCCTAACGGCGCGCTGGAGCTTTATCACGGTGGGATTCGGGTGAAAGACGAACAAGGTGGAACGCTGGTCGACCAATACGATTACTGCGATTACCCGGAACTAATCCGCGAAGAAGTCCGCTCCTGGACTTATATGAAGTTTCCTTACCTGACTTCGCTGGGTAAAGCCGACGGCTGGTACCGGGTGGGACCGTTGGCACGGGTCAACAACTGCGACTTTATTGACACACCGCTGGCGGAAGCCGCCCGCGTCGCGTTCAAGCAGCATGGCGGAGAAACCATGGTGCACAGCACCCTGGCCTTCCACTGGACCCGCATGATCGAATTGCTGCATTGCGCGGAGAGCATACAAACCTTGCTGGACGATCCGGACCTGATGAGCAGCGATCTGGTCGCCAAGGGCGAAAAACGCTACGAAGGCATAGGCGTGATCGAAGCACCGCGCGGTACGCTGTTTCATCATTATCAAATCGACGAAAACGACATCGTCACCAAAGCCAATCTGATCGTCTCCACCACCAGCAACAACACGGCGATGAACGAATCTGTGCGGCAAGTCGCAGCGGAATATCTGTCGGGCCGAGAGTTGACCGAGCCCCTGCTGAATAACCTGGAAGTGGCGATCCGCGCCTACGATCCGTGTTTGTCTTGCGCTACGCACGCGGTCGGCAAGATGCCATTGCAGTTGGAATTGGTCGATGCCGACGGCAAGTTGGTGGATAAACTGATTCGGCATAGCAGCGGCGAATTTATTCACGGTAGCGAATGAGCAAACCCATCCTGGTGTTCGGCTACGGCAACCCCAGCCGTGGCGACGATGCCGTTGGCCCCTTGCTATTGGACTATTTAGCCGACCATCTCGACTTGAGCGCTATCGAGCTGCTTAACGACTTTCAGTTACAAATCGAACACGCGCTGGATTTGCAAGATCGCGAGTTAGTGGTGTTTATCGATGCCTCGGTAAACTGTCCTGATAGCTTCACCTATACCCCGCTCAGCCCCGCGCAAGACCACAGCTATAGCAGCCATGCGCTCAGTCCTAACGCGCTGTTATCGGTTTATCAAGCCGTCAGCATACAGCCCCTGCCCCCTTGCTTCTTATTAAGCATCCATGCCGAAGCTTTTGAACTGGGCGCCGGATTAAGCGAACGCTGTGCTGCCAATTTAGCAAAAGCTTGTCGATTTTTGGAAGAGATTCTGAAACCAACGCATTTCCGTGGCAATTAAACCGAAAAGTAAAATAGCCCCAAGATGTAAAAACTAAAATTTCTTTTTAACCAAAGGTACACAGTGTTTTAACGCCTGGATGAAGTGCCAGGCAGATGAGTTCCCTCAGTTGGATGGCTCTCAGACTTTAACCCATCATCGATTAAAGGAATATCCGTTACTTGCGAGTTACCCCGCATCGCCGCTAATAAATCTGCGGGCAGTTTTTCGGCATCGGACGCACGGTAGGCTCGGCTGGCACAATTGGCGTTGAACTGGTTGCTTTCAAGGCTCAACGCGTTCACCTTACCGTTATAATCTTCCGATTGTGAATTGTATTGGGAAATCACGTCTCGATTTTGTTCTAGGCGACGGTTGAAATCGGCGACTTTTTGCCGGCTACCCACATCGACTTTCGAACGTTCCACTTCCAGCTCTTCGACTTGCCGTGCAATGTCAGCTTTTTTGGCGGTCAATTTTTTAATAAGTACTTTCAATTGCGCCGACTCCTGGTTCATCGCGACCAAGCGCTTGCCGCACGCTGTCAATTCCTCCAAGGTCATCGGCTTTAATCCAAACGCGGAACCCGCTGCTTGCCGGCCTCCAACACCGGACATCATCACCAGATCGGCATCCGGTTTTTCCGTTACGGCGGCCGACGGTTTGGGCGTGTTTTGACAACCGACCAACATCAAGCCAGCCAAAGCCAAACAATGCGTTATGGGGGATTTAGGTATCACTTGATTTCTCCGATTCACGATTTTTATGGATACACCGAAAATAAAGCCGCTTGGGTAGATTCAATTTAACCGAATAGCGCATGCGTCGAATAAGGGACACGCTTTTTGTACCCAAGAGAATAAAATCCACTGCCTAAACCGCTAGGTAAATTGAGTTTCAAGGGAGTGTCCCAAATTTTGTGTAAACGGTAGTTTGGTTTAATGGCTAGGGAAGCGATCTTCGAACTGAATACTAAACCGATTCAAAGCGGCTTTCCAATCGTAGACGGGCATGGTCCAATTTTGGCTGATATTGCGCAACGCCAAATAGAGCAGTTTGGACAAGGCGTCATCACTGGGGAAGACCGCGCGGTTTTTCATGATTTTTCTCAGACTTCGATTCACCGATTCGATGGTATTGGTGGTGTAGATCACCTTGCGAATCTCGGGCGGATAGTCAAAAAAAGGGATGATGTGCCCCCAGTTTCGTCGCCAGATGGGGGCGATCGTGGGATAGGTCTCCAGCCAGTTGGCCTCGAATTCGGTCAGCTTTTGCTCGGCTTCCCTCGCCGTTGCGGCTCGATAAATCTGCTTGAGGTCGTCGGCAACCGACTGGCGCCTTTTGTAGCTGACATAGTTGAGGCTATGACGGACCAAGTGGACAATACACAGTTGAACGGCCGCTTTGGGAAACACGGTTTCGATAGCCTCCGGAAATCCCTTCAGACCATCGACACAGGCGATAAAGATGTCGTTGACGCCACGGTTCTTGAGCTCGGTGACCACTTGCAACCAAAATTTGGCGCCTTCGCTTTGGGCAATCCACAGCCCCAGCACTTCTTTGTGGCCGTCCAGATTGACACCGATGGCCAGATAGACGGCCTTGACCCGCACGCTGCCACTATCGCGCACTTTGGTATGCAGACAGTCGAGGTACACAATCGGGTAAATCGGATCCAGCGGGCGGCTTTGCCAGACGCCCACCTCTTCGAGTACCGCGTCGGTCACCGAGGAAATCAAGGTGGGGGATACCTCGGTGCCGTAAAGCTCGAATAAATGGGCTTGGATTTCCCGTACCGTCAGTCCTCGGGCATATAACGAAATGATCTTATCGTCGAAACCGGTCCAGCGCCGTTGATGCTTAGGAATGATCTGCGGTTCGAATTCGCCATGACGGTCGCGGGGAATCTCGATAGGCAAGTCGCCGAAGTCACCTTTCAGCGTTTTCCGGCTTTTGCCGTTTCGGGCATTGCTGCTGGCGTTGGTCACCGCCTCATGCTTACCGTGGCCCAAGTGCGCGGTCATTTCCGCTTCCAGGGCCCGTTCGACTATCGCTTTGGTCAACTGCTTCAGCAGACCATTGGCACCGATCAGGTCCTCGGGTTTTTGATAGTGCGACATCAAGGCGTCGAGTAGGTCATCCGGTATGGCTTTTGATGATACGGTCATGGTTTCCTCCTTGTCAGGATCGGTAGTTTCCTACCTCAGGGCCGTTTACACAAAAATTCTTACACCCTCAGTTTCAAAACCGCATGGATTGGCAATTTACCCTTAGCCACTTTAAATCTGCCTGGGAACGCGGCCAAGCCATCCAATTAAGCACTGAGTACCATCTTCATGATCTTTTCCGCCTGATTTTCTGGAAAACCCAACGCGATAATATATTGCCGAAACACAGCTTTTTTACTTCTGCCTAATTTACCTTCCGCCGAAATCACGGACGCAATCCCGGTTAGTACAATATTCCTTTGCTGATCGTTGATATTACCGGCAACCGCCTTGATATAAGCGAGCAATAGCTTTCTTGATAATTTTCCTGAAGGAATCGCATCTGAATTAGCCGCAGAGAGCAAATTATCAGCAACCCCCAGCCTTCGCATAACAGCAAGTATCGCCGGAAGTTTACTGGCATCAAAACTCCTATCCATCCGCGCAACATCAACTAACACCTCGCGCAATAGCAGCACAAAACTACCAGCCAACACTTTATCAACTTTAGCGACGACACGACGTTGCTGCTTATCGGACACAAAAGTCACCAAGGCGCCAATTAGAACCAAACCAGCCAAGATAGCCAGAGCCCAAAGCCACTCGCCGCCGACAGTTTCATCCACTGGCACCTCCAGTGGCGGCATGGGGTTTGGAAGCACGCCAAACTTCTGCAATGTTTGAATGGTAGTGTCGTCTAAAGCCCAATATTGGCTAGAATTTTTTTTATAGATTGCATAGCCGATTACTTCTGTGCTGGTCCGAACAACCAGACAGTGATCCTGTAAATGAATACCAAATTGATGCTCACTTGAAGTCCATTCGACCGGCATACCCGTTTGTTTGACTTGCTGATCCGAGACTTTTAATTCACCCAAATCGTAAAAATGATCAGTCGTACCAAAACAAACGCTAACACTTCCTCTTCTGGCTTCAGCCGGAGCACTGGTGACTAACAACAAAAGAAAGCACAACTTCATCAGAAGCGGCGCATATGAGTCATTTCGGGTTAATTGATCCATAGTAAATCGTGAGTCCAAGATGAAAGGCTGATAGCCCGCAAAATACTTAGAAAAAGTTAAGGCGATAACGCTACTATTTTTCTACGGCGACCGAAAACCAAACTAACACCGGAAATAAAAAACATTGCAGTGCTTGGCAACGGTACGGGTTGAATGTAACTTCGAGACAAATCGAAACCGGCTTTTGAAACAAAACCGACCTGATTGCCTTGTTCATCCGTTGCATCCATACCAACCCAATACAGCGAGTGGCCGGCATCCAACGTGATCCAGGCAATATTGTCTTCCAGAGTGGAGTCGATTACGCACGCCGGATCGTACATGACACAACCGGGATTTTTGCTGGCGTCGGCTTTGGCAGACACTTCCAAACCGACGCGAATCCGAAATTCTTCGTCGTACCCCATCGTGAAGGCAAACGTTATTGGGTCAGCGTTTATGTAAGCGCCTTTTGCGTTCGGACTTAAAACACCATCGCCGTTTTCAACTATCGAAACAGCTTGGGTACCGGTAAACGGTACATTGATAGCGGGCGCCACTGATTCATAAGTATCGGCGATCTCGAATTCAAAATCCGCAGCGCCCGTATAGCCCACATCCGGATCTTTTCGTTCCAAAGCCACCCTTAAGGACAAAAACGAGTTGATTGAACAACAACTGCCATTGGAGCCGGCGATACCGGACAAACCATAGTCCAGAGCCGATTCCACAACCACCTTGCCTCTAACAGTTACTCTATCGCCAATGCCCCCACCCCCTCTGATCAACACTCCGCCTCCGACAATTTCCACCATCGCGCTGGCATCGGCTGCTTGAAGTCCGGTATTGATCGCCGTTGCACTCGCCATGGCTTTTGCCGAACCGGGTCCGGCTATCGCCAAGGCATCGGCCCAAGCCGTCGCCCCGCTAATCGCATGCGCTTCGGTACATTCTTCCCCAGCGAAACAACTGATGTTCCCCGAAGAATCGGTACCGGCAGTTGCTGTTGCCGATGATGCAGCAAAGGCGTTGTTTAGCCCAAACAACAAAACGGCCACAAGCAAATGTTTGTCGTATTTTATAAAGCTCATTGTTTTGTTCTCCATGAAAAGTCGGCTCTTAAATTAATTTATACATTGGTGTGGCTTTTTTTTAGCCTTGGCGAATTACCTATCGGCGAGTCCATTGCCTTACTGCCTTGTTAGACCGTAATGTCATTTCTCTGGCGCCCAAGCCCAAGCTCCAGCTCAGGCGCTAGCGGCTCGGAAGCTCTTGCTTCTCAAACAAACGACTGAATGCTTGAGCTTTTAAGGCCGGGTTCCCAAACAGGAATTTGTGAACGAGGCGAACATTCGCCCAAGCCGACTACTCTGGAAGTCATGCTGACCACGCAATGCCAGACGGAACTGTCGGATAGTCTGGAAGCGTTCGTCAGGCATTGCCAACGCCTTTTCCACCACGCTTCCCAATTTGTTAGGTACATTCTTGGGCCAGCCTGAGTAAGGCAATGCGGCCGGCTTATTGCCCGTCAATAACAAGCACAGTACAAATGCCAATAAAAATTGGTCATTTCGCTGATCACTGGTTTGACTGCCATCGAAGCAATAGCTTTGTTCCGGGGTCAGAAAACTTGCATGCGCGCCAAAGCCGAATTCCATTATTTTGATTTTGCCGGTATTGCCGAGCCATAAATTCTCGATGTATGCACTGCCATGTACGATGCCTTTTCCATGAGCGTATTCAAGCGCCTGACAGGCTTGCTCTATTAGCGCTATCGCGCTTTTAACCCCCAAAGTCTTGCCTTCTGACCGAAGGTTTCGAAAAAATTGCCCCAAGGGTTTTCCTTCGAGAAACTCCATGGTGTAAAAAGCGAGGGGGCCGTCCTCGCCAACGTCGAATACTTTGACAATGCAGGGGTGCGCTAAAGTCTGGTTAAGTTTCGCTTTATCCAAGAAATTCTGCCGAATCGGCCCATCGCCGGTGAAATGAGATTTTAAGATTTTGATTGCAATTCGTTGGTTGCGTTGCTTATCAAAAGCCTTGTAAACATTTCCTATCGAACCTGCACCTAAAAACTCCAAAATTTCGTAACGCTCATGGCTCAATTTGCTGCCAGGGTTTAGGACGATGCCTGCGTAAGTTTCAGACATTGATATTAGGCTCTGTGTAGATGTAAAACATTGGACCCAGGAATGCCTAGCGTGCGAGCAACAGTTTCAGTAAAAATATTTTTGTACACGGAAATGTCGTCCTAAAAATCATTGAGCATTAGTTTGACGGCATTTCAATACCGACTCTTTAAAAGCACTCATAAAGTCAGGTAAAGTATTTATTGGCGCGCCTTTCCGCACTGCCTTGGCAATTTTTTCCCAAGTTTCTCCGGGTATGGATTTATCGAGGTCAAGAGAAATGCACTCACATTGTTCTGCGCTGGGATCATCTCTGCCTTTGGAGCTTCCCTGCTTGCATACATCGGCCAACGATTTTTTAATCATCGCAATATCCCATTCCGAAACATGGTTGGAATCAGTCAGGTTATCTACCTCCGTATTGCAGGAGGATCCTTCAATAGCCCAACCCTTTTCAGCTAAATCCGGTACAACACAGCCACCCAAGTTTTCTCCAAAAGCTATTATCGCCGAGCGGGTCAGTTGGGACGGTTTCGTTAATTTGGAATTACAGTTATCAGTCGATGTTTTGACCTCAATCTGACAAGTACTTCCCGAAAACTTGAAACAGTTTTTAGCAAGTGGAGTTTCGCAGAATTGTTCCGGAAAGTTGCTAACGATCATGCTCAACGCTTCTTTTGGATATTGCTTTTCCTGAGCAAAACTCGGGGTTTCGAAAAAATAGAAAACACCAATCAATAGAAAAAATCTTATTTTAATATTCATAAAACGATTATATGGTTTTAAAATCCTGGCGGATTGCCTATCGGCGAATCCGCCTTACATCCTTACATCCTTAAACCGTCTTACCGATTTACTTGACTTCAAATTCTTTTCTAGCTACCGAACCTCCAGGATTGGTAAGGATTAAAGTCGCTTTTGCTGTGTTAGTAACGCTCGGAGTCGTCAGACTTATCTTTAGACTCTTGCTATCTGTAAACGTAACTTCTGATTTGAAATCCTTTGCAACATTGCCCACAGGCATTTCAAAACTCGCCTTAATACCTTCCAAGAAGTTCTCCCCTGCGACGGCTAAAGTCGTTGTCGAATTTTGTGACACGGAGTTCGGCGTTATGTCTGTTATGTCGATAACATTTAGTTTTAATGTTGATTCTTGCGCACCATCTGAGTTGATGATAGTAAAATCGCCTCCTGAAACCCAGTCTTTATCGCCTTTTTTGATTGTTATAGTCAGCGCCTTCAATAGTTTCGAACCTTGATCTTGTGGTTTCAGGTCGCTGAACTGATCAGGCTTTATCGTCAAAGTCTTATTGCCTAATTTGAAGGTGGCATTTTCTGGAATCGGAAGATTTTTACCCTCCAACACCACTTTAAAATCGCTTCCGCTAGACGAAGAAGTTATTTTCTCTAGTATCGGTCCGGGTTTGCGGATGAATCTACCGCCTAAATAGCCGAAAGAGCTGATTCCCATCAGTTCCAAAAAACCATCGGGGATTTTAGGCAGATCGGTAATAATTCCGGGGTCGGTAGCCAACAACTGGGTTATAAATCCTATAACAGCCACCACGGTCCAGACAACGAACTGCACTCGTTCCGGCGCTATCACTCCGCCCGTCATAAAAAAATCGCCTAGACTTGGTTTTTCAGGGCCGGCGCCCTTGGCTTGCGACTCCTGCAGATGTAAACCGCCAATCCCAGTGAGGGTGCTAATTAAAATTACCCCAGGCAAGTTCTGCGGAACTTCGACGAGGGTCGTCCATAAGCCCTGTACCAGCCACTTCGATCCGGCAAGATACGCATAGCCAAAGACTCCAACCCCAGTCCATATATAAAACTGCATGCGCGATAGGCTATAGGTGTTGGTCTCAGGTTCTATAAATAAACGACCAAAAAAAGAGGATTTATTATCCTCGCCGGCAATCTGGGTGCCTTTTTTTGCTTTGGTAACAAAATAAACAAACAGTAAAATGGCAAAAAAAACTATGGCTGCCGTAACTGCAACTTGTTTTGGAAAATCTTTACTGCGGGACGCGAACGTAATTTTTTGAGTGGAGCGTGACGATTCTTTGTCGGCGATCTTTAGTTGAATTTGATTGCCCACATTATTGTCTTGTTTAGGGAGGTTAGAAATTTTGAGCGAGTCGCCATCGATTTCTCCCTTTATTTGTTCTTCAATGCATACTTTGCCATCTTTCGTTTTATTATTCCAACAGGCCACTTGTATTTCGCCGAGCGATTTTCCTGATGAGTCATAACGGTGTATTTTGTTATCGAAGCCATATGAGCTGAAATTTTCGCCTGATATAGTTATTGAGTACGTACCTGTGTTTTCCTCTGGATAAACCACGGTCGGATACACTCCGGTTATGGTCGGCGTGCGATCTCCTGTTACTGGTGGGTAAACCGTTAAATCCTTCGGGACAGAATACTCGCCACCAGCTCCATTGAAAGTAAGTGAAAGCGAATATTTCCCAGCTATAATCGTATTATCGCTTGGTATATTGACAGCAATAATCTGTTCCGTTGAGTTTGAAGAAGTATCAACCCTGTCAACATTAAGCTCTTTGTCCCCGCTGCTGAGTTTTAAGCTTACTTTGATTTTACTTTTATCAGTTGGAAAGCCTTTCCCTATTATCTTTATAGCCCCCCCTCGCGGCGCCCTATCTGGTTTCAGATCAGAAATTGTAATTTCTTCATAGCGCTCAATCAGTAAATTCTTTGGGGTTTTCGTTGTAACATTGTTCGTTGTATCTTTAAGCTCTAGACTATATGTGCCAGCTACAATTTCATTGTCACTAGGTATATTGACAGTGATAATATCCTTCGTTGGATTGATGTCAAAAGTAAGTTTTTTGTCTGGACCTGAAGATTTTTTTAAATGTATTTCGAGTTTGTCTTTTTCAGGAAAACCTTGTCCTGTTATGTTTACTGTCTGCCCAGGCGATGCCTTTTCCGGGTTCATGTCAGAAATGATCATCTCAGCCGACACGTTCCAGCTTACAAACAGTAACGTAATTAGCGAAATTACTGACAAATATTCAGCAAGCGTTTTATATTGACTAGTCATGTTCCTATCCTTATCAGTTTTTCGGTATTGGGTGTTATTAAAATAACTTAAGGCTTAACCACTCTAAGGAACCTTAGAGAACCGCTGATTAATGCGGTTTTTCAAGACAAATCTATGAACAAGCCATTAACTTAAATCCCTATTAAATAACTTTTGCATAAATTTTTCTTGAAAAACCTCATTAATCAGAGATTGATAAAAATATTTTAAACCTCGTATCAAACTCCAGGTTATCTTTGAGACCTGATAAAAAACGGGGTTCATTATGGTTACCGCATTTTTTTAGTTACGTGTATTTTCCTAATCATAAGTCAGATACTCGCTAAAATTCAAAGCCACATCTGTACCAGTACAAATGTACTAGTTCACCAATGTATAAAAGCAGAATAACAAGTTCTATCAAAATCGCGGTATTGCGCCAATAACCGAAAATCTGAAGTTAAGAACTGATCCTGTTACTCTTACTTGCTGCATAAAATCACATACTCTAGCGATGCTCGGATGCAATAAGCTTGCGAGTGGTTAGGCGTCGACCCAAAAACCGCTTTTAAGCGGCGCCTGAGTTACGGAAATAGTTTTAGAAAAACTTGAGGAAGAATTTGCACATTTTTTGTTTGTCTTAGGCTTATTAGCAGGACCCCTGAATGCCTCGTCCTGAAGAGTGCAAATTTCGTAAAACTGGCTCCTCAAAATCTAAACTTTTGAAAGTAGCCTGAACTTGGGAAGGTGTGGAGCCGAATCCATCCTCCACACCTTAAAACGATCGACTACGGTAAAAAACTTACGCCATTTTCCGGCGTTTTCTCCGCAAGCCATTGGCGCCCAAGCCCAACAACACAGTGCCGAACAACGGAAAAGCCGCTGGCAGCGGCACGGCCTTTACTTCGAAGCCCAGGAACTGGGTGAATTGAGTAGCGGAAAAGTTATTGTCCGAGGCCAGGATCAAGGTTGGATTGCCGTTGAAGGTTTCACCCCAGGTAATGGCTTCGATGTTGTCCAAAGCCAAGGCCGAGCCGTCGCTGTTGGTGAGGGTGCTCAAATCCAGTAACAACTCCTTGGTCATGCTGGTGTAGGCCG
The DNA here is from genome assembly GCF_000515215.1 of Methylomonas sp. 11b. Classification (NCBI taxonomy): domain Bacteria; kingdom Pseudomonadati; phylum Pseudomonadota; class Gammaproteobacteria; order Methylococcales; family Methylococcaceae; genus Methylomonas; species Methylomonas sp. 11b. Next base: position 1,681,896 of record NZ_KI911557.1, read on the forward strand.
GCGCGTTGTCCAGATCGTCAACTCCTATCAGATTGCTGGCGTTGCTTAAACTGGTCAGGTACAGACGGATGTTGTTGCCGGTGCCGGGAATTCCCGCCGAAAACGAGCGTTCGACGGCAATAAAACTATCGCTCAAGCCCGGTATGTTCAGTAACTCGACTAAACCGTTGGTGGCAAAATTGGTGATTGGGTTTGGTACATCTACCACTGCGTCGGTCGTGTAAACGTATTCGCCAACCGCGTTGCCGGTAACGCTGTCAAACGCCAATACTCTGCTCTCGGAGCCGTTCAGAACGGAGGCCGGCAAGGCATCGTCTTGAGCCAACGAGTTTTCGGTCGCGGTGTACAACGTTTTACCATCGTTGGAAAAAGTCAGACTTTCAAACGCCAGATTGTTGCGGATACCGGTATCGCCTGCGTTCAGCGCGCTGACACTGCCACTGGGATTGTAGTAAGTTGGCACGGCGAAATCCCGCACATAACTGCCGTTCAGATTCATTTCCCGGACGGTGGGGTTTTGAAAACCTGCTGTCGCCCGCTGACCCTCGTTGGTCCAGAACAAGCTACCGTTATGCAAACGCATGGATTCAGGATCGACGGTGTTTGTCGCAAATGTGCTACCGCTCGGCGTCAAAATATTTGTGACACCATTAAATGTCACGCCGGCCGCGCCCGGCGCCGAATTCTTGTTGAACTGAGCAAGGTTCAGGCTCAAATCATAGTATCTAGCGGGATTTAATGCCGAGCGATCATCGCTGATCGCCAAATATCTGCCGTTGGCACTGTCGTAATCGATCCCCGACAAACCGCCCACTGTGGTGCCGTTGAACACGGTGCCGCTGGCGACGATGTTTTGACCAATATAGTCCAAGGAAAAAGGTGCGGCTTGAGCAGTGTTGCCGAGCAGCGCTGCCAGAACGGCGGATAGGGTATAGCGAAGTTTCATATTGTTTCTCCGGATTAAATTAAGTTGGCTATTGATCTAAAAATTTCTCAATCGGCTGGCTGAGGAGGACTCCGATTCCGTTTAGTTAAGGCGCTTGCCCTTTTTAATGGGACCGGGGGATTTATTTATAAAATCTCCCCTGGCCCCTCTTTTTCAAAGAGGGGAAAGAACTGCGCAAACGTTTAACGAATAGACATACCCAGCCAACCGTCTAACTAGGCTTTTTTGCGCTTGCCGAACACCAAGCCCAGCAACGCACTACCAAACAACCCGGCCGCGCCTGGAACCGGTACCGGCTGCACGGAGGTCGGTGTAATTCTGAATTGGCTGACGACTTGCGGCGTGCGGCTAACGATGCCGCTCAAATCGTTGGCAATATCGCCCACGTTATAGGCTGGAATGCCGTAGGTGGTGACCAGCAACTGCTGAGTGACCTGATCGATTTCAAACTCGGTCCAGCCGAAGGTGTGCGTCGCGACGTAATCTCCTTGCAGCAATTCGGCTTGAATTTTGCCGTCGGCACTAGCCAGATTGGCGTCCAAGCCCAGCGGGTCGTAACCCAGCGGCGTCAAGGCACCATTGGTCACCGACTTGATGAAACTGTCTTTGGCGGCGATGCTGGGCAACGCGTCGTAGAAGGCTTTTTGTTGCGGAGTCAGTAAACCTACCACCGCCGCCAGTTGCGCAACCGTTGGACCAAATGGCGCATCGTAGGCTACAGAGCCGGTGGTGATTTCGAAGGCGTTGGTGGCTTTTTGCTCGCTAAAAGGCGTGACTTGGTAGGTCAGGTTATTCACCAAGGTGCCGTGGATGTCGGCGGACAGGAACACGACGTTATCGATTTTGTTGTCGTCGATAAATTTCAATATCTCGGTACGTTCGGCGGCATACCCTTCAAAGCGGTCGCCGGCGCCAACCACCCCCAAGTTTTGCATCGGTTCCGGTACGGCGATGAATTTCCAGGTGACGTCATTTTGCTCGGCTGACAACAGGTCGGCTTTCAAATCGGCGACTTGCTGCTTGCCCAGCATAGTCCGGCTCGGGTCAAACGCATTTGCCAAGAAGCCGCCAACCGAAGCTTGACTTAACGGGTTCGCATCAGCCAATTCTTTGTCGCGGAACGAGCGCGCATCCAACACCATCAAGGCCGCATCATTGCCGAAAGTTTGGTTGCGGTACAACTTTACTTCGCCGGCAGTGCGAGCGTCGCCGGTGGCACCGTAAGTCTCGTTGCGAAGCGGATTGTATTCCTGAAAAGCCTGGATACCGTTGTTGTACAAGGTACTGTCATTGATCAAGGTGCCGGCCGGATCGGCATTGAAACGCGCGTCGGTCGAGACGTCGGCGCCGCCGGCGAAGTCGTTAGTCACTTCGTGGTCGTCTATCGTCGCGAACACGGCGGTGGATTGGCGCAGATCGGCCAGGCCGTTCATGCCACCCTTGGCGCTATACACTTCAGCATGTTTGTTGCGGTAGTCGGCCAGGGATTGGGCTTGTTGCTGACCGCCGTTGGCGTTGGAGACCAAATCGCCATAAATGGTATCGCCCATTGCCACGAAGAAATCCAGATTGCGCTGGCTGGCGTTTTTCACGGCCGGATAAGGCAGCAATTCGCCGCGCCAATCGCCGGATACGCCAAAGCGTAAGCCGGTGGTATTACCCAGCGCGGCGGCGGTTTTAAATTGGCCCGTTGCTTGGCTGCCAACGCTATCGGTCGCGCGATAATAATACGTGGTATCGGCGGATAATCCCGAGACATCCCATTTGACAGGCGCCAACGGGTCGCTCACCGTTCTAAAACTGGAACCGATGACCTGGGTGAAAGCACTATCGGTCGCGTACTGAAAATTTAAATCGCCGATGGTATCGGACCGGCCCCACAGTACCGCAGAGCTTTGGCTGACATCGCCGGCGGCCACGCCGTTGGGCAATGCCGCTTGAGCTTTACCGCCCAAAGCGACCAGCGTCGCGACGGCGGTTAATCGAACTACTTTAAATTTCATGAGGGTCTCCAAGGATTTAAGACAAAAAACGTGACAGAGTTGGCAACTCCGGAGTCTAAAACCGCTTGGTGACAATTTGATGAATGGCGCAACCCCTCAAAATTACGCGTGTGCTTCGATAAAGACCCAAAATAGTATGAGGACGCAATTGTGCTTATCTTTCAGTTGAATAGATTTCTGTAAAAACAGTATATACTGTTTATACTGTTAATCGCCCTCACCCGATAGGAAACCGTGATGAACACCAAGAAATCGAAGTCGAAAAATGAAGCCGGTCAATCTACGCCGACCGCAGCCATTATTGAAGGATCAACAATAAATCCCGAACCCGAACTGATCGCCGAAACCATCGGTAGCGAAGAAAAGCCTTTGACTAAAAAAAGCAAACCTCAAAAAACCAAAGTCATTCGGGATAGTTTTTCCTTCCCGGAACACGATTATCGGAAAATTTCGGAACTGAAAAAAACCTGCCTAGCGGCTGGAATTCATGTGAAGAAAAGTGAAATTCTCCGGGCTGGCTTGTATTTATTGACGCAGGCCAATCCCGACGAACTCAAAAAAGCCATAGAGAACGTCGAGAAAGTACCTACTGGACGGCCAAGTTCCTCGACCGATTAACAACCGGATTTTAGGAACTTACCGCCCACCTTGTCGATAGCAGCGCAGAAAGTGCCGATGCATATATACCAAGCACTTTTTGACCCAAGCTAACATTTAAGGAGCGATGTTTTTCTTAACAATGTGCTCTTCAAAAGAAAACACATTGGGATCGTGTCTATCGATATTAGCTTTCACCCAATGCGAATTAGGGTTGCCGAAGGTTTCGACACGGGTAAAGTTTTGCAGTCTTGGCGCGCTGGATTCCCAGGGCATGATGAACGGGAATTCACTGTCTTTAACTTCAGACGGCAATTTCGACGGCAACGGTTTGTCGATGCGGAAATAGTGACTGTCGCCATTGACCAGCACCACCGGCTTACCGAAAGCTTTGGTTTCGGCTGCCAAGGCCACGATGAAATCTTCATAGCCGGTCAGATTGGCGGCGGGAATAAAGTCCCACATATTGGCCTGGACAAACAACATCACGCCAGCGGCATGCTGTTCGGCGGCCAAGGCGAAAGAGTCTTGCAACCATTGCAGATTGACGGCATTACGTACTGCATATTCTTTCTCCGCGTCTGCTTTGAAGTCGGCGCGTGTCGTCAGACCGTTATTGCTGCCTGGCACATGCAAACCCACAAACAAAACGCCGCCATAATTCCAGCGGATATTTTCCGGAAATTCGGCGCTTTGGCGCTCCAGCGGCAATTGTTTTTGCCCCATGCTGCGCTGGTCGTTGGGGGAAAACAGGCTGCGCAAATAGCTTAAGCGCTCGAATGGGTTGTAAGCGCCGGCGGCGGCTCTATGGCAATCCGTCCATTCGTTATCACCGAACACGTAGAAAAATGGGTGTTTCGAATCGTTAAATTGCTTCAAGCGCAATTGGTACAGCTCGTCCTTACAAGGTACGCTACCGCCTTTAAAATCGCCGTCGTGTACCGTGAAGGCGATCTTGGCTTGATCCAGATCGGCCATCAAATTAACAAACTCGGGTTCTTGGGCCGGGGAATACGGCAAATCGCCGATCAAGGCGATGGAAAATTTATCGGCATGCGGCGCTTCCCGGCGCTCATGGCGATTATCCGCATCCGCCATAACACAATTCGTAGTACCGAAAATCAGCACACAGCAGCCGAGTGCTTTAATAGTCTTCATCACTTACTCCAGAAACTTGTTTGTTATTGACCATCGCCACCTTAGCCAGGTGACTGCGACGGCTTATCGGGTGGCATCGGAGCAACATGACTCGCGCTACCCCAGCCAAGTTTATAAAGAGCGTATGTAAGTATCGTGACAGCAGGTAACGCCAAAAGCTTGGGTTAACCCATTTTGGCAAATTCGGCTTGTAACGTGGCCAGAAAGCTCTCACGGGCGACTTGGGCAATGCCGATTTGATGCTGAAGCCGTTGAATTTCGGCATCCACGATTTGCAAATTGGTGATTTGCGCTTTAGCGATCTCGCTAAGGCTGTCGATAGGGTGAGTTTTATCGCCTATCGTTAAAGTGGGGACGGTTGGGGTTTCGGTGGTCATATCAAGTTTGTGTTAATTACGCTTAAAAGCGCTTCTTTTTTAGGCCGCAATACCAATAAGTTCGCACAACCAGCGATTTATCTCTTGGGATCTCTAAACTTTTAGGGGTCCCAATATCAATAAAGCTTTAACTTAAGGTTTTGTCTTCCAAAAGAAGCGGTGATGCTTAATCAAGGAGCCAATTTTACCCGGCAATTGTTACAGTTTTTTAACAACAGCAACCGGCCTCACTACCTGACTTCAGATCAGAAAATGCGATATTTTCCACGCCGAATTAGATCCTGATCCGCAAGCTTATAGGGACCAAAATACAGTACCGAACTCGAATAAATCAGACCAAGCGTTCGCTTAGCAAACAGACTCATCAACACCCGTCGTTTCCAATATTTTTTCAAAGGCCTTCGTTGAAATAATCAAGACACATTCTTCCCCTACTATGTACGCGCGGCATGGTGACGAATTAGCCGTAATCAAGTTGAGTTTGATACTAGGAGATTTAGATGCGTTTTCCTTCACTATTGTTATTCGACGACTTGGGCGGAGTATTGATAGAAAGCTCCGTGTTCGAGCATTTGAATCTATTGCTACCCAAGCCTCTTGAAAATTCAGCACTTAAGACGCGCTGGTTACATTCGCCAGCGGTCCAGCAATTTGAGCGCGGCGAAAGCATACCCGAGGAGTTTGCGGAGAGATTCATCGCCGAATGGGGACTACGGATTACGCCACGGATATTTCTGAAAAAGTTTGCATCCTGGCCCCGGCAGTTTTTTCCAGGCGCGCGAAAAACCATTAGCGATTTACGTACAAACTACAGGGTGGGCTGCCTAAGCAATTCGAATCCTCTGCATTGGCAACGCTTCGACGAGTTTGAGGACGATTTTGACATCACCTTGTTTTCGCATTTGCTCGGCGCTATCAAGCCCGATCCCGAGATCTTTGCATTGGCCTTAAGCCGGTGTGAGGTTGAGCCTTCCGAAGTCTATTTTTTCGATGATTGTTCCGCCAATGTCCAAAGCGCGCAAAACCTTGGCATCACGGCCTTTCATGTAGACGGTTTCGAGTCGCTTCAAGACGTGTTAAATGTTCAGGGTTTAATGCCTTAGAGTCTGTTGGGTACGCCTTGAATTGACGCCTTCCATACCAGCATAAGCAAACCATCTCGCGGCATCAGGCCTGTTAATTGACATCTTTAAAAATGTCTTCCTCTGCATAGAAACGATTTTCAGTGATCACATCGGCAGAAATCTTCTTAGCAATTAAATCGTGTACATCCGCAGTAATCCGCTCGATAATTTCCAAGGTTTCACCTTGCTGTAAAGACTTAAGCAAGGCATTACCCCAGATTGATACATGCCGGGTATTTATAACGCGGGTATCGTTATTTTTTGCCCATTCGCGAGAAATAGATAATCCCAAATCATCCATTTTTTCTTTCACTTCTCCCGCCAAAACCGGGTCTTTAATTCTCAGCAATAAATCTTGCTTAATATTATTCCAGCCACTGGGGTAAAGCTCCCACCCCTGATAAAAGCGTTTCACCCAGGTTAAGTATTGATCCAGTGTTTGACTATTAGTATTTACTACGTCCCGCTGGTATTCATTAAAAAAATAAGCATACCTGGGCAAATCATCCGGCCAAATCGGGTCTTTTGCCGTTAAGGTTCCGCAAGCCGGCAAGACCATAATCATTAAAATAGCCAAAAACCGTATTTTCATATGAATTACTCAGTGCCTGCGTCAAAAACTTGGTAAACACCAGCTCTATTAGACGCCATCTCGATAGAACAACCGCGCTTTGAGATGGCTTTGCCAGCGTGATTTTATTTAACATGAAAAATATTTCATCTATATTAAATAAATCACACCCCACGGCTAACCGAAGAATTTTATGCAACCCAACACTTAAAATAAATCGAATTTGGCAAAATAACCAAAATGGTCGGAAACGACAGGATAAAATTCATCATTAAAAATAATATCCATGGATTTGATTCGTAGCGGATGCCCATTTCTTTTAAAGATATAGTCGATTCGCTTGGGAGGGCTATGTTTCCAGCCGTCTATCCGGCCGTGATAGCTAGGCTGGTAAAATCGCTGAGGGTGTAATTCATAAAATTGATCGATATATTCGCCAGTACCCACAATGTGGTTATAGGCATGCTCTCCCGCCGGCACATTGAAATCACCCACCATTAAATCGGCTCTAACACCGAAATAGCGGCGAGAATCGACTAGTTGTTTGAGTCGGGAATATTCCTGGAAAAACCCGTGATGCGCCCAACTCAAATGGGCGTTGGCGACATGCAACAAGCCGAACCAAGGCACATCGATGCAAGAAACGGTGACATTGCGCGACATGTAATTGTCTTTACGCCAATCATCCGAGACATAGGCCGAATAGTTATGTCGCATCGGGTATCGGCTCATGATGGCGGTGCCCTCCCGCCAGCGATGAAAACCGATATGACTCCAGTCTTGATGAATATTGTACCAATGCCCCCACCCACGTAATTTCTGACAAATCCGGAAAGCCATATTGGAAGGCGATTCGCCATAGGGCTGAGTGATGGGATCGTGCAAATACTCGCCCACCTCCTGAAAACATACGACATCCATTCCCAAGTGAGCTATCGCTTCAGCGATGATATGCACTTCTCGCTCATGCTGATGCATGGTGTCGAAACAGCAATGTCGGGGATGCTGTTGATAGGTGTGCAGGTTGAGAGTTAGCAGCGAGAGTTGCATGGCCGATCTATCATTCTTGATTTGTTGATCCGCCGGGATTGAACCTAAAGCCTTATCCTAAATAAGAGAAACCTGACTACTGACCGGCCAGATTTTGGTAAGGATAAAGGTTCGTTGACTCGCCGGAGCCCGGCTAATCTGCTCTAGCCCTATAACCTTCGTGATACGAACTCTGAGGCAGTCGATCAATTCGTCGATGGTAGCCGCTTCGATTTCAAACTGGTCGAATAGACTGCTGGTGGCTATCCAAGCAGCTTTATCGCTATTCCATTCCGCTCTTATCTCTATAGCTTGCATATGTTCCGCTTAAAATGACTTTACCGGCCAAATTGCCGGCTAATAAATACAACACATATCAACACCGTCGTCGGCTGCGACTAAACATCTACGACTTTTCTCGCTATTGATTCAACAAAAATATCCACCGATTATTTGGGTAGATTATGACGCGATGATGACGGGTAAATTTTCTCAAGTATTTAGCGGACGTTTAGGGGCAGAATCAGGTATATTTGCGCAACGCTTACCGATACTTCGGGCTAAATTTTCTGACTCTGCTATTCTTTTTCCATATTCTCTTTTTCCGAGGCAAGTGCTATTACCCGACTGCTGAGATATTCATCACTTAAGACAATATCAACCATGGAATCAATAACCAAGCGCAGCTTTACTGCGTTTAATCTGGAAAACGCATTCAATGTTTTACACGTTTCTTTATTCAAAGAAACTTTTTTTCTATCATCTTTTGTTTTTTCCGCCGACATACCAAGCTCCTGATCAAAGAAGAATATTACGTGAAAGTATCAGTAAAAAAATTAGTAGAACAAGCCTGGTGTTTGCAAGAAAGCATCCGGCGATTAATTGAGCAAAATTGCAATCGTTGCAACCAAAATGGATTCTGCACCCCTCCAATACTAAAAGACCGGCTTAATCGGCTATTTGAAAAAGCCCACACTCGCTACAAACGTCGGCTGCAAAAACTATGGTCTTAACGCAAAACCATCAACCTGATTTTCCGCACGCGTGCGATACTTAAAGATTACTCCCGGCTGAACACCGGTTAGAACTAATAAATTGCCGGTGCCACACACTAAAATCATTCCCCGGCAAAGGCTTGGCAAAATGATAGCCTTGCACCTCATGACAGTGATGACTGGTAACACATTCCAGTTCATCGCTATTTTCCACGCCCTCCGCGACAGTTTCCAGACCCAGGCTTTCCCCCAAGGCAATAATGGCGCGCACAATTGCTTCGTTGGCCGGTGTATTTTTGATATGTCGAATAAAGGACTGATCTATTTTGATTCGATCCAAAGGAAATTTGCGTAAATAGCTTAGGCTTGAATACCCCGTACCGAAATCGTCAATCGCCAGTTTGACGCCCAAGGCCCGCAAATCCATTAAAGTTTGCACTGCGTGCTCTGCCTGCGTCATCACCACGCTTTCGGTTAACTCTAATTCCAGATACTGCGGGTCTATGCAGCCCTCTTCAACCAAGCGCTTTACCAGTGTGCAAAAATCCCGCTGCATGAATTGCACACCGGAAATATTCACAGCCATGCGCAGCGCCGGCAAACCCTCTTCCATCCAACTGGAATGCTGACGGCAAGCTTCCCTGAGCACCCATTCGCCAATGGAAATAATCAAGCCGGTTTCTTCGGCAATCGGAATAAAAGTGCTCGGCGGGACCGCGCCTAATTGCGGATGATGCCAGCGTAGCAAGGCTTCCACACCCACCACCGCCAGCGAGGGCAGTTTGATCTGCGGTTGATAAGACAAGGACAATTCGCCATTGTTTAGCGCCATGCGCAGTTGAGTCTCCAAACTCATGCGTTCGACTTTGCCATGATCCATTTTGGCGTTGTAAATCAGGAATGCGTTACGCCCGCGCTCTTTCACTTCGTACATCGCCGCATCGGCTTTACGAATCAAGCCATCAATGGTTTGATCGTGGTCCGGAAAAAAAGCCATGCCTAAACTGGCGGTGATTTGTATTTCGCGCTCGAAAATGGGCATCGGCTCCCGAAGCTTGTCGACAATCCCGGTCAACACGACAATGGCATCAGCTTCGCTTTCGAGATTCTGCAAAATAAGCACAAATTCGTCGCCTCCCAATCTGGCGACGGTATCGCTGCGGCGGATGCTTGCCGATAATCGCGCGGCAACTTCCAGCAATAGCCTATCGCCAAAGCTGTGCCCCATCGTATCGTTGATATATTTAAATCGATCAAGATCAAAAAAAACCAGGCCCAACATTTTGTGGTTACGCTGCGCATTGCGGCAGCCCTGCTCCAAACGATCATTAAATAACAAGCGATTCGGCAAACCGGTCAGTTGGTCATAATGTGCCAGTACGTAGAGATCACGCTGGCGGCGATGCGTAATATCTTCCAGTAGCGCGTGACCGGTTGCCATGCCGACATAGACGTCGTTCTCCAGTATGATGAAGCCGTTGACCATATGCCGCATGCCGGCGTCGATAATGATCTGCGCGACATCGTCGATGCCCGCGTTAATATCCACGATAATCGGCTTGGCATCCATAATCTCGACGACACGTTTGTTGTGCAACAAATCGCGGGAAAATGGTCTGAGGAAAATTTCACTGATCAGCCCGCGATCCACGATGCCAACCGGGGTCCGCTGATGATCGACAACCGCAACGGCCAGTAATTCTTTATCCTGAACAAAACGGTCCAGCACATCGATACAGCGTTCTTGGGTAACAACGGGCGCAACATAATGCAATAAGCGCCGAACCGATGGTGTTTCGGCATCGGACAGCTCTTTGATTGCCTGTAACTGGGGGCTGGCAACTTTAGCGTTTGCTTCTAGCATCTTGTCTGGCAAAAACATCGTAATGAACTGAATTAATGCAATGTAGGCGAATATGGCAAAACGCGTCGGAAAGTCCTTGCATAGCTTATCTAAAGATATATTTCTAAAGTTACAGTAAGATGACCTGGTTTAGCGCCCCTGAAAAAGATCACTCTGTAGTTTAAGCAATACGCCGGCGACTCAGCTGGTAAGGCTTGAGAGGGAAATATTCGGAAACGCGCCCGGCGAATAAGGTACCTACGATGACACCTGAAAGTAATGTCTTAGCCATGCCCCATATCCTGAAACACGTCGATGTCGAGTTTGACCGGCTACATCACTCAAGCGTGGATATGCTCAGCTTGATTTTGGTGCAATGGGAGTTGGTCATGGAAGCCATGGATGAGGCAAATTTGGAATCAGCGCTTGAGGTCATCGCCCTCAACAAAGAAATTCGCGCACGCGAGAATCAAATCCATCAAGCCATTATGCACTTACTTGCCCAGGAAAACCCGGTGGCTCGGGACTTGAGAGTGGTCTTGTCTATCTCTAAAATTTCCGGAACCCTGCTCTATTTAACGAATGAAACGCGAAAAATCGGCAAATTGATTCTGGCTCTGTATGAACCCCGTAGCGGCGTACCCAATGCGCAACTGGTCAGAGATATTGTAAAAATAAGCGATGACATCCGCATAGCACTGGAGCATCTGGTGTATGTGCTGAACAACCTGGACGCCAACAACGCTCACAGGCTACTGAAAAGCAATATCGACGGCGAGAATGCCACATGGGAAGCTGTCCGGCACCAACTAGGTTTTATCAATCAGGATCCACGTCAAGTCGGACCGGGATTAACCGTCCTACAAATACTGAACGCTCTTGAATCATGCCGGGACCATTGTAAAAACCTGGCCGAGTACTGCATTTTCATGATTGATGGCCAAGATGTCCGCCATACAAACCGTTTAAAAAGCAGGTCATGGGGCGGGATTTCCGACAAGGCCTATATGGGTTCGCCCTTATCGAACTGATGCATCATGACTGATGCTTTACCCACTCATTCCTTCAACAAAATTGCGTCACCAGTTTCGGTAAGCGATTGTTCCGGCATATCATCTTTAAGAACCACGCCTGACAAGCCGCGTTGCAAGGCCTGTTCGCTCAAGTAAGCCAGCTTGGCTGCGGCCGCGTTATAAGATAGACCCGCCGGCGGACGAATGTTGGAGATGCAGTTGCGTTCGGCATCGGTATTGCCTGGCTTGGGTGCGTAGGTTAAATACATCCCCAAACTATCGGCGGCGCTGAGTCCTGGCCGCTCGCCAACGATAATCACCGCCAGCCGTGCGTTCAGCAACGCCCCAATTTCATCCGCCAAGGCCACCCGGCCATTAGACACCAGACAGATCGGCCCTAGCCGCAATCCGCGTTCGACATATGCCGTCACCACGGCTTGAAGCAAGGCCAAGCCATGCTCGTCCACAGCAGTCGAGGATAAGCCGTTGCTGACAATCAAAGCCACGTCGATAGCCTGGGTTGCCCGCGCTTCAAGTATTTCATGGCCGGATTTTGTCAAACAACGACCAAGATCGGGACGCTGCAAATACTGGGGCCGACTGCTTACCGGTGTCGTCAGAATCAGCGATTCCACCCCCAGCTTTTCCACTTCCCCGGCAAAAGCCGTCACATCCCAGACTTGTTGTACCGCATCGCGAGCGCTGGCATGCGCGAGTTGAAAATCCAGTAGTGCCTTGGTCGGCAAACTGCATCCTACCCTACCTTGCGCAATTCTAGCTTGAGTAAATTGCCGTAAGGTAATCCACGGATCGTTCATCGTTAAGCCCTCGGCAAGCCATGAAAGTTGCTCAGCAATGGCGTAGCGTTACGCGCAGCGGCCAAGCGGTTTTGACCATCGAATATGCCCATTCGCTGCAACCAGGCCTCGAACTCCGGCGCCGGCCGCAAGCCCAATACTTGCCGCAGATACAAGGCATCGTGAAACGAGGTACTTTGGTACGCCAGCATCACGTCGTCGGCACCGGGTATGCCCATAACGAAGTTGCAGCCGGCCACACCCAGCAGCGTCAGCAGGGTGTCCATATCGTTCTGATCGGCCTCGGCATGGTTGGTGTAACAAATATCGCAGCCCATCGGAAGACCCAGCAGCTTGCCGCAAAAGTGGTCTTCCAAACCGGCGCGGATGATTTGCTTACCATCGTATAAATACTCCGGGCCGATGAAGCCGACCACGGTGTTCACCAGCAACGGATCAAACTCCCTGGCTACCGCATAAGCCCGTGCCTCACAGGTTTGCGCATCGATGCCGTGATGGGCGTTGGCGGATAAGGCACTGCCCTGCCCGGTTTCGAAATACATCAACTGGTGGCCGGCATTCCCGCGCCCCAAAGCTTCAGCCATGGCTTTCGCTTCGCGCAGCATTGCCAGGTCGATACCGAAACTGCGATTAGCCGCTTCGGTGCCGGCGATGGATTGAAACACCAAATCCACCGGCGCACCGCGCTGCATCAGTTCCATGCTGGTGGTGACGTGGGCCAGTACGCAAGACTGGGTGGGAATTTGGTATTGCGCAATGATCTCGTCCAACAAACTCAACAAGGTGTGGACATTGTGTAGATTGTCGGTGGCGGGATTGATGCCGATCACCGCATCGCCGCTGCCGTACAGCAAACCATCCAGAATACTGGCGGCGATACCGCGCGGATCGTCGGTCGGATGGTTAGGTTGCAAACGAGTGGACAAGCGGCCCGGCAAGCCAATGGTACTGCGAAAGCGGGTAACGATCCGGCAACGGCGCGCTACGGCAATCAAATCCTGGTTGCGCATGATTTTGCTGACCGCGGCCACCATTTCCGGCGTCAGCCCGGCAGAGATTGCCGCCAAATCGTTATCCTCGGTTAACAGCCAATCGCGAAATTCACCCACGCTTAAATTCGCAATCGGCGCAAACCCCTGCGGATCATGGCGCTCCAGAATCAAGCGGGAAACTTCGTCTCGCTCCGGGGCCAGCAATGGCTCTTCGATAAATCGCCGCAAGGGTACCTCGGCCAAAACCTGCTGCGCGACCGCACGCTCGACTTCGGAATCCGCCGCCAAACCGGCCAATTCATCCGCTGCCCGGCGCGGCGTAGCCTTAGCCAACAAGATACGCAAATCGCGAAAATGAAAGCTTTTGCCTTGTGCGGTTGCGGAATAATTCATCAGTCAGGCAGATTACGATGGGAGAAAATCAGAGAATACGACAAGTTTGTGACTATTATGTGACGCGGCAGGCAGCAGACGGTCAGTTAGGTTCGAGTCACTTGCCTGCAATATTTAGCTCGTACCGTAGCGAAAATTCGCTGCCGATTCCAATGGCTAAGCGGCTTGCAACCCATAAACACGCCGAGGCGACGCAGATGACTACCCTATCCCTCAAGCAACTCAACCGTTCCATCTGTTTCATTGCTTTGGCCCTGTCGCTGAGCCTGCCCTCCGTCGCCTTACCCGCCGAACCGCTCACTGCCGATGTGTTGATCGTCGGCGCCGGCCTATCGGGTTTAAGTGCCGCGTATCATTTAAAAAAAGCCGGTAAATCAACCGCGATTCTGGAAATGAGTCCGCATATCGGCGGCCGCATCCGTACCGCTGCTTATCCGGACGGCACACATGCCGAAGTGGGTCTGGAAGAATTTTGGGAAAATAACCCGGCTATCGAGATTTTCCGGGATTTGCATGTGCCAATGGAAACGGCTTACAGCAGTTTTTCCAGTTTTTATTACCAGGGCAAGCTGTATCCGTTTACGCAAAATACCAATCTGGAGTTTCTGGCATCGGTGCTGGATACCGACGAATTGCAAGCCTATGAACGCTGGGACGCAAAAATGGCCGAGCTTTATCGGCAATTGGCTTTGCGGCCCTTGTCCGAGGATATGCTGGCGCTGCAAGAAATTTCCTTCGCCGACTGGATCGAAAACACCAGTGGCCTGTCGCCCAAAGCCCAAGAGTTGGTGCGCATTGAAACCGAACCGGAATACGCTACCTCCTGGCGAAAAATCAGCGCGCTGGACGGCATTGCCGAATGGCATTATTTTTCCGGCAATGGTCTGGCACCCCGCCATGTAGTCGGCGGCAATCAACGAGCCGCGCAAGCGCTGGCCAATTTTATCGGCCGGGACCGCATCCTGCTGAACCAGCAGGTCACCCACATCACAGCCACCGACAATAATGTGGAAGTGCTTACGTCCGACCAAGGTAGCTTGCGGCAAAAGATATTCCGCGCCAAGTACTTGATCACTGCGATTCCATTATTCCGGCTCAACGACATTCAGTTCGCTCCGCCGTTGAGCGCCGAGCGAAAACAGGCGATACAAACTCAATCGGCCGGCGCCTACTTTACCGCGCACGTCACGGTGGATAAGGCCGCCAGCAGCTTCTGGACCCGCGACTGCGACAGCATATTGCCGATTATGACCGACAGTCCTTTAGGGGTGATTTATGAGGGTGGATCAAAATCCGGCGGAGACGCGCTGTTGAATTTATTGGTCAGCGGTGCGGACGCGGAGCGGTTTAACTCGCGGATGAGCGATCCGGACCAGATTCGGGAAGCTTTGCTGGCGGCGTTTGACAAACAGTGGCCGGGTTTCCGGCAATCGGTCAAACGGATGAGCTTTTACCGTTACCATCCGCGCGCAATAGCGTCATGGCCCGTCGGCCGGTCGCGCTTCGATAGCCTTTCCGAGTCGTTGAGAAAACCGCAAGGCCGCGTCTATTTTGCCGGAGATTTTACCGAAGATACCCACTCCAACGGCGCGAGCCGATCGGCAATTCGCGCGGTTAAGGACATTTTGCAAAAACACGATTAACCCGCACCCGGCAGTGTGGCGCCAGATAACATCAGCTACGCATGCGGTTAGCAAATTGCTGACGGCTTCTACACATGCCGCCACGCTGTTATACAATATGTAACAAAACCGTCACAATTAAGGAACACCATGTTCTCTCTACAAACCATCTTTGGCAAAGGCGATAAATTTTATGGCTTGCTTGAAGCTAGTGCGGAATCGGCACACGCTTCGGCCAAGGCCTTGATAGAACTGCTAAGCACGCCCACCACCCAGCAGTCATTAGAAAAATTTAAACAGGCGCGGCGCCGGGAAAAGAATTTATTCGGCCAAATCAGCGAGGAGTTAGTCAATACCTTCGTGACTGTATTGGACCGCGAAGATATTGAAGCCCTAAACGGCGCGCTGTATAAGATTCCTAAAATCGTCGAAAAATTTGCCGAGCGTTATACCCTGGCATCGGAGCGCATCGGCGATGTCGATTTCAACAGCCGCGCTGCCATGCTGGAACAAGCCTGCCAAGTTTTGGAACAAATGGTTGCCCAGTTGCGTAAAGGTATGGATTTGGACGAAGTCAAAAGACTTAACGATCAACTGCAAACTATTGAAGCGGAAGCCGACGATCAAATCCTTGAGTTGTATCGCGACGTCTATGCCAACGAAACCGATCCTATCCGTTATCTGGTGAAAACCAATTTGTTCGAAATCCTGGAAAAAGCCATTGACCGCTGTCGCGACGCCGGCAATGTGGTTTACCACATCGTATTAAAAAATTCTTAGTGGCTCCGTCATGCTGACATTGCTTTTGCTGGTCATTCTGGCGGCACTGATATTCGAGTTCGTCAACGGTTTCCACGACACCGCCAACTCTATTGCTACGGTAGTTGCCACCAAAGTACTAACGCCGACTCAGGCGGTGATACTGGCTGCGGTAACCAATTTGGTCGGCGCCTTGTCCGGTACCGCCGTGGCCAAAACCATTTCCTCAGGGCTGGTCGATACCGGCATGGTGACGATTACCTCAGAAGTACTGATCTGCGCGCTGACCGGGGCAATTATCTGGAACCTGATCACCTGGGCCTTGGGCCTGCCCTCTTCTTCCAGTCACGCCTTGATCGGCGGCTTATGCGGCGCGGCTCTGGCAGCGGGACACAATAATCCCGATGTGTTGATATGGTCGAAAACCGCTTTAGTGTGGACCGAAAACAAAGGCCTGCTCTGGAAAGTGGTGATTCCGATGATCAGTTCCCCGATTGCCGGGTTTACCTTGGGCATTTTGATCATGGGTTTGTTGATGGCGATCATCAGCGGCATGAATGCGGCCGGCGGCCTGTTGGGGCAAATTTCGCGGCCGAAATGGATCAACGCTTTGTTCGGTAAGGCGCAATTGGTATCGGCCGGTTATATGGGATTTGCCCACGGCAGCAACGATGCGCAAAAAACCATGGGCATCATCGCGCTAGCCATATTTACGGCAAACAACGCCGGTACGCTGGATCAGTTACCGGGTTGGGCGGAATTCCTGCGCCCGGACGGCGGAGAAAAAGATATAGACACCTGGATCGTTTTCAGTTGTGCCTTGATCATGGCGCTCGGCACCTCGGTGGGCGGCTGGCGAATTATCAAGACCCTTGGCCACAAAATGGTCAAGCTACACCCGATAAACGGCTTCGCGGCAGAAACCAGCTCGGCAACCATTCTGTTGGCCGCCGCCCATTTCGGCATGCCGGTTTCCACGACGCATAGCATCTCCACTGCGATCATGGGTGTAGGTTTTGCCAAAAATCCCTATACCCTGAAACTTTCCGTGATCGAACGGATTGTTTGGGCCTGGATTTTGACGATTCCCGCCGCCGGCGGTATTGCCTGGGGCATGGTGAGTTTGTTGCCGCTGTTGCAGTATTAAGTCCGAACTCAAATCGCTGATTTGAATGACGGCTATAGTGAATTTGACGATCAGGTTAGTAATTGACTATGGGCATTCCCAAGGTAATCTGTTATATGAGGGACACTAATGTTGCAAGAACCCATATCCCTTTAGCACATCCAAATAATCATTAGTCACCTCATTGAAGTAACAAGGCTTTTTCCTAAATTAAACGTGGCTGAAATGATGAGAGAAATACTGGAAATCCTGATGTTGTTGGGTTTAATGGGGGGCCTGTTTTTCGTGAAACACGAGTTCGAGAAAGACAAGCAGGAAAGGCTGAGCGACGGCAAACCCGAACCGAGGGAATGAGTTAATTTAGGGCCTGTTCTATTAACAGCAACTAAGTTTGATTCCGTCAACATACTCGCAAAGCAACACGTATGACTGTCATAAGTTTATATTTTGTCAGCCGTAGATCTTAGTTGATAGTAATTTAGCGGCCGGCTAGCAAATACCTTCGCGGAAAAGACGCTCCCAGGAAACTTAAAGGAGAGTTACGTCAAAAATCATCAATGACCGTCTTGCGTAACAGACACCGTGTTTTGATCATGAGTTATCTGTGCTTGATTCGGGGAAGCTTCATCCGGATACTTGCAACGAATCCCCCCGAATCCCAAGAAGCGGCTCAGCGATAAGACTGAGATTCATGGCGAAACTCGTTGAGTTGCCGTTCGTGGTAGTAAAGATCATCCCGAGCGCGATCTCGGTTACGCCTCAAGTGACTTATATCGTTACGAATTTTGGCCCGGTCTTTGTCGTTTAACTTGTTATCCCCCAAGCTGATTTCTTTGCTGGAAAGTTCATTATCTATCCTATCCAGTTCGGCGCGTTCTTTATGCACAGCGTAAGCCGCTGCGTGGTACCGGCTAAATACACCGTCAATAGATGGCGGGCAAACATGGCGATAATCGTGCCCTTGCAAACCCTCTTCAAAAGCGTTCTCGATCCGACAGTATTCTCTTATGCCCTGTTCGCGGCCAGCAAAATACTGCGAATCATTCACCGCGACGCCGTATTCCGAACATGCTTTCTGGTGATCATTTAGCCTATCACTGGTCGCACCGGAACGGCCGTCTTGAACCCCCAAACCAAACCAATCACCCCGCTTGCAGTCTTGTTGGCTAAGCGTTGCACAGCCGGTAAAAAAAACAGCAAATAGACAACCCGTTAAGCGCTTTACCATGATTTTGCCTTCCCAATAAAGATTCACCATACAGCAAGAAAAGCCGCAATTGCTTGAAGCTCCACACACCCTAAAACTATTTCAATTAGAACCGGAATCGCTGGAAATTATAGTCAACGTTGGAAATTAAACGAGTCAATGCAGATAATCATCAACCAAGCTGACTCTGGTCATACCGGACCGATTAGTTGACATGTTGGCCGACGACAAAATCGATTTATGCAAAAATGCTTGGGATAACTTTAATCAGCCCATGGAAATTAGATTTCCGGAAAAATTGAAATGACTACTCGGGAAAGTTGGGAGGGGCAAGCCAATCAAAACGATCAACTGAAACCCATAAAGACGATACTAAAAAATATTCCTGATTTAAGGAAACTGCAACACGCCATGGCCTTTATCGTAATGCGGGAGCAGCCTTTTCAGTGCGCTATAAGAGCTTATTGCCAACGACGGTTGAATGTCCGACCGTAAATGGATAAGTGTAATCGACGGAGCTTGATAGTTACGACGTCGGATTCATCGCGATGGTAGCCGAATCGAGGATGCGTAAGGTCCTCAAAAAAGACATGGTAACGTCTAAGTTAGTACAAGTTAGAGCTCTGCCGGCAATCCCCCCATTTTGAGTTGACCACTACAGAGGCCTTATCGAAATTGTTCTATGTGGCCCTAATGACTATCAGTCAAAATTGGACGATGCCATTGCATGACTGGAAAGCGGCTTTGATTCGGTTTGACGACAAGATGCCCTACCGATAATTAAATCCCGTTTACAAAAAAAAATTCAGGACACCCTCCTTTTGCCTGAATTTATCTTGCTATAAAACTATCCGCCAGTATCTCAAGTCTATTCCTTTACGGACTCGATTTTCTCAACCGTTGCCCTTTAAATTCTTCCCTGAAAGTTGAAGACTTCCTTTGATTTGGGCTTTGCTACTTTTGTCGGGTACTTAAGTTATGCACCAAAGCCCAATTTAGGCAATTGGCAATCCTTATTCAATCCAGATCAACTCGACCCGGCGATTTTCTGATTTACCAACTTCCGTCTCGTTATCGGCGATGGGTTGGGTTTCGCCATAGCCTTTTGCGGACAATTTGTTGGAGACGCCTTTCAATTTCAGATATTCAACGACTGAATGTGCCCGGCGTTGCGAGAGCGTCATATTATAGGAATCGCTGCCTTCGCTGCTGGCGTGGCCTTGCACCTGAATTTCATTTTTCTGCGGGAATGCGATCAAGTCTTTGGCGACGCCATCCAAAAGTTCTTTGGCGTTTAAACTCAATTCAGCGGAATCGTATTTAAAATGCTGACCTTTCAGTATCAATCGAACCGCACAACCTTTCGGATCAACCATGGCGCCTTTGATGGTACCAGGGCATTTATCCAAGCAATCGTTGACGCCGTCGGCATCCGCATCCAGTACGCTGCAATCGGGTTTAGATGCCGCCACGATCGGCGGCGGTGCCATGCGAGCGTCGGACTTTGCCGCATATTTAGGTTTGTCGCCAAACGGAATCACCACACCCAGATTGACCGTCATATCGTGGAATTCGTCGGTGCCCGGCTGTACATGAGCATTGAAATTATTGTTGTAGCGGTAACGTACATCGCTACGTATCAATAAATTGTCGTTCACCTCGTAAGTGGCACCGACGCCGGCTTCGCCGATGAAACCGATGCCGCAGTTGGCGGATGCACAGGTGTTCATACCGCCCAAGCCTAGTACTGCATATGGCGAGAATTTGTCGCGGAATAAATAATACTGCACATCGGCACTACCACCGGCCAAATCCCAAGGGCCGTTATCGCCGCCAAAACCTTGATAAAAGCCTTTTAACTCAACGTTAAAATGTTGATCGATGATTTTGCCCACGCCAACACCGCCGCCCCAACCGTCGCTCGCCCGTCTGTCGCCGCCGCTATTGATAAACGTCGCGAACGGCGCGACATACCAGCGATTATCTTGCGATTGATCAGCGGCTTGGGTTTGCGGCACCATAGCCAGACCAGCTAAGGCGGCTATCGGCAATACATGTCTGTTAAGCATAATTATTCCTTTATGGTAAAGATCGAAATGGGTAACTAACACCAGGTTGCCGCAAGGAGAACTAGCGCGAAACGGATGGCATTGTTGTAAATAAGCTCATAAGTAGCTTATTCGCAACAGCAACCCTCCGTCGGTGCGGTAGCACACATAAGCGGCAAACAGATAAATTTCCCGGTATGCGTTATTCGGCTGCCAATCCCATCTTCTGCAAAGGCCGGCGTTAGCGGTGTATGTACGCTAACGCACCGACTAAGGCTGGCTTTGTGCTTATAGTTCATTCAAGGTTTCACCACCTCAGCCCCGCCTTTACTTGCCGCACATGCGCGAGTATCCGTTAGTCGCCTAAACCGCCACGCCGGACTCGTCCGATTTACGCTTGCAAGTATTCGCCAGATTACGGCTAAGCATTAGCCGCACAGCCTCATCTTATTTTTAGTCCGGGAGAATTACCTATGAAAAACCTCAGCCGATTGTTTGTCGCATTTATTGTGGCCCTCACTTTACTCGCTGCCTCCGGTTGCGCATCGACGCATAAACACGAAGGCACCGGCGAATATGTCGACGACAGCGTCATCACTACTAAGGTGAAAGCAATGTTATTCGACGAACCCAACCTGAGATCCGGCCAGATCAACGTGGAAACTTTTAAAGGTGTCGTGCAATTGAGCGGCTTCGTCGGCAGCCAGGCCGACATCAATAAAGCCGTGGAAATTGCTCGCGGTGTCAAAGGCGTAGAGTCGGTCAAAAACGATATGCGTCTTAAATAACCTAGGAAAACATTATGGAAACCATTGATAAAGCCTCCAACTTCGCCCACGAAGCGGTCGATAAAATCGCCAGTGCCTCTCACCAAGCCGCTGAATCGCTTGACCAAAAAAGCGAACAGCTAAAAACCGCCGAGCAGCGCATCGTGAAAAACTGCCAGGTCTATATCCGCGACAATCCGGTAACGACATTGGGGATTGCGGTAGCCAGCGGCTTTCTGCTGAGCCGCCTGTTGAGCAGCCGCTAACTGCCCGTTGTCCATGGACCCAAATGCGTCCACAAGGACCGAGGAAAGCGCGGGGCAGTCCGCCACGCATGCCGAGCCGTCCGACGACATCGGCATATTGGCGGACATTCAACTGCTGTGGGAAGACTTACAGGGTTTAAGCCATGATCGCTTCCGGCTTGCCGCGTTGGAAACGCGGCGGGCAGGCCAAAGCCTGACTACGATGCTCGCGGCCGCTGTAATGCTTGGTTTGCTGCTGAGTGCCGCCTGGTTAGGTTTAATGGCAGCCGGAGTACAGTGGCTTATTGAGCATGATCTACAGGCCAGTAGCGCCATATTACTGGCAGTAGCAGGTAATTTACTGCTGGCATTAATCCTGTTTGGCGTGATCCGCCGCCGCAGCCGCTATCTACAATTCCCGGCCACACAGCACAGCCTTAAACCCGTGTCTAAAGACTATGCCGTTAAGGACCTCGTCTGATGATGCCGGCCTGGAAGCAACGAATAAAGCCTGTCGGCTCCTTGAATGCGCAAATCAAAATTGCGGAACGGCAAGTGTTGAAGCGTCGCCAGTCGCTCGGACATCGCACCACGTCCCTGCTGGAAAACATCTACAAACAAATGACCGCGCCCGCCACCCTGGTGTTGGCAAGCGGCATAGGATTTATAGCCGGCGAACTCAGTAAATGCCCGACGCCGCCCCGCACAGCCCCACTGCCGGAGCCTATTGAAAATCGCAACGTCCCGGCAAGCACACATTTACGCACTGTTCTGAGCCTGCTGCTTTCGGCACATTCGTTATACAACGCCTTGCCAATAACCTGGCTGACGAAACGCTTTCAGCAATCGCGAAGCAAACCTGCTGTTGCACGGCGACATAATCGCGAGACTAGGACTACCAATAAAGCGGAAGACCCGGGCTAACGTTTAGCGGCTTTTGGCAAGCCCGCCACGCTTGCCTAATTTTTCCTACTTGCCGCAAACAATAACGCACTACCCACCGCTATGGTCGCTATGCCTGCCCAAACCGGCACATTGACAGTCTGAGTATCTTTCACCGACAGTTCGAACGGACCTAACGTGGCCTGCTGCGTTTCCTTGGTATAGCTGAAACCACCGTAGATCAGGCCCAATACCCCGGCAATAATCAACAGCGTGGCCATGATTTTGACTGCACTCATGTTGTTCCCTCGTAAATGATTTTGGATAAGCCCGGCTTGACCAGCCGCATCAAAACTCTACGGCTAGCCATTCCAAAATTAGCTCTGGCACAGAGCCAGACCAAACAATCGATAAAAGCAAACACTTGCTTCGCAATACTTATAAAGCCCTTCGACCTTGAATTATGCGAAGCACAATCGCTATAAGCGCGATTACTAGCAATAGATGAATGAATCCGCCAAGCGTGTACGCAGACACCAAGCCTAGCGCCCAAAGGATGATAAATAGTACGGCTACAGTTTCAAGCATGATCGTTCTCCCCTAACTGCCAAAATAAACTCAGGATGGCGCGCAAATGCAGCGGCTTATAGCTCGTCTTTAATATCTTGCTTCAGATCGCCGAAGCCGGACTGGGCCTTACCCAAATTTTTCTGGACATTGCCTTTTAACTCCAACTCTTTGTCGTCCAATATCACGCCGGCAGCTTCTTTGACTTTGCCTTTAACTTCTTCAACGCGGCCTTTTACTTGATCTTTATTCATGATGATCTCCAACTGGATTAGCCATGAGCAAAACGCCATGACCAAGCGCGGAAGATTCTCCCGCTGCTTAGTAAGAACAATATCAACAAACCCAAGCAAAGTCGGTGCGGCAACGAACATAGATTGGAAGCTAGATATACCGCTTTTTACGGCCTCAAGACAAAGCAGAAAATTTGTCCGACACCCTCCAGGCCCAAACCGAACGCATAGCCGCTTAACTCAAGAAACCCTCGAATTAACAGCGCATGCCGCCTGCGGTCAATGACAGCCCGACACTGGATGCAATTCATCTTTCTAATGTTGGCTAACGTACCGACGCCGGCGACGTTATTGCTTAAACTCCTGCCATAGGTTTAGCAAATCAAATCCTAGACAGATTATTCAAATACTTACCGTTAACCACGGCCATTGGATTTAACACTTTCAATGTGCCCCGCACCGCGCCCGTTCTTCCGACAAATCGCAACCCTAAGAACGGAAACAACCCTCTTAACGCTCCAGCCGCCGCAATCGTGTTGACCGCTCTGGTTACACGATCCTTATCAGACACTAGCACCACGATTTTTAACCGCCGCGAGACTATCCGGCAGGTAGCTCTTCCCTTGCCTATCCGCTGGATAAGTGAGGAATACAGACTGTGCGGATGTCGACCTCTCCCAAACAAACGGTCGAATGAACTCTGTGAAAGCCGGCGTTTCCTGGTAAAGCCGGCTGAGGGTAAGAGCCATTGGATGGCGCTTTGTTAACTTAAACCTATTGAGAAATACCTATGAAAACGATCCCTTATTTAAAGACCTCGCTCGCCATTTGCCTATTGGCGGCTTCCAGTGCTAGTTCTGCTAGCGTTTGGGCGCCAAACGACGGCGACGTTAATTTTCTGTCGTTTAGCCAGTCCTCCTTCCCCTTTCCTTCTCTCTCCGATACCTTCGGGATTTTCGAAGATACGGCCGTTATCGGTGCCGCAGCACCTGTCGTCGCGTTTACCGGCGTAGGCGCAGTGTCATTTACGGCTAACGGCGCTAACTACACTATTGGCACCGGCACTTCATCCGGGACTTTGCTGGGTTCCAGTAATTTCCAAATTGGAATGCTGTCCGACGGAGTTTGGAGTGCTGCATTCGGCAACGTTGATTTAGGCTCGGACGCTAACTTACTGGCATTTGCGGATGCCTCGGAGTTTAACAATCTGCACTTTTTGTACGCGTTCGATATTAGCCCGTCACAAGCGAGCGGCGACGGACCGGCAGCAGTGCCGTTACCGGCTTCAATATGGATGATGACCAGCGCCTTGCTGGGCGTCTTATATGCTGGACGTCGTAAATCCACGGTTTACGCCTAAACCCTAGATAAGTAGCCGGCGCCGTGCGACATGCATGCGACCGGCTATTTTTTTGCCTATTCTTAGCGTCAATACAGGCACAAAAAAACGGCAGGGAAATTCACCTGCCGTTTTTCTTGAAATCGCAGAACTGATTGGCCCTATTGAGCGGCGTTCAAATTTAGAACAGCTTCTTCTGCCGATTTTTTCGCTAATTCGCTGTGACCTTGTTTAGCATGCGCGATCGCCGCATCCAGACTCGTGACACCGGCTTTTAAATGCTCGTCGAGCACTTTGATATGACTCTTCGCTGCATCCGCATGATTCACGATGGTTTTTGCGTCACCGGACTTAGCGGCTGTTTGTGCATGCTCCAGCGCCAGCGCGATATGACTTTCCGCTGCATAAACATGGATAGCACTAACGCCCAACAGCATGCCGGCGCATATTACGGTGATAAACTTCATGGTTGTGTCCTTGGCGTAGTATTTAGATTGCGCGTTCAATAACGGTCGTTTTTATCGCCTTTCTTCGCTTTGCGCCGGAGAGCGACAAAACCGACCCGATCTTTGCCGGCACTCATCTTCAGGTCGTCTTCGACTTCCATCGTCTTGTCATCGCGAGTATTTCCGGTAATTTCTCCAGCTTGGCTTTTCCCGGTTTCGACCGAGTCTTTCTTAGGGGCTTTATTCATGTTGATCTCCAAAATGGTGGACCACAACTGAATTAGCCATGACCTAAGCGCGGACTATGTTTTACAACGCTCAGTCCTTACCATAGCTGCAAAGCCAAGCGCAGTCGGTACGGCAACGAACAGAGTTGCCGGCAAAAGCGCTAGCTGCCAAGCACCACCGACACCTGATGTGATTTTCCGTCATCCAACAACCTGATACCCTCGCCAGGCATTTGTGCCCCACCATCTAGTGTCATGCTGGCAATGCCTCGGCTCACACCATTCGGGTTATCAATGCTGATCTGGTACACACTGGCGCCATGCCGATAAGTCACGCTGTAACTCTGCCAGGCACGGGGTATGCACGGTTCGAACAGCAAACGGTCGCCGCATACTTGTAAGCCCAAAATGGATTCCAAGCCGGCCCGATAAAACCAACCGGACGCGCCGGTGTACCAAGTCCAGCCGCCTCGGCGGGCGTGCGGGGCTTCGGAATAAATGTCCGCCGCCAGCACATAGGGCTCTACCTTATAGGCATAGACCCCGGTGCGGCTGGTGGTGCGCTTGATTGGATTGAGCATGCGCAGCAATTCGCCAGCTTGATCGCCTTCACCGAGCATGGCATAGGCAATCACCGACCAGATGGCCGCATGCGTGTATTGCCCGCCGTTCTCGCGGATGCCGGGCGGATAGCTTTTGATATAGCCGGGATCGCGCTCGGTCTTGTCGAACGGCGGCGTGAATAACAACAGCAGATCGTCGCCGTAGCGCACTAGATATTCGCGTACCGACTCCATCGCCCGCCGCGCCCGTTCCGGGTCGGCGGCGCCGGAGATGATGCCCCAACTCTGTGCAATAGAATCGATGCGACATTCGGAGTTAGTCGCCGAACCCAACGGCGAGCCGTCGTCGAAATAGGCGCGCCGGTACCAGGCGCCGTCCCAGCCTTCCGTTTCGACGGCGCTCCGCAGTTGTCCGGCATGCTCAAGCCAACGTACAGCGCGTTCGTTGTCGCCACGTGTTTCGGCTATCACGGCAAACTCTGACAGAGTTTTGATCAGAAACCAGGCCAGCCAAATGCTCTCGCCCTGCCCGCGATTGCCGACCCGATTCATGCCGTCGTTCCAGTCGCCGCTACCGATCAAGGGCAAACCGTGCGCGCCGGTGGCCAGACTTAAATCCAACGTGCGCGCGCAATGTTCAAACAGACTGGCTGCTCGCAAGGTTTCGGTAGGATGAAAATAGGCATCATCCTGTTCCGCCACCAACTCCGGCCCTTCCAGAAACGGTAATGATTCCTCCAGTATCAGGGTATCGCCGCTGACCTTGAGATAATGCGCCAACACAAACGGCAGCCAAACCCGGTCGTCAGAAAAACGGGTACGTACGCCACGACCGGTAGGCGGATGCCACCAATGCTGCACATCGCCCGGTTCAAACTGGCGCGCGGCTGCTCGTAGAATATGCGCGCGGGTTAAATCCGGCCTGGTCACCGCCAAGGCCATGCTGTCCTGCAATTGATCGCGAAAACCAAACGCACCGCCCACCTGATAGAAGGCAGCCCTGGCCCACATCCGGCAACTCAGGGTTTGATATAGCAGCCAACTGTTCAACAGCACGTCCAACTCGCGATCCGGGGTTTTGACTTGTACCTTACCCAGTATGGTCTGCCACGACTGCGTGACCTCGGCAAATGCCGTGGCAAGGTCAACCGCACGATGCCGACGAATCAATTCCACAGCATGTGCTTTGTCCTTGCCCTGCCCCAGAAAAAATACGATCTCAATCTTTTCATCCGCGGCCAACTCGATGCTGGTTTGCAATGCCGCGCAAGGGTCCATGCCGGCACCGACCCGGTTTTTCAGCGGTTTGCGGTTCAACAATCCGGCCGGCGCGTCCAGACTGCCGTTGCGGCCGAGAAACTCGCTGCGATTGGCCGTCCAGGCAGTCTGCCGTCCGGCCAAGTCGGCAAAGGCAATCCGCTCGCCAAACTCTTGATCCCAAGGGTTATAAGCCAGCATGGCGCCGGTTTCCGCATCCAGTTCCGTGACGATATGCGGCGCGGTGACGCTACGCGAGGCGCCGAGCACCCATTCCAGATAGGCGGTCACGCTCAAGCGGCGGCGGCGCCCCGAGACATTGGTCAAGGTCAATGCAGAAATTTTGACCGGATCGTCCGGGCTGACGAACTGCAACAATTCGCTATGAATGCCATGCGAATGATGCTCGAAGCGACTATAGCCCTGGCCGTGCCGAATCAAATAGCCGGCATTGTCGACGCGGATCGGCAGCGCGGTCGGTGTCCACAATTCGTTGCTGTCCTCGTCGCGTATATAAAATACTTCGCCCGGCGCATCGCCGACCGGATCGTTCGACCAAGGCGTTAACTGGTTTTCCCGGCTATTGCCGCACCAGGTACAGCCGCTACCCAACTCGGAGACCGTGAAACCGAACTCGGGATTGGCGATGACGTTAATCCAAGGCGCGGGTGTGCTCTGGCCTTTATCCAGCACGATGACATATTCGCGGCCATCGTTAGCAAAACCGCCCAGACCGTTGAAAAACTCCAACGGCGGCACGGCCAAGGCCGGTGCTTCGACAGCCGGCAGCAATAATGGCTGCTTGCTAATGAAGGGCATGGCTGGTCGTGGATGCCGTAACAATTGTTCGGCCAAGGTGCCGCGATTTCCGACCAACATAGCTCTTGCCGATGTTTGCAATAAGCGCCGATCTTCCAGACATAACAACCTGGCCTGCAACACAAAAATAGCACCCTGCTGCTCGTGCTCCGCGGAGGCCGAACGCGCCTGGTTTTCCCGCACCAGCGTTTCCAGCAAATTCTGTAAATCCTCGACGTAAGACACTTCCTTTTCATTCAGAATCAGCAGATCCACGGCAAGGCCTTTAATCCGCCAATATTCGTGCGCGCGCAGCAATTGCTCGACAATACCGCGATCTTCCGGCTCACCGACCCGCAGCAATAGGATGGGTCTGTCGCCGGAAATACCGTAGCGCCACAAACTGGTGACATTCAGCGCATTCAATTGGAGGAACTTACCGGCTGGCCGTAACGACGGATCGGCATAGAGCAAACGATTGGCCAGCATTTGAAACAACTGCGCCTCGTCGGGTTTGGTATGTAAATGATGCAGTTGTACGTGAGCATGGGTCCAGGCCAAGGCCGACGCCCGTTCCCAGGCCATTAGATTGTGATATTTGTCAGACAAATCTGCCGCCGCCTGTCTTGACGCAGCCACCAGCGTGGTGAAGGTCAAGTGCTCAGTCGCCCCCGCTGCGATTTTAATGCGGGTGCGCAAACTGAATATCGGATCCAGCACCGAGCCGACCGTATTACTCAAAGGCCGACCGTCCATCACCGCCAACGGCGCGCGCAAGGTTTGGCCGCGGCCGATAAAACGGGCACGGTCGGTTTCGTATTGCAAACCGTCACCGGTTTGCCGGTCGGCCAGCACATGCGCGGCCCACAGTTGCGGGTCTTCCGCAGAACGTTGCCGGCGGTGCGCGAGCAAGGCGCGGGTTTGTGGAAGGTATTCAGTCTGCACGAATAGGTTGGAAAACGCCGGATGGGCTATATCGGCCTGCATGGTCGTTAGCACGATTTCGGCATAAGACGTCACTTCGATTTCCCGCTCGTGCATGCTGTTATTGGTTAAGCTCAAGCGGCGGATTTCCGCATCGTCCTCCGGCGATACGACGATTTCGAGAGTAGTAACTATCGCACCGTCCGTGCGCGTGATGCGGGCCCGATCTTCGACAAATACCACTTCATAATGCTCTGGGGTAGCAGTGGTCGGCTGATAACCGGCAGACCAGACTTGGCCGCTATCGACATCGCGCAGATACAAATAACTGCCCCAGGCATCTCGGGTGCTGTCTTCGCGCCAACGGGTCACCGCCAAGTTCCGCCATTGGCTGTAACCCGAGCCGGCAGCGGTGATCATCAGCGAGTAACGGCCGTTGGACAACAGCAGCGTGGACGGCACAGACGACATCGGCGACGGCACGCGGCGGACCGGCGGTTGCACGGTTTCTTTTACATCGGACAGTTCTTGTAACAACGGCAGCACGCTAGTGTCGGCGCCATGCGGGATACGTTCTTGTAATAATAAATCCGCCGCCTGAATCAGCGCGGTGCGATGGAAGCGATGCCGCATCGCCCCGTCGTGTACCACATTCGCAAATGCCACCAGCGACATGCCCTGGTGATGCGCCATATAGCAACGCACCATGGCTACACGCTGACCTTCCGCCAGGCGGACCGGCGTGAAATCCAGCGCTTCGTAGAAACCGTATCGCCCAAGCGCACCATCCCGTTCCAGACGGGCGAAATTTTCCACGGCGGCATGCGGCAAATACATTGCCGCCAACGCCGTGGCATAAGGCGCTATCACCAATTCTTCGCCCAGGCCGCGTTTCATACCCAGACCGGGCACGCCGAACGCGGAATATTGATAGGTAAAGTATAGATCGCGGCCATTGAATGCCGATTCGGACACGCCCCAGGGCACACCGCGCTCCTTGCCATAAGCGATCTGCCGCTTTACCACCAAGCGGCAAGTCTGATCGAGCAGACTGTAGCGCGGGGTAAAAGTCACCAGCGACGGCATCAGATATTCGAACATCGATCCCGACCACGACAGCAATACCGTGCCATGGGCCACCCGCGTCACCCGCCGCCCCAGGTGGAACCAGTGCGTACTAGGCACGTCGCGTTTGGCGATGGCGATAATGCTGGACAGCCTGGCTTCGGAAGCCAGCAAATCGTAATAACTCGGATCGATAGCGCCTTCTGCCACTCGATAACCGATGGCAAACATGTGTCGATTGGTATCGTACAAAAACCGAAAATCCATGTCCCGAAACATGCCTTCCAGCTGCTCAACCATAAACTCAACACGTTTGTGCAATGCCTTGGCTTGATCGCCGGCCCGACGTAACAACACAATCAAGGCTTTTTTATCGGCTGTCGCTGCTTCCGGTTGTGAATATTCTTCGTGATTTGCCCAAATCGTGTAACTGCCGGGCAGATTGCATAGCGGCGTTTCCAAACCGAATTGTTGACTGAGTTCGGCACTTTGCGAACATAGTGACGGGTATTGCTCGGGAAAATGAATCCACGGGATCAACGTAGCCACATCGCGGGCATGCGAACGAATGTCGTCGCATAAAAAGGCTGCCCAGGCCAACACTTCGTTGTCCAGGCTATCGCCGCGTTCGACGGCATGCGCATTGGCCAAATCAAGTAAAGCATTAGCGCAAACGGTCAATTGCTGCCACAGCACACTCCAGCCGGCCGTGTCGACGGGCCGACTTGCCAGCAGTTCGCCAAGGATGGTGATTTTTTGTCGTAGTTCTCGCAACGTAACAGTCACGATGCGGCGGTCATCGTTGATGTTGGCCAACGCGTTGAGCAATAAGCGATGCGTATCGGCCAGTCCAAGCAAAGCGTTGGTTAAATCCAGCGGCTTGCTGGCTATTTCCCGGCAGGCTTGCGCCAACGTCAGTAAATGGCCGGCCAGATTGCCGCTATCGACGGTGGACACGTAGCGCGGTTCCAGCATCTGCAAGTTGCGGGTGTCGTACCAATTGTAAAAATGCCCGTGCAGTTTAGGTAAGTCGGTCAGGGTGGCCAGCGTCGCTTCCAGACGCTCGACGGTATCGGTCAAGCCCAACCAACCGAAATCCCGCGCGGATACCACCGACAACAAATACAGGCCGAAATTGGTCGGTGAACTGCGGTGGGCAATCACCGCTTGCGGATCTTCCTGAAAATTATCCGGGGGCAGATAGTGTTCTTCGGCGGTGACAAAGGTGGTAAAAAACCGCCAGATGCGTCTGCCATACAAACGCAATTGTGCGCTATCGGCCGGCAACAATGCTTCGGCAATATCGATTTTGGGCGGCAGGCTCAAGGCCCGCGCCACCACCGGCGCCAGCCACCACAGCAGTAAAAACGGCGCGGCCGCGACTATCGCGTCCGGGTTGCACAGCACCACCAACGCGCCGGCACCAAACACCACCGAGGACGAATGACTGAGTGGGCGGATCAAATTCTTCAACGCATACCCTGCCCCTGACTTGGCCTGCAACGCAGTCACCCACTTCAGCAGTTTGCGGCGGGTGATGAACAAGCGCACCAGTGTGGTAACGATAGCGTCGGTCATCAACCAGGCTTGTTGTGCCAGCATGGTCAACGCCACCAGACTATTGCACAAGGCCCAAGCTACGTCTTCTAAGGCGCCGCGCAGATGGGTCGCGAAGGAAACCCCGCGCCGTGGCGCTGTGAAACCGGCAGTAAATGCCAAAACCGCCGGAAAAGCCAGCGCGGTCAGCACAAAACCGACCAGGATCGCTAGCGGCGCCTGCGGTATGGCCCAACTGACAACCAGCGCAGAAAACGCCGCCGGCGCCGACAAGGAGCGGCGCAGATTATCCAGCATTTTCCAGCGGCCTATCAGTGGCATGCCTTTACCGCGCGCGCCGAAAATCCACGGTATCAATTGCCAATCGCCACGCGCCCATCGATGGCCGCGCGAGTCTGCGACTTCGGTGTGCGATGGGAATTCTTCGAAAAACTCTATGTCGCTGACCAGGCCGCAACGTACATAAACGCTCTCGAATAAGTCGTGACTGAGCTGAGTGTTATCCGGCACCCGCCCGGCCAGCGCAGCCTCGAAACTGTCGACATGATACAAGCCCTTGCCACTATAGGTACCCAGCCCAAACAGATCCTGATACAACTCCGATACCGAACTGGAATAGGCATCGGTGCCGGAGGCCCCGGCGAAAATTTGATGAAACATCGAGCGTTCCTGGCGTTGCGGCAAGGTAGGCGTGACTCTGGGCTGCAAGATACCGTAACCATCCACGATGGCCTGGCTGTCGGCATCGAACACCGGCTTATTCAGCGGATGTGCCGCCACCCCAACCAATTGCGCGACCACACCCATCGGCAGCTTGGTATCGGCATCCAGAGTGATGACGTAGCACACGCCGGGCGGCGCGGCGGCAGGTTGACCAGCGATCGGCAGAAACGAGGTATCGGTAGCGCCGCGCAGCAGACGATTAAATTCCTGTAACTTGCCGCGTTTACGCTCCCAGCCCATCCACTTGCCTTCACTGGCGTTCCACAAACGTTTACGGTGAAACACAAAAAAGCGCTGCTGAGCGTACTTGGCGTTCAAGGCATTGACCGCCCCAATCGCCACGCTCAACAGCTTATCGTCGTTGGCTTGAGTTTCCTGCTCGGCATCGGTCCAATCGGACAACAGCGCGAACCGCACCGCACCGTCCGGGTTGGCCAGATAGCGGATTTCCATTTGTTCGACTTGTTGTCTAACCCCTGCTTCGCTGACAAACATAGTCGGCACGACCACGAAGGTGCTCAAGGCTTCCGGCACACCCTCTTTTAGTTCCAGACGCGGTAAATGATTGGGCGGCAGGCCGGCCACAATAAAATGATTCAGCAGGCCAACGGCGATATCCGATGCCGGAAATACCAAGACCAAAACCAGTAAGGCTAATTGAAAGCCGTTCAATCCGGCGGCGCTGGATAGGCTCAACGGCAAGGCCAATAAACACAGCGTCATTAATCCCAGGCTGCCGACATAGGCCAGCCCGGCATGACTGACATAGGTACGCAACAGCCGTTGTTTAAAGGGCGAACGGTAATGCACTTTTGCTTCGAAAGCATAACGGCCGGCACCGATCAGATAATATCCCGGCTCCATTTGCCGTTCGTCGCCACTGTCTTGATCTATGGCGATTTGCACTTCAGCGATGGCCAATTGTGCAATTTCAACTTCCGATACTGGCGAGCGCTTGGCAAGTTCTTCTATGGCATGCCGGTAACGGTCGCGCGTCAGAAAGTCCATGGCCGCATAGCCGTCATGCGCGCGTAAACAGGCATCCACCAGGCTGACGTCTTCGACAAACTGCGGCCAATCGAACGCGGAGATGGCGCGCATGCTGGTAATGATATTGCGTACCGTCATGTTGTCGGCGATTTGCGCGGCGTGTTCCCGATGCACGATGTCGTCCAGGCTCAGGCCTTGCTCGCCGAGCCAATCGCTGAGGAATTTCAAAGACAAGGCAATCGCCGGATGCGGATCGTGCGAGCGCTGCAAAATCTGCACGGCATAGGCTTGGCGCAACTGTTCGGCCGGCAACACGCCAGCCGGAATGACCGGATCCGGACTATCGCTGCGGGCGACCACTTGTTCGACGTGATCGACAAACTGGTCCGCCAAGCGCCGGCCGTTTTGCGAACGCATGATGCTGACCGCCAAGCGCCGGAGATTTTCGACCAGCAACACCCGCAACGTAATCGGGATGGCCCATAGTTCGCCCAAGGTTAGCGGCTCGACGCTTTGATAGGCCTTGACGAACAGATTCAGCAAGTCCGGCGCGAAGCGGCTGTCGGTATGCGCCACCAAAGCCCAGGCGATGCCGTAAACGCGCGGATAGCCGGCTAATACGCCTTCGGCCAGTTTGGGTAGTTCGCGCGAATAGCTTTCCGGCAGATCGACATGAATATCGCTGACCTGCTCTTCGATGACATGAAAATTATCCAACAGCCATTCCGCAGCGGGCGTGATGGCATGCTGCTCGCGCACTGCCTTGGCCACGGATTTATACGCTTCCAGCAAGACCAAGGCATTCTCGCGTACCCGAGGAATTAACTTATGGCCCTTCTTCAGCGTGGTGATTTTTTGGGCTTTTGCCAGACTGACCGCATGCTGCTCCAAGCGCTCGGTATTGAATAATTCAAAACGAATCGGTGCTTCCTCGCCGCCCGGATGCTCGCTTCTAACATGCCGCCGTTGTTCTCGCCGCTTGGCCATGGATTAGTGCTCCGTTCTGATGAATGTGGTGACAATCGCCTGTCGGCGAGGTTGATTGGGCCTCGCTGGGAGGCGGTTGGCAAAAAGACTGGTTGGGCCGAAGGGAATCGAGCCCAACGTTTCTTTGGAGAGGTGTAACTAGATTCTGCCGAGTACCAGTAGAATCAATATGATGATCAACACCAAGCCTAAGCCGCCGCTGGGTCCATAGCCCCAAGAACGGCTGTGCGGCCAAACCGGGATTACGCCCAGCAACATCAGGATCAGTATGATGAGTATCAGTGTGCTAAGTGACATGGTAGTGCTCCTTAAGGAGTGAGGACGTTAACGTGAAACTGTGCAGAACAGCTCGAACTAAGCATGCACCTAGCGGTGTATCAACCCCAACACTCCCACGACAATCAAATAGACCGCCACGAAATAATTCAGAAACCGGGGCACGACTAAAATCAAAATGCCGATCACCAGCGCCAGTAAGGGTTCGATTGCCAGATTCATGATAAACCTCCGCGAATAGTGGAGATCAGAGCTTAACCCGATGATCTGGCAGGGTCTGTACGCTATCGCACACACCTCGCCTTTAAGCCAATGCCGTTAAATTAAGCACTCATAGGTGAAAATTTATTCGCACCAAAGAGGGGTGTTCGGGATTGGCGGCCTGGGCCATATGGGTATCAAGTTGGCGGACGCGAGGGGCAGGCATGTGGTCGCCTTCACAAAATCCAAGTCCAAGCGCGAGGCGGGCAAGGTACTGGGCACAGATGCGGCTGTGATCGGGCGATCTCTGGCAGGTTGTTGAAATTCTCGATGGCGATACGCAAAGCGGTACAAAAAGCTGACTATGCCGAATGCTAATATTTGTATTTCAATGAGTTGTAGTTGGCGGAGGTAGCATTCGGTATACTGATTAAGGTTCTGTATAGAATTTCAACAGCCTGTTAACCTTTCAGTTCCAAAAGAGTCTAAATGCCCGCCAAACCTGAGCCGCAACACAATCATCTTCTCGCGGCCTTGTCGCCGGACGTGCAAAGCCGTTTGTTTCCTTACCTGGAACTGGTACCGTTGCCATTGCGCGCGCTGCTGTATGAATCCAGGCGGCCCATGCGCCACGTTTACTTTCCCACAGACTCTATAGTGTCGCTGCAATATATGATGGAAAACGGCGCATCGACCGCGATCTCCGTGGTGGGCAATGAGGGCTTGCTGGGCATCACCTTGTTTTTGGGCGGCGAGAGCACACCGAGCCGGTCGATGGTACAGAGTGCCGGTTTTGCTTATCGGCTCCCCAGGCTACAGGTGAAACAGGAATTCAACCGCCACGGCCAATTGTTGATGCTGATGCTGCGCTACACGCAAGCCTTGATCACGCAAATCTCGCAAACCGCGGTGTGCAACCGGCAGCACTCGATCGACCAGCAGCTCTGCCGCTGGCTCCTGCTTTCCATGGATCGCCTGTCTCACAACCACTTAACCATGACACAGGATTTCATCAGCAACATGCTCGGTGTGCGCCGCGAAAGCGTCACCCAGGCCGCGCTAAATTTGCAGCAGCGGGGGGTGATTTCCTATTCGCGCGGGTTAATCAAGGTGCTCGACCGGCCGAAACTTGAAACGCTGAGTTGCGAGTGCTACAGCGTGGTCAAGAAGGAAACGGATCTGCTGCTCGATTACCTGCCGCAGCGCCGCGTGATCACGAATCCCGA
This sequence comes from Methylomonas sp. 11b, assembly GCF_000515215.1. NCBI lineage: Bacteria > Pseudomonadati > Pseudomonadota > Gammaproteobacteria > Methylococcales > Methylococcaceae > Methylomonas > Methylomonas sp. 11b. The sequence goes on from NZ_KI911557.1 coordinate 1,717,790, forward strand.
TACTATCCCCACTGCGACGCTTCCTACGCTGTAGGCCATGAGCCTTCACTAAAAAGAGCGCCTGAACAAAGATGGACAGGTCTTGCAGCAGCACGTTTAGCTAACAATTGCTGTTACACGACAGCAACCCTGCGTCCGCCATTAGCCCATTTGGTGGGTCTGATCCGGCGAGAAAAAGTTGACCTGATTCCGTCCCTTGTTTTTCGAGGCATACATTGCCGAATCCGCATGATTCACCAACTCGGTGGCATAAGTCGTATCCTGCGGAGAGAGCGACACGCCGATACTGGCCGAGATTTGAATGGTATGGTTGCCAAGATCGAAGGGTTCGGCCAGCCGTTGCCGAATTTTTTCGGCGACGATTTCAACGTGCTCCGGATTTTGTAAGTTCTTCAAGATAACGATAAATTCATCGCCCCCGATACGCGCAGCGGTATCGCTTTCCCGAACACAGGCGTGAATGCGTTCTGCTGTTTGCTTTAACAAACTGTCGCCAGCCTCATGGCCGAATTGATCGTTGATTTCCTTGAAATAATCCAAATCAATAAACAGCAGTGCAATGGGCGAACCAAAACGGTGGGAGTGTTTGACGGATTCTTCCAGCCGATGGGTGAAAAAGCTGCGATTGGGCAATCCGGTCAAATCATCATAGTTGGCCTTAGTCCAGTTATTATGTTCCGAGGCTCTACGTTCGGTGACGTCGTGTCCTATACAGACGACTGACTCTACCTCACCGTCTTTGTTGAACACCGGTGTAAATACATAGTCATGCCAGACCGGTTTTCCGGAGCTGGCTGTATAGGGCGCTTCCCGGCTAACGGACCCTTTGGAACGAATCACCTGTTCAACTTGTCCCTGTAGCTCTGCCGCAATCGGCACGTGCAGATCGTAGCAATTTTTTCCTATCATTTCCTCCATCGTCAGACCGAATAAATCCTTCAGTTGTTTATTCGCATACACAAACCTGCCGTCAAGATCGAAGCTAAAGATTAGATCGGAACCACACGCCAGTATGGTCTCGAACATGCGTGAGTCATATTCTTTTTCGGTCGAGTAACCGACCACCGACTCGGTGATAGCTTGATCGATGGCTTCGTTGAAGCGGATCAGATCGCCCAAGTCGGTTTCTGCATTAATCTGCTTGAAATCCTGCTTTATCCAGAGTCTGGTCACACTGGCACGCAGGGCACGAAATTCGGAGACCGTGGAATTGAGGCTGAAACCTGCCGCTAAACGTTCCGATCCATGCGTGGTTGCCGCGGTTACGGAACCATCGGAGATTTGTTGACCCTTTGCCTTTTGGCTTTGATCCTTCGCGGACTGGGGACGAGCCAGATCAGCGGCAATCGTGAGCAGCATCTGTCTGAGGTGATCGCCCAATTCGCGCTTATTCATGCCGTCCGCGTCCGGCAGGTAGTTTGCGGCGAATTCTTCCCACTCATGCAGGATACCTTCAAGATTTTCAAGGATAAATTTATCAAGGCGCATAGTGGTCTCGTTTTCTATAAGTGTTGCCGGGCCAGGAGGTCGGATCGTCAGGCTCTAAACCCCAAGCGTTTAGTTCGGCGCCCGGACCGTCGGGCATTTTTCTCGACCATCCGGGTTCTGAGCACTAACGATGCCGAAAATAGCGGCGACGGCCAGCTTCGGCGCGCGAACCATCGAGCAGATAACTCAGACAGCCAAGCTCAAAGCTTGAGGGATGAAGCAAATAACTCGAACGCCGGAGTTTAGGCAACAACGTTATTCGATTTGACGGGCTCGGTTATTCCGGCAAATCCTTGGTGGAATCGCCGCACTTCGGCAACATTCGCCGCAGGGTATTGTCGCGCAGCATATAGTGATGATACAGCGCGGCGGCGCTATGCAAACCGATCAGAAAATAACCCAATGTACCGACGGTTTCGTGAAAACCCTCTATCAATTCGGCAAAGCTCTTACTTTCGCCGATCAGCGCCGGCAGTTGTAAGCCAAAAAATGGAATTGGTTTGGCTTCGGCGCTGAGTAGCAACCATCCCGACAAGGGCATGACTATCATCAGCGCGTATAGAGTCAGATGCATGCTGCGACCCAGCAGATTTTGCCAGCGCGGCGGTTCGGGTTGGATAGCCGGATACCGCCCTTGAAACATAAACAGCAAGCGCGGTCCAATCAACACCAATAGGCTTAGACCCAGCATAAAATGCCAGGCTTTCATGGCCTCGCGCGGATCGCTGCCCTTGGGAAACAGTTCGCGTAGTTCGATGCTGGCGTAAATCGCGACAAACAACAATACGATTATCCAGTGCAGCGCCATTGAGAGCGTGCCGTAACGTTCGGTGTTATTTAGCCATTTCATGGATTTCCTCCGTGTATTTGGGACATTTCAATGTCGCAGCTGGTAGATTCGATTACTTCGCAGTGCTGCGAAACTGAATTAATCTTAGCAGGAACGGGTAAAGTCCACGATGATCGTGTGGTTCAAATATTACGCTAGAGCTGGCTTAGTAGCTGTGCGCTTTTGCTCCCTGTGGCCGTCATTCCCGCGAAAGCGACCGCGAAGCGAATCCAGCGTGCAAATGGACTCCCGCCTGCGCGGGAGCGACGATATTAAAGGCCGGGTTAATACTTGGCCGCACACTCTGCGATTGAATGTATTGCGGGCTCTTGTAGGAATCACGCTTAGCTGACGATTCTAGTTATTGGGCCAAGTAAACAACAGTGGCGACCGGTGTTTGTTGTCTATCGTTACACTTTTGCGGATCTCTTGTCCTTCATGTTCGGCGCTAATTCGATACCGTCCGGGTTTGAGTTTAGCAAACAATATCGGGCCATCGGCGACCGTTTCCAGTACGGTCTGATTATTTGCGCCGCTAATCCTGACGGCCACGTCGCTGAGATACTCGCCGGAGCCTTGCATGGAAAATTGCAGGCTCAGATTGTAATCTGAGCGCACCGCTTGCAGCGCATCCCGTTCATCGCCGCCTATCCCGCCGCTGACAAAAACCACGTCGCCTTGGGTTTGGGTGCGCAGTGGCGATGAATCCGCACTAGCGGAAAAGCTGTAGACAAGCCAAGGCAAAATCAGTGCATAGTGGATTAGTTTCATGGTCTTTGCTCCGTGGTCTGGGAATGCTGGGTGCCGTACAAGCTTGTCCCGAGCGCGAACTGAGCGCTCAGCCCGAACGGAATGCCTGCGTTAAATTGGGCCGAGCTAAGCATGTCGTCGCTCCCGCGAAAGCGGGAGCCCAGTGACATCAAGCTGTACCCGGTAATGGCGAATTGTCTAAATAGCACTAACGCGCGGCAATATTACCCTTTTCGTCCGACATGATAATTTCCACTCGGCGATTCAACTGCCGGCTGGATGCGGTATCGTTACCGGCAACCGGATATTCCTCGCCGTAACCGCGCGTTCTGACTCGGTCACTGTTCACACCGGCGTCCACCAAAGCGGTGCGCACTGCATAAGCGCGACGGTCGGAGAGTTCCAGATTATGTTCGTCGCTACCCCGGCTGTCGGTATAGCCTTCGACCAATACCTTATAGTCGGGATATTCCTTTAGGAAGTCGCCTATTTTGTCGACATTGCGCATTCCGCCGGATTGCAGCTGCGCTTTATTGGTTCGAAACAACACGTCGCCCAAGGTAATCACCAAACCGCGTGCGGTTTTCTTCGCATTCAGTTCGTTAATCAAGATTTCCTGTTGCGCAATCAAGGCCTCGTCGCGCTCGCTATTGATACCGGCGATGACCAATTCCGTTGCTTGCCGGTCTACGGTCAGTTGACTGGCCGCCGCTTGGCGTTTGGCGGCATCCGCTTCCGCGGTTCGGGCATCGAGACGCACCTCGTTGCGCTTGGCTTCGGCACTGTTGACCGCCTTTTCCGCGGTTTTACGCTTGGCGGTTACCTGCGCGATGGCCACTTGTTGGTTAGCGATATAGGCCAGATGGGTGACGCTTTCATCATCGTCGTCCTTTGCGTAAGCGTCGTCGGCCTTTTTCAGGGTATCCGACGCCTGCTTCATTTCCAGCTCTGCCAGCGTGCTGACGTCGGAATTGATACGGGCGTTGTTATAACTGTTGTGAGCATCGATTAAGGATGCATTGGGCACCGAGCTACAGCCGGCAGCAACCGCAGCGGCAAGCAGGGTTAGGGATAAATATCGATAGGTATGCATAATGGTCTCCATTGTGAATTATTGGGTTACGCGATTGAGTTCTTCGCGTAACACGCGATTGCCTTCCTGCAGCTCGCTAGCAGCCTTTTGCGCCTTGGCAGCACGAGCGGTAGAGGCCGCAAGTTGAGCATCAACCTGGGCTTGTTCGGCTTGCTGTCTGGCCATTAGATAATCTTCGCGCGCCATCGCCCGTTCGGCGGCGTCCATTTTTTCCATGGCCGCTCGCAAAGCTACCGGTGCAAATTCGTTGCCGCCGGCGCTATTGGCGCTGTTCACTGCCGCCTTGGACACCGCCATTTGTTCGGTCGGTGCCGGAATGCTCGCGCAACCGACGGCAAACAGCGCCGCGATCAGGCTTACGCCATAGATCGTCGTTAACGATCCGGGGTATGTAATTGTTTTCATGATTTTTTCCTGTGAGTTAAACATCGAATAGCATCGCTAACCGGCTTTCCAGGCTAGGCCGTTGCGGCTGGCTAGCGATTCGCCCTGTGAAATTTTTGCGCCCCGGGCCGGATCGGGTGGTAGGATTAGCGGAGTCGCGGGCTGGGAAAGCGTTGTAAGGAATTAGACGCCTTTGTGCGATGAAACACAGTTCGTTAGCGTACATAAGCCAAACCGACCGGTTCATCGACAGGTTCGACCCGACAGTTTTGCCAAGCAACAGATAGCGGTCATGCACTGCCGTCATTCATACCAATCGACTAAGCTCGGCGCAAACCGCAGCCATCCTTTTTTGGTGACTACCTACACAATTGGTCGGCCCCTCGACCTGGAGAACCAAGGCATGGACCAAAAATGGGATGGAATCGAGCGGCGTAAGTCGCTGAGAAAGGCAGCCGAAGCCATGGTGGCAAACTTATCGCCCGAGCAGCTTCGGGCTAAACCGGCCGAAATGCTGCTGCACGAATTGTTGGTGCACAAGATCGAACTGGAAATGCAATTCGACGAGTTGCAAAGAATAGATGTTGCTTTGACCTCAGCGCGAGACCGCTACCGAGATCTGTACGACTTCGCCCCGATTGGCTATATCGTTATCGATTCCGCAGAACAAATCGATGAAATTAACCTGACGGGCGCCGCATTACTGGGTATCCCGCATGGATCATCACTCAAGCTGCGGTTCTCGAAATTTGTGGCTGTAGAAGATCATCAGCGTTGGTCTCTGCAGTTCCGAAACATGATGGATTTGGTTACGACCGAGAGACTGGCTCTGGATTTAGAGATGATGCGCCACGATGGAACGCGGTTTACCGCCCATCTTGATTGCCAACACCGAGAACTTGGCGATGCATCGGTGTTGCTGGTCTCTATAACGGAGATAGGCAAATCCTGAATCGACTTCGGTCCGCCAAACCGCACACCATCCTACTGATGGGTATCAGGCAAATACAAGCTTTGAATTAGCCTTCTTTCTTCGCTGGTTAACACCACTCGGGAATATTTTTGGGCAGCGCGCTGCTGTTCGGACGCCTGTGTGTGTCGTCTATCCGCCATACGCCTGTCCTCCGCGCGCCGCATATGGTCGCGACGGTCGGCTTTCGGCCAAGCTACATAAGCGTTTTTGATATTCTCCAGCCACTCCGGTGAACCAAACGGATAGTCAGTCTGCCGTCTGTCGCGTAATCGGCGTGTTTGCACCGACCGGCGCGCTTGTGCTCGCAATTCATGGGCGCTCATATCCCGCTTCCTCCTCCGGTGTCTAAAAACAGGCTGTTTCATTAGCTTCAAATTATGCGCTTACCTGATACACGAATATGTACGGAAAGACACATAGGCGGAATTTGCTTGGCCGTGTCAGCAAATCGATTTGTGCACTATCGATCCTGCACGTTGGGCGCAAAACTAGGTACGTTAGCGCACAGACTTGCCGGTCGATTCGGCGCATGTTTTGCCTATAAAACAGCAGGAGAATGGGCATGGCAACGCATCGTAGAATTTCGGGATTTATAGGCGCATTACTGATTGGATTATGGGCTAGCTCCGGTTGTCGCTCGGATCGCTCCAACGAGCAAGCTCCACAGCAGTCGCCGGATCAAGCAGGCGTTCCCAAGGAAACTAAGCATAAGGAAGTCGGCGAAGCATCGTGGTATGGACCCGGCTTCCACGGCCAGGAGACGGCCAGCGGCGAGACTTTCGATCAGAAAAAACTCACCGCCGCGCACCCGAGTTTGCCCATGGGAACCAAAGCCACCGTGACCAATCTGGATAACGGTAAAAAAGTAGAAGTGACCATCAACGATAGAGGCCCGGCGGCCAAGGAAGATAGAGCAATAGACCTTTCCAGCAGTGCGGCGAACAAGCTGGATATGAAAAAAGACGGCACTGCACAGGTCAAGATCGAGACTAAATCCACCAAGAAATCCCGCACGAAAATCGACAAAGCCAAACTCGCGGCAAAGCCTTAATAAGCTATTCAGCGTGCAGTATCAACACCAAGCTCCGGCTGGGGCGAGGGGAATCAAAACAAGATTACTTTTATTGATTTAAATCTCCTCTCCATCAGGAGAGGGAACAGACTTTTGGCAACTTGCGAGGATTTCGAGTCGCCGAGAGTAATCGAAACCTTTGAAACTTTATTTTATTGCTTCTGCAGGAAGTACCAGAGCGGCACCAGCATACCCACGCCAGCCACCACACCCGCTACCCAAATCAGTATTCTTCCGAATACCGATATTAGAAAGTCCATACCTGCCTGATCGGTTGGAAAATAGACCAAGGGAATCCGGGTTTTCAGTTGTTTTGGCGCAAAGCTTCGCACATCGAGCACGAATACCGACCCAGTCAGCAGCGCGTAGATCACAAAAAATGCCACAACTTGCGGGTCGGCAATGCCAACACCCAGTAAACCGCTGGTGTTAAGGATGGCAAGCAAGGTCAGCGGTGCCGATAGCGACAAGCCGGCGACAAATGCGCTGGTTCGGGTTGCATGAGGAAAGGCCATAATGGTTTTATCCGCTTGCCCGCGCGTTGCGATAACGAGCCAGAGCCCACAACGGAAAGAATTTGTCGTAACCGTGATATTTCAGATAAAAAAACTTCGGAAAACCCGGCGCGTTAAAACAGTCGTCGTGCCAGAAGCCGTCGGCCTGTTGATTTCTCAGCAGATAATTCACGCCGTCGCTGACTTCCAGGCAGTCTGTTTCCTCAGCGGCCAGCAAAGCCATGACGGCTAATGCCGTATGAAATGCGGTACTGCATTCGAATTCACCGCGAATCCTGGGGTCGTGATAGCCGATATTGCCCTCGCCCCAGCCGCCATCGGCGCGTTGCTTGGATTTCAACCAAGTCACGGCCCGACGCACGCTGGCGTCGCTCGCAGGAATGCCGGCTGCGGCAAATCCCAGCAACACCGACCAGGTGCCGTAAATATAATTGGTGCCCCAGCGCCCGAACCAAGAACCCTCGACCTCCTGCTCGGCACGTAAATAAGCGACGCAGCGGTCGATAACAGGGCGATACTGCGGCATGTCCAGTTTACCCAACAGCATGATGCAACGGGCACTAACATCGGCAGTTGGCGGGTCTAACAGCGCACCATGGTCGGCAAACGGAATTTGGTTTAAATAATAATGATCATTGTCGGCATCGAAAGCCCCATAGCCGCCATTGCGCGATTGCATGCCGCTAATCCAGTGTGCGGCGCGCCGGATATTCTCGGTAAATTCCGGCATCTCGGCTTGCTGCATCGCATACGCCACCACGGCGGTATCGTCCACATCCGGATAATAACTATTGCCGAATTGAAAAGCCCAACCGCCGCCGGCCAAGTTCGGGCGTTGTACACGCCAGTCGCCCGGCTCATCGCTCAATTGCTTGCTCGCCAGCCAGCGCAAGGCCGCTTGCGTGGCTTTTAGACTCTGCGGATCGCGCTCGTGACTGTCGGCCTCCTGCAAGGCCAGCACCGCCAAACCGGTATCCCAGATCGGCGACACGCAGGGCTGGCAATAGGCCGTATCATCTTTCACCACCAACAATTTATCGATAGCCGCCCTGGCGATTTGCCGCTGGGCGTTGTCCGGCGGAATCCCCAGATAATCCATCGCCTCGTAAGCATTGACCATCGCGGTAAATATCGCCCCCAGCCCATCGTAGCCGTTTAGCCGCGCCATGAACCAATCCGTAGCTTTGGCGGTGGCCTTGCGGCGGATAAAGCCGGGTAGCAATGGCTCCAACAGTCGGCCAATTCGATCCAGCACTAAGATGGCTTTGCCTAGCGGCGTTTTGACATGGGAAAAATAATGGTTTTCCAAGTTTGCCGGCGTTAGAAACAACTCGGCAATATCAATCTTGTGCGGATTGCGCGCTTTGACCTGATAGGTACAGAGAATGGACAACGGCACCATCACGGTCCGCGACCAATACGACACTTTGTCGATATGAAACGGAAACCATTTGGGTAACAGCATGATTTCCACCGGAATAAACGGCACGCCGCGCCAGGGGATTTGTTGAAACATTGCCAGCATGATGCGGGTAAACACATTGGCCTTCGCCGCGCCGCCGTGCATCAATATCCACTCGCGGGCTTTGATCATATGCGCCGCGTCCATGCCATCGCCCGCCATTTTTAACGCGTAATAGGCTTTGATAGTGCAACTAAGGTCGCCAGGGCCGTCTTTGTACAGCGGATAACTACCGTCCGCGCCGGCCTGGCTGCGCAGGAAGTTGGCGATTTTAGCTTGCAAGGCCGTGTCGATCTCGGCCATGTAATGCATCATCAGAATGTATTCGGCGGGGATGGTGCAATCGGCTTCCAGCTCGAACACCCAATAACCGGCCGGGTTTTGTAAGCTCAGCAAGCCGGCCTTGGCTAATGCAATACCGGCATCCGGATTTACCGGTTCAGCACCGCCAGGCATATTCGCGTGGCTGACATCCGCACCGGATAGTGACGAGTTTTCTATTAGCATGATTTAGTTCTCTGATTTCACTGAGCAGGTAGGCATTTCACGCGGCATCCAATCTGGCAAAAAGCCGCTCAAAAAAAACCGCCGCAACTGAAGAACGTTGCTGCGGCGAGTCGCACACATGGTCATGGAGGCCCTGTAAAGTGAAGAGCGATGCAGGCTTAGGTTAAATATCGCGTTAGCCTGATTCGTAGATAGACAGGGTAATAGCCTGGTTAATTCCGGTCTGTACGTTACCGCACATAAGCCTGTTTGCGCTCTGCGCACAAAAAGCCCAATTGCTCTGTTCCTTAGCGCACAGAGAGGAATTTCATTTCTAAATACAATTAAGGTTTACACTAGCACCGATTGCAGGAGCCAATCTATTTTGTCCGATAACTACCTAGGCAGCAGATGACCGATCTCGATAGCCCGCAATACAACCATTTGCTAAAAGTGTTACCGGAAGCGGAATACGAACGACTGTTACCGCACCTGGAACACGTGGAGATGCCGTTGGGAGAAGTAATTTACGAATCCGGCGGCGAGCTGCGTTACGTCTACTTCCCCACTACCTGTATCGTCTCCTTGCTGTATGTGATGGAGAACGGCGCATCGGCGGAAATCGCCGTGGTCGGCAACGACGGCATCATCGGCGTAGCCTTGTTCATGGGCGGCGGCAGCATGCCGAACCGCGCCGTGGTGCAGAGCGCCGGCCACGCCTATCGCTTGCGCGGGCAACTAATGATGCAGGAATTCAACCGCTACGAAGGCATGTTGCATTTGCTGCTGCGTTATACCCAGGCGCTGATCACGCAGATGGCGCAAACCGCGGTGTGCAATCGGCACCATTCGGTGGATCAACAGCTCTGTCGTTGGTTGTTGTTAAGCATGGACCGGCTGCCGTCGAACGAATTGACCATGACCCAGGAATTGATCGCCAACATGCTGGGCGTACGGCGCGAAGGCGTTACCGAGGCCGCCGGGAAACTGCAACATGCGGGATTGATCCATTACAGCAGAGGGAAAATAACGGTGCTGGATAGGCCGGGTTTGGAAGCGCGGGTTTGCGAATGCTACCAGGTGGTGAGAGCCGAGTCGGATAGGCTTCTCCCCCCCCCCCCCCCCCCGATGATGAATTAATGGCCTTGTGACAAGGCGAGCTTGCAGGTGCGAAGATATTCGCACTAACCGCCTTTATAGGCCGAATGAATCGGCCCTACCACGGACACCTCAAAGTTGGCTCTGCAACAACGCAGAAAACTCCGCAGCCGCCAGCGCCGGGCTTTTCAAATAGCCCTGATAAAAATCGCAGCCATGTTCTTGCAGAAAATCCAGTTGTTCTTGGGTTTCCACGCCTTCCGCCAACACTTGCAAACGCAAGGTATGGCCCATACCGATAATCGCCGAGGCGATTTCTTTGTCGTCTTCCAACTGCGGAATGTCGTCGATAAAAGTTTTATCGATTTTCAGAATGTCTAACGGAAAATGCTTGAGATAAGCCAGCGAAGAATAACCGGTGCCGAAATCGTCGATGGCCAGCCGCACACCCAAGGCCTGTAGCTTACAGAGGACCAACACCACCTCCGTTTCCCTCTCCATCAACGCGCTTTCGGTTAATTCCAACTCTAACAGCTCGGGCGGAAAGCCGGTTTGGCTGAGTATCGCAGCAATACTGGCGGCTATGTCGCCATGCCGTAGCTGATGCGGCGACAGATTGACCGCCAGTTTGATCGGCGCTAACCCAGCATCCAGCCAACGCCTACCTTGCCTACATACTTCCTTTAACACCCATTCACCGATCTCGGCTATCAGGCCGATTTCCTCGGCCACCGGGATGAACTGGCTGGGCGGTATCACGCCCTCCTCCGCATGATGCCAGCGCAACAAGGCTTCCGCGCCGATAATGCGGCCCGTGCTGATGTCTACTTGCGGTTGATAATAAACCAGTAATTCTTGACGACGCAGCGCCCGCCGCAATAACGACTCCAAATTGATACGGCGCAAGGCCGCTTGGGTCAGGTCTTCCGAGAAATATTTAAAATTACCGCGCCCTTCCGCTTTGGCGCGATATAAAGCCGCGTCCGCGTGTTGCAAAAGCTCTTCGGAGCTGTTGCCATGTTCCGGCAGTAAACTGATGCCTATGCTGACACCAACCCGCACTTCGGAACCGTTGGACAAACGCCACGGTTCGTTGAGCGATTCGATAATCTCGGCGGCTACCAGCGCCGCATCCTGCGGATGCGCCAAATCTTCCAGCAATATGGCAAATTCGTCGCCGCCCAGACGGGTCACGGTGTCGATGCCGCGCAGCCGGCTGCTTAATTTTGCCGCCACTTGTTGCAGCAATTCGTCGCCGGCCAAATGGCCGAAGCTGTCGTTAACGTCTTTAAATCGATCCAGATCGAGCATCAACAAGGCCGCCGCTTTCCGTTCGCGGCGCGACAAGCCTATGCAATGTTCCAGGCGCGCAAACAATAACAAACGATTAGGCAAACTGGTTAGAGGATCGTGGTGAGCCAAAAACTCCAGGCGGGCGACTGCATCCTTGAGCTGGGAAATATCGGAAAACACCCCAACGTAATGCGTCACCCGATTATTTTCGTCGCGTACCGCGCTGATGCTGAGCATTTGCGGATAAATCTCGCCATCCTTGCGCCGATTCCAAATTTCGCCTTGCCAATAACCGCTGTCGTTAATCTGCCCCCACATATCCACGTAAAAGGCTTGGTCCTGCCGGCCGGACTTCAGGGTTTTCGGCGTTTTTCCTAACACTTCATCCGCCGAATAGCCGGTTAATTCGCTAAAAGCCCGATTAACCACCAAAATCCGCATATCGGCATCGGTAACCATCACGCCTTCACGGGCGGTTTCGAACATGGCCGCCGCCTGGCGTAAAAATTGGTCTTTGGTTTTTTCCCGACTAACGTCGCTGATTACAATCCGCAGAATCTGCTCGCCATCTGCGGCAATCGCCAGATTCATTTCCAGTCTGACGCAGAAATCGTCGCCGTCCGCCTTCACAAAATTAAGCTCACAGGTCTGCGCTTGCTTGCTTTCGATTAGCGCTTTGCGGTGCAGATAATAAATGTCCTGGTCGGCAAAGGCGATGTAGCGGCTTAGGACTTGGGAATGCAAAGCATGGCGCGGCACGCCCAGTAATTGAGTGGCGGTAAGATTGGCTTCCAGGATGATGTCTTGCGCACTGACGGTCAAATAGCCTACCGGCGCCAAATCGTATAAATCGAAATAACGCGCCTGTGATACCGCCAACTCGTCTTGCGTGTGGCGTAAATTTTCGATGACTGTTTCCAGTTCAATCTGATGCACCAGCAACTCATGCAGCAAGCGCTGTTCGTCGATTGGCGATTTTTTGCTTTTCAGCGGACGAGCGGCGAGCTTTTGCTCGGCATAGCGGCGTAAGTCGGCGGGATTCATAACGAGATGGGCATTACATATATTGCTTTAAGTTGCGGGTCTTCGTGTTTGTGACCAACAGTTGAATAGTAGCACCAATCCGCATCTTCCCCCGCTTAGTTTCTTCCCCTTCATCGGCATGACAAAGCCTCCCCAAGCCAAAACGGTGAATCCATATCGTTGAGCACCAGCCACAAAAAAAGCCGGTGATGACCGGCTTTGTAGATGTACTAAAACATTAAACTGTTCTTTAACGGATAGCGTACTTATTACTGCCCGTTAACCTTTGCCAATTTCATTTCTTCAATGCCTTGTTCAACCTCGGCAATACCTTCTTGCAAGTTGCCGGCTTTAGCGGCTTTTATCGCCGCTTTTAATTTGGCGTTAGCCCGTTGCAGACGAATGGAGCTACCCTTTTCATTTTGAACTTTCATTGCCTCCCAAGCGACCGTAGCGCTCTCTATAAAGGCTTTGGTATCGCCGGTCTTGCCTACTTCCAAGGCGTTGTTGGATAGAGCGAGCAGATTGGTAAAGCTTTCGTTCAACGGACTACCGGCGGCATGCGCGGCCAATGATCCGAAAGATAACAGCAATGCCATTAAAAAGTGTCTAATTTTCATAAATTTACCCGGTGTATATATTCTATAAAGGTGCAAAATAACCACTATCGCTCGCTTAAATAAAAGCTGCTCAAGAGCTGGCATCCTGCTCTAAAACCGCGACGACCGAACTATTACTGAATGTCTACATCCCGGCTGCTGGGTGATTCCACCTAAGCTGGCACTAGATTACGGCAGCGCCTTGCTGAAGTCTGTACGCTGGGGCACATACGCCGGAACAAATCAAAACTAATCTTATGAACCGGAACCTGCTTAGTTAGTTGTAAGTAAGTGCGCTAACATACAGACAAGCAATTCCCGAACCGCTAACCTGCCCCCCAAACAGCTGGCGTAAAGCCGCTGACCAGCACCGGCATAGCGATTTACATCTGTTCGCATCTGTTATCTTCTGTCGGGCTACCTCAACACACCGCCGGAGAACGCTAGTGTCGTCCATACCCGCTGTTCCCGCGGCCAATCGCCTCTTGAATGCCCTACCGGATAGTGACCGCCAGCACTTGCTTGCCCACTGCGAACCGGTCGATCTAAGCTTTGCGGAAGTGCTCTATCTAGCTGGCACCAAGATTCCGCATGTGTATTTTCCAATCGATAGTTTTATTTCCCTGGTAACGCCGGTCGATGGCGATACCGGTCTGGAAGTGGGCTTAATCGGGGACGAAGGTATTTTGGGCATCACCCTGACATTGGGTGTCGATATCGCGCCATTTCAAGCGCTGGTGCAAGGCGCAGGTTCGGCATTGCGTATAAGCGTACCTTTGTTTTTACAGGAACTGGAACGTAGCAGGCCCTTACAGCTGGAGTTAAAACGCTACTTATATGTATCCATGAGTCAATTGGCGCAAACCGCGGCCTGCAACCGCTTTCATCTGGTGGAAGCGCGTCTGGCGCGTTGGTTGCTGATGACGCATGACCGCGCGCACGCCGACACATTCCATGTCACGCATATTTTCCTGGCCTATATCTTGGGTGTACGGCGAGTCGGCATCACCAAAGCCGCGCTGTCCTTGCAGGAACAAAAGTTGATCAGCTATCGGCGCGGGGATATTACGGTTCTGGATCGTGGCGGCCTGGAAGGCGCTGCTTGCGAATGCTATCGAACCGAGCGGGACACTTACGAGCGTATTTTAGGGACTTGATGAAGCGGGGCTTAGCCAGCGCCGATGTTGACGACGTTGGCCAAGCGAGTCTGCGATGGTTTAACTCAGATCTTGCAAAGACTTCTCGGCAGTCAAATTTGTCCAGCCAATGACGATTCTGTAGATCAGCAACAGTAAGGTCGGAAGCAACACAATCAAGCTAAGTTGTATGTCCAGCATCAACACTAGACCGGACAAGGCAAAGCCTGCCAACGTCACCCAGACGGTTTTGATCTGCCAATTAAAATGCGATTCCAGCCAAGTGCCTTTGACATTGTTGCGGTAGAAAAAATTAATCGCTACGCCGACTAATAGCGGTAAGCCGGCAAAGGCAAAGGTTAATACTTGGCATAGATAGACTGTTGCAGTCAGTTTTTTCAACGCTGCGAAATCTTCGGTGGGTTTTTCGTTTGTAATTGTCGTGTTCATGACTACTTACCTCTTAGTGAAAAATATATCCGCGCTCTGGGGAATCGATTACCCCCGCAGAGCGTTGTAAGGCGGCGGCAAACTCTATGCCAGACTCTAGGCTTAAAAAAATCCATCGTCTGTACGCTATCGAACATATCTGCCACACATTGGTTCAACAAAAAATGGGTCAAGTTAAGTACGCTAACGCACAGACCTGACTTACCTCAACCATTACGCTGCTTGGGTAAGATTCATACAGGACCGTGCCATGGAACGTACTAAATCTGAGTTATTCAGGCAGCGTCTAGCTCATCGGTTTCAAGAGCCCAATGCCGCATAAGCCGGCATGGATAATCATCTTGATCGCTGCTGGCGGTTGTACCGTTGGCCCGGATTACCGTGAACCGACAACGGATGTTCCGGTTAGTTGGCAGGCTGAAAGCAGCAAGCCGGCCATAACAACATCAGACCCCAAGCCCTTGCAAAACTGGTGGCTGCGCTTTAACGATGTGTCCTTGAATGCATTGATGGCCAAAGCCTTGGCCGGCAATCTGGATCTAAAAATCGCCCTGACCCGAATCGATCAGGCCCGAGCCGAACGACGCGGCACGCAAGCAGAGTTATTCCCCACCGTAAATATTAAGGCCGGTGCGCAACGCCAGGACAACCCATTACCGGCCTTGGCGCCAGGACTTCGTTACAACATGTTCGAACTGGGTTTCGACGCGCTATGGGAAATCGACTTATTCGGCCGCCAACAACGGCGTCTGGAAGCGGCTTTGGCCGAGCTTGATGGTGCAAACGCCGGCTACCGGCAAACGCTGGTCACACTGAGCGCGGAGCTGGCCCGCGGTTACGTCGAATACCGCAGCACCCAGAACCAACTACGCATCACCACTTCTAATCTACAAACCCAGCAAGCCACGCTGTCACTCACCGAAAAACTGTTCAACGAAGGCGTGGTTGCTCGCCATGAAGTGGTACGCGCCCGCGCGCTGACCGAAACCACGATGGCGCAAATTCCGGCCTTGCAAGCCAAACTGACCGGCTTGCTGCGGCAACTGGAACTGCTGATTGGCGCGCATCCCGGCACTCTGGCGCTTGAGTTAAGCGAGTTGGGCGCGGTACCGCAGGCAGCGGGCATAGACCTGTTGACCTCACCGGCAGCAACGCTACGCAACCGGCCGGATTTGCAAATCGCCGAGCGCAAGCTGGCCGCCGCCACTGCACTGCAAGGCGCGGCTGTCGCTGAACTGTTTCCGAAAATTTCCTTGTCCGCCTTTCTTGGCCTGCGCAGCACGGACTTGGAATCCTTATTCAAATCGGCGGCTTTCTCCTATGGCACCGCCGCCAATCTACTGCAACCTTTACTCAATTTTGGCAGGGTCCGCGCCGGCATCGATCTGGCCGACGCGCGGCAACAGGAAGCTTTTCTGACCTACGAAAAAACCGTGCTTGAAGCGCTGCGCGAAACCGAAACCGTGTTGAGTAGATATTTAAATGAAGAGCAGCGCCGACAGTTACTAGCCAGCTCCACGCTGGACTTGCGCGAATCGCTGAGGCTGTCGCAACTACGCTATCAGGAAGGCGTCATCTCGTTCTTGGATGTGCTGGACTCGCAACGCAGCCTGTATGCCGCCGAAATCGAACTGGCCCGCTCCGAAGCAGACACTTCCACCCATCTGATTGCGGTGTATAAAGCCCTGGGCGGCGGCCCGGATATTAGCACCGTGCAATCGCAGCTTTCCGAGGATCAATAATGGCTAGCGTAAAGGAACCGGCCAAACCGGAAACCGCAACTGCACCGCCGACGAAACCGGCTCGCTCAATACGCAAGTTCATCTTGCCGGGCCTGGCATTGCTAGCCGTAGCGATTCTGGTTTGGTGGTGGTTGCGCCCTGCCCCGCTGCCGGAAGCCATTGTCACCGGCAATGGCCGCATCGAAGCCACCGAGATTGACATTGCCACCAAAACCGCTGGCAGGATTATCGAGATTTTGCCGCATGAAGGCGATTTTGTAGCATCCGGCATGGTGCTGGCGCGGATGGACACCCAAGTATTACAAGCGCAGCAAACTGAAGCACAAGCCCAAGTTCGCCACGCTGAAAGCGCCCGAATCACCGCCAAGGCAGTCATCGTGCAGCGCCAAAGCGAACGCAACGCCGCGCTTGCGGTGGTGGCGCAACGCCAAGCCGAATTCGATGCCGCCAACAAACGCTTAAAACGTTCGCAACGCCTGGTCGGCGAAGGTGCAACGCCGCAACAGGAAGTCGATGACGATCAGGCTAGAGTGCTGGGTATGCAGGCGGCGATCAATGCCGCGCAAGCTCAGGTCGCCGCGGCGGGTGCCGGTATCGAAGCGGCGAAATCGCAGGCGGTAGCTTCACAAACCCTAATCGAAGCCGCCCAGGCGACCGTTAGTCGTTTACAAGCCGATATTGAAGACAGCGTATTGAAAGCGCCGCGTGACGGTCGCATCCAATACCGGGTCGCCGAGCCCGGCGAAGTGTTGGCGGCCGGTGGCCGGGTGTTGAACATGGTCGATCTCGCCGACGTATATATGACTTTTTTCCTGCCTACCGAAGCGGCCGGCAAGGTCGCCTTAGGGAGTGAGATCCGACTGGTGCTGGATGCAGTGCCGGACTTGGTGATTCCGGCCACAGCCAGTTTTGTCGCTAGTGTCGCCCAGTTCACCCCCAAAACGGTGGAAACCGAAACCGAACGCCTGAAGTTGATGTTTCGGGTGCGCGCCAGACTCGATACGGAATTGCTGAAACGCCATCTCAATCAAGTCAAAACCGGTGTGCCCGGCGTGGCCTATGTGAAGATAGACTCGAAAGCAGAGTGGCCGGCCAATCTGGCTATCAAACTACCGCAATGAATACCTCAGTCGCAGCCAAACCAGTGGTGAGCATACACAACCTAAGTTTGCGCTACGGCGAACAGTTGGCATTGGATAATCTGAATCTGGATTTGCCGGCCAATCAAATGCTGGGCTTGATCGGCCCAGACGGCGTCGGCAAGTCCAGCCTGATGTCCTTGCTGACCGGCGCACGGAGAATACAACAAGGCAAGATCGAGGTGTTGGGCGGTGACATGGCCGATGCCAGCCATCGCCGCGCCGTGTGTCCGCGCATTGCTTATATGCCGCAAGGGCTGGGCAAAAATCTTTACCTAACGTTATCGGTGTTCGAAAACGTCGATTTCTTTGGCCGGCTGTTTGGTCAACAGCAAGCCGAGCGCGAGCAACGCATCGCCGAATTACTGAAGAGCACCAACCTGGAAACCTTCCGCGACCGCCCTGCCGGGCAATTGTCCGGCGGCATGAAACAAAAACTGGGTTTGTGCTGCGCCTTGATCCACGACCCTGACCTGTTGGTGCTGGACGAACCTACCACCGGCGTCGATCCGCTGTCGCGCGCCCAATTTTGGGAGCTGATCGCCCGCCTGCGTCAGCGCCGCGCTGGGATGAGCGTGCTGGTTTCTACGGCGTACATGGACGAAGCCGAGCGCTTTGATTGGCTGGTGGCGATGGATGCCGGCAAGATACTGGCAACCGGCACCGCCGCCGAACTGCGTGCGCAAGCAAAAGCCGATAGTTTGGAAGAAGCCTTTATCTTATTGCTACCGGAAGCCAAACGCCGCGGCCACCATGCCATCGTGATTCCGCCAAGGCAAAGCAGTGGCGAGGATATCGCTATCGAAGCACATGATTTAAGCATGCGCTTTGGCGAATTTCTGGCGGTGGACAATGTCAGCCTGCGCATCGCCCGCGGCGAGATTTTTGGATTTCTGGGCTCCAACGGCTGCGGCAAATCCACCACTATGAAAATGCTCACCGGCTTGTTGCAACCAAGCTCAGGAACGGCTTTATTGTTCGGACAGGTGGTCGACGCCGGCAATCTGGCCACTCGCAAACGGGTGGGTTATATGTCGCAAGCCTTCTCACTGTATTCCGAACTGACGGTCAGGCAAAACCTGGAACTGCACGCCAAGCTTTTTCATCTGCCGGCCACGGAAATCCCTGGCCGGGTTGCCGAAATGGCTCAGCGCTTCCAGCTCGATGCGGTTTTGGATACCTTGCCCGATGCACTGCCGCTCGGCATTAGGCAACGCCTGTCGTTGGCGGTAGCGATGATCCACCGACCGGATCTGTTAATTCTCGATGAGCCGACTTCCGGTGTCGATCCTATCGAGCGCGACCGCTTCTGGGAAATGATGATAGAACTGTCGCGCCACGACCAGGTCACTATTTTTATTTCCACCCACTTCATGAACGAAGCCGAGCGTTGCGACCGCATCTCGCTGATGCACGCTGGCAAGGTGCTGGCCAGCGATACGCCTGCGGCCTTGGTGAAAGATAGCGGTCACGCAACGCTTGAGGAAGCCTTTATCGGCTATTTGCAAAAAGCTAGCGGTAGCGAGGCAGACGCCGAAGCATCTACCGAAGCAGCGGTGGTGGTGTCCCCGCAAACCCAAGCCGAGCAAGCCGGCGCCGGCTTTAGTTTGACCCGTCTTTACAGTTACACGCTGCGCGAAGCTTTGGAGCTACGCCGCGACCCGATCCGCGCTTCGATTGCTTTGGTCGGTACCTTGTTTCTGATGTTTACCTTCGGTTACGGCATTACCATGGATGTGGAGGACTTGCGCTTTGCGGTACTGGACCGCGACCAAACCACGCTGAGTAACAATTACGCGCTGGATTTGGGTGGCTCACGTTATTTTCTGCCCAGGCCGCCACTGGCCGATTACGCCGAACTCGATCAACGCATGCGCAGCGGCGAACTGAGTTTGGCATTGGAAATACCGCCCAACTTTGCCAGAGATTTGGAGCGTGGCGATCAAGTCAAGATCGGCGCCTGGATAGACGGCGCCATGCCGACCCGTGCCGAAAACGTCATCGGCTATGTGCAAGCCATGCACCAGGGCTGGCTAATGGAAATGGCCCGCAGCCGCAGCACCACCCGGCAGCCCGCCGGCTTGATGAAAATAGAAACCCGCTTTCGATACAACGCCGACGTCAAAAGCTTGCCGGCCATGGTGCCGGCGGTGATACCCATTTTGTTGATGCTGATCCCGGCCATGCTTAGCGCTCTTAGTGTGGTCCGCGAAAAAGAACTGGGATCAATATTAAATTTATATGTCACCCCAGTGACCAAATTTGAGTTTCTGGTCGGCAAGCAGTTGCCCTACATCGCAGTCGGTATGCTGAATTTTTTACTGCTGTCTATCCTGGCAATCTTTGTATTTGGCGTGCCTTTCAAAGGCAATTTTCTGACTTTGACAGTCGCCGCCCTGCTTTATGTCACGGCCTCGACCGGCATAGGCCTGCTGATTTCCACCTTCACCAACAGCCAAATCGCGGCCATCTTCGCCACCTTTCTGACCACCTTTATCCCCTCCACCCGCTTTTCCGGGATGATAGATCCGGTGTCTTCGCTGGAAGGCGGCGCCCGGCTGATGGGCGAAACCTTCCCCGGCGCCTACTTCCTGACCATATGCCGCGGCACATTTTCCAAAGCCCTGGGTTTCGCCGAACTCGGCCCATCGCTATGGCCACTGGCGCTGGCAATCCCGATTATCGTCGGACTGAGCGTGCTGCTGTTGAAAAAACAGGAACGTTGATGACTTTTAATAAATATTCACGACTGATATCAAGGGATGTGGTTTGTCTCCCGTTATTCCGCCCCGAGCATCGCAGCTTTTGGCGAACAAGGCCCGCAGGGGAGCGGCAGGGATGCCGCTCGTTTTCGGAGGGGCTGGGAAGCCCCTTCCGAAAACCCTCGCCAAAAGCGAGAAGCGCAGGATTAAGGCGGAATCCGGGTGGCCTTTCTTTTGGTGACTTTTCTTTGGCCAAACAAAGAAAAGTCACTCGGCTGTCGGTCCGAGCACCGACATATAAACAGCCGTCGCGACAGCGACACCTATACCAAGCCGCCTTGGAATATTGAGTAACAAATGGAAACCCTACTCAACATCTACTACCTAGGCATCAAAGAACTCCGCAGCCTCAGCCGCGACACCATGATGCTGGTAATGATCCTATTCTCCTTCACCGGCCAAGTTTATCTGATCGCCACCGGCGTGCCCCAATCCTTGCACAAAGCGCCAATCGCCATCGTCGACGAAGATCGTTCGCCACTATCCACCCGCATCATCAACGCCTTTTACGAACCCTACTTTTTAACGCCGGTGATTATCGATCAATACCAAACCGATCATGGCATGGACGTTGGTTTATATAGTTTTGTTCTGGATATTCCCTCGCATTTCCAACGCGACATGTTGGCCGGCCGGCAGCCGGCGCTGCAATTGAATATCGACGCGACACGCATCTCGCAGGCCTTCATCGGCAATACCTATATCCAGACCATTTTAAACGGTGAAGTCAACGCCTTTGCCCAAGGTCATCGGGCCATCGTGACCTTACCCGTAGAGTTGGAGATCAGAACCCGCTTCAATCCCAATTTAAGCTCGGTGTGGTTCGGCTCACTAATGGAAGTGGTCAACAGCATCACCACTCTGTCCATAATTTTGACCGGCGCGGCACTGATCCGCGAGCGCGAGCATGGCACGATCGAGCATTTGCTGGTGATGCCGCTGACACCATTTGAAATCATGTCCGCCAAGGTTTGGTCGATGGGTTTAGTCGTGGTAGTGGTAGCGACCACCTCTATCATTTTTGTGGTGCATGGCTTACTGGAGGTACCGATTCAAGGCTCGCTGAGCTTATTTATTTTGGGCATGTTGCTGCATCTATTTGCCACCACTTCCTTAGGCATCTATTTGGGAACCTTGGCGCGTTCAATGCCTCAATTAGGATTATTGATGCTGATCATCTTGCTACCTTTGCAAATGCTGTCCGGTGGCATGACACCCCGCGAAAGTATGCCGGTGCTGGTGCAAAACATCATGCTCGCAGCCCCGACCACCCATTTCGTGTCATTGGCGCAGGCTATTTTGTATCGAGGGGCCGGGTTAAGTATTGTTTGGGCTGATTTTTTGGCTTTGATTGGGATTGGTGGAGTGTTCTTTGCGCTGGCTTTGAATCGGTTTCGTAACACTATTAGTTCGATGGTTTGAGGGATTTGGTGTCGCTAGCGCGACGGCTAGTTTTAAAGTCGGGTCTCGGCCCGACAGCCGAGATACTTTCTTTTGATTGGCCAAAAGAAAGTATCCAAAGAAAAGGCCACCCGACATTCCACCTTAATCCTGCGCTTCTCGCTTTTGGCGAGGGTTTTCGGAAGGGGCTTCCCAGCCCCTCCGAAAACGAGCGGCATCCCTGCCGCTCCCCTGCGGGCCATTCTCGCCAAAAGCTGCGATGCTCGGGGCGGAATAACGGGAATAAAACCCTCGGGGCTTAACAGGTAGCTATTTTATTTAAATTTTTATTGGAGTTTACTAATGACATCACCCGAAACATCAACACCGCAGACAACATCTCCACTAAACAACGAAGAACTTAAGAACATTAACGCTTACTGGCGAGCCTGTAATTATTTGGCTGCCGGGATGATTTACTTGCGCGATAACCCCTTGTTAAAAGAACCACTGAAACCGGAACATATTAAAAACCGGCTGCTCGGCCACTGGGGTTCCAGTCCCGGCTTGAGTTTTATATACATCCATCTGAACCGGCTGATCAAAAAATATGATCTGAATGCGATTTTCCTGGCGGGCCCCGGCCACGGCGCACCCGGCGTATTGGCACCGGTGTATCTGGAAGGGACTTATGCGGAGATTTACCCCAACAAAGGCGAGGACGAAGAAGGTTTGTTGCAGTTTTTTAAAGAATTTTCCTTTCCAGGCGGCATCGGCAGCCATTGCACCCCGGAGACACCGGGGTCGATACACGAAGGTGGCGAGCTGGGCTACAGTATTTCCCACGCTTACGGCGCCGCTTACGACAATCCGGATTTGTTGGTAGCAGTGGCGGTTGGCGACGGCGAAGCCGAGACCGGGCCACTGGCTACCTCCTGGCATTCCAACAAATTCCTGAATCCGATCCGCGATGGCGCGGTGCTGCCCATCCTGCATCTGAACGGTTATAAGATCAACAACCCGACTTTGCTGTCGCGAATTTCCCATGAAGAACTGGAGCAATTATTTCGCGGCTACGGCCACACGCCGTATTTCGTGGAAGGCAGCGATCCGGACACCATGCATCAATTGATGGCCGGGGTGATGGAAACGTGTGTGCTGGAGATTCGACGGATCCAACAGGAAGCTCGCATTAGCTGCGTCCCTACCCGCCCGCTCTGGCCGGTGATCATCTTTCGCAGCCCGAAAGGCTGGACCGGACCGAAAGAAGTGGATGGGCATAAAGTCGAGGCGTTCTGGCGTTCCCATCAAGTGCCACTGGCCGGGGTAAAAGACAATCCGGCGCATATGCAACTATTGTCGGACTGGCTGCACAGTTACAAACCGGAAGAACTGTTCGATAGTAACGGCAAACTGATTCCAGAGCTTAAAGCCCTAGCGCCAACCGGTAACCGCAGGATGAGCGCCAATCCGCACGCCAACGGCGGCCTGTTGCGCAAAGCTCTACGGATGCCGGATTTTCAAGATTATGCCTTGGCCTTGGATGGCCCCGGCAAAGTGTCGGCGGAAAACACCCGACCGCTGGGTAAGTTTCTGCGCGACATCATGAGCGCCAATATGCATAACTTCCGCGTCTTTGGCCCCGACGAAAATAGCTCTAACAAGTTGGATGATGTTTACAAAGCCAGCAAAAAAACCTGGCTGGCTGATTACCTGCCGGAAGATGCCGACGGCGGTGAACTGGCGACGGATGGCCGGGTGATGGAAATGCTCTCGGAACATACCCTGGAAGGCTGGCTGGAAGGCTATTTATTGACCGGCCGGCATGGCTTTTTCTCGTCCTATGAAGCCTTTGTGCATGTCATCGATTCGATGTTCAATCAACACGCCAAATGGCTAGCCATGTCCAAAGCCGTGTCCTGGCGCGCGCCGGTGTCCTCGTTGAATTTGTTGATTACCTCGACGGTCTGGCGGCAAGATCACAACGGCTTTACCCATCAAGATCCCGGATTTCTGGATTTGGTGGTCAACAAAAGCCCCTCTGTGACGCGCATCTATTTGCCGCCCGATGTGAACTGTCTGTTGTCTGTGGCCAACCATTGCCTGGAAAGCACCGACTACATCAATGTGATTGTGTGCGACAAACAAAAGCATTTGCAGTATCTGGACATGGACGCAGCAATCAAACATTGCACCAAGGGCATCGGTATCTGGGAATGGGCCAGCAACGACGATGGCGCCGAACCGGATCTGGTGATGGTCAGCGCCGGCGACATTCCCACCAAAGAAGCCTTGGCGGCGGTGGTGTTGCTACGCGAGCACTTTCCGCAACTGAAGATTCGTTTCATCAATGTGGTTGATCTCTACAAACTGGTACCTGCCGGCGAGCATCCGCACGGTCTGTCGGATCGGGATTTCGATAGCCTGTTTACCGTTAATAAACCGGTGATATTTAATTTCCACGGTTATCCGTGGCTGATTCATCGTCTGGCCTATCGGCGTCACAATCACGCCAATATGCATGTGCGCGGCTATAAGGAAAAAGGCAGCATCAACACCCCGCTGGAACTGGCGATTCAAAATGAGACCGACCGTTTCAGTCTGGCAATCGATGCGATAGATCGCATCCCGGCTTTGCAAGTGTCCGGCGCGCACGTCAAAGAAAAGCTGCGCGACCGGCAAATCGACTGCCGCAACCACGCCTACGAGCACGGCATAGACCGGCCGGAAGACGATCAGTGGCATTGGCCGTATTGAGGCGACTATGAGCTTGAAGATCTATTTGCTGCGCCACGGCGAAACCGCATACAGCCAACGCGGCGCGTTTTGCGGATCGCTGGACCCGGATTTGACTCCTGAGGGCAAGGCGATGGCGCAAGCATTTGCCGCCGCCTACCGCTCGCTTACCTGGAGCGCTGTCTTCGTCAGCCCGATGCAACGCGCCATTGCAACCGCGCAGCCCTTGTGCGATGCATTGAGTCTGACTATGCAATTTCGTGATGGCTTGAAGGAAATTAGCTACGGTGCCTGGGAGAACCAGGAGCAGGACTACGTGAATCAGCACTATGGGCAGGACTATATCCGTTGGCAAACTGATCCGGCCTGGAATCCACCCACTGGCGGTGAAACGGCAATACAAATCGCTGCGCGGGCCTTGCCGGTCATCACGGAAATCGAATCGAAATACAAAACCGGCAATGTATTGCTGGTATCGCACAAAGCCACGATCCGTATCTTGTTGTGCAGTTTGCTAGGCATTGACTTGGGCCGTTATCGCGACCGCATCAATGCACTGGCCGCTTCAGTCAGCATTATCAAGTTCACTGAATACGGGCCGATGCTGGAAGTGCTGGGCGACCGCAATCATTTGCCTGAGCATTTGCGGCAGCGGGCCGGGACTTGATTTGCCGTCACCGCCAATTGCTTATTTACACCGAAAGAACCAGTAAAGATTCCCGGACGATCAATGGCTTTAAATTAAGGCACCTTCCCCCTTTGAAAAATGGGGAAGGTGGGGGATTTATTCAGAAAAATCTCCCCTAACCCCTCTTTTTCAAAGAGGGGAATTCACAATACCAAAGCCTAACTTAAAGCTTTGCCCCGCAGGGGCAGAAAGAATTGTCTTTGATATTTATCGATCCTTTTAACCGAGCCAACTATCGAGCAGCCTATGAAAAAATCTAACGACAAAGTTAAAGCCGATACCGAAAGTTGGTGGCTGCAATCACCTTCGCAAATGCGCACCGCGCGCGCTAACGACATGGGTGGTTTATCGAGTGCCGAAGCCAGTGCAAAATTGGCCGAGTGCGGTCCCAATCTATTCCGCGATCATCAGCAACAGGCCTTGCTACTGCAATTTCTGGCGCGCTTCAAGAATCCGCTGGTGATTTTATTATTGGTCGCCAGCGCGATTTCCGCGTTCACCGGCGAACTGACCAATTTTGTAATCATTAGCATCATGGTGCTGTTCAGTGTCACACTGGATTTTGTCCAGGAACACCGGGCTGGCAAGGCCGCGGAAAGTTTGCGGCATTCCGTTTCGGTGAAAGCTAGAGTGATGCGCGACGGCAAGCCTATCGATGTGCCTGTGACCGAAGTAGTGCCGGGCGATGTCGCTCTGCTCTCGGCTGGCGATATGGTACCGGCAGATGGCTTGTTGATCGAAGCCTGCGACCTGTTCGTGAAACAGGCATTGCTGACAGGCGAAGCCTACCCTATCGAGAAACATCCGGGCGAGCTGCCACCCGATGCCTCAGACTTGCAGGATGCCAGCAACGCCGTGTTCATGGGCACCACCGTGATCAGCGGCAGCGGCAAAATGCGTGTGATTAAAACCGGCAGAGCCACCGCTATCGGCGCCATCGCCGATAGTCTGACCAGCAAACCGCCGGCAACCGCGTTTGAGGTCGGTACACACCGCTTTGGCTTGTTGATCATGCGCCTAACCGTGTTACTGGTCTTGTTCGTGTTATTGGTCAACGCCT
Organism: Methylomonas sp. 11b; assembly: GCF_000515215.1. Lineage (NCBI taxonomy): Bacteria > Pseudomonadati > Pseudomonadota > Gammaproteobacteria > Methylococcales > Methylococcaceae > Methylomonas > Methylomonas sp. 11b. The sequence continues at coordinate 1,743,948 of NZ_KI911557.1, forward strand.
ATTTGGGCAAACCCTGGTTGGAGTCGTTTTTATTTGCCGTGGCGCTGGCCGTCGGTTTGACGCCCGAACTGTTACCAATGGTGGTTTCGGTCACGCTTTCACGTGGGGCAATGCACATGGCCGAAAAACGAGTAATCGTCAAACGCCTGGCGGCGATTCAGAACCTGGGTTCGATGGATGTGTTATGTACCGATAAAACCGGCACCTTAACCGAGGCCAAGATCAAACTGGAACAGCACGTCGATCCGCAAGGCCAAGCCAGTGAACGGGTGCTGGAGCTGGCTTTTCTGAATAGCTTCTTTGAAACTGGCCTGAAAAGCCCACTGGATGAAGCGATTCTGGCGCACGAAAACATCGACGTCAGTGCCTGGCAAAAGATCGACGAAGTGCCGTTTGATTTTGAAAGGCGGCGGGTATCGGTGCTGCTGGACAAAGGCAACGGCCGCTTGCTGGTCGTGAAAGGTGCGTCCGAAGAAATCATCACCCTCTGCACCCGCTACGAACAGCAAGGCAGCGACGCGCAACTACCGCTCGATCCGGCCAGTCGCGCCAGAATCCACGAACAACATAATGCGTTGGAACGGGAAGGCTTTCGCGTGTTGGGCATCGCCTGGCGAGAAGTGCCGCTGGATCATCCGCACGCGGTGGTCGGCGATGAAAGCGAGCTGATCTTTGCCGGGTTTGCCGGCTTTCTCGATCCCCCCAAACAAAGCGCCGGCGCGGCATTGGCGGCATTAAAAGACAGTGGTGTGACCGTCAAGATCGTTACCGGCGACAGCGATTTGGTGACCCAGCACGTCTGCGCGCAATTGAATATTCCGGTGCTTGGCGTACTGATGGGCAAAGACATAGCCGCCATGGACGATCACGCTTTACGCATCCGCGTCGAAAAAGCCAATCTGTTTTGTCGGGTCAATCCGGCTCAAAAAGACCGTGTCATCCTGGCGCTAAAAGCCCGCGGCCATGTAGTCGGTTACTTAGGCGACGGTATCAACGATGCGCCGTCGTTGCATTCGGCGGATGTCGGCTTATCGGTGGATTCGGCGGTAGACGTGGCCAAGGAAGCGGCCGATATGATTTTGCTGGATCAGGATTTACAAGTGCTACACGACGGCGTGCTGGAAGGCCGGCGCACTTTCGGCAATATTTTAAAATACATCATGATGGGCACCAGTTCCAACTTCGGCAATATGTTCAGTATGGCCGGCGCGGCATTATTCCTACCCTTCTTGCCCATGCTGCCGACGCAGATTTTGCTGAACAACATTCTGTACGACGTGTCCGAAGTGCCGATTCCGCTAGACCAGGTCGATCCGGAAGAGCTGCGCAAACCGCGTATATTGGATATGAATTTTATCCGCAATTTCATGCTGGTCATCGGCCCGATCAGTTCGGCGTTCGATTTTTTGACCTTTTACATCTTGTTAACGGTATTGAAAGCCGACGAAGCACTATTCCAAACCGGTTGGTTTGTGGAGTCGCTATGCACCCAGGTGCTGGTGATTTTCATCATCCGCACCCGCGGCAACCCTTTTAAAAGCCGGGCCCACCCGGTATTGGTCGCCACTTCCCTCTCGATTGCGCTGATAGGCGCCATCCTACCGTTTACCCCGCTAGGCCACTATTTCGGCTTCGTGCCGCCGCCGGCTCAGTTTTATCTCATTCTGGCAGCGATGGCAGTTTCGTATCTGTTCGTGGTGGAACTGGCCAAAAGAGGGTTTTACAGCTGGCATAACAAACACCGCAAACCACAACGCGTAGGTCATCGCTCGATATGAACCAAACCGACTAGCGTCGGCGACACGGATATAGGCATCGCACTTCAAATTACGCTTTCCCCCTCACCCTCTCCGGCGAGGGGGCAGATGTGCTGAAATTTGAAGTGCGAAAGGTATAAATTAGGTAGCGCTAAACAACTTATCTTTTGAATCCTAAACTACGCAATCACTTACGACAGCGCCGGCGATTCGGACAATTTCTTTAGCAATATTTTCCGGCGACAACACAAAATCGATACAGCCGCTGGCGATGGCACTCTCCGGCATATCCGGCTGAATCGCCGTATCAAGCTTCTACGCAATAGTGATACCGCCTACTTCTTTGATGCCGCATAGCGCGGCGGCGCCATCGCCGTCGAAACCGGAGACAATCACCGCAATCAGTTTGCCGTCCCAATGTAGTGTCAAAGACCGCAGAAAAACCGTAATCACATCAGACCAGCCGCGCGGCTTTGAGATTGGCAATAAACGGAACTCGCCGGCAACGACATGTAAATCCCGGTTTGCCGGAATGATGAACACGCGGTTAGCGGTGATTTGCAATCTTTCCGTGATTAATTCGACCGGCATCTTGGTGTAGCGCGGCAGAACTTCATGGAGCTGGGTCGGCATAATGGTGATGTGATTGACGATGACAATGGCAGCACCCATGTCGGACGGGAGATTTTGCAATAGCCGACTATAGGCATCCAACCCGCCCGCCGAGCCACCAACGCAAACGATGGGGAAGTTTTTTAAGGTATTAGTCATAGTTGATATCGCCATTTCTGTTACTCACGTTTAGCGTTGCTATAAACCGGCAATATGTACGCGGTCGAACAGACCGCTGTGGTGCGAAGCGGTATATTCGAAGCTCAAGCCTGATTGACATAAGGCTCTCTGCAATAGGAAACGCTGATGGACACCCTAGACAAAGCCTCAAATTACGCACATGAAACTTACGATAAGCTCGCCGATGTTGCCGCCAATACTGCGGAGACACTTGCGGAGACGCGGGACGAGTTGATGGATGCCGAAAAAAAACTGATGAAAAACAGCCGCCGCTATGTCCGGGATAACCCGATGACAGCGATGGGCATTGCGGCATCAGTGGGTTTTCTGCTGGGCAGCTTGTTGCGCGGTCGTTAATTGACTACGCAGCACTATCGCTGCATCGTCGCTTAGCGCAAATTGGCACCAAGACGGCCGCGTTGCCAAACAACGCGGTTTCTTTTCGGTCAAAAATGGGTCAGTAAGGCAATCAAAATAATGATTGGAATGGGTACACCCAGCAATAACAGTAAAAGCGAGCGCATGGTTAGTCTCCTGATTTTGAGTTAAACGATATTATGATTAGCTTGCCAAGCATCAGCTAAAGGCCTCTATCTACATAGGTCTCGCTATCACGTTGCCTGCCGCCGAACGTCGCAGCCAAACTTGCCACAAACGCACCCGACAACAGCGCCACCACCATCCACAATGAAGTGTAAGCCGCCACTTTTCGTGCGTCGTCAGCAGTCTGTTTAAGGCTTTGCTCGGTTTTGGCCAGCTCGGCCTGTGCCTTGGCAAAGACATTGAACACACGCTTTTCGGCATCCGCTCCGGACAATCCGGTTTGTTTGGCGACGACTTGGCCCAGATATTTTTGATCCTCCGCCGGCAAACCATTCAAGCGCAGACCGTTAACAAAAATTCGCGACGCCTCCCGCCATACCAAACCATAGTCTTTTTCCAGCATGTCGGTTGGTGATTGCACCGACCGGAATAAACTATCGACCCAATAACTTAAGTCGCTATCGCCATTATGCTTACGCTCGTCTACTCCTTTTGACGGCGGATTAGGATGACCGAGAGGCGCATGAACCCCGGCTAGTTCGGCGCCGGTCAATATCGCTGTAGCATTGGCCGAAGCGCCGATTGCCAGCAGATTGCCGGCCACGGTACCCAATAGCACCGCCGTTACCAACGAAGCAATCGCCCAAGCCAATAGGCCGTGAGCGGTATCCCGGAAGTACACTTCGTCGCTGTGCACGCTGGCCCACCTTACACGCAAGCGGCCGGCCAGATAGCCGCCCACACCCGATGCAGCGATCTGCGCGAAACTAAGCCAGAGGATGGACGATATACCCAGTGCTGACGCGCTGATTCCCTGATGGGACCAAGGCGAAAGCGCCGGAAAACCCAAGCCCACACCTAAAATAAGCAGGATTAAGGACAGCGCAGCCGCAGCGGTTGCACCGGCAAAAATCGATCCCCAGGACACCCCGGCAGCTGTGGTATCCGGTGTTGTATCCAAAACAGTTTGCTCTAATGTTGTCATGATCACTCCTAATTGGAACCCTAGTGACGGCTATTCCCGGCAAGATGAACGGCCGAAGTAATCATAGACACCGCGGCTTTTCCCCGGCGATCGCTTGTGGCGATGGGGATTTGAGTGCCAACGATATTCGAAGCCTTCTCGGGTGAATTTGAAAATTTAGGCAGTTGGCTCATTTCAGTTCTCCGGTTGTGAATGGAAGTGCACAGTAATTCAGGCTTCGTTGTATTCAGCGTTTGGAATACCTCGTTTTAAAGCTCGGCAATAAATTACCGAGCTCAGATTAGCCTTTAGAAC